>JBMYMD010000001.1:0-280137 GCA_049596955.1 Flavobacteriaceae bacterium
TAGGAGAAGTCATTTCAAAGGCTGGATCTTCACAATTGCGAATCGCAGAGACTGAAAAGTATCCTCACGTCACTTTCTTTTTTAACGGTGGTAGAGAAGAAGAATTTGAAGGCGAAAAACGTATTTTGTGTCCTTCGCCAAAAGTAGCTACCTATGATGAAAAGCCTGAAATGAGCGCTTATGAAATTACCGAGGCAGTTATAGAAAGTATTGAAAACGACCGCCCTAATTTTATTTGCCTGAATTTTGCCAACCCAGATATGGTAGGGCATACAGGGATTATGAGTGCGGCAGTAAAAGCGGTGGAAACCGTAGATGAGTGCACCTCTAGAATTGTCGAGAGTGCTTTGCAACAAGACATGAGTATTATTATCATCGCCGACCACGGAAACTGTGATACCATGGTTAATGAAGATCAAAGCCCAAATACAGCACACACCGTTAATCCTGTTCCGATCATTCTCATCGACAAGGAGGATACAAAAATCAAAGATGGTATTCTTGGGGATATCGCCCCGACGGTTTTAGATTTAATGGGTATTGATCAACCTGATGAAATGACTCAACACTCCTTAATCACAAATTAAGATCTGATGGTACTGAAGTCAAAAGAAGAATTGATACTTATGCGTGAGAGCGCGAGACTCGTTTCTAAAACCTTAGGGATGTTAGCTAGTGAAATAAAGCCGGGAGCTCATCCGCTAAAGCTTGATCAAATGGCCGAAGAGTTTATACGAGACCACAAAGGTTCTCCAGGATTCTTGAATATGTATGGATTTCCCAATACCCTAAACTGGAGTCCTAACGAGCAAGTCGTTCACGGAATTCCAGGAGACACTCCACTTCAAGAAGGAGACGTGATTTCTGTGGATTGTGGCGTACTCATGAATGAATTTTACGGAGATCACGCCTACACCTTTGAAGTGGGTGAAGTCGATGAAAAGGTGAAAAAACTTTTGCAAACCACACGAGAATCTCTCTATGTTGGAATTTCTCATTTTAAGGTTAACAACCGTGTGGGAGATGTAGGTCATGCCATACAGAAATATTGCGAAGATGCAGGATATGGGGTGGTTAGAGAACTGGTAGGTCATGGCTTGGGAAAAAAATTGCACGAGAGTCCAGAAATGCCCAATTACGGAAAACGTGGATGGGGGAAAAAATTTCAAGAAGGCCTTGCGGTGGCGATAGAACCAATGATTAATATGGGCACTCATCGCGTTGTGCAACTCAAGGACGGTTGGAGCATTGTCACAGCAGATAAAATGCCTTCTGCTCATTTTGAGCACAATGTGGCGATTGTAGATGGCGCTCCAAAGCTATTGTCTACGTTTGACTACGTGCACGAGGCTTTAGGCATTTCTACAGACGAAGAAGACCCCTACAGATGGGAAATAACATAATCGATGTTCGAAAGGTTCGTAAAAAAAATTTTAAACAGCTTACCTAGACCCCTTTTGATTAAAATTAGTTTAGGGCTTAGACCTTTTATTGCCTTATTTTACGCAGGATCTACCTATAAAGACCCCATAGACCAAAGAAGCTATCGCAAGTTCTTACCCTATGGTTATAAAAAAATTCGAGAAGGTGTGCTCGCCCCAGGAACCTTTTCTCTTGAAAGACATCGCTTTCTGTGGTTGTTTTTAAAGGCGAAGACTTCATTTTTTGATGACTCTAGGCCTATCAAGTTATTGCACATGGCACCAGAACAAGCTTTTTACAAACGATTTAAGCGCCTGTCGCACATTGACTATACCAGCTGTGATTTGGATTCTCCTATTGCCGAAGTTCATGCGGATATCTGTGATTTACCTTTTGAAAACAATTACTTTGACGTGATTTTGTGCAATCATGTGCTCGAGCATATTAAAAACGATCAAGACGCGCTTACTGAATTGTATCGCGTATTAAAACCTGGAGGATGGGGAATATTTCAAGTTCCCATTGACTATAGTCGTAGCAAGACCTTTGAAGACGATTCTATCGTAGATAAAGAACAAAGAACAGCTATTTTTGGACAGTACGATCACCTGCGCATTTATGGAATGGATTTTTTCAATCAGCTTGAAAAACACGATTTTCAAGTTCAAAAAATCGCCGTGAAAGAACTCTACACTAAAGAAGAAATCGAAAGGTACAGATTAGATGAGACTGAAATTCTGCCTTTGGTTCAAAAATCAATCGATCAGTAGGGCCTCAAATTCTGGCGAAAACCACTCTTTGATTTCTCCTTGCTCATCGCTATAAATGATATAAGCCCACAAATCAGAGCGGCCTTTTAAAATGGAAAGTGACTTTGGCAAGTCCATCACCATGAAGGATGTCGCCCAAGCATCAGCAGTGGCGCAGTCATCCGCTATCACAGAGGTTGCTAAAACATTAGACATTTTGGCCTCACCTGTAAAAGGGTCTATGGTGTGCACATATTTGTTGCCCTTTTCATCCACTCTAAATTTTCGGTAATTACCTGAGGAGGCCATCGCCTTATCGCTAAACTGGATTTTTTGTTTGAGCACACGTTCTTCGAAGCGCTGTGGATCGTCGATTCCAACAGTCCAAGCTCTCAACGAATCAAGATTTTGTCCTTTAGCTACGATTTCGCCGCCTAATTCGATTAAATAATTAGCACCCCCAGTTTGAGTTAGATATAAAGCAATTAAATCTAAGGTGTATCCCTTGGCAATGGCATTAAAATCAAATTGTGTATTGGTATTCGCTTTTAGCAATACATTTTGTTTTAGGGATAGTTTATCAAATCCAACGAATTGTAAAAGACTATCTCGCAGCTCATCTGTCACCTCTACTGCCTCTTCCGCTCCAAATCCGTAAGCATTGACAAGTATACCCACAGTGGGGTCAAAATATCCGTCGGTTTCTTTGTGTATTTGTTCCGCTAGGGTAAATACTTTTTTGAATTGATCATCGACAACCACATTTTCTTCACCTCTATTGATTCGACTGATCAAAGAATTAGGCCTGTAGGTCGACATTGAATTATTCGCGGATTCCACAATAGAATCTACGGCGAATTGCAAAGCAGATGCTTGGATATTACAATCGTAACAAACAATTCCATAGGTCGTTCCTAAGGCGCTGCCTTGTATGCGAATCACTTCGTTCTTTGGGCTGCAAGAAATCCCGAGAAATAACGCAATTACTATAAGCTTTCTCATAAGAATTCTTGAATAGGAATCATCCCTTTAAAATTAATTTCATAGGGTTGGTCTAACAAAACTGCCTCGGCTTTGTCATCAGCATTGTACAAGCCCACTCCAGCATAATAAGACATGGCCTCGAATTTCTCCGCATGGTCTTTTACCTTGGTCAGTAGCTTGAGATCGGGTGCAAGCGGATCTTCTGGATAAGGCACTGCACGCACTACAATAAAGTGTGTTTTTTTCTCTTTAAGACAAACGAACTGTGGGTTTTTCTTAGGTTTAGAATTAACAGCCAAAAACTCAAATCCATGGCGCTCAAGTTCCTTACCCACAATATTCATGGCCAAGTTGTGTAACTCTTGTTCGGTTAATTCGCGCACCCTTACCTACTAAAATCCGATTCTTAGAAGAGGATTATCCTCCAAAGTCATCAAATCTGATGTGCTCGTCTGGAATACCAAAATCTTCTCCCATTTTCTGAACAGCCTGGTTCATAAGTGGAGGTCCACAGAAATACAATTCGATGTCCTCTGGACTTTCGTGATCGTTGAGATAGTTATCGATTACACAGTTGTGAATGAACCCAACGAATCCATCTCCATCTGTATCATTGATGTCTTTTTTCACTTTCCAGTTGTCTTCCTCTTGAGGCTCAGAGAGTGCCAAATAGAATTTGAAATTCGGGAATTCCTTTTCTAAGGCTCTAAAGTGTTCAAGGTAGAACAATTCTCTTTTTGAACGTCCTCCATACCAATAGGTTACTTTTCTGTTGGTTTTCAAGGTTTTGAAAAGGTGATATAAGTGAGAGCGCATTGGAGCCATTCCTGCACCACCTCCTACATAAAGCATTTCAGATTCTGATTCATTGATAAAGAATTCACCAAAAGGACCAGATATCGTTACCTCATCACCTGGTTTGAGTCCAAAAATATACGAAGAGGCTACTCCAGGATTAACATCCATCCAATCGCCTTTAGCGCGATCGAAAGGAGGAGTCGCAATTCTCACATTTAACATGATTTCTCTTCCTTCAGCAGGAAAAGAGGCCATAGAGTATGCACGCTCGACGGGTTCGGTATTTTTCATCACCAAAGGCCAAAGCTTAAACTTATCCCATTCGGCTTTAAATTTCATCGGTGTTTCGTGCTCCTCTGGATGTGCTGTGATGTCCATATCAGCGTAGCGCACCTCACAAGGTGGAATTTCAATTTGAATATACCCTCCGGCTTTGTAGTTCATTTCCTCAGGAATCTCAACTACAAATTCTTTGATGAATGAGGCTACATTGTAATTACGCACCACCTTAGCTTGCCATTTTTTGATTCCAAAAACCTCTTCAGGAATGGTGATTTCCATATCCTGTTTCACCTTTACTTGACAGGCTAAACGCGCACCGCTTTGTAGTTCTTTTTTAGAAAAGTGAGGGGTTTCAGTCGGAAGTGCTTCTCCTCCACCAGCTAAAACATGGCATTCACATTGAATGCACGATCCACCACCTCCGCATGCTGAAGGCAAAAAGATTTTCTGATTTCCTAGAGTTGTCAAAAGTGAATCCCCTGAGGCTACTTCGATTTCTCGCTCTCCGTTTAGAAGAATTTTAACCGGCCCTGAAGGCGCTAATTTTTCTTTCGTAAATAACAACAAGGCAACCAACGCCAAAATTAACGTCAAGAATGCTGCCACTGTAATTGCTATTGTACCACCTATTGCTGCTAAAGTCATTTGAACGATATTAAGGATTTAGTACTAAGTCTTTGTTTGTTTTTTCAGTCTCTTGGTCTTTCTTGGTCTTAGTTTGATCCTGAGTAAGTTCTTTGAGGTCTACTGGAGTAATGGTCTCAACAACCTCTTCGGCTGCTGGTGGCTCATTATCTCCGGTGAGCATACCCCCAAAACTTTGGAAACCGATTCCCATGAGTCCTGTAATGATAAAAGTGATTCCCAAACCTCGTAAGGGTGCAGGAACAGCTGAATATCTGATTTTCTCTCGAATTGCTGCGATAGCGAGTATAGCTAAAAACCATCCAATACCCGAAGAGAAACCGTAATTTAAGGCCAGTGCAAAGCTTGAAATTTCACGAGCCTGCATAAAAAGTGATCCCCCTAAAATTGCACAGTTCACCGCAATTAACGGTAAAAAGATTCCCAGTGAGTTATACAGCGCTGGAGAAAACTTCTCTACCACAATTTCTACCAACTGCACCATAGTGGCGATGGTAGCGATAAATAAAATAAAGGACAAAAAGCTTAGGTCGTAATCTGCAAATTCAGGTCCCAACCAAGTCAAAGCCCCTTCTTGAAGAATGTATTGGTCTAAAAGCCAGTTTAAGGGAACTGTCACTGTTAAGACAAAAATAACCGCGGCTCCTAAACCTACTGCAGTCGCCACTTTTTTAGAAACGGCTAGATAAGAGCACATCCCTAAAAACACAGCGAATACCATGTTGTCAATAAAGATCGATTTGAAAAATAATTCTAAGTGTTCTAACATAACTGCTCTGTTTTAGGCCTCTTCAATTAATGATTTGTTCTGTGCGCGTTGAATCCATATTAAAACCCCAACGACAATAAGAGCGGCTGGAGGAATAATCATAAAACCATTGTTTTCGTATCCAAAGGCATATAAACCGGTTTTAGCGATAGGATCTCCCAAGACTGGAATACCGAATAAGGTTCCTGAACCCAATAATTCTCTCAAAAATCCAACGATAATTAAGATGATTCCATAACCAAAAGCATTTCCGATACCGTCTAAAAAAGAACGCCATGGGCCATTACCTAAAGCGAAGGCTTCAAAACGTCCCATGATGATACAATTGGTAATGATCAGTCCCACGAAAACCGATAAGGTCTTGCTGAGTTCATAGGCAAATGCTTTTAGCACTTGATCTACAATAATCACCAAAGCAGCAATTACGATAAGTTGTACGATGATTCTAATTTTTGATGGAATGAGGTTTCTCAGTAAAGAGATGACTACATTACCAAGACCCATTACAAATAAAACCGAAATAGACATAACCACGGAAGCTTTGAGCTCTGCAGTAATGGCTAGTGCAGAACAGATTCCCAATACCTGAATGGTAATAGGGTTATTGTCCGCGAGTGGGTCTAGTATTAGGTTTGCGTCTTTTTTTGATAGTAGTGCCATACTAATTGGTCATTATTGATTGTAAAAAAGGTTGATAGAGTTTTACACTTTCTTTGATCATGTCTGATACTCCATTACCTGTTATGGTTGCCCCTGCTAAAGCATCTACTTCAGCATCGGATTTGTCTTCGTTAAGGGGATCGTTATTTCCTTTGACAACACTCACTCCTCCAAACTTTCCGTTTGGAGCAATAGATTCGCCAATAAAATCATCCATGAAATAACGCAATTTGATGTTAGCGCCTAGTCCTGGTGTTTCCGCTTTGTGGTCAAAATAAACTCCCTTGATGATCATTTGTTCATCAACAGCCATATAACCCCAAATGGCATCCCAAAGCCCCTTTCCGTACATCGGTATGATGTAGTATTTCTGATTGTCGTTGCTTCCAACAAAAAGTGGGAGGCTCGCCTTATCTCCTTTTTTAATTTTAGTGATTTCTTTTTTCAGATCAATGAGATAGGCTTCTTCTTGAGCTTTAATTTCTCCTCCTGTTAGCACGTATTGTCCTTCTATGGTGTTGTTAAAAATAGATTCAACTTCTGTGGTAGGAATAAAGTTAACTGAGGAATCATCTTGATTGCGATTAACACCCATAGCGTAAAGAATATTTTGCTGTTTTTCAAAACGCTCATTCTCTTTGATTTTAGATTTTAAACCCGTGGCCATTAATGCCAAAAGTGAACCTACAACCGCAACCATAACGACTGCAAAAATGATGGTGTATGAATTCTTTTCAGTATTGATTGACATGATTAGGCGTTTTGAGTGTTAAAATTGGAGTTGGCTTGTGCAAGCGAAGCTCTTTTCATTCTTCTCTTTACATTGGCTTGAACTACATAGTGATCGATAGTTGGCGCAAAAACGTTCATCAATAAGATAGCGAGAAATACACCCTCTGGGTAACCTGGATTGAAAACGCGTATCATTACAGAAATAAATCCAATTAAAAATCCGTAAATCCACTTCCCTCTATTGGTTTGTGCCGCAGTAACTGGATCGGTTGCCATAAAGACAATACCAAAGGCCAATCCACCAACGATTAAATGTTTCCAGTAATCAAAAGCCATTAGGCTGTAAAATTTACTGTAAGAACCTATCCATCCAAAATCGACAACAGCATTGAAAATTAGTCCCATGGCTAGGGCTCCAAGCACACCACTTAACATAATTCTCCAACTTCCAATTTTGGCGAAGATTAAAAACAATCCTCCCAATAGAATCAAAAATGCAGAGGTTTCTCCGACTGATCCAGGAATAAATCCGTAGAACATATCTGAAAGTGAATAGGCGTATTCGTCTGTTCTATTTTGAGCGAGATAACCGAGAACAGTTTCTCCTGAGATGGCGTCTGTACTATTTGCTTTGGTGACTCCGTTTACCGCATCGTGCACCCAAACTTTATCTCCACTCATCCAAGTTGGATAGGCGAAAAACAAAAAGGCTCTAATGGTTAAGGCCGGATTCAAGATATTCATCCCTGTTCCTCCAAAAACTTCCTTTCCGATAACCACACCGAAAATAACGGCAATGGCAAGCATCCACAATGGAGTGTCAATTGGCACAATTAGGGGGACTAGCATTCCAGTAACCAAATAACCCTCCTCAACTTCGTGTCCTTTAATCACTGCGAAAACAAATTCGACTGCTAATCCTACTCCATAGGAAACAATCAAAAGCGGGAGTACTGTGGTGATTCCCAATATGAAATTTTCCCAGTTGATGAAGTGTTCAAAAAGTGAAAATGATTCTGGAAAACCATTGATAGCACTGTAGTGCTGGTATCCTGCGTTGAATATTCCAAAAAGCAAACAAGGAACAAGCGATAAAATTACCGTGTTCATCGTTCTTTTCAAATCGTCAACTGCCTTTACATGCGTTCCTTTTTGGGTTACCTCATTTGGCGTGTACAAAAAAGTGTGTATCGCATTAAATGCTGGAGCCCACTTATTGCCCTTAATTTTTTCTTTGTAATTGTGTAATGCCTGTTTCATGCTTTATCCAATTTCTTTGAGTAATAGATCTAATCCTTCTCTAATAATTTGTTGATGCGGTTGTTTTGAGATGCAAATAAACTCTGTCAAGGCAAAGTCTTCGGGAGCAACCTCATACAAACCTAGCTGTTCCATTTCGTCTAAATCTTTGACCATACAAGCCTTGAGCAATTGCATTGGATAGATGTCTAGCGGAAAGACTTTTTCATAACTTCCCGTTACCACAAATGCCCTGTGCTCACCATTTGTATTGGTGGTCAAATCGTATTTTTTCTTAGGGGTCAACCACGAAAAGGTAAACGCCCTAGTGCTTGAAATTTTATCAAAAACGGGTTTATTCCAACCAAAAAACTCATAATCATCACCTTCTGGAATAGCCGTAATCTGAGTGGTGTAGAATCCAATGGCTCCATCCATTTCTGAGGTGTAACCCGTTAGGACATCACCATTGATTAAACGATGATTGCCTTCTTTTAATCCACAGCTCTCAATAGTATTTTCTAAAGAGGCACCATACGTAGTTCTCACGTACATGGGCTCATTGATTGAAGACCCTGTTACAGCGACAATGCGCTCTGGGTTATATTTTCCGTCAAGAAGTAACTCTCCTATAATCAGAAGGTCTTGTGCTCCAATGGTCCAAACCACCTCTCCTTTATTAATAGGATCGATATGTCCGATTTGAGTACCGACGAGTCCTGCGGGATGAGGACCAGATATCGCGTGTAAATCAATATTTTTAATCGCTTCAAAAACAGAACCTTCTTTATTTGGAACTGAAACATGAACCTTTCCAGGTGTCAAAATATTAAGCGCGTCAATGGCCGCTTGCATTTTTTCTTCATTTCCTTTGAGTATATATTCTAAGTCTGGCTGCAGAGGGCCAGAATTAAAAGCTGAAATAAATACGGCCTTGGGATTTTGGTCTGGTCTTGCAATTACATCATACGGTCTTTGTTTGATGTAAGGCCAACATCCAGATTTCAATAGATGTTTTTTTACGTCTTCTGCATTTTTACCAGAAAAGTCGAACGCCTTGTGATCGACACAATTATTTTTACCGTCCGATTTGATCGAGATATTGAGCACTCTTCTGCGTGCTCCTCTTTCAATTTCAGTGATGGTACCACTTACCGGTGAAACGAAAAGTATTTCTTCATTGTTCTTGTCGAAAAAAAGAGGTTCACCTTTAGAAACTTGAGCGTTTTCTTTGTGAATTAATTTTGGAGTTAACCCGTGAAAATCATCTAATCTCACCTTAAAGGTTTTACTGTCTTTGGCGTTTTCTGTACGCATTTCAGCCTCTCCTTTTAATGAAATAGACAATCCTTTTTTGATACGAATGTCTTTAGACATAATTGGTTAGATAGGTTTATATACTATTAAACGCGGCAAAAATAAGACAGGAAAGTGTACTAACACAATTTTGTTTAAATAAATTATTGTATCCTTCCTATTTCAAAATGCCCTTTTAATTTTGTTTTTTTACATCATGCAAAAGCTTACCTGTATTCTATCCTTGACTTTTTGTCTGATGCACTCTGTGGTTTACAGTCAACAAAAGCAGCTAAATACCATTATTTTTAGAGGAAGTGACCAGACCGAAGTACTGCCTGTAGTAGCCCTTGGGGAAGCCCTACACCTTAGTTTCGATGACCTGGCAAACTTAGAGGAAGATTATTACTATTACATTGAACATTACAACAAGGATTGGAGTAAATCAAACTTGTTTCAAACTGAATATATTTCTGGTTTTGATGGACAGCGAATTGTTAATTATCAAAACAGTTATAACACCTTAATCTCCTATTCGAATTATACCTTGACTATTCCCAACAATCAAATTCGAATTACCAAAAGTGGACATTATAAAATTTTAATTAAAAACAATCAAAACGAGCTCGTTCTAGAACGAAAATTTATCGTTTATGAGCCTTTAGCTCAAATCGCCGGAATCGTTAAGCGACCGCGAAAAATAAATCTAGGTAATGAGCAGCAGCGCATTGAGGTAAGGGTAAACATCAATCGAAATGCACTGATTGACTTCGAACAACGTACTTCCCTGTCTATTATTCAAAACTTTCAGTGGAGCACTCAAAAGACATTTAAAACTCCCGATTTTCAAAATAGCAATCAGCTCATTTACAACCGTGATGAAATTCAATTTTTTGGTCAAAATGAATTCCTCTTCTTTGACACCAAGGACATCAGAAGTACCAATAACAGCGTAAGAGAAATTAGTTATGAGATGCCTATTCTCATGAAACTATACACCCAAAGAAACAGACAACTCCTACCCTATACCTACAACCCAGATATCAACGGTGATTTTGTGATACAAACCCTACAAGGCACAAACCCATCAATAGAAGCCGACTACGTGAATGTTGATTTAAGTTTAGAAAACGTCGGAGATTTTAACGAGGTGTATATCATCGGTGGATTCAACAATTTTGAACTCAATAAGGAGTCCCAACTTGAATTCGATGAACAATCTAATATCTGGAAGACAAGACTTTTGCTTAAACAAGGCATTTACAACTATCTTTTTGTCACCACAAACAAAGAAGGTGTATTAGACGCTAGTAGTATCAATGGCAGTTTTCTAAACACTGAAAATGCTTATCAGATTTTATTTCATTACAAGGATTTTGATTTGAATTACGATCGTGTAATCGGTTATCAAAAAATTTATTCGTCTGATCTAGGACTTTGAGCGTTTGTCCTAAATTTCGAGCCTTAATCGAATTAATATTTCAATTCGACCAAATGCAGTGATTTTGGCCTACATTAAAAACATGAATGCTGAAACTAACCAACTTATATTTATCAAAAATTCCATCAAAAACGATGAGGTTTTTTACAAAAATGACAAGCCTTTATACGGCTACAGCTACAATACTACCATTACCAATGAGAGTACTATGGCGCTTCGGTTTATAAGCGTTAAGTGGAACGTCTACGAATTAAACAAGAATTACGAAATCTTCAGTTCATCTCTTAGAGGTCAAAAACCTTTAATTCTTCCTCAAGAATCATTTTCTTATAAATCAAATTTGGCGATTGAATCTGAATTCGGAGCTATTGAGGCTTACTTCTTATTTCAAGACGTCATCTCAAAAGACTTCATTGAGATAAAGTCTGTTCTGATTCAATTGCACCCTGAATATTACATGAATTAATGCGTTAAATCCTATACCTTTGCGGCATAACTTTTGAATTCAAACGTCATGTCTAACGCTCTATTTAAGGTTCCAGAAATTGCTAACGAAAAAGTTCTGGATTACAAAAAAAACAGTATTGAAAAACAAAATGTTCTACAGACCTATAAATCACTGTATAAAAATCACATTGATATACCGATGTACATTAATGGTGAAGAAGTACGGACTGGATCATGTAATTCTATTACCCCACCGCACGACCACAAACACGAAATTGGAAAATATCATTTAGCTTCTGAAAAAGAAGTTCAACTCGCTATTGACAGCGCCTTAAATGCAAGAGAGAAATGGGGACAGACACCTTGGCAATCTCGCGCTGCGGTATTCTTAAAAGCGGCTGACCTCTTAGCTGGACCTTATAGAGCACGAATTAATGCCGCCACAATGCTCGCGCAATCAAAGACTATTCATCAAGCCGAAATCGATGCTGCTTGTGAGCTTATTGACTTCTTGCGATTCAATGCGAGCTTTTTAACTCAGATTTATTCAGATCAACCACAATCAGCTTCAGGAATGTGGAATCAAGTTAGCTACAGACCATTGGAAGGATTTATATACGCCATTACACCTTTTAACTTCACCGCTATTGCAGGAAACTTACCAGCATCTGCAGCTCTAATGGGAAATACGGTGGTTTGGAAACCAAGTGATTCTCAGGTATACAGTGCTCAAGTGATTATGGAAGTCTTTCAAGAAGCTGGATTACCCTCTGGAGTAATTAATATGATTTACGGAGATCCCGTCATGATCAGTGACAAAGTTTTAAGCCACTCTGATTTTTCTGGTTTACATTTTACTGGATCTACCGAGGTTTTTAAAAATCTTTGGAAGCAAATCGGAAGCAATATTCACAACTACAAAACCTATCCGAGAATAGTCGGAGAAACTGGAGGAAAAGACTTTATCATTGCGCACCCCTCTGCGAACAGTAAACAAGTTAGTACGGCTATCGTAAGAGGAGCTTTCGAGTTACAAGGTCAAAAGTGTAGTGCTGCATCTAGAGTATACCTTCCAAAATCAAAAGCCAATGCCATTTTAGACTTGGTAAAAGAAGATATTGATAAAATCGGTAAACCTGGGAGTCCTGAGGATATGACGCGCTTTGTAACTGCTGTGATTCATCAGCAAGCCTTTGATCGCAATGTACATTTTATTGAACGCGCTAAAAAAAGTAATGAGGCTACTATTCATGCAGGTGGTGGCTACGATGATAGCTGCGGCTACTTTATTGATCCTACGGTTATAGTGACCACCAATCCGAGGTATGAAACCATGGAAACCGAACTTTTTGGCCCAGTAGTTACTGTCTTTGTATACGAAGACGATCAGTGGGAAGACACCCTCAAACTGGTAGATTCCACCTCAGAGTATGCGCTAACCGGTGCTGTATTTGCAAAAGACCGTTACCTGATCAACGAGGCGCTAAAAGCCTTAGAAAATTCAGCAGGAAACTTTTACATCAATGACAAGCCCACAGGTGCTGTGGTTGGTCAACAGCCTTTTGGAGGAGCTAGAGCCTCTGGAACAAATGACAAGGCGGGATCAGCACTTAATCTACTCAGATGGGTTTCTCCGCGATTAATTAAAGAGACCTTTGTGAGCCCTGAGGATTACACTTATCCTTTCTTAGAAAGTTAAAAGGGTAGATATACTAATTTCTTGGTTTGGAATTCTTCTTCAGGAATCCAATCGTAGAGCTTATAGATTTGACTTTGTGGATAGGTTGAAAGCTCTTCTTCTAGGTCTCCGCCTTTGAGGTATAGAATGCCATTTGCGATAGGGTGCGTATTCTTTTTTGAAAGTAAGTGTTGTGTCCAATGCACAAAGGTTGGCATATAGGCAACCGCTCTGGAGACCACAAAGTCAAATTGACCTGAAGTTAAATCTTCTGCCCTACTGTGAATGGTTTCTACATTGGGGAGGTTCAAACCTGCAACTACTTCTTCAACAACTTTTAATTTTTTACCGATGGAATCAACAAGAGTAAAGTTGACCTCTGGAAATAGAATGGCAAGGGGAATTCCTGGAAATCCACCTCCGGTGCCAACATCAATGATCTTTGAATTTTCTTTAAACGAAATGAATTTCGCAATGCACATTGAATGTAGTACGTGTCTAAGGTAAATCTGCTCTATATCTTTTCTAGAAACTACATTTATTTTAAGATTCCAGTCATTGTATAACCGTTCTAAATCGCTAATTTGCGCTATCTGTTTTGAACTGAGTTTATTGAAGTATTTAAAGACTTTTTCTGTGGACATTAAAAGGATTTTGCGCTAAATTAATCATTCTAAGCAGGCTAATTAACCGAGTTATGAAAAAGAAAAATATTCGATTTGAACGAGCGGACCAACGCAAGTTCTTTACCACCCTAAACAAAAGAGTAAACGATTATTTCAGACAAAAATCATTGAAAAAGACAGGAAATTTCAAGTTGTATTTTAAAACACTTATCATGTTTATACTTCTTGTGACCCCTTATTTTCTAATCACCATTTTTGATTTTCACTTCGCCTTAGATTTTGCGCTTTGCATTATTATGGGAATTGGAGTCGCTGGAGTCGGTATGAATGTTATGCACGATGCAAATCACGGTTCATTCTCATCAAAAAAATGGGTGAATAAAATTATGGGGAGTAGTATTTACCTATTAGCGGGAAATGTCTACAACTGGAAAGTGCAGCACAATTTACTGCACCACACCTTTACCAATATTCACGAGCATGACGAAGATTTAGAGGCCGGTAGAATTTTGAGGTTTTCAAAACATACACCTTGGAAAAAGCATCACCGATATCAACACCTCTACTCTATTCTTCTCTACGGTTTACTTACAATCAACTGGTCACTAACTAGTGATTTCACCCAAATGATTAGATACAGAAAACGAAAACTATCGGTTGGCGCTGAGAAAAGTGACACCTATATGTGGAGTATGTTGATCTTGACTAAGATATTATACTTCATCATCTGGATTGTGTTACCTATTGTTGTTTTTGACATTGCTTGGTATCAAGTAGTTATTGGATTTTTTGTGATGCATTACATCGCAGGACTCATTTTGAGTATGATATTCCAATTGGCGCATATTGTGGAAAAAGCAGAAACACCGACTCCAAACGAATCTGGATTCATGAAAAATACATGGGCTATTCACCAGTTGTTTACCACAGCAAATTTTGGTACCAGAAGTAAATTTTTGAACTGGTTTAGCGGCGGATTAAACCATCAAATCGAACACCATATATTTCCGAATATTAGTCACGTACATTATTCTAAGATTGCAGAAATTGTCAAATCAACGGCGAAAGAATTTAATCTACCTTATCACGAATACAGTTCGATTTGGGTAGCCATAGAATCACATTTTAATCACCTTAAACATTTAGGAAACAAACCTGCTGTAGCAGTTTAATCACTCAAAAATGAACAATCAAGTATCCGAAAGATTACAAAAAATGTCAACCTCAGCCACGCTTGCCATGGCTGCCAAAGCGAGAAGTTTAAAAAATGATGGCGTCGATGTCATTGGACTGTCTCTGGGAGAACCCGATTTCGATATTCCAGACTTTATCAAAGAAGCAGCCAAACAAGCAATAGACGACAATTACAGCTCCTACACCCCTGTAGATGGTTATGCCGATTTAAAAGAAGCTATTATACACAAGTTTAAGAGAGATAACCAAATTGATTATACCGCTAATTCAATTGTGGTCTCTACAGGAGCAAAGCAATCGCTTTACAATGTAGCTATGGTGGTGCTCAATAAGGGTGACGAAGTTATTTTACCCGCACCGTTTTGGGTGAGTTATAGTGATATTGTCAAACTAGCCGAAGGTGTTCCCGTTGAAGTTCCAACTTCAATTGAAAACGATTTTAAAATGACGGCTGAGCAATTAGAAGCCGCTATTAATGATAAGACTCGAATGCTGTGGTTTAGTTCACCATGTAATCCTAGCGGATCATTTTACAGCAAAGAAGAATTAGAATCCTTAGCTCAGGTGTTAAAAAAGCATCCAGACATTATCGTGGTTTCTGATGAAATCTATGAACACATCAATTTTAGCAGTGGAGGTCATACCAGTTTTGCAACTATTGGAGGTATGCAAGAACGAACGGTAACCGTTAATGGAGTCTCTAAGGCCTTTGCCATGACAGGATGGCGAATCGGATATATCGGAGCCCCTGATTGGATTGCAAGAGCCTGTAACAAACTACAAGGTCAGGTGACTAGTGGAGCTAATGCTATCGCTCAGCGTGCCGTTATTACTGCACTTCAGGAATCTCCAAGTAGAATTCAGTATATGGTAGATGAATTTAAAGAGCGAAGAGACTTGGTACTACAACGATTGAATGACATACAAGGGTTCAAGGTCAATGTACCTGAAGGAGCCTTTTACGTATTTCCTGACATCTCATACTTTTTTGGAAAAACACTAAAAAACAAAAAAATTGCAAACGCCTCTGATTTCGCCTTGTACTTATTAGAAGAAGCACATGTGGCTACTGTTACAGGTGAGGCTTTTGGGAATCCAGATTGCATACGAATCTCTTATGCTGCATCAGAAAAAGAATTGCTAGAAGCATTGAGAAGAATTGAAGAAGCAGTAAGCTAAAATTTTCTCCAAAAAGACGGGCTGACTAGTATCAATATAGTAAAGAGCTCTAGCCTTCCCAACAGCATAAGCACACTGAGACAGATTTTGGCTGCAACTGGAAGTGCGGCATAAGTACTTACGGGATTAATTTCTCCTAGGGCAGGCCCTACATTTCCTAAAGCGGATGCTGCGCCACCTATCGCTGTTTCAAAATCTAATCCGCAGAGGGCAAGAATGGCAGACCCTGCGATGAACAATAGCATATAGAGCACAAAAAATCCGATGACATTATCAACGATTTGCTTATCTACAGCTCTCGAGTTGAAACGAACTGGAATAATTGCATTTTGATGCAGACTCCGTTTAAACTCCAAAAGACTGTTTTTGATGATTAATAAATGACGAACAATTTTAACACCTCCACTGGTTGAACCCGAAGATCCTCCAGCGAACATTAACCCAAAGAAAAGAACAGTTAAAAATGAATTCCATGCCGTAAAATCAGAGGTGACAAAACCCGTTGTGGTTATAACGGCAACCACTTGAAATAGTCCGTGTCTAAATGCGGTTTCTATGGAATCCCATCCTGTTTGGGCGGTAGAGAAATCGCTGTAGTAACGTATTCCCAAGGCAGTGATGATGGCAAAAGCTATAATCAGTTTAAAGTAAAATCTAAACTCATCATCTTGAAGTACTTTTTGCACTTTACCGGTGAGCGCATAATAAGACAACACAAAATTTGTGCCTGCTAAAAACATAAATACAACGATGATGTATTGAATCAAAGGCTGATCATTCCAAAAGGCGATGCTGCTGTTTTTGGTAGAGAAACCACCCGTGGACATCGTAGAGAGTGAATGATTGAGCGCATCGAAAAGGCTCATTCCAGCACCCCACAGCAAAATAGTTTCTACTAAGGTATAGCCTACATAAATGTACCAAAGTCGCTTTGCAGTATCTGTAATTCGAGGATGTAATTTATCTCCTCCAGGACCTGGTGCCTCTGCAGCGAACAACTGCATTCCTCCAATTCCCAAAAGCGGTATAATCGCAATAGCCAGAACAATGATTCCCATTCCTCCAATCCAATGTGTTAAACTTCTCCAAAGCAATATTCCCTTGGGTAGGATTTCAATTTGATCAATCACGGTGGCACCGGTAGTGGTATAACCTGACATGGTTTCAAAAAAGGCATTTTCAAAACCCTTTATGCTACCACTAAAGACATACGGTAACACTCCTGAGAAAACGAGTAAAAGCCATCCTGCACCTACAATAAAAAAACCTTCGCGTTTACGAAGCTCTTTTTTGTGATTGCGAAAAGCATACATCCCTAAACCACCCAAAGACAAAGTCATCAAGGCGGCCATGAGTATGTCAGTTGCCACATCATCACCCATGGCAAAGCTAATTATACTGGCCAATAACATGAAGCTCGCATTACAGACGAGCAAGAGCCCCATAATATACATGATGATTCTGCTGTTCATCTCTTATCTAAACAAGCGTTCAACTTTTTTAATGGCATTCGAAGTAGCGCAAACCAGCACCTTATCTCCTTCAATAATTTTAAAATTACCCAGGGCAATTCTCCCCGTTCCCTGTCTTATAACCCCTCCAATCACAGCTTCTCTGGGAAAATCTAAATCTTTGATAAATCTATTTTCAATTAATGTATTTGCCTGCACTTCAAATTCCAAAATTTCAGCTTCCAAGTTATTTAACATGGCAACCGCCAACACCGTTCCTTCTCTGACGTATCTAAAAATGGCGTTTGCAGCAATGAGTTTTTTATTAATTAGGGTATCTATTCCTATAGATTGTGAAAGTTGAAAATAATCCATGTTTTCAACTAAGGCTATGGTTTTTTTGACACCTTTAGTTTTTGCCAATAAACAGGAAATGATATTGGTTTCACTATCTCCAGTGACGGCGATAAAAGCATCCATGGAATCTAAAGCTTCATCATCTAATAATTCTACGTTTCGACCATCTCCATGTATAATCAAAGTATTGGGAAGTAAATCAGTGAGCAGCTCAGCCTTCTCTTTTTTTCGTTCAATCAGTTTTACGTTAAAACGCTGCTCGGCTAGATCTTTTGATGTGTTGACACCAACACTTCCTCCTCCCAGTATCATTACCGTTTTTATATTCGTTTTAATATTACCAATCAGCTTGTTTATTTCATTGATACCTTCTGAATTTGTTATAAAGTTTACGGTATCTCCTTCATTTAAAATAGTATCTCCTCGAGGTATGATTGTTTGTTCATCATCACAGCGCTTCATTGCCACTGGCATAAAGTGTAAATTAGGATATTCTTCAGCCGTTTGCTTAATTGACTTGGAATTGAACTTTGAATTGGGAGGTAAGGTTAAACCAATCATTCTCAATAAACCACCTTCAAAATCATGTGCGTCGTTAAAGGCTGATTGGTTTAATAATTCTTTAATTTCGTCTGCAGCAAGTTCTTCAGGTGAGATTAGCTCATCAATTCCCAAGCTTTGGTAATCAACTCTTTCTTTGTGTTTTATAAACGAGGTATCTCTAATACGCGCAACTGTCTTATGACAACCCAATTGCTTTGCCAAAACACATAGCGTAAAATTGGCTGCTTCGTTAGAGGTTACTCCAACCATCAAATCAGCAGTATCAACCTGAGCTTCGAGAAGGGTTTCAATAGAAGTGGCATTTCCGTGAATAGTTCGAATATCGAGCTGTGATTCGATGACGTTCAATCGCTCTCGATCATGATCAATCAGAGTAATATCTTGTGCTTCAAAGGAAAGGAGTTTAGCAAGATGGGTGCCAACCTCCCCTGCTCCAGATATAATAATTTTCATTGGTTTCGTTCAGTAAACTGCCCATTTGCTTCTTTTTCTGACAGTCAATCGAAGAATAAAAGTACAATTTTTATAACTATTCGAAAGATTCCTCTCAAAATGCGAGCAAATATTAAGTACTATTAAAGATGCCTTTTTGAAGCTTTTGTTAAAACCTAGTTTTGCTGAGAATACCCCCTTATCTTTGCACAAAATACCATTTATGCCAAAACCTGTTGTTCCTTACAATAATTCAGAAGCATCCAAAAAGCAGCAAGTGCAGAAAATGTTTGATGGAATTTCTGGAGAGTACGATGACCTAAATCGCGTAATTACTTTCGGTATTGACTTGAAATGGAGAAGAAATTTGATAGAACAAATTGTACAATCCAATCCAAATCGAGTATTAGATGTCGCAACAGGAACAGGTGACTTAGCCATTGAATTGGCGCAAAGAGGCGTTCCTGAAATTACGGGCTTGGACCTATCTCCTGGTATGCTTGAAATTGGAAAAGACAAAATAAAGAAGCAAGGATTAGGCAAGCACATTGATATGCTTATCGGTGATTCAGAACAATTACCTTTTAAGGACAATACCTTCGATGCTGTAACCGTTGCTTTTGGAGTACGAAACTTCGAAAATCTAGAATTGGGACTAAATGAAATTTTAAGAGTATTAAAACCCGGAGGAATCTTAGGCATTCTTGAGACTTCAGTTCCTTCAAACCCCATTGTAAAACTGGGTTATATGTTGCACTCGAATCTTTTACTTCCCGGAGTCGGTAGACTATTTTCGAAAGATAACAATGCCTATGGCTATTTGTCGAAATCTGCCGCGAAATTTCCATATCGCGCTGATTTTATCAGTATTTTAGAATCTGCAGGATTTTTAAATTGCAAGTATGAATCTCAAACACTGGGTGTTGCTTGCCTGTATTTTGGTTCCAAATTATGATTAAAAAGCTCTTTTTTACCCTTATTGTTTTGTGTTTTAGCCTTAATTCTTTTAGCCAAGAACGAGGTATTAAAAAGCTTTTAAATCGAATTAGATATTCTGATTATAATTATAGAGGTGACAAACCTATGTTTCGTCAAAATGTAGATTTAAAGGACTTCAACTTTGGATATTATTTTGGGGCTTACCAATTGAATTATAAATTATATTACAATCAAGACTTAGGTGGTAAATCAAGCCTAGGAACTGATCCGGCGTACAACGTTAAAGAGATTATATTTGAGCCTCAAACAGGATTTGGAGTTGGTTTTATTTCAGAATTAAGACTTGCCAACTTCATTGATTTGCGATTTGAACCAGGTTACCTCTATGGCAGAACCAATATCGATTTCAATTCAATTCAAGTAAACTCGGCACTACAAGGTAAGGATGTTATTCTTCAATTAAAACAAAGCATGCTCTACTTACCACTTCTCATTAAATTGAGCAGTGCGCGTTATGATAACTTTAGGCCTTTTGTCGTGGCAGGCATCTCGAAGTCGATAAGACTAGGAGCTAAAAACGATGAGGTCAGACAAAGCGTTATTGACCTTAGATCAAATATAAATCAATTGGAGGTGGGTATAGGCATCGACTTATACTTACCTTACTTTAAGTTCACTCCTGCAATTAGAGCAATTTACGGCAGAGAAAATGAATTACTTCTCGATAATGACGAAAATCATTGGAGTCGCGAAATTGTTGAGGGTGTTGCAAGAAGAGGGCTTAAAAACAGAGGTGTTTTCTTTGTATTGACCTTTGAGTAGTTATTTCTGTAATGCACTGAGTATAATTGAGGCTGATACGCCCACATTTAAACTCTCAGCTCTAGAATTTTGAGACTTTGGTATGTTCACAAAATGATGAATGTTTTTTTTTAGATTAGGGGATATTCCATGAGATTCGCTACCCAATAATAAAATTCCTGATTTCGGCCATTCAACCTCGCGATAACAATCTCCTTTAAGATCGGCCGCAAATACAACTTGTCCGCTTGATCTTAGCTCAAGATCTAAATTACCATAATTGCAATTCACTCTGGCCAATGAACCCATCGATGCTTGAACAACTTTAGGATTGAAGCAATCAACAGTGTCTGATGAGCAAAGGATTTGATCTATTCCAAACCAATCACAAGTTCGGATTATAGTGCCTAAGTTTCCGGGATCATTAATACTATCCAAGGCTACTGTCCAACCGTTAAAATTCAACTTTTTTTTGATTGGCATTTCAAAAACAGCTAAAAGACCTGGACTTTTTTTAAATGCACTTAATTGCTCCATTTGTTTGCTCGCCACTCTGTAAACGGAGGTCGATACTTTTCCCTCATAAGTGTGGTCTGCAAATACATTAATTGGCTTAAAGCCCTCTGCAATAAATTCTTCTACCACCTTTACCCCTTCTGCAATAAATAGTCGCTCAAGTATTCGATGTTTTTTTTGATGAAGCTTTTTGAAGCGCTTTAAATCCTTTGAAGTAAGCATTAAATAACTAATTTTGGAGCTTATGCCTAGAAGCCTAAATATATCAAAAGCTTTTGCCATTTGGCCAAAATATTGGATTCTTTTTTTAATTCTTACCACAAGCTGTAAAACCACAAAAAAAGTTCTTCCAACCGAAGAACTATTAATCAAGCAAAAAATTGAACTCAACGGAAAAACAAAAGACCAAAGCGAGCTCAAAGAACTTCTCACTCAGAGCACAAATAGCAAGATATTAGGCATCCCACTGCGTTTGCACCTTTACAATCTCAGCAGCAGTGACATTCAAGGTAATTATGAGAAATGGTTAAATAAAAAACCAAATCGAAGCGACCGATTAAAGCGCTTATTATCCCAAAAACAGTTCGAAAGGCTTTCAGAGTCTTTTTTTGTAAGCGGTATCCATCAATTTTTGCAAAATATTGGAGAAGCGCCTGTATTAGTAGATTCCTCCGCTATAAAAACCAATGTGAACCGATTAAAGTTGTATCACAAAAACAGAGGCTATTTTAATGCGAATATCAGGTATGACAAAAACACTAAAGGAGAACAAAAAAGTCAAATAATTTATAAGGTAGATACAGGCGAACAATATACAATTGAAGACTTTGACACCAATATTGCTTCAAGCGTGATCAGCGAAATTTATTCAAAAGAAGGAGACAGCAGCTCGGTCATTCAAATAGGGTCTCCTTTTTTGGTCAAAAACTTTAGTGACGAGCGCAAGCGCCTTACTGCATTGTTTAGAAATAAAGGCGTCTATAACTTTCAAGAGAGTTCTATTTCGTTTGATATATTGGGAGACACCACGGCAACTACTTCTGATACTAAGCCAAGGGTTAAAGTACTTTTGAATATTGATAACCCAAGAGGAATTTCAAGTGAAGAATACAATGCCTATACCATAGGTGACATCAATGTTTATACTGATTTTCAACCGGCGGCTGAAAATCAAAATTACGCTTCCATAGCGCAAGAGGGCTCTAACTTCTTTTACATTGAAAAGATGAAATACAAACCAGAGTTGTTGTCGCCATTTATTTTTCTGAGAAAAGGTGAGATCTATCAAGAAATGAATCGGACCTTGACCAGTAGACAGCTCAGCAGTTTGAATATTTTTTCCTATCCTTCAATTGAATTTATTCCAAACGACGAGACCAAAGAGCTCAATACCAATATTTATCTTCGACCAAAATCAAAGTATGCCTTGAGCTTAGATTTTGACATCACGCATTCAAATATCAGACCGATCAGTACTGCATTTAGCAGTTCTATTCTCTCTCGTAATGTGTTTGGTCAAATGGCAAATTTAGGTTTATCCATTCGAGGATCAGTCGGTGTATTAGGAGATAGTGGACCGACTCAAACGAACACTTCTGAATTTGGTGCAGACATCAATTTAACTTTTCCGCGATTTTGGATTCCATTTACTAAAAAGTCACTGGTTTCATCTGAAAAATTGCCTAAAACACTTTTTTCAATAGGTACAAACTTTCAAAATAATATTGGGTTAGACCGACAGCGTTTTAACACTATTTTCAGTTACAACTGGCAAAAAAGAACAAATCGAAAAAACTTCGAAGCGGCTAAAATTGAATATGTCAGAAACTTAAATCCAGACAATTTTTTCAGGGTGTACTCTAATACATTCGAAGCTTTAGACGAAATAGCTAACCAAATTGAAGATCAAAGTGAGTACCAAAATCTTTTCGATTTGCAAGGCAATCAGCTGGTTCTTTCAATACCCTCGGGGGCAAATTTATTTATAGAAGGTGTTCAAAACAGCAGTATTGAGTTGGACGATCAGGCTGTTACAGAAGTCAATCGCATAGAAGAAAGAAGAAGTCGACTCACGGAGAACAATCTAATTGTTTCAACGGCCTACACTTTTGTTTCGGCAGTTAATGGTACCACCTCAAGTGACGACTTTAGGCAGTTTAGATTCAAATTAGAGGCCGCGGGAAATTTGCTCAATAATTTCTCGATCAACAAGCCAGAAGTGCGACAGCGTTTATTTGGTGTAGCCTACTCCCAATATGTTAAGGGCGAATTGGATTACATCAAACATTTTCGTTTTAGTGAAAACAATCACCTGGCTTTTCGTTTTTTTGGCGGGCTTGCCATCCCTTTGGGTAATGCGCAAAACATTCCCTTCGTTCGCTCCTATTTCGCCGGAGGTTCCAATGATAACAGAGCCTGGAATGCCTATGGTCTTGGTCCCGGCACGACCCAAAGTACTAACGAATTCAATGAAGCAAATTTTAAACTCAACTTAAATGTAGAATATCGTTTTCCGCTGTTTGCTAATTTGAGAGGGGCACTATTTGTCGACGCGGGAAACATATGGAATGTCTTAGATAATCAGCAGGATGAGGCCGCTATTTTCAAAGGCTTTTCATCATTGAGAGATACCGCAATTGGGTCTGGATTAGGACTTCGATTTGACTTTTCTTACTTCATTTTTCGATTTGATACCGGATTTAAAACCTACAACCCTATAAGACCTAGAACTGAAAGATGGTTTCGAGATTTAAATTGGAAAGAAGCTGTTTTTAATATTGGTATTAACTACCCCTTCTAAACTTTATTTATTAGTACATTTGCCGGGAGAACAAACCAAATTATAATCAAATGTCAATTCAAATCAAGGCCGGAGTAGCTACCGGAGATGAAGTTCAAGCTATTTTTTCACTTGCAAAACAAAAAGCGTTCGCGCTTCCAGCAGTAAATGTTGTTGGATCTAATTCGATTAATGCCGTTTTGGAAACAGCTGCAGAATTAAACGCACCTGTTATTGTTCAATTTTCAAACGGAGGATCAATTTTCAACGCGGGAAAAGGACTTTCTAATGAAGGACAAAAAGCAGCCATTTTAGGTGCCGTTGCCGGAGCAAAACACGTTCACGATTTGGCTGAAGCCTATGGAGCGTCTGTTATCTTGCATACGGACCACTGCGCTAAAAAACTATTGCCTTGGATCGACGGACTTCTCGATGCCTCTGAAGCACATTTCGAACTCACAGGAAAGCCGCTTTTCAGTTCGCATATGATTGATTTATCTGAAGAACCCATAGAAGAGAACATCGAAATTTGTAAGCAATATTTGGAACGAATGCACAAAATGGGTATGACCCTAGAAATCGAATTGGGTGTAACAGGTGGTGAAGAAGATGGTGTAGACAATACTGATATTGACAGCTCAAAACTCTATACTCAACCTGAAGAGGTAGCTTATGCTTATGAAGAACTTTCTAAAGTTAGCCCTCGCTTTACTGTGGCTGCTGCCTTTGGAAATGTGCACGGTGTATACAAACCAGGAAACGTTAAACTCACTCCTGAAATTTTGAAAAACTCACAGGAATACATCAGTAACAAATACGGTGTTCCGCACAATCATATCGATTTTGTCTTTCACGGCGGATCTGGATCAAGCCTAGATGAAATTCGCGAATCAATAGGTTACGGAGTTATCAAGATGAATATTGATACTGATTTACAATACGCTTTCACAGAAGGGATCAGAGACTATATGGGTGAAAAAGCGGCCTACCTCAAAGCTCAAATTGGTAACCCAGAAGGAGACGACGTACCGAACAAAAAATTCTACGATCCAAGAGTTTGGTTGAGAAAAGGAGAAGATACCTTTAGAAACAGATTGAAAAAAGCCTTTGAGGATTTAAACAATATTGATACATTGTAACCCTAAATTTATAGGACTATGTCATCTGCTTGGTTCAAGAGAAAAGAAAAAGGTATCCAAACCTTAACCGAAGAAAAAAAAGACACCCCCAAAGGTCTTTGGTACAAATCACCAACGGGAAAAATTGTCGAATCTGAAGAACTTGCAAAGAATGACTTTGTAAGCCCTGAAGACGATTATCACGTTCGCATAGGATCTAAGGAATACTTTGAGATTTTATTTGATGGGGAATACAAAGAACTCAACGAACAAATAAGTTCTGAAGACCCCCTTCAGTTTGAGGATACTAAAAAGTACAGTGACCGACTCAAGGCCGCCAAAATAAAATCAGGTCTACAAGATGCTGTGCGAACTGCCATTGGTAAATCCAATGGAAGAGACGTTGTTATTGCTTGTATGGATTTCAGCTTTATTGGAGGATCTATGGGTAGTGTCGTAGGTGAAAAAATCTCTAGAGCAATCGATGTCGCTCGAAAAAAGAAAGTTCCATTTGTTATGATTTCGAAATCTGGTGGTGCGCGAATGATGGAAGCTGCTTTATCTCTCATGCAAATGGCTAAAACCTCTGCAAAGTTGGCTCAGCTGGCCGAGGCCAAAATTCCGTATATCTCTCTTTGCACAGATCCAACAACAGGTGGTACTACCGCTTCTTATGCTATGCTCGGTGATGTGAATATCGCTGAACCAGGAGCATTAATTGGATTTGCAGGGCCAAGAGTAGTAAAAGATACAACGGGTCAAGAGTTGCCAGATGGCTTTCAAACCTCTGAATTCGTAAAAGAGCACGGATTTTTAGACTTTATCGTACATCGCAAAGAATTAAAAGCAAAAATCAACCTTTATATCGATTTGATTCTCAACCTGCCAATTCGCTCATAGAACCTTGCAGATTAGAATTAATGTATTACCTTTGCGCTCTCATTGATAATCAATGAAATACATAAAAATCATTTAAATAATATTAGCATGTATTTATCTAAAGACAAAAAACGCGAAATATTTTCAAATTTCGGTGGAGATGCAGGTAACACTGGATCTACAGAAGGTCAAATCGCCTTATTCACTTTCAGAATTAACCACTTAACAGAACATCTAAAAAAAAATCACAAAGATTTCAATACAGAAAGATCGCTTGTTAAACTGGTAGGAAAGCGAAGAGCGCTGTTAGACTATTTGAAAAACAAAGACATTCAAAAATATCGTGAGCTAATCAAAGAGCTCGGTATTCGAAAATAATCTTGAAAAGGTGTGTTTTTTATCAAAGCGCACCTTTTTTTGCCTCAGTCTTTTATTGATCACCACAACACAACCCTTAACGTCAGGACGACGTACGATCAATTTAACAACGGAGCGTTAAACTCCCAAACATCGCATATGCGAAAATTTTATGATTCCAAAAACGTATAATGAGGTCATCGACCTCGGAGATGGCAGAAGCATCTCTATTGAAACTGGCAAATTAGCCAAACAATCTCATGGCTCGGTTGTCGTACAGTCGGGCAACTGCATGCTGTTATGTACTGTAGTATCGAACTATAAAGCTGCTGACGTAGACTTTCTTCCTCTAACCGTGGACTACCGCGAAAAATTTGCCTCTGCAGGACGTTTTCCTGGAGGATTTTTTAAGCGTGAAGCTCGACCAAGTGATGGAGAAGTTTTAACCATGCGAATTGTGGACCGTGTATTACGTCCATTATTCCCGAAAGATTACCACTCAGAGACACAATTGATGATTCAAATGATGTCTTATGACGACAGTATCACACCTGATGCTCTAGTGGGCATAGCTGCTTCAACAGCAATTCAGCTTTCTGATATTCCATTCGAATGCCCTATTTCTGAGGTAAGAGTTGGAAGAATAGATGGAGAGCTTATTCTCAATCCTTCACTTGCTCAACTGAAAGAATCTGATATCGATATGATCATCGGTGCTTCTGAAGATTCAGTAATGATGGTTGAAGGAGAAATGAAAGAGATTTCAGAAGAAGAGATGGTAGAAGCCATCAAATTCGCTCACGAAGCAATTAAGGTGCAATGTCAGGCCCAAAAGAATCTAGTAGCTCAAGTTGGCCAGAAAGAACAACGCGAGTACGAACCTGAAACACAAGACCTTGAATTAGAAGAAAAGGTAAATTCAATGGTTTATGACAAGGTCTATGAAGTGGCTAAACAAGGTTCTTCTAAGAAAGAAAGAGGAAGCGCTTTTTCAGAAATCAAAGAAACTTTAATGGCCGAATTCTCAGAAGAAGAATTGGAAGAAAAAAAGGATTTGATCTCAAAGTATTACAGTAAAACTGAGAAAAATGCAGTTCGAAATTTAACCTTAGAAGAAGGCCTTAGACTAGACGGTAGAAAGACAGACGAAATTCGACCCATTTGGTGTGAGATTGATTACTTACCATCTACACACGGTTCTGGTATTTTTACTCGTGGAGAAACACAGGTATTGTCAACAGTAACTTTAGGTACCTCTAGAGATGCTAATATCATTGATATGCCCTCACTTGAAGGCGAAGAGCGTTTTTATTTACACTACAACTTTCCACCTTTTTCAACGGGTGAGGCTCGACCTTTAAGAGGAACATCACGAAGAGAAGTTGGACACGGAAATTTAGCCCAACGCGCCTTAAAAGGAATGATTCCTGAAGACTGCCCTTACACTGTTCGTGTAGTTTCTGAAGTTTTAGAATCAAACGGTTCTTCATCAATGGCTACGGTATGTTCTGGAACACTGGCTCTTATGGATGCTGGGGTACAAATTAAAAAACCGGTCTCTGGTATTGCCATGGGGCTCATTACGGATGCTGAAAGTGGCAAGTACGCTGTTCTTTCAGACATTTTAGGAGACGAAGACCATTTAGGTGACATGGACTTTAAAGTTACTGGAACAGCTGATGGTATCACAGCTTGCCAGATGGACATTAAAGTAAAGGGATTGTCGTATGAAATCTTAACCAAAGCCTTAGCGCAAGCAAAAGACGGTAGACTTCACATCTTAGATAAACTTGTCGAAACTATAGATACACCAAATACAGAGGTTAAGTCACATGCACCTAAAATCGTGACGACTATTTTACCGGGTGATTTAATCGGAGCTTTCATTGGAAGTGGTGGTAAAAATATTCAAGATCTTCAAGCAGACACGAACACCACTATCGTTATTAATGAAAATGAAGATGGTGAGGGTGTTGTTGAAATATTAGGAACAGACCAAGAAGGAATCGACAAGGTTCTTAAAGCAATCGAATCTTTGCAGTTTAAACCTGAAGTTGGAGAGCGCTACGAAGTTAAAGTAATTAAACTCCTAGATTTTGGTGCAGTTGTCGAATACACAGAAGCACCTGGAAACGAAGTCTTACTTCACGTTTCTGAATTGGCGTGGGAAAGAACAGAAAATGTTACTGACGTGGTGAACTTAGGTGATATCATAGAAGTAAAGTATTTTGGTTTTGACCCTAGAACCAAGAAAGAAAAAGTTTCTCGAAAAGCGCTTTTAGAAAAACCTGAAGGATATCAAGAGCGTCCTCCAAGATCAGATCGTGGTGGTAAACCTAGATCAGGTCAAAGAAGAGACCACAGAAGGAGAGATTAACATACCATTTTTAACGAATTCACGTTAAAATATTCTACTGGTGTAACCTTTTGCGTTTTTCTACGTATAAAGGTTACACGGTAAGAATTAATTCACAACTATGAGACAGCTCAAGATTACAAAACAGGTCACCAACAGAGAGACCGCATCACTTGACAAGTATTTACAAGAAATTGGTAAGGTAGACTTAATCACTGCAGAAGAAGAAGTCGAACTCGCACAAAAAATAAAAGCAGGTGACCAAATTGCCCTTGAAAAACTGACAAAAGCGAACTTAAGATTCGTAGTATCTGTAGCAAAGCAATACCAAAATCAAGGCTTAACGCTTCCTGATCTTATCAACGAAGGAAATCTTGGACTCATTAAAGCAGCTCAACGTTTTGATGAAACTAGAGGATTCAAGTTTATTTCCTATGCCGTTTGGTGGATTAGACAATCGATTCTACAA
The DNA here is from genome assembly GCA_049596955.1 of Flavobacteriaceae bacterium. Taxonomy (GTDB): domain Bacteria; phylum Bacteroidota; class Bacteroidia; order Flavobacteriales; family Flavobacteriaceae; genus UBA3478. The sequence goes on from JBMYMD010000001.1 coordinate 29,160, forward strand.
GCACTAGCTGAACAATCGAGAATTGTAAGACTTCCACTAAATAAAATTGGTTCTATCAATAAAATCAACAAGACTTTTGCCCACTTAGAACAGGCGCATGAGCGTGTTCCCTCGGCAGAAGAGATAGCAAAAGAACTTGATATGACCGTAGAGGACGTAAAGCAATCCCTCAAAAATTCTGGACGCCATGTTTCTATGGATGCTCCTTTAATTGATGGAGAGGACTCTAATCTATACGACGTATTGCGTTCAGGTGAATCACCTAATCCAGATAAAGAATTATTACACGAATCTTTGAGAACAGAGATTGAGCGCGCCTTAGACACTTTAACACCTAGAGAGGCGGACGTGGTGAGATTGTATTTTGGGCTTGCTGGACAGCACTCTATGACACTTGAAGAAATTGGTGAAACCTTTGATTTAACACGTGAAAGAGTTCGACAGATTAAAGAAAAAGCTATCCGAAGGCTAAAGCATACATCAAGGAGTAAAATACTCAAAACCTATCTCGGTTAAAAAAAAATGTTTATTTTGCAAAGGACAGTTATAACTGTTCGTTTTTTGATTGATGATTTAAACTCCGACTTATGTCGGAGTTTTTTTTTGCTTTGTCGTAATTTTACAACATGAAACAACCCTTAATTGCACCCTCTATTCTAGCTTCTGATTTTATGAATCTAGAAAAAGAAATTAGAATGATCGAAGAATCAGATGCAGATTGGATTCATGTCGATGTTATGGACGGGGTATTTGTTCCAAATATATCTTTTGGAATGCCTATTATCAAACAACTCAAACCCATAGCGAAAAAACCACTAGATGTTCATTTAATGATTGTTGATCCCGATCGCTACCTCGACACCTTCGCAGATTTAGGCGCAGATCACATTACAGTTCATCTTGAAGCTTGTAATCATTTACACAGAACCCTCAATCACATTCGTCAACTCGGATTAAAATCGGGTGTAGCTCTAAATCCCCACAGTCGTATTGATTTAATTGAGGATTGTATAGAAGACATAGATATTATCTGTTTGATGGGTGTAAATCCAGGATTTGGAGGTCAAAAATTTATTCCCAGAACCATAGATAAAATAAAGCAATTAAGAAGTCTTCTCGATCAAAATAATTCTAATGCACTCATTGAAATCGACGGAGGAGTAGATTTAAGCAACGCACACACAATTCACCAAGCCGGTGCAGACGTTTTGGTCGCAGGAAGCGCTGTATTTAAAAGTGCAACTCCAAAGCAGGTGATTTTAGACCTTAAAAAAGGCTCATGACATCTACTGAGGTTGTTATAGTTGGTGGAGGTCCCATAGGAATTGCCTGTGGAATTGCCCTGCATAAAAGAGGTATAGATTATACCATTATCGAAAAAGGGACGCTTGTCAATTCGCTGTTCAACTATCCCAAAAACATGCGTTTTTTTTCATCCTCAAAAAAATTAGAAATCGACGAGATTCCTTTCGTTTGTGACCAAACTAAACCCACAAGAGACCAAGCTCTTGAATATTACCGAAGAGTCACCCAACAGTATAAACTAAATCTTCACTTATTTGAAAAAGTAGAACGGATTGAGAATCAAAGTGCCTCCACAGAAACAAAATTCATCGTTCACACGGATAAAAACACCTACAGTGCCCAATATGTAATTTTGGCCACTGGATTTTTTGACATTCCCAAAGCATTGAATATCAAAGGCGAAGACCTACCCAAAGTCAGTCATTATTTTGATGATGGCTTTTATTACGTCAACCAAAAACTCGTTGTGGTAGGTGCGAGTAACTCTGCCATTGATGCTGCCCTAGAATGCCATCGAAAAGGTGCAGATGTCACTTTAGTCATTAGAGGAGCTGAAGTAGGTCAACGCGTTAAATATTGGGTTAGACCCGATATCATCAACCGTATTGAAGAAGGCAGTATAAAGGCTTATTACGAAAGTGAGCTCCTTGAAATTACCCCTAGTGAAGTGGTCGTTCGAACCCCTGATGAAACCCTTCGATTAGAAAATGATTTTGTATTAGCCATGACGGGTTATCAGCCCAATTTTCAATTCCTCAATGAATTAGGCGTAAGCTTAAGTGAGGATGAACATAAAGCACCCTCCTACGACGAGCAGAGTATGCAAAGTAATATTCCTGGAGTCTATCTGGCTGGTGTTATTGTAGGTGGAATGAAAACGCACAAATGGTTCATCGAAAATTCAATTGTGCATGCCGACCTCATTGCTCAGCACATTGCCACATCGAAAAATTAGGCTTAACTTTTTAATACTGCACCTTGAACTTATAAATACCAGAGCCATAGGTCGATTCTTGCCAATCTTGCCAGCTCTCATCTGAAGACACTTTCCAATCTTTTACCGGTTCAAACTTATTATCGTAGAATTCTTCAACTGAAACCCCTAAAGGGAAACGAATCTTAGCCTCAGTATTAGAAGGTATTTTTACAATGAATTCACAAAGCTTAGTCTCTACATCTACCCACTGCCATGCACTTACGATTTGACCGTAAAGGGTATTGAAATAACCTTTAGCCCACAACATTTGCCCGGTTGGATCTGGAACGGGTTGCAACACAAATGATTTAAATGCAGGATTTTCTTCTTCGGGCTTAATTCCTAAAATAGTTTCATACATCCAGGCGGTAACTGCTCCAAAAGAATAATGATTAAAGGAGTTCATGGCGTTATTTCCACCAAAACCATTTTCGATAGTATAGGAGTTTAATCGTTCCCATATGGTAGTTGCCCCATTGATGACCGGATACAACCATGAAGGATAATGCTCTTGTTGTAATAAGCGATAAGCCACATCGTGATATCCATACTTAGAAAGTGCTTGATTTATAGAGGCTGTGCCAATGAAGCCTGTCATTAGCGAATAAGGTGGTCTGGCTTGTTCTAACTCATCAATATTACTTCGCTCAATACTACGCACTAAATTTTGAGCAGCGATGTGCTTTAAATTTTCATGAAAAGCATCAAAACGCAAAGGAATCGCATAAGAAGCCTGAGTATCTATAGTATCTCCTTTTGATTTCCTTAAATGATCTGGTAAAGGCGGGCCAAATCTCAAACTTTGATGGCCTTGATGTAAGGTTTTTACAGAGTATTGATCAACATATACCGAATTAAAAAATGCCTTTTGCGCCTGGTATTTTTGAGCATACATCAACTCATCTTCTTTATGACCAAGAAGAGCAGCAACCTTTTGCATTACTTCAAGATTATAGATATAATAAGTAGTCCAAAACAAGGTAGGGTCGTTTTTATACGCCTCTGGACTCAACCAATCCCCTAAGGGGCCTTCTTGAATGATTCCAGTATCTGCGTCAATCTTGGAGTCTAAAAAGGCTAAATATGCGCTCATAGCACTATAGTTATCCTTTAAAATTTCCAGATCTCCGTATTGTCGATAAACCTCCCATGGAATTACTATTCCTGCAGATCCCCAGAGGGTACCTCCAAAACCACCTCCTACCGGTGCAACATCTGTAAAACGACCTTCAGTTGATTGAATATCGCGCATGGCTCGCATATGCCTGTTTAAAAAAGGTCCTACTTCTGCCAAATAGGTTGCTGAGCGTGAAAAAACATTAATGTCTCCACTCCATCCCATACGCTCATTTCGAGCAGGAGTATCCGTTGGAATCGAGAGAAAGTTTGATCGAAGCGACCAGCTTACATTTTCCCATAATCTATTGACCAATTTGTTCGAACTCACAAACTCAGAACTGAGCTCACTTACCGAACTTACTACATTAGCTTTCACTTGTTCTAGAGGTAAGGCTTTGTCAATTCCTGTTATTTCTAAATACCTAAATCCGTGAAAGGTAAATCTTGGAGCGATAAGCTGATATCCCGATTTTTGGATGTATTCATCTTGAACTAATGCTGCTCTTAAATTCTCGAGCATAATCATACCCTCTTGTCCTTGGTATTCTTCTAATTCAGGATATCGAACTTCGGCATAGCGCATGGTAATTTTTTCTCCCGCTTCTCCTTCGTAAATGATTATTTCTGGAAAACCTACCATATTTTGTCCCATGTCATATACAAAAACTCCAGGTCTTACCTCCTTTACTGATTTGGCCTCTAAAGTGGCTACAACACGAACACCCTCATCTACTTTTCCGATGTATTGTTGGGTGTCATAATTAAAATCTTCAGCTAAATAAAAGCTGTGTTCTGGCTCAATACGTTCTGTTGCAGACCAATGATAGTCGTCATACATGGCGGTATTCCACAGCGCAATTTCCGCTTCTTTTGTGGCATCGTACACCTCTCCCTGAAAGAAACTACCGTAACGAATGGGTCCATTATGAGTGTATTTCCACGTATCGGGAGTGCTACTAACGTATTGTTCTGTTCCATCTTCGTAAGTGATTTGTAAGAGTACCTTTATCGCTTGACGATCTCCAAAATAATTCCAATTTTCTCCTTCATAAGTGATATTTCCGCTCCACCAGCCTTCAGAAAGAATAGCACCAAAGGCATTATTGTTTTCTTCGATCATTTCAGTGACATCATAGGTCTGATAACTCAAGGTCTTATTGTATTGGGTTAGACCAGGTTCAAAATAATTTTCTGAAACGCGTTTTCCATTGAGGTATAATTCATAAACACCCTGTGCTGTGGTATACACCCTCGCTTTGCGAATGGGCTTCGATTCAACGCTGAAGTCAGTTCTGAGGTAGGGAGTTCCTCGAAAGCTTACATCTTTTAAAACAAATATCTCTTGACTGTCGTTATCAAAGCTGTAAACGCCTTCTTTAAAGCTTAATCCAGCAGTATCAAATACAGATTCTGATTGGCCCTCTTCACTAAAAAGCGAATTTGAAGGAGCTCTAAAATGACGGATTTCAAATTTTGAAAAACGAGCATGTTGATTGGGCTTCATCTTAAAACCGACCTCTCCTAATGCAGGAAAACAGATGTAATTATTTCCACTACCTACGGGATTCAAATTCAATCCTCTCCCCCCAAATCTAGGGGCGTTTGCAGGTGGTTTATTAATCAGATACAGGCTATCTCCGTCTTTGTAGTAGAATTGAATTAACCCAAAAACAGCATGTATCTCAAACTGATGTGAATCGTATTTATTTTGACTATTAATCAGAGCATCAGGAATATCAAAGGATGCAAAGGGCTGCTGCTTATCATCAGTTTTACTGTAACCTCGGCGGTAGATATGTAATTGTGCGTTTTGGGTAGTAGACAAAGAAGATAAATCTAATTCAACCTCTACATAAGAGTGGTCTATTTCAGCTTCTACGCCTTGTATATTCTTGTTGATATCGAGTAATCTCGGGTCATTTCCTCCAAAAAGGATGCTAGCTTTTGTCGAATTAGACTTTTCATCCAATTCAAGGGCATAGTCTAATTTGAAAACAGTCAGATATTGGGCGTTGAAAACGAGCTCGTTACTGCCAATCCATTCTGCATTCATCCATCCTTCATTATCAGGCGCAGTAGACATCATTCCCGTTTCAAACCAGGAGGATGTCTGAGCGATATAACCTTGATCATCTTCAACCCAAAGTTTCCACTCGTATTTGGTTTTAGGAATTAAGGGAGCTCCTTGGTAGTACACACCATGAGCATTAGAACTTTCGCGAAGTCCTGAGTCCCAGACTAACTCTTGATTTTCATTAAATACCGTGATTCGATATCTTTTTTGTGTTATGTTTCTTCTAGAAATATCTTCCCCTAATTGCCACGAAAATCGTGGAGAAGCCACATCAATTCCCAAGGGCTCACTTAAGTATTCTGTCTTTAAACCTTCTAAAGAAAGTATACCTGTATCAGCTTGCGCCTGAATTTGGGTAATACAGCAAATCAAGAATAAACTGAGAATTAATCGAAATTTCATTTTTAGAATTTGAGCAATCGAATTTGCTTTTGCTCAGCGTTAAAGGTTTCTACCTGACTGACCTTTTTTGAGAGTGTCAAAAATCGACTGGATTGCGACATAAACCCATCACCGTAAAATTGTTCTATCTTTTGAGTACTTCCATCGCTATAACTCACCAAAGCTGTTATCTCATTAGCATCTAATTTTAGATATTGGCTTTTTTGATTCGCATTGTTCCGTACGAAGCTTTGAAGACTATCATTATTTACAGAAGCCAATACAACAGGTTCTTTTTCTCTATAAACAGCAGCTAGGGCACGCGCATTACCTGGCACATAAAAAGCCGTCTCCTCTTTGGGGACTACTGCGAAAGAACCTTGCTGATCGTTGCGCAAAACCAAGCCATTAAAGGCGTCTGCAGGACCTTGCTGTACCTCCATACCAAAATCATTTCCAACAAGTAAAATGTCGGTATACCCATCAGCGTCAATATCCGTGGCAAGCGTACCGAAAATGGGTGCAATTTGCGCTTCTACATCGAGATAATGGATTTTAAACTTGCCATTGGAGAGGTTTTCAATCCACACCGAATTCATTTCATTCAAGGTATATACATCAGCATCTGCCAATAAGCCATCCTCAAACATATCAGGTACAGACAATTCACCGAATTGTCCATAAGAATTAAAACGTTTTCTGATACCTACAAATTGCTTTGATATATCGTCCCAGGGATGATAGAGGTATTCTTTTTTTACTCCTAAACTGTCTCTTAAAAAATATGAAACTAAAGGATCTATGGTTCCATTTTGATCTAAATCTTTAGCGTAGATTCTAATGGGTTCATCAGCCTTTGCTTGTGTATTGATGTTTCGCCCAATATTTCCGACGACATAATCCATGTCACCATCACGATCGAAATCTGCTGCACTAAGACTGCTCCACCATCCTAAATAGTCTTCTAAGCCTGAGTTTTTCAGACGTTTAAATTTCCCTTTGCGATTCTCTAAAAAAGTAATGGGCATAAAGTCACCTGCGAGCAGTAAATCCGCCCAGCCATCATTGTTGTAATCGGTCCATAAAACGTCACTCAACATGCCCATATCACTCAATTCTGGCGCGATTGACTTATCAGCAAGACTGAACTTTAATGATCCTGAATCGAGTTGATTAATGAGAATGTAATGCGAATCTCCATAAGGATACGTAAATGGCTTTACAGAAGCACTGAGGATGAGATCCAAATCACCGTCGCGATCAAAATCCGCTGCTTTGACTGCGGAGGTATTTGATAAAAATTCTGGTAGTACATCTTTACTAAGCGTGAAGTTTCCAGCGCCATCGTTCATCCATAACTCATCTTTGTAGTAGGGATGATTTTCTGGATATTGTGCGCATCCTCTTGCGATGTAAAGGTCTAAATCTCCATCTTGATCGGCGTCAAAAAGCAAGCTAGAAGAATCTTCTTCTTCTAATTCTATATTAGCCTTGTAATTGACTTCTTGTTTGACATAACTTCCGTCAGCCTGCCCCATAAACCAGACTTCTTTAAAATTTCGACTGGCGGAGAGAAAAAAGTCTTCAATACCATCAGCATTAACGTCTCCGACCGCGATTGAGGGCCCATAAGATGAAAATTTATGTGGTATTGTTCGCTGAAAATTAAAATCGATGAAGTCGATGTCTCTTGACAAATAATCCAAGCCTAATTGTTGATTTGCATTTACAAATTGAGGGCTATTCATGGTCTTGAGAGTGTGCTCTTCAATTTGATCAGCATCATAGGTTAGTGTATTTAACGCATCTATTGCTAAATCATAAAATACTTGACTTTGATTACCCGGCCAGTTTACCACTACACTGTCGATTTGATTTGTTGTTCCCAGTCCGAAATGAAGTTTTAAATCAGATTGAGATAAGTAGCCTCGATTGGTCAGTTGATAACGAGACTGAATACCGCTATTTGAGTAAAGGCTTAATTCAGCCCCTATTCCGTTTTTATTCGAGGCAGGACCTTGCAACTTAAATGCCGCCCAATGTGCCTCAGATTCGGTTGTATTGAGCTGATTGACCAAAACACTTGCCGCATCATTCATATTGTTGACCACCAGGTCTAAATCTCCGTCTCCGTCTAAATCTCCGTATGCCGCTCCATGAGAATAGGTGCCAAAATCAAGGCCCCACTTTTGGGTGTAATCTTCAAAATCATAAGCCCCTTTATTTTTAAAAATAAAATTGGAGATTTTGATCTCAGGTATGGCTGCTAAGAGTCGTTCTTTTGTTTCCAGACGACTTGCTGTTACGCGAAAGTCCCCAAAGTCACGATCTGTAACGTCTTTAGGAAAACCGTTGGTGACAAATAAATCTTGTAAACCGTCATTGTCTGCATCCATAAAAAGAGGCGTCCAGCTCCAATCGGTTTCCTGAACCTTAGCCATCATTCCTAAATCACTATAAATTGGCAGTCCATCAGCCGAAGAAATGCCTTGGTTTACGTGTAACACATTACGTGCATACTGCTTTTCAAATCCGTAGCGCTTGGTGAAAATTTCTTTTTGATAATTACTTGGGCCCTGAAATAATTTTTTTCTTTTGTTGTAGAAGGGTTGCATTTCTGTGACATATAAATCTGCCCTTCCATCGCTATTGATGTCACCAATGTCACTTCCCATTGAAGAAAGACTGAGGTGTTTAAAACTATCGCTTATTTGATTGCTAAAAGTACCGTCTTGATTGTTAATGTACAAGAGGTCATTGCTTAAAAAGTCATTGGCGACGAAAATATCTAAAAATCCATCTGCATTGAAGTCGTAGGTTAATGCCGAATGCGTATACCCGTGGAATTTGATGCCAGCCGATGCCGAGACATCTTGATATTTGATTTGACCCTCTTCTGTTGAGTTAAGTAGTAGTCGATCTCGACTTGGAGAGGTTCCATCGTCTTGTTTGGGTCTAAATTCATTCGGGTTAATTCCATCGATTTGATTGACACCAATAAAAACATCTAAATCTCCGTCATTATCTGCATCAAAAAATTGAGCATTTGAAGAATAAGAATCATTGTCTAAGCCGTATTCAGCGGCTTTTTCAACGAATACGGGTAGCCCCTGCTCATTTAGACCTTGATTGATGTACAATAAATTTTTGCGAAGTGTGCTTTGCTTTCGAAACGTATTACACACGTAGATATCATTTAATCCGTCTGCATTGACATCTACAACACTCACCCCTGAAGACCACATTAACGAATCAGGCTTTATAAATCCTGTCTCTTTTGAGACATCTGAGAATTGAAGTTTTCCCCTATTGAGATATATTTTATTTGCAACCTGATTTCCGGTAAAAATAAGGTCAGGTAACTCATCATTGTTAAGATCTGCAATAGCTACTCCACTTCCGTTATAGACAAATTCATTGTCTAAAATATTAATGGTATCATCCTCAACTAATCTATTGTTGAAGTCTATTCCTGAGGCCTCTGCATTTAAAACTTTGAATAATGGTGGCTCGGTTTGGTTTGTACAAGAAAAAATGAAAGCTCCTAGCAGTAACAGTACTAAATATCTCATGTTCATCATTGGTCTAAATCGTACATTAAACTTAATAAAAAAAGCTGCCTAAATCTAGGCAGCTTTAATTTTATGATAAGAATTATAATTCTTAGTATCCTGGGTTCTGAGTTAATACATCAGATCCTTGAATATCAATCTGTGATTGTGGAATTGGATAGTACTCGTTTTTACCAGTAGTAAATGAGGCACCACCAAACTTAGTCACTAAGTACTGAGACTCGTAAGCTAAATAATCATTAAGAGCTGAGGCAGCAATTCCCCAACGTACAAGGTCAAAGAAACGGTGTCCTTCACCTGATAATTCTAATTTACGCTCCATTCTAACAGCAGCTCTAGCCGTGTTAGCATCAGTCCACGCAGCAGTATATTCAGAGATAACGTAGTTCGCAGCTGGTGCAGAACCGTCATACTCCATTACCCAATAAGCAGAATTTGCAGCTCTTGCACGAACTTGGTTCACTAGCGCTCTTGCAGCCTCTAGATTACCTAATTCTACTTCAGCTTCTGCTTGCATTAACAATACATCAGCATAACGAATAATGTTGTAGTTCATAAGTGCATATCCACGAGTCCAAGAAGATGCATCTGTAAAAGATCCTTCTTGAGATTTATAGTAGATAAATTTCTTTGGTGAGTATGGACCAGCATATGGCTGAGAACGAATCCAAGCTTTACCTGGGTGCTCTATCCAATCTAGGTAAGGAATACCTCTACGACCAAGTGAAAAATCAATTCTTGGATCTAATTCACCAGCATCTTCTGTAAATGGATCAGAAGATTCAATGTTGTAATCAGTTGCGATTTCATTCGCTGGGTCATTGTAAGAACCGTCTAATAGTGGTAATCCACCAGAAGTTCTAAACGAATTTCCTAATTCAAATGAAGGCTGGAAGAATCCACAGCAGTTACCAGGTCCGTCAGGCCCTGTATTGTATGGATAATTCAAATCATCAAAATAGTTCGCGTTTTGCGTACTACCAGTGTTGTTGGCAGATTCTACATCCATTACTGACTCCGCGTGGTTATCGTTTTCAGCGTTAAAGATTTGCATGTAGTCATCTAAAAGCATGTACTGTCCACTACCGATTACGATATCGAACCATTGCTTAGCTTCAGACCACTTACCTTGGTATAATTTTGCTTTACCCATGTAAGCAGCAGCAGCCATTTTACTCACACGACCTGGCCCGTTGTTTACAGGTAGGTTGTCGTAAGCTGACTGGAAATCTGCTTCAATCTGGCCCCAAACATCAGTAGTGTTAGGAACTAAAACAACATCAGCAGCAGCAACTGTTTCGTCAAAAACAGGAATACTGTTGAAGTGCTTTTTCAAATCAAAGTAGAAATGCCCTCTAAGCATTTTTGCCTCTCCTTCAATTCGAGCAGCATCTGGTCCTGATACGTCAGTTGCATTGGCAAGTGCACGTAATACACCATTAGCACGAGCAACACCTTCGTATCGACCTCTCCATAGGTTAAATAAATCACCAGAAGTAGGGTCTACTTCATAGCGTTGTACAGGGTTGATTGCAGAATAATCTCCCGCATCTGTACCCTTGTTTGCTTCACCACCAACAACAGATCCTGTTACCCAGTGGTTTGGACCTTCAAATCGACTTCCAAATACTCCATTTAGAGCAGAATAAGTACCAATTAAAAGTCCTTCAATACCGGCTTTGGTTCCCACTTGCGCATCGGCAAGAGAACCCGTAGGTGCCACTTCTAGAAAGTCATCGCTACAAGAAACGACTAACATAAGTGCGGTAACACCAACAGCAAAATACTTCTTCATAGTATTAAATTGTTTCATTTTGTAATTCTTTTAAAGTTTTTATAATCCTAATATTCCTAATTCTAAATTGAATAAGTAAGATGGAGTAACAGGGAAGTTACCAACATCAATACCAAAGTTCGTATCTGGACCAGCTACCATAGGATCTAATCCTTCATAACCTGTAATTGTCCAAATGTTATTTGCCGAAACTCCTAATTTTAACTTAGATAATCCGAATTGCTCGATTTTATCTCTATCAAAATTATAAGCCAAAGATAGCATTTGTAATCTTGCAAATGAACCATCCTCAACATACCAAGAGTTAGAAGCTCCGTTTGTAGAAAGGTTAGACGCTGATTCCCAAATTGGAGCAGCAGCATTGTTACCTAACTCAGGAGTCCATGAATTGAATGCAGCAGCACCTTTGGCAGAACCTTCAAACGATCCAAAGAAATCAGTAAACCACTTTCTTTGGTTGAAGATATCATTACCAATTGACCAGTACCACATCATTGTCATTTCAAAGTTTCCAGCGTATAAATCAAAAGTTAAACCTCCTGTGTAATCTGGAACTGGACTTCCAATGAATGTTCTATCATCTGGAGTAATCGCACCGTCTCCGTTAACATCAGCATAACGGAATCTACCGATTCCAGCTCCTACCTGAGCAGGTGCTGAATCAACCTCAGCTTGAGAGTTGAAGTATCCAATTACTTCGTATCCGAAGAAAGAAGAAATAGACTGTCCAACTGCGTTACGAACTGGTTGAATACCTCTATAGCTACCTGTATCGAAGAAATCAATACCAGGAGCAAGAGCTGTAATCTCATTACTCAAGAACGCGTTATTCATCACTAAGTTAAACTGCATTTTATCACCGATATCTCCTCGAGTTGAAATCGCAAAGTCAAGACCCGTGTTAGCCATACTTGCAATATTCACAGATGGAGCAGCAGCGTAGTTACCAGTAACGGCTGCTAAAGGTACAGTGTATAATAAGTCATCGGTAGTTTTATCCCACCAGTCTAACTCTAATCTAAGTTTATCATTCCATAATCCTAAATCAAAACCTACGTTGATCGTAGTAGAGGTTTCCCATTTTGCATCAGGGTTACCAATTCTACTTGCAGCAAAACCTTCGTCTGCTCCAGAGTTCTGACCTCCAATTGGATAGAATGTTCTTGATCTGTTTGCGTTATAAAGAGAGTATTGGTTGTTAGGGTCTACGTTTTCAGAGTTACCCATTTCACCCCAACCTGCTCTAACAACAAGTTCGTTGATATTATCGTTGTTCGACATGAAATCTTCATTAGAAATTCTCCATGCACCAGATACCGCTGGGAATACCCCGTATCTTGAATTGGCACCGAATCTTGAAGATCCATCACGACGAAGGATACCTGTTAATAAGTACTTCTCGTCATAGTTGTAATCCAGTTTTCCGAAAACTGAGAAGAAATTAACTCCTTTGAATAGGTTTGAGTTTACAACTGGCGATTGTACTACACTTAAAGACTGGAAGTCTAAATCTGTAGAGAAAGGATTGATACCAGAACCGCTGATATTTCTTCCAGCACCAGTATTTAATGCTTCAATACCTCCAAGCACTCTAATTCCGTGTTTTCCGAAATCTCTTTGATATTCTGCAGTATTAGTGAATGTCCATGCATACGAGTATCCACTTCCTTCACCGAAGTTGTCAGACGCCTGTGGCTCTGAATCTCCAAAATATCTGAAACCATAATCTACATAGTGATAGTTACTGAACTGTCCACCTAAGCTTGTTCTTAAGGTAAGACCTTCGATTGGTTTGATTGTAGCATAAACGTTACCAAATCCTCCAATGCTATAGTTCTTATCACTTCCTTGATTATTTACTAAACGACGTACTGGGTTACGTGGGTTATTGAAACCAGCTGCTTTGGTAGAAGCATAACTTCCAAATTCATCAAATACAGGAATAATGGTTGGCATTCTGTATGCAGAAAGAACTTCTGATTCATCATCAGCAACTTCTACTCCACCACCTCCACCGAAGATACCAACAGCAGAACGATATGTAGTTTGGAAATTTTCACCTATTGTTAACCAAGGAGTAACGTCAAACTCAGAATTCACACGAAGTGCGAAACGCTGGAATTCTTGACCTAAAACAATACCGCTTTGGTCTTGACCAGATAATCCGATGTAGAAACGAGAATTTTCATTACCGCCGTCAAATCCTAAGGTTACTCTTCGAACAGGTGCTTGTCTTGTAATCTCATCATACCAATTAGTACCTTCTTTGTTTGATCGAATTAAGAACGTATTTAGAGGATCTGCATCGTAAGCCGCTTGAATCGCCGCGAAATTCGCATCTACTTGAGCTTGAGAAATATTAGCTGATCCTATTCCAGTAGCAAATAAGTAATCTGGAAGTACAGGTGTAGCAGCCGATCCATACTGAGGATGAGTATAAGCTACAGGCGTACCATTCGCTGCCGCATTGTTTTCATATGCGATGTGCGTATAACGCGCCATATCTGTTGGATTTAACATTTCAATAGATCCGTTTACGTTTGGATCAGTGAAACCAGTAGATACATTAAGTGAAATACTTGTTTCTCTTTTCGTTTTAGATCCTGATTTAGTGGTATAAACGATTACACCATTCGCCGCTCTTGCACCATAGATAGAAGCAGAAGCCGCATCTTTAAGTACTGTCGCTGTCGCGATGTCATCTGGATTGATAAACGAAATGTCTTGTGTAGGTACCCCGTCAACAATGTATAATGGACTGTTTCCACCGAAGGCGTTGAAACCACGTACACGAACCTGAGATGTTGTACCAGGCTGTCCGTTTGTGATTACAGTAACCCCAGGAACACGTCCTTGTAATTGCTGCTCAATGTTACCAGAAGGAATTCCCGCTAATTCATCTGCTTGTACAACAGATACCGCAGCCGTAGACTCCTTTTTAGTAAATGTTTGGTAACCCGTAACGATTACTTCTTCAAGTGCAGAAGCATCTTCGGCTAACATTACATCAATTGAAGATCTTCCGTTTACTGAAATTTCTTGGGTTTGGAAACCTAAGTAAGAAACAACAAGCACGGCATCAGATGCAGCATTGATGGAATAATTACCATCGAAATCAGTTTGGGTTCCGTTTGTAGTTCCTTGTACGATAACGTTCGCACCTGGTAGTGGTTCACCAGCTGAATCTGTTACTGTACCTGAAACTGTCATTTGTACAGGACTTAAACCTGTCTCATTTTTAATCTCTGGGTTGGAGTTCGCCCATGAATAGGCACTCGAACCAAAGACGAACATCAATAAAAAGAGACTCGTCAATACTGACTGAACACTCTTCTTACTCAAAATCAAAATTCTGTGTCGGTTCATAATTTGTTTGAATTAATAGTTAGTTAAACCTTTTCCAATAAAGGCATATAACAACAAGTATAACAAAATGATTCTTGAATTGAAAATTTTGTTAGGGATTTCACAACATTATGTTTAACTGGAGGTCATTTGTAAAAATATTACACTATTTACACCTTTAGACGCACCTTAACTGAGATAAATATAATCTTTTGATATTAAGTGTATTACATTTAAAATATTGAGTAAAAAAACTACGTCAAAAGATTGAGTTAAATTATTTTTTCATTTTTTGACAAAATAGTATACCTGATTTTTTTCTGTGATTTTCGAGCGAAAAATCGGTGCTTATTCAAGTTCAATAAGCAAGCGTTGATATGAGCTTAAGGGCGGGCTACCACTATCTTTTACCTCAAAAATTAAGTGATAAACACCCGCTTTGGTTTCAGGGTCAAAATCAGATAGTGTAATCTGATCATTTTCAATGGATACTTTTGGATAATTTGACATCTTTACTTCACTTAATTCATCGTAAAAAAAATAAGATATAGTCCACTGATCAGCATCAGGATCATCTACCGTGTATTTTAATTCAATTTGGTTTTGTTCCGAAGGTCTCACTTTAATTTTTGTTTCTGCTAATTTAAAGCTTGGAGCGTGATTAGCACTGCTGTAGTCTGAAATACACCAATCTGCTCTTGCCGCAAAATCATTCTGAATTGCAGGTATCCATCTTGTTTGTGCATAACTCAAATCCATGGTCTTTGTAAATGGATTGTACTCTGCAGTGTGTTCTCCATCAGACCAGAAAGGAAGCGTACTATCCAATTGGACCAAACGACCTCCCCAACCACCGTATTCAGGGTGCTCTAGGTTTTGAAGTCCTACATCAACCAAATGCAAGAAAGCAGGAGAATCTCCTTCAGAGATAAAATCATAAGGCTCGAAAGTTCCCCATTGCGCATTGACCAATCGATTTGGATCACCATGTATGTGTTCGGGATCTCCTTCTTGTTTTTGCCCATCGCCATAGCTGTAATATTTCTTGAGTAATGGGCCGTGATTATTAATCAGATCAGACATAAATTCTGCCTTTAAGTACGACCGATAATCTTCTGGAACAACACGCTTCCAGAAATAAGCAAAACTCCAAAACTGATTGCTGTTGTAATAGACTTTCACATCAGGCCATTTTTTGGAGATGTAGTTTTTATAGGTAGCATCCTGATCTAGTATCGCATAAATGACCGCCTTCTGCGTCACTTTTTGGTACACCTCATTCCAAGTAGAGGTCCCCCAAAACTCATCTTCGATAGATTTCAAGGCTCGAGCAATGGTATTAGTTCCTCCCCAAACTTGTAAATAAAGTGGAGACCTTTCATCATCTAAGAGTTTGGCTTTAATAAAATTAGAGCCCTCGGTATCTTTACTCATCTCTCCCTCAAAATCTATATTACCCACATAAATTTGATGGCGCAATTGATCCGGATGCGGGTATTTTGAATCGTGTAGAATTAAATTGTCGTATACCTT
Source organism: Flavobacteriaceae bacterium (assembly GCA_049596955.1). Taxonomy (GTDB): domain Bacteria; phylum Bacteroidota; class Bacteroidia; order Flavobacteriales; family Flavobacteriaceae; genus UBA3478. The sequence goes on from JBMYMD010000001.1 coordinate 45,260, forward strand.
AGCATAGGCTGAAATTAGTTCTTGAATCCACTCCGTTCCAGGCCACCTCAAAGAAGTTCTTGACCCATAAAGCTCTTTGGTCATTTGCATTTCTGAAGTAAACGAAGTACCTAATCCGTCTCCTTTGTAGTGCCATTGACTGCTGCTATACACTAAGCCCTCTATAGACATTTCATTGGCGTATAATAAAAGGCGTATAAATGAATCTACATCATCAATTTCTCCATCTGTGGTAATAATAGTTCTCGCTAAAGTCTTTTCAGGTGTAACCTTTATTGGCTCAGGCGTTATCTGACATGACTTTAGAGAACAGATGAGAACAAATAAAACGAACTTCAATCTATTGGTCATACTGAGTGGCTAAAAATTTAAACCGCTTATCGCTATGGGCAGTTTCTGCTGCACTTTGGGTATTGATAACCATCACTTCAGGATTCCCCTTTACATTGGCGTTTGGCCAATTGGCCAATCCCTCAGCATTAGGATCTCCGGTTTTAATAAAATTAGCAAAGTAATTTTGAAAGGTCTCTGACACCACAAAGTCTTCGTCTGTCCACTGATAGTCATCAACCAAATGCAAATTACCCATAGCATACTCAATTTCACATGCATGTGGTGCTCCAATGGGTTCGACTAGGAGTATATCTTCTTCTGATCGCTCTCTTGTTCCACCGGCAAATCCTGCCACTAAATCTGTATTTTTCAACGGAGGTCTGTGCTTGGCGTACAAATAACGATAAATAGGCTGATTACTATTTTTACGATGCAGGTCATACCACTTATACGAGCTGTAAACAATGAATCGATCTGACGCCAAACGCGTTGCCATGCGTTCTACTCCTCGAGAATCATTTTTATCTGGTGCATAGAGTTTCTGAACTTTTCGATGTTCATCGGGATACAAGAGTTCTATGGTTTTATTAAAATTCGATTCTGTCAATTCTTGATCTTGCATCATCGCCTGAGCAGGGATTTCAGCAGAATTCCATCCCAATAAAAGGGGTATTTGTGCCTGACTCCCTTCGTTAAAAATATCATTTAACGATTTTGGGAGAAAATAGCCATCGACCACCATAGGAAAACCAAAACGGCCGGATTCTTTGTACATCTCATAAATTGCTCTGGTAGACAAGGACCTCAATTCTTCTATGGAATTGATTTCGAATTGCGCTAAGAATTGCTCACCTTCTTTTTCGGCCTGGTCTAGAGCCACTGGTGTCATCGTTGGATTAATGGCTGCACCACTCTCACCTATTGCTTTATCAATAAAATTCTTACTCAAAGGCGAAGCCATTTGAGCACTTACGGAAATGGAACCAGCAGACTCCCCAGCAATAGTCACATTGTTAGGGTCACCTCCAAATTGAGCTATGTTTCGCCCTACCCATTTTAGCGCTTGAAGCTGATCTAACAAGCCATAATTTCCAGAAGCTTTATAAGAGGCTTCTTCACTGAGTTCGGGATGCGCCAAATAGCCAAACACATTCAAACGGTAATTCACGGTGACGACGACTATATCTTTTTTTGACATGCTTTCACCATCATAGCGATACTCAGATGCATCACCTGCGACATTACCTCCCCCATAGAAATAAACTAAAACGGGTAAATTTTTAGTATTTCGATTCGCAGTGGTCCAAATATTTAGATACAGGCAATCTTCACTTACCCCATCAGATCTTGATTTCATATCGCCAAACACTAAAGGCTGCATAGGTCGAGGTCCAAATTTTTTGGTTTCCTTGACTCCCTCCCAATTTTGCATTTCAACAGGTGCCTTCCATCTTAAGTTTCCAACAGGAGGTTGTGCAAAAGGAACCCCTAAATAGGTTTGCACACCTGTATGTGTATCGTAACTCCCTTCTATAATCCCCTTATCAGTTTCTACTTGAACTGCAAACGCATTGGGATTTTGAGCGTTCAGGATAAATAATCCTGCAAAAAAGGCAAGGAGGGTATTTTTCATGTTTTCTATTGTATCGGTTAGATACAATAATACAACAATTGTGAATTAGTTTATATTTACGACGATGAAAAAAATAGTACTTCCTAAAAAAGAGGATTTCATTCCGCATCTGGCCTATGACGCAGTCATTTTTGGGTTCAATGGTACTGAATTGAAAATTGTGGTTTTGGAATACCAAAAAACCAACCACTTTGCCTTACCTGGTGGATTTGTTCGACACAATCAAAATTTAGATGAAGCCGTTTACCAGGGCGTTCAAAACCGAACAGGTATAAGTGATATTAAATTGGAGCAATGCCATACGTTTGGAAACCCAAATAGACGAGATAAAAAGGTACTAAAAGACATTTGCGAGGTACACGACCATCAAATCAATGATGACCATTGGCTCTTAGGTCGCTTTATAAGCGTTTGTTACTATGCATTAATCAATTTTGAAGATGTAACCCTTGAACCGGATGAACTCTCTGATTCAGTCGGGTGGTATAGTCTTGATGAGTTGCCTGAACTAATACTAGATCATAAAGAAATGGTATCAAAAGCTTTAGAAGTACTTCAAAAAAACATAGACGAAAAATTAGTGGGCATGAATTTATTACCAGAAAAATTCACCATGAAAGACCTTCAAAACGTCTACGAGAGTATTCTTCAAAAAAAATTGGTCAGAACAGCCTTTCAGCGAAAAATATTGGCAAAAGATATTTTGGTTCGACACGAAAAAAAATACACAGGCAAAGCACATAAAGCTCCTTACCTGTATAGTTTTAAATCCGCTTAAATATATTGGTTTACAATATTTTCAAAGTATTCTTGTCGACCCGAGATTCGTTGAGGCTCACCATGAGCTGCGGCAATATCAAATAAATCTTTTAGCTGTAATCGACCTTCTTCAAAATCTTTTCCAGAAGCACTGTCAAACGAATGATAACGCTCATCTCTTAATTTTTGATAATCCGAAGAAGAAATGATTTTATCAGCAGCAATAATACTTCGGGCAAAGGTATCTACCCCTCCAATATGTGCATAAAAGATATCCTTTTGGTCTGTTGAATTCCTACGAATTTTAGCATCAAAATTGATTCCTCCACCTTGCAGACCTCCGTATTGCAAAAAGACAAGCATGGCTTCAGTGACCTCTACGAGATTATTTGGAAATTGATCGGTATCCCAACCGTTTTGGTAGTCTCCGCGGTTTGCGTCAATACTGCCTAGCATCCCATTAGACCCTGCAACGGCCATTTCATGTTGCATGGTGTGACTCGCGAGGGTGGCGTGATTAAATTCCAAATTAATTTTAAAATCATCGGCCAATCCGTACTGATTTAAAAACCCAATAACCGTAGCTGCATCAAAATCATATTGATGCTTCATTGGCTCCATTGGCTTGGGTTCGATAAAGAAGGTTCCTTTAAACCCTTGACCCCTAGCGTAATCTCTGGCCATAGCTAAAAACTGTGCCATATGGTCTAGTTCTCTTTTGATGTCTGTATTGAGCAGCGACATATACCCTTCACGACCACCCCAGAAAACATAATTTTCACCGCCTAAGGCCATTGTAGCATCCAAGGCTAATTTGACTTGAGCTCCGGCATTGGCCACCACATTAAAATCTGGATTGGTTGCGGCACCATTCATGTATCTCGGATTCGAAAAACAATTCGCTGTTCCCCACAACACATTTACCCCAGAAGCCTTCTTTTTCTGGTTGATGTAATCTACAATAGTATTTAATCTCGACTCAGATTCACCCCAAGAAGAACCTTCTCGAATTAAATCATAATCGTGAAAACAGAAATAATCAAATCCGAGTTTGGTGATAAATTCAAAGGCCGCATCTGCCTTTTCTTTTGCTGCCTGAATAGGATCAGATGGAGCATCCCACTCATAAATTTGAGTACCTGGCCCAAAAGGATCAGCTCCGGTTCCGCAGAACGAATGCCAATAAGCCACCGCAAATTTAAAATGCTCTCGAAGTGTTTTACCCGCAACGATTCGATCTGGGTCGTAATACTTATAGGCAAGGGGATTGTCTGAATCTTTCCCCTCAAATTTGATTTCCTTTACTTCTTTAAAATATTCTTTATCACCTATTAAAGCCATAATTTATTTAGTTATTAAGTTGATGTTTTATGATGAACTCCCAATTGTTGTAGACCTTCATAATGTCTTCGGATTCGGCATTGGGATGAAAGCTACGAACAAAATCATTTTTTTCTATACTTTGTGAGAATTGAACTTGTCCAAAAGTGCTTATTTGACAAGCACGAGCAGCACCTATAGCTCCTGTGGTATTATAAATATGGATTTCAAGCTGCGTTAAATCTGCCAGTGTTTGACCAAAAATTTCTGACTGAAATAAGTTGTCATTTCCTGCTCTGATTATACCATCTGGGATACCGTCTTCCAATAGAATTTTGATTCCGTAATAGAACGAAAAAGCAATTCCCTCGAGTGCAGCTCTACAAATTGTAGCTTTGTCGTGCCGATTAAATTGCATGCCTCTCAGCTCAAAACTCAAAGGCCTGTTCTCAAACATACGCTCTGGACCATTTCCGAATGGAAATACTAAAAGACCATCGGATCCTTGAGGAACTTTAGCGGCTAATTCATTCATATGCTCATAAGAGTATACATCTAAATTCTCTTTGATCCACTTGTACAATATCCCACAACCATTAATGCATAATAACTTACCGATACTAGTCTGCTCAGCACTGTGATTTACATGGGCGAAATTGTTAATACGCTTTAACTCTTTGGTCTTCATTTGATCAGTAACGGCGTAGACTACTCCAGAGGTGCCTGCCGTAGCTGCAATATCTCCTGAGTTCATGACATTTAAAGACAATGCGTTATTTGGCTGATCACCTGCTCGATACAAAACAGGAGTTCCTTCAAGTAAGGTGGATTCATGAGCTCCTTGTGCACTTACTTTAGACTGCTCACTAAAGGTGTCTACAAGCTCTGGTATATACTGATTTGGGATACCCAGATTTTCTAAGAGTGCATCTGCTACTTTATGCCCTTCGAAATCCCAAAAAATACCCTCGGAAAGCCCGCTTATTGTCGTGTTGACAATTTCAGTGAATCGATAAGCAATATAATCACCCGGAAGCATGATTTTGTCTATCTTATCAAAGACTTGAGGTTCATTTTCTTTTACCCATTTTAGTTTTGTAGCCGTGAAATTTCCTGGAGCATTGAACAAATGTGAGGCGCAATAAGCCTCTCCTAGTTCTTCGAATGCCTGATCACCATAGGTTACTGCTCTACCATCACACCATATTATAGCTGGTCTGAGAAGATTACCATTGTCGTCTAGGGTGACCAAACCATGCATCTGATACGAAATACCTACTCCAATAATTTGATCTGCACTTAAATGATTTTGTTTCTTTAATTCTTTAATACAATCACAGCATATACTCCACCACAGCTCGGGATCTTGTTCTGCCCACATTTGATGCGCTGCGATGATTTGCATTTCTTGCTCTGGATTTGAAATGGATGCCTTGCATTCTCCCGAATTAACTTCAACCAAGGCAGCCTTTACTGAAGAACTCCCAATATCCAATCCCAAAAAATACTTTTCCATACTACTGTTGAATTACACGATTTAGTTGAACATCTAAGGCTTTTCCGTATTCTTGGGCTACGTCTTTGCTTTCTATAGCCATAATTTTTCGAATAGTAGGAGCGATTTGATTAGCATAATACTGCCCTTCTTCTTGAAGCTCTCCCTGAGGTTCTATTCCGAAACCATATACTAATATCCAAGTTTGATCCGCACCTTTAACGGATGCTCCATGCGATTTCCAACTCTCAATGGGAACAGTTCCTCTTCCGTGGTCTGTTGTAACTATAAAAACTGTTTGATCGCGATAATATTCATCAACTTGTGTAAGTTCCCATAACTCTTTTAGTAAGGCATCAGTGTTGTGAGTCGCCTTTATGTAGGCTTCATAATCACCGTCATGAGCAAAATCATCAGTTTCTCCGTAAGCGATGTACACCAAATCTGGATGGTTTTTTTTGATAAATGCCTTGGCGAACTGATGTGTAAATCCATCTAAACGAACACTAGACCATGGGCTAGGAACTTGTCGTTGTAAATCATTTAAGAGCTTTTCTTCTCTGCTTAGCGGTTCATTATACGCAGAATCAAAACCAGCATTGACGTATACCCCGGAACGCTGCTCGTTAATGATGAAAGGAAATACATCCCAACTTGCAAAGGCACCACTTGCATATTTTCTCTTTGCAATTCTCTGATATTCCTCTAAGACGGTGATATTGCGATTATTAATTTTAGCATTTGAGGTGATATGCTGATCATCTGCTTTACCAGTTAGTATTTCATTGTAACCCGGATAGGAAAACCACATTTTATTGGTCAAGTTCACCTTGTTTTTAAAGTGTCGATTTCCATAGATTGCACCCATTTTTGTCACTGTATTCCATACAAAAGGCATTAAGGAGGCTCTTTTTTCTTGAACGGTTGTGTGGTTCATAAATCTTTCAAGTTGTTTAGGGTTTGAGGTGAAAGATTTGGAGTGAGCCAAAATAGAATCAACTCCCGTAAAGAGCTCCTGCCATCGCAATCCGTCAAGAGTTATTAAGAACACTTTAGTTTTATCTCGCTGTGCAAATAGACTAGGCCTAAAACTCGTTGTCATAAAACACAGGGCAAACGCAAAAAGAAACTTAGCGTTTTTCACATTAGTTAGGTTTAAAATTAGTTAGCTGCTTAAAGTTATAAAATAGAAGTGATTCTTTTCAGGAAATAAGTTTGTAATTTGTTCTAAACTAACTAATCATGAAAACTATAAACACCTTTTTCATTTGCTGTGCCCTAGTAGTATTAATCTCCTGTTCACAAAGCTCAAATGATTATATCGAAATTTCTAAAAGCGATTATAAAAATCAACTCCACGGGTTTTGGTTAGGGCAATGTATTGCCAACTGGACTGGACTCATCACTGAAATGGATAAGATAGGTTTTGACACACCAAATACCTCTTCAGAATTTTATACACGTGAAAATTGGGGAGCCCAAGATTTACCCAATTTATGGGGTTCTAACAACTATTCTCAAAATATTGATTTCATCTACGCTGTAGGAGATAGTCTTTGGGGAGCAGATGACGACACAGACATCGAATACATCTATCAAGAATTGCTCTTGGAAAATAAAACACCCAAACTGAGTGGTGAACAAATTAAAAACGGATGGCTCAAACACATTAAAGCCGAAGAAGAAAACTATCTATGGGTTTCTAATCAAACCGCTTTTGATTTAATGGGTGAAGGCGTGGTGCCCCCTATGACATCAGACCCAGAACTAAATTCAAATTTCAATATGATTGACGCCCAATTAACCACTGAAATTTTTGGATTTTATGCGCCGGGATATCCTGAAGTTGCGGTCGATTTAGCGCATTTACCCATACGAACTACTGCACGAGATGAGGCTGCTGAAATCTCAGAATTCTATGTACGCCTATATGCGCTTGGAGCTGTTCCTTCAAATAAAACTCCTAAAGACCGGATTTTTGAAATGGCCGAAAAAGCTCGTTCCAAAATGGATGATCAGGGGTATCCTGCAAAAATGTATGATTTCGTAAAATCGAATTATCTCGAAGGTAAAACTTGGGAAGAAACTAGAGACGATCTTCACTTAAAATATCAAATTAACCAAGAGGACAATTACAAAATGGCCACTACCGATACTATATGTCAAGGTTGTTTTGCAGCTGGCATCAACTTTGGTGCAGGAATGATCAGCTATTTTTATGGTAAAGGTGATTTTAAAGAAACGGTCAAAATAGGAGCACTATGCGGCTGGGATTCAGACAATCCAACAGCTACTTGGGGCGGCTTACTCGGATTTATGTATGGGGCTGAAAAGCTAACATCTGATTTTGGAGTAGATTTTTCAAATCAATTTAATATACATCGCACTAGACAAGGTTTCGAAAATAATGGAATCGACAACTTTGAAAATATGGCTGATAAGGGAGTTCAAATTATTGAAATGGTCAATTCGAGTTACCAACTTTATGAGGAACAGGATGAGAAGTGGTTGTTGCCAAAAGAAAAGTGACCAAGGGAGGATTAGCCCATAAATTGTATTATCCTCATTAAACTCCGTAGTCTACATAAAAAAGATGGAACAGTTGCTAAAGCAACTTGATTTTAAACGCATCAACTCAACTAAGTTTCACTTATCTCGTTGCTGCATAAAAAAGACGATTACTTGAATTCCATCTTTTTTATCCTTAAGTGACCCAGGGAGGATTCGAACCCCCAACCCTCAGAGCCGAAATCTGATATTCTATCCAGTTGAACTACTGGGCCGATAAGTGGCAAATATAAGCAATGAAAATACCTAAAGCCTCAATTCATTTGATTATTTTTAGGGTAAAACGAGGTTAGCGATAGGTCGCATTTAAACATCATTCTTCAAAAAATGAAACTACTACACGTCCCATTAATTCCACTATTTGTATTACTTTTTATCAATCAATCTTGTGATAAAAGTGAATCTGTATCCGAAGAACAGCAGATCAATATTCCAGAAAATAATTCTTGGACGATCAAAGACTTTAGTTTGTTGTATGATGGTAAGGTAAGAGAATACACTTTGTACAAACCAAATGGTTTTACATCAAATGCTCCTCTTGTCATGCTTTTACACGGTTATACCGGCAATAAGGATAACATTATGAACTATTCAAAAATGAATGATCTGGCAGAGGCGCATGGCTTTATGGTATGTTATCCACAAGGCACTGTAAACGAGAATACAAATCAAACGCATTGGAATGCCAACCTTACTTTTAGTTCGGTAGATGACACAGGATTCTTAAGTGAATTAGCAATTGCTATTCAGGAAGAATTCGAGACAAATCCAAAACACACATTTGTTGCTGGAATGTCTAATGGTGGTTTTATGTCTTATACTCTAGCGTGTGAAAGACCCGATATATTTAAAGGCATTGCCTCAATTACAGGGACAATGAGTGGTTATGATTGGAATAATTGTAATCCTCAGCAGGGAATGTCTGTGATGCAAATGTCAGGAACTCAAGACAGAGTAGTCCCTTGGGACGGAAGCATGTCGACTCAAGGAGGTTGGGGAGGAGCTCCACATATATTTCAAGTAATCGACTTATGGGCGGAAGTAAACGAATGCACACTAACCGAAACCATAGATTTTCCAAATATTGTGACTTCAGACAACTCAACGGCCTCGGTTTATAAATACACCACAGAATTTGACAATAGACAAGTCTGGTTTTATCAGATTGATGGAGGTGGTCATCAATGGCCCGGACGGGGAGGTTCAGGAAATCAAGATATCAGTGCATCCCAAGAAATTTGGAAATTCTTTGAAAAACTTATTCTGAATACATAAAATAAATTGAAGCGCTCAAAAAAATCCTCATAATTCAGATATAGCATTACTACATCTAATTAACATGCGCTTTATAGATAAAGAAATCATCTTTATTAAAGCTTTTCTAGATTGATTTAAAAATCAGCAGTCATGAGAATCTCAAACATCTTTTCAAAGTGGATTATTCGCACCTTTCTATTTGCGTTTTGGTTTTACACCGTAACTATGGTGATTAAATACCTCTAAGAACTTAGTTCTCTTTTAACGATTGTAGAAATCGTTTTTCCGTCTGCACGTCCCGCTAATTTGGCATTAGCAGCACCCATAACTTTACCCATATCACTCATCGAAGCAGCTCCTGTGTCCGTAATTATTTGCTTAACAATCTTAGCGATTTCTTGTTCTGACAATTGTTCTGGCAAAAACTTTTCAATGATTTTAGCCTGATTTATCTCAGGTTCAGCTAAATCAGATCTGTTTTGTTCATTGAAAATTTGAGCACTGTCGCGGCGTTGCTTTACGAGCTTTTGTAAAATTTTAAGTTCGTCCTTTTCAGACAATTCTTTTGAAGAAGACTCAGTCTGCGCAAGCAATATAGCTGATTTTATAGCTCTTAATGCCTCTAGTGCGACAGCGTCTTTTGCCCGCATTGCCGCTTTCATATCTTCCATTACTTTTTGCTGTAAACCCATAGTCTTTTCGTTTAATCTACATTGTCGTGTAAGAAAGAATTATTGGATCGAATTTGAAGATCTTCATTGGCATCTTCTCCTATACTAGATCGTGATAATTTTGCATCTAAATCAGGATCTTCGAGTTCTACTCCAGCTCTTTTAAATGCTGGAATATTTTCAAGCTCTTCTAACTTTTTATTACTCGCATTAAACTTGTGATTGAAATTTTTGAAAACTGCAATTCGTCTATCCTTATTCTCGGCGAGAGATTTCATAGTATCTTCGATTGACTGATCATAAGGATTTACCTCTTTGAGCTGTAGTTCTGGAGGGGCATCTTTCGATGTAAAACCAGTAATCACAGATTCACTCTCTTCAATATCAATTCTCTTGTAATTCATTTGTGGCTCATCACCTGCCTTAGCAGTAGTAAGGGCTTTTTCAAAACTTTGATAATCGCTACTGTTAGACTGATTTTTCGAAGTTTGAGGCAACTCAGTAGCATCTATATCAAAGTCAAAGGTGATAGCCTCTTCGTCTTCTTGAGAATCATTTAAATCAAAACTCAATTCAGTCTGAGCCATGCTTGCAACTTCAACCTTTACCTCTTCAAATGCATTCACTTCAATTTCTCGAATCAAGTCGGTCGTTTCAATTAAATTTCCAAAGTCAACGCTTTGTTTTTCTTCAATTTCTTGTGTCACCACCTCCTCGTAAACAACATCTATCTCTTTTAGAAAGAAAGTAGTAGGAATATAACCTTCAAATTGTTTTGTCTCTTTTTTAGATTCCTCTTCAAGCTTTATATCTATGGGCTCTTCTCCTACGATTGCGTCTTCTTTTAAATGAACCTCAATCTCATGTACGTTCGTATCTGCTTCTACTAGCTCATGTTTCACGACTTCGATTTCTCTTACCTCTTGTTGTTCTGTGAGCTCTTTATCTTCTTTTGTAATTTCTTCAACAAGCTCGTGTTCAACAGCTGGTTCAGCTATTGCTTTTGGCTCTTCTAGGTCATCTAAAACATGAGTGATAGGCTCTTGAATAGTATTCGTTAAAAGCTGCTGATGTTCCGCATTGAAGCCAGTTGCAATTACTGTAACACATATAGATTCACCTAAATTTTCGTCTTCTCCAACCCCCATAATGATGTCTGCATTGTATCCAGCTTCTTGCTGAATAAAATCGTTAATTTCTCCTATTTCATCAAGCGTGATTTCTTGAGCACCAGATACAATTAGCAACAATACGTTTTTAGCGCCATTGATTTTGTTATCATCCAAAAGAGGTGAATCGAGAGCTTTGGCAATAGCTTCGTGGGCCCTAGTAGCACCTGAGGCTGTAGCTGATCCCATAATTGCACTACCACTATTAGACAATACTGTTTTGGCATCTCTTAAATCAATATTTTGAACGTAGTGATGGGTTATAACCTCTGCAATACCTTTTGCTGCAGTAGCTAATACCTCGTCGGCTTTCGCGAATCCAGTTTTAAACCCCAGATTTCCATAGATATCTCTGAGTTTATTGTTGTTTATAACAATAAGAGAATCTACGCTTTTGCGCAAAGTCTCTATACCTTTTTGAGCCTGAACAGTTCTCATATTCCCTTCAAACTTGAAGGGAGTAGTTACGATACCCACTGTAAGAATACCCAATTCTCTAGCTAGATTTGCAATGATAGGTGCAGCTCCTGTTCCGGTTCCCCCACCCATTCCTGCAGTGATAAATATCATTTTAGTGTTTTCTTCTAAAAACGCTTTGATATCTGTCAAACTCTCAAGGGCAGCTTGTTCCCCAATTTCTGGATTTGCACCAGCACCTAACCCCTCAGTCAAGGATACGCCGAGTTGAATTTTAATAGGCACAGGGCTGTTTTCCAAAGCCTGACGATCTGTGTTACACAATACAAAATCAACGCCGTTAATTCCTTCTCTAAACATGTGATTTATAGCATTACCTCCACCTCCACCAACGCCTATGACTTTAATTACATTGCTTTGGTGTTTTGGTAAATCAAAATTGAGATTGCTGAATCCTTCTTCCATAAGTAATAATTGTTTGGGGTGGGTATATTTATTCTTCTGCTTCGGTTATAAATTTTTCAATGCCCTTGGAAATACTTTTCCAGAGTTTGATGTTTTTAATATTTGATTTTTTGGCCTCTTCTTTTCGAGGCTCTTCTATATCGATGGTCTCCAACTCAATAGCTTGCATCAGCAGTCCCACCGAGGTCGCGTATAACGGACTTGCTATTTTTGGATCTGAATTACCCGCGAGGTGCTCGTTAGGATAACCTATACGCGTGTCCATACCAGTAATGTATTCTACTAACTGCTTCAAGTGCTTGAGCTGGCTCCCTCCTCCGGTCAATACGATTCCTGCGATAAGTTTCTTCTTTTGATCATCATGACCGTAATTCTTAATTTCCACATACACTTGGTCTATAATTTCAACCACTCGTGCATTGATAATTTTAGAGAGGTTTTTAAGGGTAATTTCTTTGGGGTCTCTTCCTCTTAATCCAGGAATTGATACTACTTCGTTATCTCTGTTTTCCCCTGGCCATGCCGAACCAAATCTTACTTTTAAAAGTTCGGCCTGTCTTTCAATAATAGAACAGCCTTCTTTGATATCTTCTGTTATAACATTGCCTCCAAAAGGAATGACAGCTGTATGACGAATAATACCGTCTTTAAAAATAGCTAAGTCTGTAGTTCCACCTCCAATATCAATTAAGGCTACACCAGCCTCTTTTTCTTCAACACTTAAAACAGCTTCTGATGAGGCTATAGGTTCTAGAGAGATAGAGGTCATTTTTAGATTCGCGTCGCGAATACATCTACTGATATTTTTTATGGATGCAATTTCACCGACAACAACATGAAAATTCGCCTCTAATCTTGATCCGTACATGCCTATTGGCTCTGTAATTTCTGCCTGTGTATCTACCTTGTAATCCTGTGGAATGACATGTATAATTTCTTCACCAGGCAACATGTGTAGATTCTTTACTTGATCTTTTAATCTCTCGATATCGTCATCAGAAATCACCTCCTCTATACGCTCACGAGTAATGTAATCTGAATGATGGAGACTCTTGATGTGTTGACCCGCAATTCCAGCTACAACATTACTTATTTTCAAACCTGAATCAACTTCAGCTTCTTCTACAGCTCTGCGAATAGAATCTATGGTTTGAGTAATATTATTCACTACACCTCTTTTAACTCCAAGAGACTGTGATTTACCAACACCGATTACTTGAATCTTTCCGTATTCATTTTTGCAACCAATAATAGCTACGATTTTGGTTGTTCCAATATCTAAACCTACTGCGTATTCTTTTTTTTCCATACTGCTTAAATTCTTTTAGTACAAACCACTTGATTTTCAAAAGCCAAGTTAACGCGGCTAAAATCGTCTAGGATTTGGTCGTGTGTGGCTTTCGTAAAAAATGCTTTGAATTTCTTGAGTTTTTGGTTGATATTCGAATTATTACCTAGTTCTATAATAAGATTGGAATTGCGAAGTTCAAGCTCGTAATATCCATCTTGTCGTTTTTTTAGTAGTTTGATTTTAGAAGCAAAAAATCCATCATCTTGAATGGATTTTAACAAATCCATCAATTCGACATAATTATCTGCGCCGAATTTACCAACGATGACAGGTAAGTTATTTAAATCAGCTTTCAAGGCTATACTTTTAAAATCATTTTTTTCAATTCTCACACCCATTTCGTCAAGATAAAAGTCTTCATCAGATTGTACTAGAGCGACAGGAAATCTCTGTCTTATCTCTGTAACAAGCTTACCATCAATCGTTTTATAAACTTGGGCATTTGAGATGAGTGCATGTGACAATAACAACTCTTCTATTACTCTCAAATCTACCTTAAGTTTATTGTCATTTTTCGAATGATCTAGTTTTTGTATTAACAATTTATCAACGATATCTTTACTTAAGGTGCTGACAGAATCGACTATAATTATTTCTCTTTCATAAGAGCGCTTGCTCTGCTTGATTTGAGCAAAACCATAGACAAAAAACACTACTCCAAGAAGTAATATTCCTCTAATGACTAAACGAATACGGTCTGACATAATTTATTTTTTAAGGGTTCCACTAATTCTGATATATCTCCAGCCCCCATGGTAATCAACAATTCTAAATCTTGTGATGGGAGCAATTCCAAAGCCTCAGTGGCACAAATTACACTAGTGCATTTGGATATTTTTTTCGCCAAAACTTCAGAACTTACTTCGGCCATAGGCAATTCACGTGCCGCGTAGACGGGCAGTAAATAAACCTCATCAAACAGGGATAGAGCCAAGGCAAATTCGTCCATAAAATCAGACGTTCTAGAAAACAAATGAGGCTGAAATAATATGGTTTTTTTGCGATTTGGATAAAACTGGCAAAGTGTCTGATGTACCGCCTCAATTGCAGTAGGATGATGACCATAGTCATCAATAAATAATAATTGCTTCGATTGAATAATTATATCGAATCTTCTGCGAACTCCTTCAAACGATTTGATGTGAGGTATAATCTTTTCAAAAGGCAATACTTGATTCGCCAGAGCAATCGCCGCTACCGTATTTTCAATATTGTGAAGGCCTGGTTTGTTAAATTCTACTTCTAAAGACTGGTTTTGATTTACACATAACTCAAACGAGAAGCCCTCTGGTTTAAGGTGAAGCTCACCAATTTGAAAGTCAGCATCTGAATTCATCCCGTAGCACAATTCACCAAAAGGAATATCGTTATGTACAATTTTGAATTGCGCAACAGCGTTATAAAACTGACGATAATGAGAAATCAGATCTTGATGATCTGCATAGCAATCTAAGTGATCCGCATCCACTGAAGTTATTGCGGCAGCATATGGTTTTAGGTGAAGAAAGGACTTGTCGTATTCATCTGCCTCGACTATAGTGTACTCGTTACCAGCTTGGTAAAAATTACTTTTTAAATCTCGACTATATCCCCCAATAAAAGCAGTAAACGGGAGTTTATTGGCTGCAAAAATATGACTGAGAAGGGCTGTTGTAGTCGTTTTTCCGTGTGTTCCAGCAATTGCAAAACATTTGGTTTGATTAACGAGTTGTGCCAAGAAAACGGCACGCTTACAAATTTTTAAACCTTTTTTTATCGCACTTTTCAGTAGCGGATGTTCTACTCCTACAGCTGCCGAATACACAACAATAGTTTGACTGCTCAGTTGTTCAATTTCAGCAGTACAATTCAAATTGTAATGAATAACAACTCCTTGAGTTTCTAAATCAATACACTCTGTATTTCTGGTTTTATCGTAACCACTAATAGTTATATTGTTGTGTAAACAATACCGAGCTAGCGAAGACATTCCACTTCCACCGATACCGATAAAAAAAACCGTTGATATGTCTATGGAACTACTCAAATCAAATCAGAGATGTGATTAACAATGTATTTCGTGGCCTCTGGTTTGGCTATATTCTTAAAATTCATAGCCATAGGACTATTCGCATTTGTCACATGCTCAATCAAAAGTTCAATTTTGATAAGAGAATCATGTTCAAATTCCGATTCTTTAAGCATAAGTGCTGCATTCTGATTGACCACTGCTTCAGCGTTCTTAGTTTGGTGATCCTCAGCTACATTAGGAGACGGGATGAATAATGTAGGTTTACCTATTATACTCAATTCTGATATTGCACCCGCACCTGCTCTGCTAATAAATCCATCAGCACAGGCAAACAACAAGTTCATTTTTGTAATAAAATCAAATACTTTTATGGCATCATCGGTCTGTGTTTTATACCTATCAATATAGCGTGAACCACATTGCCATATAAGCTGAATATTTCGATTTTTAAATTCGGTTTTATGCGCTGCTAGCCATTCATTCATTCGTTGAGAACCTAGAGAACCTCCAAGCATTACAACAACTGGATTGTTTGGATTTAAATCAAAAAAGCGACAAGCCTCTTTTTTTGATACGGTACTATCAATTAATGTACTACGCACCGGATTACCCGTAAGTTTTACAGGCGTATTTCCAAAAAATCGCTGCATATCTGTGTAAGCCACAAAAATCGTTTGAGCTTTAGAAGCCAACCATTTGTTTGTAATCCCTGGAAAAGCATTTTGCTCTTGCAAGACGTAAGGAATGCTCAACTTCGAAGCAGTCAAGAGTAATGGACCACTAGCAAATCCTCCCGTACCAATAGCGATAGCAGGTTTGAACCTTTTGAGAATTAGATAAGACTTAAACACAGAAAATATCAACTTAAAGGGAAAACTCAAATTTTTTAAAGTCAACTTGCGTTGCAAACCACTAATCCACAATCCCTTTATCTTATATCCAGCTTCCGGAACACGCTGCATTTCCATGCGATCTTTAGCTCCGATGAACAAAAATTCTGCATTTGGAAAGCGCTTTTTTAACTCATCAGCAATGGCTATGGCAGGATAAATATGACCTCCTGTACCACCTCCAGATATGACGAATCTATGCGTTTTCAAATGAATTTTATTTTTGATAATTCTTGTTTTGTAATCTTATTCTTTTTTGTTTTTATCCGGTCTCGACTCATCCCAATGACCAAACCGATACAGACACAATTCACTAGGGTTCCGGTTCCCCCATCAGATATAAAAGGTAGAGGCTGTCCCGTAACTGGCAATAACCCTGTGGCCACTGCCATATTGAGTATAGCTTGAATTACAAGTGGTAAACCGAGGCCTACAATCAATAGCTGCTTGTATAAAGATTTCGCTTGATAACAATTCACAAAAATCAAATATCCCAAATAGAGATAAGTAAAGAGAATCAAAAACCCTCCCATTATAATTCCAAACTCCTCCACAAGAATAGCATAAGCAAAATCAGAGGTCCCTTGAGAAATTTTATTTTTAACCAAGCTATTTCCTGGACCTTTGCCAAATACGCCTCCTCTAGCAACAGCCAATTTAGATAGACTAATTTGATGCGTGGCATCTTTAGAGGCTGATTCTGGATTTAAATAAGTTTCAATTCGATTCTTCCAGGTCACTGCCCTGTCTGTTGGGAGAAGATTTGGAGCAGTCATGAGCACCAAGAAAAATCCACCCATTAATAGTCCGCAAAACGAAAGGATACGTAGATAATGCGTAAATGGGTATCCTCCAATAAACAACAAAATAAAGCAGAGCGTCAAAAACAAAAATGCTGTGGATAAATTTTGTAACCCAATCAGTATTGTAATGATGAAAACATAAGACCACAATGTTCTAATACTCTCATAAAAATCTAAGGGTTTATCGTAGTATTTAGCGCAGTAGGTGCTGACATAGAACATCATGACAGGTAAGGCCAAAGTCGAGGGTTGGAAACTAAAACCGAATAAAACTAACCATCTCTTTGCCGCATAGCCATTGTCTTGCATTAGTACTAAACCCAATAGCACAATCATTATTTGCAATGCAAATCTCAAAAATGACAATTTGACTAATTTTTTAATGGTGATGAGATGAGCAGCGTACATTATGAGTATTCCTCCCAAAAAAATGCGTAGATTTTTCATAATCAGCATCTTTTTTTGAATTCCGTTATCGCTTAAAGTGTGTTCTGTTCCAGCACTATAGGCTAGAAAAAAAGAATACATGAACAACAATAAAACAATAATCCAAATTCGCCTATCTCCTGTAATAAGTTTTGACATCGTTTTCATAGGGCTAATCGCTTGACTTGGGTTTTAAATTGATCACCTCGATCTTCATAATTTTTAAATAAATCAAAACTTGCACATGCGGGAGAAAGCAATACGGTATCTCCCGTATTTGAAATTTCATACGCTTTACCAACAGCCTCTGTCATACTCTTTAAAGAAATCATCTCATCAACTACATTGGAGAAAGTTTCGAATAGTTTTTCATTGTCTTTTCCAAGACATATAATGGCTTTAACCTTTTCTCGAACCAATGGCAGAAGAGCTTTATAATCATTCCCTTTATCAACACCTCCTGCAATCCAAATGATGGGTTTTTGAACCGTTTGTAGCGCGTAATACGCTGAATTTACGTTAGTCGCCTTTGAATCATTGATGTAAACCACGCCCTCAATTCTATTGACCATTTCTAAGCGATGTTCAACAGCAGTAAATGTGGTAATACTCTGTTTTATCTTTTGACTTTTTAAATGAGTGGCCATACTAGCTAAACCAGCTGCCATTGTATTTTGAATGTTGTGATTTCCCTTTAAAGCCAGTTCTTCTTCTCTGATCGTCATTTCCTTTTCGTTGTATTTAAATTTCAAAGCTGAATTCGAGTAATAAGCTCCTGAATTGTTTGAAATACCACCCATTCCAAAAGGCAATAATTGAGCCTTGGAAGTCTTTGAAGTAATCAAATCTTTAATGTGTTCATCTTCGGAATTGTAAATCAAAATGTCGTCTTGATCTTGCTGAGCCGTAATTCGAAATTTTGACTGCTTGTAATTTTCGAATTTGTATTGATATCGATCTAAGTGATCTGGAGTGATATTGGTTAATACTGCAATTTGAGGTTTAAAAAATTTACAATAGTCCAATTGAAAACTACTGACTTCGATTACCGCATAATCGAACTCTGCTTCAGCGACAGCACGGGCATAACTACGGCCAATATTACCCACTAGGACTGATTTAAGACCAGAGCTTTTTAAAATATGATGAATAAGGGTTGATGTCGTTGTTTTACCATTACTTCCGGTGATTGCAATTACCGGAGCTTTAGAATGCAAAAAAGCAAACTCAACTTCATCGATAATTTCAATGCCGTTGTGCTTGATTCGCTTGATTAAAAAACTATCATCAGGGATTCCAGGACTCTTTATAACTAAATCAGCATCTAAAATCTGTTCTTCGGAATGACCGTTCATCTCAAAGGCAATTCCACGCTCCTCAAGTAGCGTTCTATACTTTAAAGAAATGGTTGAAAAATCAGAAACAAAAGTTTCAAAATTCAACTTTTGAGCTAGTATAGCTGCGCCTGTACCGCTTTCTCCTCCTCCTAAAACTACTATTTTCTTTTTTCCTAACTCCATTGAATTATCTGACTTTTAATGTTACAATAGTTAAAACCGCTAGAATTACA
Source organism: Flavobacteriaceae bacterium (assembly GCA_049596955.1). Classification (GTDB taxonomy): domain Bacteria; phylum Bacteroidota; class Bacteroidia; order Flavobacteriales; family Flavobacteriaceae; genus UBA3478. Next base: position 64,398 of record JBMYMD010000001.1, read on the forward strand.
CCTACAATTAAAAACCGATTCACAATCTTACTTTCATGCATTCCAATTTTTTGGTAATGGTGGTGTAATGGAGCCATTAAAAAGATTCTTTTACCTACACCATATTTCTTTTTGGTTCTTTTGAAATAAACCACTTGAATCATGACCGAAAGCGTCTCGGCAAAAAATATTCCACACAATAAGGGTATCAACAATTCTTTTCTCACAATAAGTGCGATCACCGCTATCAATCCGCCAATAGTTAAACTCCCAGTATCACCCATAAATACTTGAGCCGGATAGGTATTGTACCACATAAAACCAATGAGTGCACCGACAAAGGAGCCACAAAAAATAACTAGTTCACCTACTCTTGGGATATAGATTATGTTTAGGTAATCGGAAAAAAGTACATTTCCAGACACCCAAGCGAATATCATGAGAACCAAGACAATTATCACGGAAGAACCTGCTGCTAAACCATCAATACCGTCGGTTAGATTAGCCCCATTGGATACCGCAGTCACGATGAAAATAACTATGGGAATAAACACAAGCCAGGCATAATCAGCCCAGTCTTCATTTAAGATCTTTATGATATCAGCGTAATCAAATTCATTGCCTTTGAAAAAAGGTATATTGGTTTGTAAACTTTTCACTTCTTTTATTTCTGAAAAGTTGATTTCTGTCTGTGCTGCATCTTTTTGCTTTATTGTAATCTCTGGGTGCGTATACAATACTACACCTACGATTAGTCCTAAAACACTTTGACCTATAAGTTTAAATCTTGATTTTAACCCCTCCTTATCCTTACGGAATACTTTGATATAATCGTCTACAAATCCGATAACACCCATCCAAAGAGTTGAAACAATTAGCAGTTGGATGTAAACATTACCGATATCTGCAAATAAAATCACGGGGGACAATAACGATAGAATGATAATCAAACCTCCCATAGTCGGGGTTCCTGCCTTCTCAGATTGACCCTCTAAACCAAGATCTCGTATTTCTTCTCCTATTTGCTTTCGTCGAATAAAAGCAATGATTCTTTTACCCAAGACCATCGCGATAAAAAGACTCAAAAGTGTAGCTAATGAAGCCCTAAAGGACAAATATTGAAAGACAGAGGCTCCAGTAAGCTGGTATTGTTTTTCTAAAAAATCAAATAGGTAGTAGAGCATTTAATTCAGTTTTGCAAATTCGTTCTTGGTTATTTCTAGATCGTCAAAGTGTTGTTTTTCACCTTTAATTTCTTGGTAGGTCTCATGACCTTTACCGGCAATTAAAATGACATCTCCAGGTTGAGCAATTTTTACCGCTCTTTGTATTGCTTCTTTACGATCGATTACTACGTCATATTTGTGACGGTCTGTTGTTCGAACACCACTAATAATTTGTTCAATTATTTGTTCTGGATCTTCATCTCTAGGATTGTCAGAAGTAAAGAAAACCTCATCACTTAAAGTGGCTGCAATCTTTCCCATTAAGGGTCTTTTGCCTTGATCTCTATTACCTCCGCATCCCATTAAAGTAATAACACGATTATCTCTGTCTTTAAGTGTTTTAATAGTGGTCAAAACGTTTTCGATGGCATCTGGTGTGTGTGCATAATCAATTACCGCTTTGATACCATTGCTAGAAGTAATGAATTCAAATCTTCCTTTTACTGGTTCCAATAAACTTAATTCTTTTAGCACCTCTTCTTTGTCAGCACCTAATTCTACGGCCACTCCGTAGACTGCAGCAAGATTGTACGCATTAAATTCACCCACCAATTTGACCCATATCTCATGGTTTTCAATTCTCAATAATGTACCTGAAAATTGCTGTTCAAGGATTTGCAATTTTACGTCTGCATGATTTTTTAGTCCATAGGTATGTTTAGCTGCTTTGGAATTTTGCAACATGTACAAACCATTTTTATCATCAAGATTTGTGAGCGCAAAAGCAGAAGAAGTTAATTCATCAAAAAGTGTCTTTTTAGCGTCTCTGTATTGAGAAAACGTTTTGTGATAATCAAGGTGGTCTTGAGTCAAGTTGGTGAATACAGCTGCATCCACATCAACACCTGATAAGCGGGACTGATGAATACCATGCGAACTCGCTTCCATAAAACAACAAGTAACCCCTTTTGATTTCATTTGTTGAAAAACCTGTTGTAACTGCATAGCGTCAGGTGTGGTATGAGTTGTATTTAAAACTTCCGTACCCACTCGAATATCAATAGTCGATATCAATCCACATGTATGACCTAACTTTTGAAAAAGGGTAAATAACATCGAACTAACACTAGTTTTACCATTAGTTCCTGTTATGGCGACAACTTTAAATGCACTAGAAGGTTTGTCAAAAAAGTTTGAAGCAATAATTCCATATGCTTTCCTGCTATTATCTACTCTGATAAAAGTAACCTCAGTATTATCTGATAATGAGCTTGGAATGTATTGACATACTATAGACTTAGCCCCTTTTTCTATTGCCTTTTCTATGAACAGATGACCGTCAAAGGCAGTGCCTTCAACAGCTATAAATAAATCTTGATATTTTATATTTCGAGAATCGGCTGTTACTTCATTGACCTGAACAGCTGTACTTCCTTGAACAGCTTCAATAGAGACACCATAAAGCAACTCTTTTAGCTCTTTCATGACATGATTAGTTGAAGATTATCAATTTGAGCAATAGGGGTTCCTGCCTTTTGAGATTGCTCAGTAACTATTCCTTCTCCTTGAATTTGAAACTCAATGTCTAAATCGTTCAATACAGCGCTAACATCGGACTTTTGCATTCCGATAAAACTGGGTAACTTAAGCTGATTAGCCTTTGTTGGACCCAGCATATTTTCAATTTGTGCAATAGAAATCTCAGAGATATATGGCGTTTCTGTGAGCACATTTTGTGCGATGGATTTAAATACTGGTCCAGCGACGTCAGCACCATATATCTGCCGAGATTTATCGGGTTTATCTATAACTACAATACACGAATATTTTGGGTTTTCGGCAGGAAAATATCCTGCAAAAGAAGAAACGTAATTCAGTTCATCATCAACACTATAATTTATTTGTGATGTTCCTGTTTTACCAGCAAAGGTCAATTGGCTATCACTTAATTTATTAGCTGTTCCATAACTTTTTTCAACCACATCTCTCAATAATTGCTGGGCAATGCGAATTGATTTTTTTGAAGCTATAGATGGATGTATAATCTCTTTTTCAAATGACTTTACGATCTGACCTGCCTTTTGAACAGCCTCCGCGAATAAGGGACGTACTAATTCTCCATCGTTGGCTACTGCGTTATAATACGAAAGCATTTGTAATGGTGTTAACTGAATCTCATAGCCAAAAGACATCCAAGGCAATGATAGTCCAGACCATCCAGCATCACCAGGATAACGTACAATGGGTTTTGTTTCACCCTTGATCTCAATACCTAACTTCTGATTCATTTGCATGCTGTACAAACGATTTACGAATTGCTCAGGACGATTTTTATATCCCTGATGAATCATTTCAGCAAAAGCCGTGTTTGAAGAAACGGCAAAAGCTTTGGCTAAACTTATAGGCCCATAACCTCCTAACTTAGAATCATTGACATGCTTACCATAAACAGTATACTTTCCATAAGGTGCGTGAAATACTTTTGAAGTATCAGCGATTCTGTCTTCAAGTGCAGCGAGAAGACTAATTAATTTAAAGGTAGACCCCGGTTCATATCTGGAATTGATAGCATAATTGAAATCTTCTTTGTACCTACCGTCTTTTTGAAGATTTAGATTCGACATTGCCCGAACTGCACCTGTTTTTACTTCCATCACAATAGCTACTCCTCGTTCTGCTTGATGTTTTTCAACAGCATTTAACAAGGCTTGATGCGTGGCATCTTGAATGTTGCTATTGATCGTACTAATCAAATCAAGTCCGTCACTAGAATTTGAAATAACTTCAATGGTTTTCGTAATATTTGTTTGTAAGGAATGTACCTTTTGAGACCCGTCTTTTCCAGCTAAAATATCGTGGTGAAATGCATCTTCAATACCCAACATATATTCCTCATTATCACGAATTTCATAGCGCCCTATAAGTCTGCGTGCCATTTGATTAAATGGATAAACTCTATGCGTCTCACGCTTCCATATAAATCCTCCGGCTAAGCGCTCTAAATTGAATAGCGGAAAGTTTTTTACTCGCTTAAATTCAGCATGAGTTAGATTTTGAGCAATAGCAATATGTTGATTTCCATTTTTTCGGGCAGTTTCTATTTTTGACAACCACTGTCCTTTGTTTAAACTTGTGATTTTTGATAAGGAATCTGCAAGGGCATATTTATGACGATTAAAAAGCCCTTCATTAGCTACTAAAGGGTCGAATGACATATTGTAGTGTGATACACTGACGGCTAATAACGCTCCATCTTGAGAATAAACGCGACCTCTTCTCGCCTTTATAGGCTTGGTCTGTACAGGCGTATATCTGGCTGTTCTTTCGAGCTCACCGGTTTCTACAAACTGAAAACGCACCAACTTGTAAACAATAGCAAGACCAGACAGAATCAAAACCGCCATAAACAGCAGTAATCTTGTATTTATATTTCTCTCTGATTCTTTCATTATTTGACTACAACGATTTTCTCAATAGGTTTATGAATAGGCTTTAATCCAAGTGACTCCAAATCTTTCTCGAGTTGAGAAGAGAGCATGCTTTTTTGAACTTCTTGTTTCAAGACGATATAATCGCTTTGCAGCACATTAATTTCATCATTGAGTTGCTTTATTTTAAAAGCCTTAAAATCACTTTGATTAGATAGGGTGATTCCAATAATGCTAATAGCAATTAATACGACAAATATTTGGATAGTCGTTTTGGAGTTTTTACCCAAGAACAATTTCAAGTTTAAGATGTCTATTAGCTTTGCTCTCATTATAATTTTTCTGCTATTCTCATTTTTGCACTTCTGGCGCGGTTGTTTTGCTCTAATTCTGAAGAATTTGGTTTGAGCATTTTTCCTATACGTTTAAAATAGAGGTCTGGATTCCCATAAAAGTCTTTTCGGATTTGACCATCAATATGACCAGACCTTATAAATCGTTTCACTAATCGATCTTCTAGAGAATGATATGAAATGACCACTAAGCGGCCATTGGTTTGAATGAGATCATTCAATTGAAGCAAAAAGGTCTCTAAAGAAGCGAGTTCTTGATTGACCTCTACACGGATACCTTGGAAGAGTTGTGCTAACAACTTGCTCTTCTTAGATTCTGGTGTCAGATGCGCTACCGCATCAATGAGCTCAAAAGTCGTATTGATTTCGGCTTTTGCACGTCTTGAAATTATAGCCTCTGTCCATTGGGGCGCATTGCTGAGTTCTGCATAACTGTAGAACAATTGGGTCAGGTCTTCAGCACTATATGAATTCACTACGCTATGGGCCGTCAAATCCGAGGCTTGATCCATTCTCATGTCAAGAGGTGCGTCAAAGCGAATAGAAAAACCCCTAGCACCAAAATCAAATTGATGAGAAGAAACACCGAGATCAGCCAAAACACCATCTACCTTGGTAACACCGTAGAGCTTTAAGAAATTCGAGGCAAAGGCAAAATTAGAAGCAATAAAAGTCAAACGGGGATCATCTATTGTATTTTTTTGAGCATCTATATCTTGATCAAAAACAAAAAGCCTACCGTCTTTATTGAGATGCTTTAGTATTTCTCTAGAATGGCCCCCTCCTCCAAAAGTAGCATCGACATAAACACCTGAAGCTTTTATCGCCAAACCATCTACGGCCTCTTTTAGCATTACAGGTATGTGATAGGTGTTAATCGTCATCTGAGAAAATATCTTCTGCCAAGTCGGCGTAATTATTTTGACCTTGCTCTAGAACTTCCTCATACATATCCTTATCCCAGATTTCAATGCGATCGATAACCGCACTGAGCACGACTTCCTTTTTGAGTCCTGCAAAAGCGACGAGTGACTTAGGTATTTGAATTCTACCGTGCTCCTCGATTTGAAGAGGCTGAGTTCCGGCGAGAAAATTTCTTAAGAACGTGTCATAGGATCTTGAAAATCTATTTTTCTTCAAAATCTTTTCCATCAATTCATCATAAGCTTCCTTAGGATAGAGCTCTAAACAGTTTTGAAAAACCGATCGCTTAATCACAAATCCTTTTTCAAGAATTGGCAATAACTGAGATTTGAGTGAAACAGGTAGTGTCACTCTCCCCTTGGCGTCAGCCTTACAGTCGTATTGTCCAATGATGTGAAGCATTTGTTTAGCGTCGATCTTATACACCAAATATACTTTATTTATCTACACATTTTTACACTTTTTTACACATTTATCCACAATTTGAAGTTTTTTTGAATTTTGATTAAAAAAAATTTAATTAGAACGAATTACCTATATTTGAAATTCCTCAAATGAAGACTATGACCACAGAAGGGCTATTCAAGAAAGAAGGGCAGTTTCAATACCTAGAAGTTGGCGAGGGCACTCCAATTGTTGTGCTACACGGGTTGATGGGAGGATTGAGCAATTTTGAGGCGGTAGTAGATTTTTTTCCAACTCACAATTATAAAGTAGTCATTCCTGAACTACCCATTTACGACATGCCTCTTACTAAAACAACGGTAAAGGAGTTTGCGCACTACCTCAAATCTTTTTTAGAATACAAAAAATTCGATTCGGTTATTTTACTGGGAAACTCTCTTGGAGGCCATATAGGTCTTTTACACACTAAACTCTTTCCTGATCCTGTAAAGGCCCTGGTCATTACAGGAAGCTCTGGATTATACGAGAACAGTATGGGGGATGGTTATCCTAAAAGAGGAGATTACAATTTCATTAAAGCCAAAGCAGAGGAAGTTTTCTACGATCCTAAAGTGGCCACGAAAGAAATTGTAGACGAGGTGTTTGCCACTGTAAATGACAGAATGAAGTTGGTTAAAACACTGGCTATCGCAAAAAGTGCAATCCGCCACAACATGGCTAAAGATCTTCCTAATATCCAAACACCAACTTGTATAATTTGGGGTGAAAACGATATTGTAACGCCTCCAAAAGTCGCAGAAGAATTCAATGAACTTCTTCCAAATTCTGATTTGTTTTGGGTAGAAAAATGTGGACACGCTCCTATGATGGAACATCCTCAATTGTTCAATGAAATTCTTTACAACTGGCTAAACTCTAGAAATATTTAAGAGATACCATTGAAAATTAATTCTGCAAAATTTGTAGTGAGCAACAGTCAAGTTGACCAATGCCCGAAAAATCCATTTCCGGAATACGCTTTTATTGGAAGATCAAATGTGGGGAAATCATCATTGATCAATATGATTGCCAATCAAAAAAATCTTGCTAAAACTTCGGGTAGACCAGGTAAGACTCAACTTATCAATCATTTTCTTATCAATAATAATTGGTTTTTAGTGGATCTTCCTGGATATGGATACGCAAAGGTTTCCAAATCAAACCGTAGAGAATTCGCAAAACTGATCAAAGCTTATTTCACAAAAAGAAAACAACTTATATGTGCTTTCGTGCTTATAGATATTAGACATAGCGCGCAAAAAATTGATTTAGAATTTATGGCCTGGCTAAACGAATTGGGTGTTGCTTTTTACATTGTCTTCACTAAGTCCGACAAATTAAAAGAAGATCAAATTAAGGCAACGGTTGATCAGTACAATAAAGATCTTGAAGAGTACGGTTGGCTAGAAAGCCCGAAATCTTTCATCACCTCGTCCACAAAATACATGGGAAAAGAAGAACTCTTAAATGAAATAGAACGATTGAACCAAGACGTATTCAAGTCTCAATAGCAATCCTATTGATTCAAGTTTAATTTTTCTGCAAAATAGGCACAAAAGTCTTTCATTGTCTCGCTCATTTTTTCGTCTTGTGTCGCTCTGTAGTAGGTGTCGCTCATACTGACTAAGGTTTGATGAAAAAAAACTTTCATTTGATCTACAGGCATGTCTTTCGTCCATAAATCAATTCGCAGAGATTCCTGAGCATTGTGATCCCAAACAGATAACATCACAGCTTTAGCGGACTGATTGTCTACTCCGCCGTCTTCTGCAGACCAGTTCAAAGCCTCTGGAACTTTATTTTCATCTAATCCTACTTCCACAGAAATTTTTGATTTGTGTTGTACTGCCATTCTTTTATCTTTTGGGTTTGTAATTTGATTCTTTTAGGAGCGTTATTGCATCTAGCTCAACTAAAGCACTGACGCTTGTGTTTTTATTCTTATACATGTATTGCTCAACAATTCTATAACCTATGAACCTGCCAATTCTCGAGGGCGATTCAAGGTCTATTTGAAGACCAAATTTAGAAAAGGGTGCGAGATCTAAAAACCGCTTTTCCAATTCTTTATCTGTGCTGTATATAAAGTCATTTTCTAAAAAATAACTCCAAATTTGTTTTTCATTGGCTTTCGACCACTGATACGATTCTTCGGTATAGCCTAAATTAACTGCAACAGAAGCCTCAGGATTTAACAATGTCTTGATATAAACCTCTTTTCCATATTGTATCATTTTGTACAGGAATTGTCTGTTGGTTGTAAAGGGTAATCTAGATTTAACCAAAACAGCACTCACATCAGAAGCAAGATATCTTCGATCCAAAAGCTCTCTTTGATAAACAGGTATTCCTTCGTAGAAATAGTGGTCTTTACCCAAATAAGAATCCAAACCGATAAAAAGTAGACTGTCAGCGTAAAGAATTCTATTCTTGTAATCTACCTTAGATACAACAGTCATTACCTTAGGAGCAGCAGCATCAAAGTATTTTTCGAAGTTGTAGAAAAGGCGTCCTAATTCATTCTTATAATTGATATTTCCGTCATAAATTTTAGCTACCTCTTGTTCAAGTTCCTTCTGAAGCGGATCATTTTCAATCTTATCCAGCCAGATACGATCCTCAACTTCAACTGGAAACATAAACGGGAAAGCTCGCTTAATATCATCTAAGTCTTCTGCTTTGGTTTGCGCAAACAAAGAGTCAAATCTAATGAGTTCAAGATTTGACAAATATTCATAATTCTTTGCTGTATTATTATTTTCTCGACAACTTTGGGTAATTAGTATTGCGAAAACGGCAAAACTTAAGCCTAAGTACTTCATTTTATTGGCGTTTACTTTTAATTAAGACATGTCTCCTTTAATTTTACAAAGGTATTTCAAATGCTATGAAAACAACCGCAGTCTTCGAACATATTCAAAACTGGCTACAAAGTTATTTAACCAATGCAAATGCTAAGGGCTTTGTAATTGGAGTATCTGGAGGTATAGATTCAGCGCTAACTTCAACACTCTGTGCACATACTCAAGCACCTGTACTCTGTTTAGAGATGCCTATTCACCAAGGTAAAAACCAGGTTAGTAGAGCTAGTGAACACATTGATTGGCTTCAAAGCGAATTCCCCAATGTATCTCGAATTGAAGTTCCACTAACCGATTTATATGACAATTTTGTAAATCTTTTGCCACAAGCATTAGACAAGGATCGTCAAAATCTAGCCTTAGCTAATACCCGAGCGCGTTTTAGAATGTCAACGCTGTACTACTTTGCTGGCCTAAACAATTATCTTGTGGCGGGAACAGGAAATAAAGTGGAAGACTTTGGCGTGGGTTTTTATACCAAATATGGAGATGGCGGAGTAGATTTAAGTCCAATAGCTGACCTGCTCAAAACCGAAGTATATGAACTCGCTGCTTCATTAGGTGTTCAAAAGAGTATCCTAGAGGCCCCTCCCACAGACGGATTATGGGGTGACCACCGAACGGATGAAGATCAAATTGGGGCAACATATCCTGAATTGGAATGGGCGATGAAGATGCATGAAGAAAATAAAGTCAGTTCTGACTTTGAAGGCAGACAACGAGAGGTTTACGAAATATATACCAGATTTCACAACTCCAACAAGCACAAAATGCTGCCTATTCCTGTCTGTGAAATTCCTGACGAACTCAAATAGGAATGCACAATCTGCAATACATCCTTTTTTTATACATTCCACCGAAACTTCTCCAATTTATGTAATATTAATACCACATTTATTCTCAAGAACCTAAAAGTAATATTGTGATAAATGTTGTAATAGCTGATCCACACCCAATTATACAGTACGGCCTTAAAGAACTTTTAAGCACCTCTTCTAGTATAAATATCGTGGGCATCGTTTCTAATACTGAAGAATTATTTGAGACCATCAATAAAAAAATGGTTGAGATTGTTATCATGGAACTCGATCTTCCAGATAGTCATGGAATCAGTTCACTTAGAAAACTCAAATCTGAGTTTCCACATATAAAATCATTGATTTTTAGTTCGCAATCAGAAGATGTATACGCACTTTCTATGATTAGAGCTGGGGCATCAGGGTATATTTGTAAAACTGGCGAACTAGAAATTTTAGAACACGCTATTCTCAAAATAAGTGCGGGAGGCATGTTTATCACGAACGAACTCGCTCAGAAATTAGCCTTAGAAAGCAATACTGAAAACAGCAGAAAGTACTTCAGAAAGCTCTCTACTCGTGAAGTAGAAGTGCTGAAAATGTTGGCCAGTGGAAAACGAAATAAAGAAGTTGCCGAAGGACTAAATTTGAACGAGAAAACAGTCAGCACTTATAAAGCCAGGTTGATGCGTAAATTAAACGTGTCAAATATGGTAGATTTATTAAAACAGGCCGAAGCTTTAGAACTATACTAAATCAGTAGTATAGTACCCTATTCAACCTTTCATTCAATAATTTATTTAAAGAGATATAATTGATTACCTCCTCAAGTAATTTGGGGTCACTTTGGTCTTTGGTTTTCTTTTGAATATTCTCGATGTGTTTTTGAACCCATACACATCTCAAACTCAAAACCGTCTCTTGTAACCATTGTACAATTTCGGTTTCCCTTTCTTTCACAAAAATCATTCGCTTTTCCCAATTGTGAATCTGATGTTTATCAGAATCTAAAACGGCTCCAGAGGCAATATCAATCAAATCAACTCGTTGATTCGAATTGAGGTATTGAAAAAAACTTGCACTGTCAAATCGGTTTTCTGCTGAATAATAACTTATTAATTGACCGTACAACTCTTGAAATTCCGAATGAGCTAAATTCATTTCGTCTTGCTGTAATTCGACATAAATCTTATCTATGACCTTATAATGCTGTGGTTTTTGAGTTAAAATCAATTGACCCGTATCATTATCTTCAATATAGACCTCATCAACGAATAACTCGGTTCGATCCCCATACAACAATAAGATTTGAATGAGATTTTTTTCCAACACCCATTGTTTGTCGGTATGTTTCTTAGGTTGACTAGAGACAATTTCAAGGTTTTGGGGTTTATCTCTAGTCTGTTTTTGCTGGTTTTGACTGCTCTTTTTTTCAATTTGAGCTAGTGAACTAAATAAGGTCGTTTCATTCAAGTCAAATTGTAGAGCGGTCTGTTTGATGTACAATTCTTTTTTAATACTATCGGGAATAACAGCGATACTTTCGAGAACAGCACGTACAGTATTTGATTTTTTAATTGGATCGTTTTTAACCTCGTCCAGCAATAATTCACTCTTGAATGAAATAAAATCTTTCTGATTCGATTCTAGATAATCAAGTATGTCTTCTTTGGAATTATTCTTAGCAAAACTATCTGGATCATCCCCTTCCGGAACGATACAAACTTTGACATTCATTCCTTGAGCCAATATTAAATCAATACCTCTTATAGCAGCTCTTACACCTGCTGCATCAGAATCGAATAATACCGTAATATTCGAAGTAAGTCTTTGAATAATACGAATTTGCTGCTCCGTAAGCGCTGTACCACTGGAGGCCACTACATTCTCTATTCCCCTTTGGTGCATTTGAATCACATCGGTATAACCTTCTACAATAATGCAATTATCATTTTTTGCAATAGCCGACTTTGCAAAGTATATTCCGTAAAGAACCTTGCTCTTATTGTAAATTAGACTTTCAGGAGAATTGACGTATTTAGCAATTTTTTTATCGCTTTCTAGGGTTCTCCCACCAAAGCCTAACACTCTTCCACTGTTTGAATGAATAGGAAACATCACTCTTCCCTTAAAGCGATCAAAGGATTTCTTCTGGCCGTCTTGATCTTTGACAATACTCAGACCCGATTGCTCTAGATACTGTAATTCATACCCTTTTTTCAGACCCGCTTTGGTCATAGCGTCCCATTGATTAGAGCAGTAACCCAATTGAAATTTCTTAATGGTGTGTTCTTTAAAACCTCGTTCTTTGAAATAACTCAAACCAATAGCTTTGCCATTTTCTGATTCCCACAAGGCTTCTTCGAAATAGTTTTTTGCAAATTCCGAAACGAGATACAAACTCTCCATTTGGTCGGCAGCCATTTTCTGCTCATCTGTTTGGGCTGTTTCTTCAATTTCAATACCGTATTTATTAGCTAGATGGCGTATAGCTTCAGGATAGGTGTAGTGCTCGATTTCCATTAAAAAGGCAATGGCATTTCCCCCTTTACCACTTGAGAAATCTTTCCAAATTTGCTTGACAGGAGAGACCATAAAGCTAGGAGTACGCTCTTCAGTAAATGGGCTTAAGCCTTTGAAATTTGCTCCAGATTTTTTCAGTTGAACGTAATCTTGAATAACTTCCTCGACCCTAATCGCCTCGTAAACTTTATCAATACTTTCTTTAGAAATCAAAATTTGGACTATTAGATGATTTGCTAATTTAGTGGAACATTTTAAAAGATGATATTTTTATTTTTCGGTACGCGAACACTTGATCAAAAGTCAACACAAAGATTAGACTTAACTTGCTCCTATTGCAATATCAAAGGACAAATACAGCAGTACAGTCAATCCGAATACTTTCATCTTTTTTGGATTCCTGTTTTTAGAATTAAGTCCCATGAGCACGGGCAATGTGCGCACTGTAAAAAATATTATACTGATCAGGAGTTACATTCCTTAGATCAGCACTAAATTTTTCGATCTACCACGTAGTTCACCAAATTACTGAGCGCAATACTATAAACGGTCTCGGGATAAGCTTTTAAGATTTCCAAGGCCTTATCTCTAAACTGATTCATTTGGATTTGGGCGTAGTCCAATCCTCCTTGCTCGATGACAAAAGCAATGATTTCTTTAACTCGCTTTTTGTTTTTGTTGTGCTTTTTTATACCGTCAATAAGCCATTTTTTTTGTGAAGCTGAAGCCTTTTCAAGCACGTGCAAAAAAGGTAAGGTCATCTTTCGCTCTCGAATGTCTATCCCGGTAGGTTTACCCACACGATCCTCCGAATAGTCGAATAGATCGTCTTTGATTTGAAATGCCATTCCGGCATATTCACCAAATTTTCGAAAGACCTCAACTTCTTTTGAGCCTGGTTTTATTGAGGCGGCACCCATGGCACAACAAGCTGCTATGAGTGTTGCAGTCTTTTGGCGAATGATGTCATAATACACCTTTTCATCTAAATTTAAGTTTCGCGCCTTTTCTAATTGCAGCAGCTCACCTTGACTCATTTCTCGAACGGCGACCGAAACTATCTTTAAGAGATCGAAATCGTCGTGATCTAATGAAAGTAACAACCCTTTTGAAAAAAAGTAGTCTCCAACCAATACGGCGATTTTATTTTTCCAAAGGGCATTTATTGAAAAAAATCCTCGACGCTTTGAAGAATCATCAACAATATCGTCATGAACTAAAGAAGCGGTGTGAATGAGTTCTATAATCGAAGCACCTCTATAGGTTCGCTCATTGACCTGATTGCTTTCAGCGAGCAGTTTAGCCACCAAAAAAACAAACATCGGTCGCATTTGTTTTCCTTTTCGCGTGGCGATGTAAAAGGTTATTCGGTTGAGCAAACTCACTTTTGAAGACATGGCTTCTTTGAATTTATCTTCAAAGAGATCCATTTCGGTTTCAATCTCAGCTCTAATTTTGGCTACTTCACTCAATCGCGGGGATACTTAATTGGTTATAAATTTACTGATTTATTGGCGAGTTGGCCACAGGCAGCATCGATATCCTTTCCTCTTGACCTCCTTACGGTGACCGTAACTTTTTGCCTTTCTAAGGCACGCACATAAGCATCGATGGTGGCATTGTCTGCCTGTTTAAACTTATCATCGTCAATCGAATTGTATTCAATGATATTCACCTTACACACCGTTTTTTTGCAAAAATTAATGAGTGCTTTAATGTCTTCTTGGGTATCATTAACACCCTTCCAAACTAAGTATTCTAGAGTGACTCTACTATTGGTCTGGGAGTACCAATATTGCAAGGCTTCTATTAGATCTTCAATGGGAAATTTTTTGGCAAAAGGCATGATCTCTTCTCGAACCTCTTGTCTTGCCGAATGTAAACTCAGCGCCAAATTAATTTTGGCATTTTCATCGGCGAGCTTTTTGATCAGTTTAGGGATTCCCGAGGTGGATAGTGTAATGCGTTTGGGAGACATATGCAGACCTTCTTTTGAGGTGATGATCTGTATGGCCTTTAAGACATTGTTGTAATTCATGAGCGGTTCTCCCATTCCCATAAAAACAATATTGCTCAGTGGTCGATTGTAGATTGTTCTCGATTGGCGATCAATCAATTTGACCTGATCAAAGATTTCATCTGCATTGAGGTTACGCATTCTTTTAAGCTGTGCGGTAGCACAGAATTTGCAATCTAGACTACAACCTACCTGACTAGAAACACAGGCTGTCGTTCTTTTTTCTGTTGGAATAAGAACAGACTCCACCACTAATTCGTCATGAAGCTTGACCGCATTTTTTAACGTACCATCGTCGCTCTTTTGCGCGTGAAGATTAGTGACATTGCGAATTTCAAAATGTGCTTGAAGAAAGGCTCTTAACTCAAGTGAGAGATTAGTCATCTGTTCAAAAGAAGACACGCCTTTATTCCAAAGCCATTGATATACTTGATCAGCTCTGTAACTCGGGTGATTTTTTGATTTGAAATACGCTTGAAGCTCTGATTTAGAAAAGGTTCTGATGTCTATTTTTGAATTCGTATCAGACATCCTCCTCTTATAAAATCAACATGGCATCTCCGTAGGAATAGAATCTATACCCTTCTAATACAGCTTGTTTATAGGCTTTTTCCATTAGCTCATGTCCCATAAATGCAGACACCATCATCAGAAGCGTAGATTTAGGTAAATGAAAGTTCGTCACCATACAATTGGCAATACTAAAATCATATGGAGGAAAGATAAACTTATTGGTCCAACCTTCGTAGGGATTCAAATTGTGATTCGAAGAAACTGAACTCTCCAATGAGCGCATTACTGTAGTACCTACAGCACATACTCTTCTCTTGCTATTTTTTGCATTATTGACTACATCAGTAGCTCGTTCGTCAATGATTAACTCTTCACTGTCCATTTTATGCTTGGATAAGTCTTCGACCTCTACTGGATTGAAAGTACCCAAACCAACATGGAGTGTGACTTCAGCAAAGTCTACTCCTTTTATTTCTAGGCGCTTGAGCAAATGTTTTGAAAAGTGCAGCCCGGCAGTAGGCGCAGCTACAGCACCGTCATATTTTGCGTATATAGTTTGATAACGCTCCTCATCCTCTGGTTCTACATCTCTTTTGATGTATTTAGGTAGTGGAGTTTCTCCTAACTCTCTTAATTTTCTGCGAAAATCGGTGTAAGATCCGTCAAATAAAAAACGAAGTGTTCTACCTCTTGATGTTGTATTGTCAATGACCTCGGCCACAAGACTATCGTCCTCTCCGAAGTACAATTTATTTCCAATTCTTATTTTACGCGCTGGATCGACTAGAACATCCCATAAACGTTGTTCTTGATTGAGTTCTCTCAATAAAAACACTTCAATTCTCGCACCGGTCTTCTCTTTATTTCCGTAGAGACGAGCAGGAAAAACTTTGGTATTGTTGAGCACCATAACGTCTCCTTCATCGAAATAATCAAGAAGATCTTTAAACATCTTGTGCTCTATTTTGCCTGATTCTCTGTGAATCACCATTAAGCGTGATTCATCTCTATTTTCAGCAGGATATTCGGCCAATAACTCCTTCGGAAGTTCAAAATCAAAATTGGATAGTTTCATAATGATGTATTAGGGGCGCAAAGATACAATATTGAAAGGGGGCTTGTCAAGAGATTCGTAAGAATAGTTTAATGACTCAACTGAAAGCCTATGCGCTTTAGGTCTTCCCAAAAATCGGGATAACTCTTAGATACCACATCTGCTTGATTTATCTGCAGAGGTATACGAAGCGATAATGGTGCAAAAGCCATGGCCATTCGGTGATCTTGATAAGTGTCAATTTCTGCCTCATTACACGAGATTTGAGCCAGTTCTAAATGCAAACTATCTGCAGTAATACGAACTTTAGCTCCGCATTTTTCCAATTCAATTTTCATCGCATATAGACGGTCAGTTTCTTTAATAGGTAAAGTGTGTAGACCGTATAAATCACAGCACACCCCTAGCCCTAAAGCAGTAACGGCAATTGTTTGAGCAATATCTGGAGCATCAGCCAAATCTAAGGTCAAAGGAGCTGAAGTAACTGCTGTATCGATTTTCTCTAAACGGACCTTATCTTTTAAAAATTGAGTACGAACTCCAAAACTTTCGTAAATGGTAGCTAAAACGCGATCGCCCTGTAGAGAAGATTCCTTTAGAACAGACAACTCTATTGAAGAACCTAAAGGACTCAGCGCAACAATCGAATAGTAATAACTCGCAGCACTCCAATCGCTTTCTACGGCCATTTGGTCTACAATTAAATCTTCTAGATTTAAAGGCTCAACGCGAATACGATTGTTTAGAAATAAAACTTCAATACCTAAAGACTGCAATAAACCTTGAGTCATTTTAATGTAAGGAACAGAGGTAACCTTTCCAACCAAATCAATTTCTAATCCCTCAGGTAATGAGGGAGCAATAAGCATTAAAGCAGAGATGTACTGACTACTTATATCAGCCGGTAATGAAACTCTGTATTCAGTCAATTCAGTCCCTTGAATTTGAAGGGGCGGAAAACCTTCCTTTTCAAGGTATTCAATTTTAGCTCCAAGATGCCTTAAGGCTTTAACTAATACTTCGATAGGTCTTTCTTTCATTCTTGAGGAACCTGTCAACTTCACTTTCGACCCTTCTCGGGTGGCAAAATACGCAGTCAAAAATCGCATGGCTGTTCCGGCGTGATGTATATCCACCGTTCCTGATTTGGTCTGCAGTCCTTTTTTCATAACCTTAACATCATCAGCATTAGACAGGTTATCAATTGAAAAACGTTCAAAGAGTGCTTGTAGAATTAACAAGCGATTGGATTCGCTTTTACTACCTGTAAGGCGCACCGAATCATTAAGCGTTTGATTTTGGTCTTTGTATATTTTCAATGCTTGCATTAATCGTTTAATTTGGGATTGTTGTGATGCCGCTCATGATCTCTCTTGGTTTTTAGGTCAAGTTTTTTGTCAAAGGCTTCTTTCAGGTTAACTCCTGTTTGATTGGCCAAACAAAGCACTACAAATAAGACGTCAGCAAGTTCTTCTCCTAAATCTTTTTCTTTATCGGATTCTTTTTCACTCTGCTCACCATATCGTCTGGCAATAATTCGAGCCACCTCCCCAACTTCTTCTGTGAGTTGTGCCATATTGGTCAGCTCATTGAAGTAACGAACCCCGTGGGATTCAATCCACTGATCTACTTGTTTTTGTGCATCTTCTATATTCATACTTATTCTCTGTTTTTAGAATCCATTGTAATGGTCACTGGACCGTCATTGAGCAAGTTTACTTTCATATCTGCCCCAAAAATACCGGTTTGTACTTTTTTAGGGATATAATTCTGTATTGCCGTTATAAATTGCTCATAGAGCGGTATAGCCTCTTCAGGTCTTGCCGCTGCGATAAAAGATGGACGATTTCCTTTTTTAGTGGAAGCGTGCAAGGTAAATTGACTGATGACTAATACTTCTCCATCTATGTCTAGCAGTGACTTATTCATCAAATCATTTTCATCTCCGAATATGCGCATTTGCACAATTTTTCTACAGAGCCATTCGATATCCTCAGTGCTGTCCTCTTGAGTAATTCCAAGTAAAAGCAGCAATCCGTGATCAATAGCGCCAACCACTTGTTCATCTACACGCACTGAAGCGTTTTTCACTCTTTGAATTACTACTCTCATTATCTGTAATTTAAGGCCTCATCATCATCGAGAATTTGCAAATAACTCTTGTATCGACTCATCGCAATTTCACCGGACGCATAGGCTTCTAAAACGGCACATTTAGGCTCGTCAACATGAAGACAATTATTGAATTTACAGTCTGCTTTCAACTCAAAAAACTCTCTAAAGAAAGAAGAGATTTCCTCTTTTTCAATATCGACTAATCCAAATCCTCTGATACCAGGAGTATCAACTATACTACCACCAAAAGATAAATCGTGCATTTGTGCAAAAGTAGTGGTATGCTGTCCTTGTAGGTGTTGGGTTGATATTTCAGAGGTCTTGAGCCTAAGTCCTGGTTCAATAGTATTGACTAGGGTTGACTTTCCAACACCTGAATGCCCCGCAAACGAGGTGGTCTTATTCTTCATAAATGCTATAAGTTCTTGACAGCTTGAAAGTTCTTTAGCAGAGAGTTTCAAACAGGTATACCCTATTTTCTCATAAACTGCAATCAACTCTTCGAGCGCTACCAATTCTTGTGCATCATAGGTGTCAATTTTATTAAATACAAGAACTGTATTCACGTCAAAGGCTTCTGTAGAGACCAAAAAACGATCAATAAATACCGTTGATGTCACAGGATTATTCAAAGTGATCAACAAAAAAACCGTATCGATATTAGCAGCTATAATGTGCTGCTGTTTCGAGAGATTTACGGATTTTCGAACGATGGCATTTTTGCGTTTTTCAATGTCGTGAATAACCCCAGAAACATCGTCAGTCTGAGCTTCTAATTCAAAATGTACCCAGTCTCCTACAGCAACAGGATTGGTTGACTTGATTCCGTCCATTCTGAATTTCCCTTTAATTCTGCACGAATAGAACTCGCCATTCTCAGCTTTAACCTGATACCAACTTCCCGTAGATTTATATACTTGACCGCGCACGTAATCGTTTGGTAATACTTAAGATTTGTTCAGGATTCTTTCCTGGTGATTGATCGATTCTTGATGGATTGCCTTGAACATTTTCAATACAAATTCTTCGCTTAGTCCTTTTTGCTCTCCTTCTAAAATCATTTTACCCAAAATCTCATTCCATCGATTGGATTGTAATACGGCTACATTGCGCTCCTTTTTAAGCTGACCAATTTGTTGAGCAACACCCATTCGTTCAGAAAGCGTTTCGAGCAAAGCTTGATCGAGTACGTCTATATTCGATCTTAGAGCACCCAATTTAGAAGCGTACTTTGATTCGTCGTCATCAACCTTGCGAATACGCAAGTCCTTCATGATTTCAACTAAGCGATCTGGAGTTACTTGTTGTGCTGCATCAGACCAAGCATTGTCAGGGTCACAATGAGTTTCGATCATCAATCCGTCAAAATTTAAATCCAAAGCCGTTTGAGAAATATCAAAAATCAAATCGCGCTTACCTCCAATATGGCTTGGATCATTAATGATAGGTAAATCAGGAAATTTACTCTGTAATTCAATACCCATTTGCCATTCTGGTATATTTCTGTACTTGGTTTTTTTATAAGTCGAAAACCCCCTGTGGATAACACCGAGTTTGGTAATCCCCGCATTATAAAAACGTTCAACTGCTCCTAACCACAGAGATAAATCTGGATTTACTGGATTTTTGATCAAAACAATTTTATCTGTTCCCTTTAGGGCATCTGCTAATTCTTGAACATTGAATGGACTTACTGTGGTTCTAGCTCCAATCCATAACAGGTCAACATCATTTTCTAAGGCCAAATCAACATGAGCCTTGTTCGCGACCTCGGTTGCTGTTTTAAGACCTGTTTCTTCCTTTACTTTTTTAAGCCAATTCAACCCAATAGCACCTACACCTTCAAAATTACCTGGTCGAGTTCTTGGCTTCCATATCCCTGCACGATAGTAATTGACATCTGTATCTTTTAATTCGTGAGCTATTTTTAAAACCTGATCTTCGGTCTCTGCACTACAAGGTCCTGCAATGACTAAAGGATGTGACAATTGCATGTCGTTTAACCAATTTCTGAGTTCTTTCTTGTTTTCCATTACTGTGATTTATTATTTGTTGGTATTCTATTAAGTATTGATTTTATTGAATTTATATCTTTCATTTCTGAGTGTATAAAAGCTTCGTTTTCTTCGATTAGATTCTCTTTAAACTGCTGTAAATTGTCAATATAGCGTTCCAAAGAATCGATAACATTTTTTTTGTTTTGCAGAAATATAGGCGCCCACATCTCAGGTGAACTTTTAGCAAGGCGAACTGTGCTCTCAAAACCAGAACCGGCCATGTCAAAAATATTTTTTTCATCTGGTTCAAGTTGCATTACTGTCTTACCCAACATAAAAGAAGAAATATGCGATAAATGTGAAACATAGGCTAAATGCTTATCGTGCATAACTGGATCCATATACCGAATTTCCATTTGCATACCCTCAAAAACCGCCAATGCATTCTTAGCCAAATCAGCTCTGGTTTTATCGAATTCACATAGTATCTGAATTTTTTGAGTAAACAAATCTTTTATTGCTGCTTTTGGTCCTGAAAACTCAGTACCTGCAATGGGATGACACGCCAAAAACTGCGATCTCTTTGGATGATCTTTGACCGTTCTACATATTTCTTGTTTGGTCGATCCTGCATCGACAACAAGTGTATGCTCATCTACAGTATCGAGCACCGCGCTTAATAGTTTACAAATAACCGTTACAGGAACAGCTAAAAAAACCAAATCGCAAGACTTAAGTACATTGAGTTCTTTTACGTCATAAACAGCATCTATCCATCCTAAAGTGAGCGCTTGATTTCTATGCGCTTCACTTACATCTAAACCGATGAGCTCCACACCTTCGTATTGCGCTCGTATACTGATGGCAAAAGAACCTCCAATCAAACCTAACCCTATGACTCCGACTTTTTTCATCTCGATTGAACACGTTTTAAGGCTTCTTCTATTTTAGGCTCTGGCACACATAATGAAAAACGAACAAAGCGATCGCCTTGTGAACCGAAAATATGACCAGGTGCAATAAATATATCAAACTCATAAAGCAGCTGGTCCACAATTTGGTCAGCGGTTTTATCCGAGGGGATTTTACACCAAATAAACATACCAGCACTGTCTTTGTCGTAAGTTAAGCTCAGGTGATCTGCTATTTTGCACACGAGTTCTTTTCGTCTGTTGTAGACCTTGTTTTGTTCCTCAAACCAATTTGTACTAAGGGCTAAGGCTTTTGCAGCGCCTTTTTGAATTCCATAAAACATACCAGAATCCATATTTGATTTGACCTTTAACACTTCTTGTAAGGTATCCGCAGCACCGACGAGCATTCCAACACGCCACCCTGCCATATTAAAGGTTTTTGAAATAGAATTCAGTTCTAAAACTGGATCTGTAGGTTGCACGTACTTCATGATAGAAGTTGGCTCATCGTTGGCGATAAATGAATAGGGATTGTCGTTGACCAAAAGAATACCATGAGATTTAGCAAAATCTACTAAACGCTTATAATCATCTGAACTTAGTTTTGCTCCAGTGGGCATATTGGGATAATTTACCCACATCAATTTTACCTCACTCAAATCTTGTTGCTCTAACCATTCAAAATCAACACACCAATTCTTTTTTTCATCCAATGGATAGGCTATAATTTCAGCCTCTAACAATTTTGAAACTGAACTGTAGGTTGGATAACCTGGATTGGGCACGAGTACTTTATCACCTTTATTTAAAAAGGCCATAGAGATATGCATGATGCCTTCTTTAGATCCCATCAGCGGAAGAATTTCTTTATCAGCGTCTAGAGAAACTTGATAATGTCTTTTGTAAAATGCTGCAATGGCAGTTCTCAATTCTGGAATACCTTGATAACTCTGATATTGATGAGCCGTTTGATCTTCAAGACTCGAAACCAGGGCTTGCACAACTTCTTGGTTTGGACGTAAGTCAGGGCTTCCTATACCCATGTTGATAATGGGTTTTCCGGCAGTGATTAATTGCTTTACTTCTCTAAGTTTGCTCGAGAAATAGTATTCCTTAACACTTTGTAAACGCTGCGCTGTATTCATGCCTAATCTTGGATTTGTTTTAAGTGATCGGAATAAACTCCAAGAACTTGAGCGTCTTCTGCCATGAGCT
The DNA here is from genome assembly GCA_049596955.1 of Flavobacteriaceae bacterium. Lineage (GTDB taxonomy): Bacteria > Bacteroidota > Bacteroidia > Flavobacteriales > Flavobacteriaceae > UBA3478. The sequence continues at coordinate 86,698 of JBMYMD010000001.1, forward strand.
CTATGAGTGCTAAAGCCTTTTGAAAATAAGCGTAGTCGTCAAAGGTAACATCCACAAAAAAAGCGTATTTCCATGGGGTTTCTATAACCGGCAAGGATTGTATTTTGGTTAAATTCAACCGACAATCACTCATCATGTTTAAAATCGCAGCAAGGCTTCCTCTTTTGTGTTCGGTTAAAAATCGTAAAGAGGCTTTGTTTGTATTTTCTGTATCAAGTTCACCTTGCTCCTTAGTAACGATTAAAAAGCGAGTAGAATTGGTTTTTAAATTTTGGATATCAGTGGCTAGGGTTTCAAGTTCATATAGATTTGCCGCCAATCCGGGCGCAATCGCAGCAATCCCCAGTTGATTGTTCTCGTGAATCTGCTGGGCAACAAGAGCCGTATCAGCAGCCTCTACTAATTTTATTTGAGGATACTTCTTAAAGAAATTGGTGCACTGTAAAAGAGCCATAGGATGCGAATGCACCTCAACAATATCTTGTATACGTTGACCTTCTTTAGCCATTAAATGATGTGAGATTTCTTGATAATACTCACCAATGACTTTAAGGTTGTGGTCGTAAAGTAAGGCGTAATTTGGAATGATTGAACCAGCCAGAGAATTTTCAATAGCCATTACGCCCATATCGGCCTGATCACTCAAAAGTTTCTGAACCACAGATTCGAAAGAATGGCAGAGCAACAACTCATTTCCTTCTCCGAAATAAGAATTCGCCACAATGTGATGGTTTGACCCTAATATTCCTTGTATTGCTATTTTCATATCAAAAAAAAAGCCCCGATAAAACGGGACTTCTAATATTTTATATACATACTACAACGCCCCTGTTTCAATTACTGAAATAAGCAAAATAATAAGCGTTGTACGTAAAATTTTTTCCAAACATGTGGCGAATATATAAAATTCACAGCTGAAAATAGTTCTCTGTACTTTTTTTTTGACTTTTTATCGTTTTACGGTTGCATTTAGGAGATTATTTAATCTTAAGTTCGAATTATTGTTAATTCTTCATCGTTTATAGCGTCGGAATCAATTATTCATATGTCTTATTTTTGATAAAGAAATGAGCTTACCCCATGATTGAATTGAAAGAAATTCGAAAGACCTACAGTGATGCTGAAGCTTTAAAATTGATAAATCTTAAACTTCCAGAGGGAAGTAGACTCGGCTTACTAGGTAATAACGGAGCAGGGAAATCAACCCTAATGAGAATTCTTTCGACCCTCGAAAAACCAGACTCAGGTTCAGTACTTATAGAAGGAAAAAATGCCTTCATTCATATTGAAGAAATACGATCTAAAATCGCATTTTTACCTGATTACAACCCTTTACCCGAGCAGCTTTACGTCAAAGAATTTCTCGATTTTCAGCAGAAAATATTTAATCGCCGTTCAAGCTTCGTTTCAGAATTAATTGAAAAAACACAACTACAAACTGTCTTAAACCGAAAAATTCAAAATTTATCGAAGGGGTTTAGACAACGACTCGGAATCGCGAATCTCATGCTGAGTCCAGCGCAAATTTATATTTTCGACGAACCCTTGGCAGGATTAGACACGGCGCAAAGAATAGAAATTCGAGGCTTAATCAATGCAATATCTAAAAATAAGACCTTGATTTTCAGTTCTCATATGTTGGGTGAAGTCGAATACCTTGCCGATCAAATCGCCATTGTTCACCAGGGTGAAATCGTTTACAATGAAAAGTTCGATCACCTAGGAAATTATATTCGGGTATCCTTTGACTACCGAGTAGAAGAAGCCTTTTTAAAAAAGATTAACAAAGTTGAAAAGGTTGAAAATACAAGAGATTTTGAGTATAAGATTCAAAGCGTAGACCATAGCGATATACGTGAAGAAATTGTTGATTTTGCTCGAGAGCACGAATTGGAGATTCTAGAAATGAAATGGATCAACAGTGATTTAGAAGAAAAATTTCTAGCTCTTACCACTCCAAAAACAAAAAGATTCTGAACAATTATTGGGGTATTTCTTTTCTCAAAACATTGTAGGTATTGTCTAGTGCTGTCTGTAAATTTGGTACAGAAGCATTGATCATTAGTGCAACAACGAGTTCTGCGTCTGGGTATACAAAAAGATTGGTGTAAGCACCAACACCCTGCCCAATATGACCGATATAACCCATTTCATCAAGTTCTTGATTGCATTGCCAACCCAGTCCGTAATAGGTTGGTTGAGCCATTACAAATTGTTGGGTAAGCACTTCATCCCAAGTTGAAGGCTCTAAAATACTTCGGTCTAAAGCCGCTTGGCCTAATTTAAGGATGTCGTTCACGGTCGACAAATATCCTCCTGCTGCGATCTTATAGGTATTGTTTACCCTCGAGGCTCTTTTGTATCCATTTTTAGTTTTGGAATACATTTTTACCGTTCTTTTTTTCATCTCCTTGGAAAGAGTATTTCTTGTTCCATCTTCAAAGGTCTGTGACATTTGGAGTGCATCTAAAACCTCTCGCTGAACAAAACTCCCAAATGATTCTTTTGCTGCAATTTGCATGACCGCAGAAAGCAAGACATAATTATACGAACTGTAGTAATAATCAGCACCGGGCACAAATAACAGCGGGTCATTTTTAAAAAGTCCTAGCCCTTCTTCTATACTATAAGATTTATTTGAGAATAACTCCTTGCCCTTATACGAACGAATACCTGAAGTATGTGTCGCTAAGTGCTTGATGTTAATATCAAAATTATTTTTTGGATAGTGAGGAAGATATTCAAAAATAGAGTCCTCAAGCGATAACATCTTTTTATCGATCATTCGACCCAAGGCTAAACCTGTGATTGATTTGGCAATGGAGGCAATCCTAAAAAGAGATGTTTCGGGAAGAACGGGATTGGAATTAAACCCTCCATATTTACCGAATGCCTTAGCGTAAATGATTTCATTTTTGTATTGTACGGCGCAACTCAAAGCTGGAACCTGGTTGTGCTCGGCGATTGCCTCTATTTTGGAATTAAATCTTTGAAGTATGGATTTCATAGTGCTGCTAAAGGCCAGTAATGGACTATTTTTTGGGACATTTAAGTTTGCAATCTATAAAATTGCTTGAATTTTTTCGATGTAATCTAACTTTTCCCAAGTAAATAATTCAACCTCTACTTTTTTTGTGCCGTTGTAATTTGATTCAAAAACCTTAGTCACTTTTTGAGGTGTTCTACCCATATGACCGTAAGAAGCGGTTTCAACATAGATTGGATTTCTCAACTTTAGTCTTTGCTCAATACCATAAGGGGTCAAGTCAAAAAGACTTGCAATTTTTTGTGCCAGCTCTGAATCTGAATAATTGGTATGGTTTCGTCCAAATGTATTTAAACTTATAGAAGTAGGCTCGGCTACTCCAATGGCATAACTCAATTGCACTAAAACCTCATCACATACTCCAGCTGCAACTAAGTTCTTAGCAATATGTCTAGCTGCATAAGCTGCGCTTCGGTCAACCTTTGAAGGGTCTTTTCCTGAAAATGCACCACCTCCATGACCTCCCTTTCCACCATAGGTATCTACAATAATTTTACGCCCCGTTAATCCCGTATCCCCATGAGGTCCGCCGATAACAAATTTTCCTGTAGGATTGATGTGATAAGTTATGTTTTCGTTGTACAATTCTTGAATCTGAGCAGGCTGTTTAGCCATGACTTTGGGGATTACAGTTTCAATCATGTCTTTTCGAATCTGATTTAACATGTTTTCATCGGTATCCCAAGAATCGTGTTGGGTAGATATGACAATGGCATCTATAGCAATTGGCTTGTGATTTTCATCGTATTCGAGGGTCACCTGCGCCTTTGAATCTGGTCGTAAATAGTGAATTTTTTGTTCTTTTCCCTTTGAATATGCCTTTCGAATTCGTGCTAATTCCTTTAGAATTTCATGGGACAACACCAGGGCTAAAGGCATGTACTCCTCAGACTCGTTTACAGCATACCCAAACATAATTCCCTGATCACCAGCTCCTTGTGTTTCAGGAGTAGCTCGCTCTACACCTTGGTTGATTTCAGAACTTTGTTCATGAAGCAATGAAATCACCCCACAACTATCACCGCTAAATTTATACTCTCCTTTGGTATAACCAATTTCATTGATACGTTTTCTAGCGATCTGCTGAACGTCCAAGTATATTTTGCTCTTGACCTCACCAGCTAGAACTACTTGACCCGTGGTAACTAAAGTTTCACATGCCACCTTGCTCTCAGGATCATAAGCCAAAAAATGATCTAATAGAGCATCGCTGATTTGATCTGCTATTTTATCTGGATGGCCTTCGCTAACAGACTCGGAGGTAAAAAAATAACTCATACATCTACTAATTTCGTTCGTTTAGGCTAGAAGGGAATAAATGACTCTGGATAAGATCATATCGAATCAACTGCTTTAGCATTTTTAATGAGGTTGCAATCAGTCAAATCCCTCCTCAAGCGATGGCGAAAATACAAAGAATGTATGTAATTATAAATTGTATTTGAGTTTAAAAACAATAAATCTAGGCTGGACTATGTATTGCGAGGTATTAAAAAACAGCTCATTAAAACTATCTTGATTTAGATTTCGATTATTTCCCAAATTTTTGGCCTCTAGAATGAATTCCCACTTACTGTCTTCTTTTTGAAAGGATAAATTAGCATTCAAAAAGGAGTAGGTGTTTGAGACCGTATCAGCTTTGTCGTAGTAATTGTAATAATCGTAATCTACTACTAGTACAAAATGCTTTAAAAATGCAGCATCGAATTTTAAGTAAGGCCTCTCTGTATAGAATATTGAACTGGTCGTACCTGTATTGTAATCGCTCACGGCAAAACGATAACCAATTTCAAGGTTAGGGGCATTGACAAAACTACTTCCTAGAGAAAGTAAGTAATTGTGATTAAAAGATTCAGAGTTTTGAGCTCTATCATTGACCACATTAAACGTATTTGAATAATTTAACCCAGCTCGTGAACCGACTTTAATTCGACCAAAAGTTTGTTGGAAATTACCAGAAAAAGATGCAGACTCGTCTTGAAAATTCGAATTGATAGTTGTTCGAACTTGATTAATTCCACCGATAAGTGCCGAACTTTTTAAGGCATCTATTCTTTTATTGTATGATGCATTGAAAAATATATTTCGTTGAGAAAACATATTAAAACTGAAAAAACTCAAATTCAAGGAGTGAAAAAGAGCGGACTCTAAATTTCGATTTCCAGAGAACAAAACATTGTAGTTGTTAAAAAGTATTCCTTCTGCAAAATTGTTTATATCTGTAAAGGACCTTGTCACCCTGTAGTTTAAACGGATACTCTCAGATTGTTTAAATTGGTAGTTTGCAAAAAACTCAGGCAAAATATGTGTATAATTTCGAGTTATTTGATTTCCTAATTGCTGGTCGTCAGTAGTATAACGGTGAGCTAATAGACCAGGGTTAATGGTAAGGTCTCCATACTTGGCCTTAAAATACAATCCAATAAAACGATCTTTGAAGTTAAACTCCACATCATTGTTGAATTCCTCTGAAGTAAATTCAAGATCTTGATTATTATCTAATCGTTGAAATATAGACGAATCAAACTCTTGATTACTTTCGATCCCACCCAAGGTGATATTTAAATTAGTATTTGGAGAGGTAATTAAAAAGTAATCCAATTTTAAATCAAGTCTTTTTGTGGTGACATCTTGCACCTGATTGATGTTGTAAAAATTTTGAGTTTGGTCAAAGGGAATCAAGTTTAAAAAAGGTTGTTGTTCCCTTATACTTTGATAAAAAGGATCTTCGGTAGCATTTTCGGCTTTGAGTTCTGCAGCTATTATATTGGAGTCGTTCAAAGTCCAATACAAATTAGACGATTGAGAAACAGTGACTGGTTTTTGGTCTTGATTTTCTTCAATCAAATCAGTAATTGTCGATACGGTAAGGGTATTACTCTGTTCTCTTTCTTCATTCGTTCGCAGAAGAACATCATACTCCCATTGAAACCGATCTGATGGCTTAAAGCGGCTTGAAAATTTTGCAATACCAAGGGCTACATTTTGCAAATTATTGGTAGAAACCGTTTCGAGTAAATTTGAACTGACAAAAGTCCTTTGGGTTAATCGCTCTATTTCCGTTTCTGCATCAGAAAAAATCCCAAATCCAGTAAGTAACCACTTTTCGGAGGGTTTATATGAAAAGTTCAATGCCGCAAATTTGGAAACTACTGATTTCGCCGTATTATTTTGCGTAAGTGACAATCCTAGACCTGCTGAAGTAGTGCTAAAACTTGTTCCTGTATTTTGATTTGTCGCTCCTTTAAATCCTCCTGTGAAACTCCAATAGTCTCTTCCGCTAAAAGCAACCTCTCCGATATTATTAGCATCTGTTAATACACTCAAACTGTATTTGGGTGAATAATAAAACAATTTTGGATGAACACTATACCTGTCATCGTTTCCAAGTCCAGCACTTATTTCACCAAACCAAAATTTCTTTTTTCCTTCTTTAAGTTTAATGTTTAATGCAATATTATCTTGATTGTTAGTTACTGAGCTAAGCTGTGAAACTTCGGTATAATTACGAAGCACCTCTACCTTTTTCAGCGCATCTGCAGGAATATTTTTGGCTGCTAATTTTGAATCTCCATCAAAGAAATCTTCACCCTCAACCATCACCTTTGTGACTCGCTTGCCTTCAACTTCTATTTGGCCATCGTCATTAACTTCTACCCCTGGTAATTTATCTAATACATCTTCTAATTTCTTCTCTGTTCCGCTTACAAAGGAGTCTGTGTTATACACTATGGTATCTCCTTGTATTGTTATGGGGATTTCATAAACTACCTCAACCTCGTCTAAATTTTGAGGTTGTGCCTCAAGAACAACGTCGAATAAAATGTCTTGATCTTCGGTTGTCAGCTTGAATTCTTTTGGCTTAAATCCCAGATAGCTGAACTTTAGTTGATAGGTCGTCTCTGACTTGAGATTTATTTTATAGTATCCTTGTGAATCACTAATACCAAAAGATTCTAAGAGTTGAGATTCCTCATTTATTGCTACCACATTGGCCACATCTAAAGGAAGTCCAATACTATCTGTAACTACACCTTCAATTTTGATTTGAGCAAAAGTCTGTAAACTTAGGAGTAAACCTAAAACGACATAAAATTTACGCATTGGTCAACCTAGTTTTGGATACGAATGGATATTCCCTTACCTGCTCGGCCTCTTCTTCCATCTCCTGCTCTAAATCGCTCAGACATCTCTTCCATTTTATCGGCCATAATAGTATTGTATTCTTGTTGAGTAACTTTCTTTCCCTTGGACGGTCTTTTGATCTTCTCCTCAGCATCTTGATTTAATCGAATTTCTGAACAAAGTAATGAAGAACGGCCATCGTTAATTTCAAGAATCAGACCTGGTAATCCCCAGTAGTCAGAAGGACCTTGACTCACAGGAATTTCAGGGGTGAACCAGGCAATTATTTCAGGGTTTTCATCAGCTCCAATTCTGGACAATAGCCCTTGGCGCCCTTGACGTTTTTTTGTTTGTGTACTATCTTTTTCTTTCTTGGGTTGCGCATCTACTTGCATCTTTTCAAAGCGCTTCATTAAAACTGTATCTCTAGCTCTTGTTGCTGTAGCCTTATAACAGGTGTAGTTACCTATCTTTTTAGTTTCAGGATGCATTTTCCACTCCCATTTTGGCAATTCATCTTGTATTAAAAACACCTTGCCAAAAAGCTCATTTTCATTCAGATAAATTTTGTCTTGAATGTTTTTGTAATAAGCTGAACCCGAACCGCCCATTCCTGCAAAAACCATACGCATTCCTCCTGCCGCTGCACCAGTTTGAAGTTGTTCCTGTTCTTTGTATGAAGATTCTTTTTGACTAAAAGTTAACTCAAATGTCTTCTCAGACATTTTCTTCATCCTTTCCATAATCATTTGTTTTTGAGCTGCAGGAATATTTCTTCCTTCCAAAGAAATTTCAATTTTAGATTTAGATTTATAAATGGCTTTTCCTTGAAGCTCTTGAGCTGATAATACTGTAATGCTAACTAAGGCACAAAAAAAGAAGAAGTTCTTCATCATATCAATTGGTTTAGGTTTATGACTCTAGGTAGATAAAAAAGTTTAATATCAAAATTTTATAACCCAGCAAAATTAACGAAATTCACAGTTTTAAATCTTTGCATATGCATATTGCGATCGCTGGAAATATTGGAGCCGGCAAAACAACTTTGACCGATTTATTAGCGAAACACTACAATTGGACACCGCAGTTTGAAGACGTAGTCGAAAACCCGTACCTGAATGACTTCTACACCCACATGGAGCGTTGGAGTTTCAATTTGCAAATTTATTTTTTGAATACACGTTTTCGACAAATTTTGAATATTAGAAAAGGAGACCAAACGGTAATTCAAGATAGAACCATATATGAAGATGCTCATATTTTTGCTCCAAACCTGCACAGTATGGGACTGATGACCAAAAGAGATTTTGATAATTACCAGGAATTGTTCAGTCTTATGGAATCTTTGGTACAACCTCCAGATATATTAATCTATCTGAGAAGTTCAATTCCTAACCTGGTCAAACAAATACACAAAAGAGGCCGTGATTATGAAAGTGGAATTTCTATTGAATACTTGAGTAAATTAAACGAGCGATATGAAATGTGGGTAGAGAGTTATACCAAAGGTAAACTCATCATATTCGACGTGGACGATTTGAATTTTGTAGATAATTCAGATGACTTAGGAAAAATCATCAACCGTATAGAAGCAGAAATCAACGGATTGTTTTAATAAAAAAAGCCTAGAAAATTCTAGGCTTTTTTTATTTCTTAGAGCTGAACCTTAATTCAATCGAACTTCAGGGTGCTCCTTAGCGAGTATAGCTTTTAACTCTTCTTCAGAATTCGCCTTGTATTCCATCTCTTTGATTTCAACAACACCATCAGTGTCTGTTTTCTCCATCACAGTGGCAACAAGTTCTCCTGATTCAACCTTCTCTACATCGACAGAAACGGTCTTAGCGATTTCTGTTTTTTCAACTTGTTGATCTGCGTTGTAAGCACTTAAGTCTTCGTCTGCAACCAAACTCGGTGCAATTACTAATGCAACGACCGACATTAATTTCAACAAGATGTTTAAAGAAGGTCCTGAAGTATCTTTAAACGGATCTCCAACAGTATCACCAACTACAGCTGCCTTGTGAGCTTCTGTACCTTTTCTACCATCACTTTCGATCGTTTTCTTAGCATTATCCCAAGCTCCTCCAGCATTAGATTGGAAAATCGCCATTAAGACACCTGCAGTTGTAACTCCAGCTAAAAGTCCACCTAACATTGACGCTCCACCGATGAATCCAACGGCTACAGGAACAACAATAGCCAAAAGACCTGGAAATACCATTTCTCGAATAGAGGCTCTAGTAGAAATCTCAACACATTTATCGTATTCGGCTACTCCGTCTGCTGCATCAAAAATCGCTCGATCTTCTGGAGTTGCTTTTTCAATATCTGAATCGTATTTACGCATCACCTCTAAAGCAGCTTTTAAAGCGGGGATGTCTCTAAATTGACGACGTACCTCTTCAATCATAGCCATTGCAGCTCTACCTACAGCATTCATCGACAAGGCTGAGAAAACAAAAGGAAGCATCGATCCTAATAGAAGACCTGCCATAATAGTTGGCTGTGATACATCTATTGAAGTCACTTTAGCAGTCTTCATAAATGCTGCGAATAAGGCTAAAGCAGTTAAAGCTGCAGAAGCGATTGCAAATCCTTTACCAATAGCTGCAGTAGTGTTTCCTACAGCGTCTAATTTATCTGTGCGCTCTCTAACTTCTGAAGGAAGCTCTGCCATTTCAGCAATTCCTCCAGCATTATCAGAAATAGGACCATAGGCATCAACGGCCAATTGAATTCCTGTATTAGCGAGCATACCTACAGCTGCGATAGCAATACCGTATAAACCTGCAAAGTGATGTGAAACTAAGATCGCAGCAGCGATTAAGATAATCGGAATTGCTGTTGACATCATACCTACTCCTAAACCTGCAATGATGTTTGTCGCAGCACCAGTTTCTGACTGTCTTACGATATCGTTAACAGGACGCTTACCTGTACCTGTATAGTATTCAGTTACTTTTCCAACCAGAAGTCCAGCGATTAATCCAGCAATTGTTGCATAGAATACACCATTAGAAGAAAATTCTTTTCCGCCCTCAACCCATGTTTCAGGCAAAAACTCCCCAATCAAAAAGTAAGAAGCAACTAGCATTAATCCGGCAGAACCAAACTCCCCAAGATTAAGTGCTGTTTGAGGATCTCCTCCTTCTTTAACTTTTACAAAGAATGTTCCGATGATTGACATAATGATTCCAGCTGCAGCAAGAGCAAGTGGTAAATACACCGCTCCTAATCCATTAAAAGACGCTTGGAATTCAGGTAATACTACAAAGGTAGCTCCCAAAACCATGGTACCGATAATAGAACCTACATAAGACTCGAAAAGGTCAGCTCCCATTCCTGCAACATCTCCAACATTGTCTCCTACGTTATCGGCAATAGTTGCTGGGTTTAGCGGGTGATCTTCTGGTATTCCAGCTTCAACTTTACCTACTAAGTCAGCACCTACATCGGCTGCTTTGGTATATATTCCTCCACCTACTCTGGCGAAAAGCGCAATAGAAGAGGCTCCCAATGAAAATCCTGAAAGTACGTTTAGTACTGTAGCGATTTCCCATCCTTGGTTACTGTATAACATAAAAAGTCCACCAAGACCAAGAACTCCTAATCCTACAACACCTAATCCCATCACGGCTCCTCCAGCAAAAGCAACTTCTAGAGCTTTACTCAATGATACTTGAGCGGCATTAGTTGTTCTAACATTGGCTTTGGTTGCAACGCGCATTCCGATGAATCCAGCTAGTGCAGAGCAGATAGCACCGATAATAAAGGAAACGGCAACCATCCCGTTGGATCCTGCCTCACTTTGACCTTTAAAATAAAGTAGCACAGCAACTGCCGCCACAAAGACTGATAAAATTTTATACTCTGCCTTTAGAAAGGACATTGCACCATCTGCAATGTTCTTTGCGATTCCAGCCATTTTTTCATTTCCGACTGCTTGCTTAGAAACCCAGCTGTTTTTGACCAAAACAAATAGTAATCCTAAAATTCCAAAAGCCCATAAATAGGGAACTAATGCCTCCATAATATATATTTAGATTTATTTATATGTAGATTTTAATGTGCGCAAATGTACTAAAAACAATGAATTATCAAACTCAACTTAGGTATTAATAATCTATTGTTGCACTAGCCTACTGCTTGTACATGACCGTTTTAACTGCCTTAACAACGTCTTGCGCATTAGGCAACCATTCCTGCAGTAAAACCGGAGAATAAGGTGCAGGTGTATCTGCAGTATTCAATTTTACAATTGGAGCATCTAGATAATCAAAAGCTTGGGCTTGAACTTGATAAGTAATCTCAGTCGCTATATTCCCAAAAGGCCATGCTTCTTCTAATATAACTAGGCGGTTTGTTTTCTTCACTGAATTGATAATAGCCTCATGATCCATAGGCCTGATAGTTCTCAAATCAATAATTTCAATTGAAATTCCTTCTTTTTCGAGGATATCAGCCGCTTTGTATGCCTCTTTAATAATCTTACCAAAGGATACTACTGTAACATCTGTTCCTTCCCTCGGAATTGAAGCTTGACCTAAAGGTATAAGGTATTCGCCCTCAGGCACCTCTCCTTTGTCTCCATACATTTGTTCAGACTCCATAAAAATGACAGGATCGTCATCTCTTATGGCTGCTTTCAATAAACCTTTCGCATCTGCTGGGTTTGATGGCACAACAACTTTGAGACCTGGACAATTTGCATACCAACTTTCAAAGGCTTGAGAGTGGGTTGCAGCGAGCTGACCGGCTGATGCAGTAGGTCCCCTAAAAACCATAGGAATATTAAATTGTCCCGCAGACATTTGTCTCATTTTTGCGGCGTTATTGATAATCTGATCAATACCTACCAATGAGAAATTGAAAGTCATAAACTCAATTATCGGTCTGTTACCATTCATGGCAGAACCAACACCAATTCCTGCGAATCCCATTTCTGAAATTGGAGTATCCAAAACGCGATCTGGACCAAATTCATCAAGCATTCCTTTAGAAGCTTTGTAGGCTCCATTGTATTCCGCAACCTCTTCTCCCATAAGGTAAATGGTATCATCTCTCCTCATTTCCTCAGACATTGCTTCGGCTATTGCTTCTCTAAATTGTAAGGTTTTCATATGTGCTAAATTTCGTCGGCTAAATTAATACTTTTCTTTTAGCAGCCAATGGCTGTTTTAGGGTAAAAATTAAATTATGCATGCATAGTAAATTAGGATAATATTCATAAATTTGAACACTTAAATGGATTAATTAATTTTTATGAAAATAGCAGTCTGCATCAGTGCTGTCCCAGACACTACAAGCAAGATAAATTTCATCGAAAACAACACGACATTTGATCGTGAAGGTGTTCAATTCGTCATCAACCCCAACGATGAGTTTGGGCTGACAAGAGCAGTTTGGTTTAAAGAAAAAAATCAAGCTGAAATTACAGTGGTCAACGTTGGTCTAGAAGACACAGAGGCGATACTGAGAAAAGCCATCGCAATAGGTGCAGACCACGCTGTTAGAATCAATGCAAACCCTACCGACTCCTCTTATGTCGCTCAACAAATAAGTAACTATCTAAAAGACCAAGGCTTTGACTTGATCATCACCGGTAAAGAGTCTATTGATTTCAATGGAGGTATGGTGCACGGTATGCTCGCCGAACTCTTAAATATAGAGGTTGTTCACGCCTGTACCTCACTAGAAATTGAAAATGGTAAGGCCGAAATCGCAAGAGAAATTGACGGAGGAACTGAACACCTCACATGCCAGTTACCTCTAATTGTGAGCGGTCAAAAAGGCTTAGTAGAAGAAAGTGATCTGAAGATTCCTAACATGAGGGGAATTATGACTGCTCGAAAAAAAGTCATCGAGGTAATTGAACCTATGTCAACAACATGTAAAACTACTGACATTGGCTTTGAAAAACCGAGTAAAAAAGCTGAAGTAGAGCTAATTGAAGCTGAAAATCTAGACCAGCTTATAAACAAATTACACAAAGAAGCAAAAGTTATATAACATGGCAGTACTTATCGTTTTAGAATCAGAAAATGGTCAACTGAAATCCAACTCGGGAGAGTTATTAAGCTATGGTAGGGCTCTAGGGAGTTACATGGAAACAGACGCATTCGCTCTGAGTATAAATTGCAGCGAGCAAACTACTATTGAAAAATACGGCCTAAAAAAGGCTGTAGAAGTTCACAGTGAGCACTTAAAGTCTTTTAATGCTAAAAACTATGCTGTTTGTGTGGCCGAAGTCAGTCAAAAATTGAACTGCGATATCATCGTAGTTTCGAGCTCGACTAACGCAAAATACATGTCTGGAATTTTAGCCCAAAAATTACAAGCATCTTACACCAATAATATCGTTGATCTTCCGCTTGAAAAAAACCCATTCACTGTTAAGCGTAGTGTGTATAGCAATAAGGCTTTTGCGCATACGCAACTGAATGCAGAAGTAAAAATTCTCGGTTTGACAAAAAATAGTTTTGGTCAAAACCTAGATCAGGCAGTAACTGAAATCGAATCTTTTGAACTTACGGCTGATGTGGCATCTTCAGCCCTTGAAATAAAAGGTCAGGACACCCTTGAAGGTCAGATATCCATCGCTGATGCAGATGTTGTGGTTTCAGGAGGCAGAGGTCTTAAAGGACCTGAAAACTGGAAAATGATTGAAGATTTAGCTGATGTTCTTGGAGCTGCCACGGCTTGTTCAAAGCCAGTTTCTGATATGGGATGGAGGCCACATTCAGAACACGTAGGTCAAACGGGAAAACCTGTAGCGAGTAATCTATACATCGCTATTGGAATTTCTGGAGCTATACAGCACCTCGCTGGAGTGAGTTCATCGAAAGTGAAAGTCGTCATTAATACAGATGCCGAAGCTCCTTTTGTAAAGGCAGCTGACTACGCTGTTATCGGAGATGCATTCGAAGTTGTACCACAATTAATTGAAAAATTAAAAGCCTTTAAAATTCAAAACGGTTAATTTTTTCATTTCTTTGTCTGTAGTACGCAGTTCATGAAAAAAATACGTCTTGAAATTAAGGGGTTCACCTACGGCCACAGCAACAATAACGCTTACATTCTTGTGTTGAGAGAATCTGACGGGGATCGTAAATTACCCATTGTAATTGGTTCTCCTGAGGCTCAAGCTATAGCCTTTACTCTTGAGAAAAAATTAAAAACGTCAAGACCAATGACCCACGACGTCTTTAAAAACACTTTAGATCGATTTCAAGTGGATCTCAAAGAAATAATCATACACAAATTAGAAGACGGTTTATTTTACTCAAGTTTGATATGTGAACGAGATGGTATTCAGGAAATCATTGATTCCAGAACAAGTGATGCTATTGCTATGGCTCAACGTTTTCAAGCACCCATTTATACCTATCCAGAGATTTTAGAACAAGCTGGGATATACTATACTTTTGAAGAGAAAAGCGAAGACCATATAGATGAATCTGAAGTCGATTTAGATCAAGACAATTTTCAAGATTTTGAGTTGAACACCAAGTCAGAAGTTTCAAAGAACCCATATGCTAATTTTAGCCTTCGTCAACTTGACGAAGAATTAAAAAAGATGTTGAAGTCTGAAAATTACGAAGCTGCTGCCCTTTTAAGAGACGAACTTAAAAACAGAGGGAAATAATGAGTTTTACCGCACTTCTGAGAGGTTTGTTAGGAATCGCTTTTTTGCTTTTGGTAACCTATGCTTTATCGAGTAATCGAAAAAAGATTCCCTGGAAAATTGTATTCATAGGTCTTGGTATACAATTTATGCTTGCCTTAGGTGTTTTAAAAATTAAAGTCGTTCAACAACTCTTTAATATTTTAGGTTCCTTCTTTACCAGTATTTTAAATTTTACAGAGACGGGTAGTCGTTTTGTTTTTGGAAACCTTTTGAATATTGAAGACCCTAGTATAGGGTATGTTTTTGCATTTCAAATTTTACCTACAATTTTATTCTTTTCAGCGCTGACCTCAGTATTGTATTACCTCGGTATAATTCAGAGAATAGTCAAAGGATTGGCGTGGGCCTTAACTAAATCATTAGGTATATCCGGAGCTGAAAGTTTATCGGTTGCAGGTAACATTTTTTTGGGACAAACTGAAGCTCCACTTCTGATTAAGGCGTATCTCAAAAACATGAATAGGTCTGAATTTTTATTAGTCATGATTGGAGGAATGGCAACTGTAGCCGGAGGAGTTCTAGCTTCATATGTTGGATTCCTAGGTCAAAATGATCCTGTTTTACGGCTTGAATTTGCGAGGCATCTAATCGCCGCTTCCGTTATGGCAGCGCCAGGAGCCGTTGTAATCTCAAAAATTTTAATCCCACAAACAGACACAGTCAGCAAAACAGTAGCCATAGATGAGCAGAATTTTGGGGATAATATCCTAGATGCACTTTCCAACGGCACTACTGAAGGCATTAAACTTGCTGTAAATGTAGGGGGTATGTTATTGGTTTTTGTGGCAATGATTGCTTTAATAAACGGTATTCTTTTTGAAATTGGTACAATAGGCGCACTAAATGAATGGATAAGCAACAAAACACATTTTGAATCCTTGTCGCTAGAATTTATTTTGGGAATGCTTTGTGCACCTCTGATGTGGATTATTGGAGTGGCACAGGAAGACCTCAGTTTAATGGGGCAACTCTTAGGAATTAAGATTGTAGCTTCTGAATTTGTGGCGTACACCCAATTAGCTGAATTAAAAGACAGCGCCTCTAGCATTCAATTGGCTTACAATAAATCAGTGATTATGGCAACCTACATGCTCTGTGGTTTCGCGAACTTCGCTTCAATTGGAATACAACTTGGTGGAATAGGAGCTCTTGTACCTTCTAAGCGAAAACTCCTTTCAGAACTTGGAATAAAAGCGCTAATTGGAGGAACAATTGCATCGCTCTTATCAGCAACCATGGCAGGAATCATTCTCGGTTGATTACTTTTTCATAACTACTTCTTAAATAATAAAGAAAATAGTTGAGCTTGCATTAGATTAGCTCTATCTAATGGAGAGACTTGATTATGCAACAATACCACGACTTACTTAGACATATTATAGCCAACGGCGTTGAGAAAGGTGATCGTACAGGAACAGGAACAAAAAGCATTTTTGGTTACCAGATGCGATTTAACCTGCAAGATGGGTTCCCGCTAGTTACGACAAAAAAAGTGCATCTCAAATCTATCATATATGAGTTGCTGTGGTTTTTAAAAGGTGATACTAATATTGGATATCTCAAAGAAAACGGAGTTCGTATTTGGAATGAATGGGCAGATGAAGAAGGAAATTTAGGACCTGTTTATGGTCATCAATGGAGAAATTGGAATTCGGAAGAAATTGATCAAATTAAAGAATTGATTCGAACACTTAAAAACGATCCCAACAGCCGAAGAATGCTGGTCAGTGCTTGGAATCCATCTGTACTCCCTGACACATCAAGGAGTTTTTCAGATAATGTAGCCAATGGTAAAGCCGCACTACCTCCATGTCACGCTTTTTTTCAATTTTATGTCGCTGACAACAAACTCTCTTGCCAACTGTATCAAAGAAGTGCCGACGTATTCTTAGGAGTGCCTTTCAACATTGCTTCATATGCCCTACTGTGTATGATGGTAGCACATGTATGTGGTTTAGAATACGGTGACTTTATTCACACCTTTGGAGATGTTCACATCTACAACAATCATATGGAGCAAGTCGAATTACAATTGAGCAGAAAGATAAGGGAAATACCAAGAATGAAGCTTAATCCTGCTATCAAAACGATTGATGAATTCACTTTTGAGGATTTTACCCTAGAAAATTATAATCCACATCCAGCCATAAAAGCAGCGGTAGCTGTTTAAGTAGCAAGTACTGAGTTTTCGGCTTGGGCGAAAGAATTCCAAATGCTAGCCTCACAAGTCGGGTCTTGAACAAACTCTTCGTTAACGACAAACCTGTATTCGAACTTGTTTTTAGCTGGCAACAAAATAGTACAGCCAAAATATCCTTTTTTATGAAAGGAAAGTGGAATTGACTTAGGGTTCCAGTGGTTAAAATCTCCTGCGACAAAAACTCGGTCTGTCGGTTTTGCTTCAAATTTAAACACAACTTCAACTGCAGCTGATCCGCTTATATTTTTAATTCGATATCCCATCTTTAAACGCGTGAATTCACTTAATTTTGCTCACAAAATAACGACAATTTGAACACTTCTGAAATAATCATCATTGCAGCTTTCGATCAAAACAGAGGGATGGGACTAAATGGTGACCTACCATGGCATCTACCTGACGATTTCAAGCATTTTAAAACTCAAACCATGGGCAGTCCAATGCTCATGGGACGAAAAACATTGGAGAGCTTTCCAAAAGCACTTCCTGGCAGAGCACATTATGTATTGAGTCGAGATAAAAATTACACTCCACCTTTTGAAGTTGATGGATTATTTAATGACCTAGAAGAGGCCATAAAAGCACTCGAACACTACTCAAAATTGTACGTTATTGGAGGTGGTCAAATATATCAACAAGCTTTATCAAAAGCTACTACTCTTGAAATCACGAGAGTCGAGGGTATCTTTGAAGCCGATACTTTTTTTCCAGAAATCGATTTTAAGAAGTGGAAACTTGTGAAAAAAACTAATCATCCCAAAGACGAAAGACATGCGACTTCTTTTCAAATAGAAACTTGGGTGAAAATCAATAGTTTAACTGAAGTAATCTGAATTTTTGACCTTTGAGTATACGCAGCACAGCATCACCTGCACCACTGCAATAGATGGAGGTTTCTGCTTGTTTTGAACTAGAAATATGGTTTTCACCGTAGATTGCTTTTAGTCTTTCGATGATTGCCTCAGTGGGTTCTATAAAGATCATATCGCCGCCTGCAATTCGTTCAAACTCGTCTTTGAGAAAAAAATAATGAGTACAACCCAAAACCACAAATCTCACTTGATGACGTTTAAAAAAAAGTATTGTTTTTCTTAATTGTTCTTGAAACGATTTTGAATGTATGCTACCCGACTCGACGGCTTCTACAAAGCCTTCTCCGATGATCTCAACAACAGAATCGGTGTTTGCATACTTTCGCTTAGTAGCGTTGTACAAAGAACTACTGAGTGTGGCTCGAGTGGCTATTACCCCAATTTTAGAACTTGTTGAGATCGTAATAGCAGGTTTAATAGCTGGCTCTATACCAATAAATGGAAGATCAAACTCTTTTCGAAGGGAATGAATAGCAATTGTTGTAGCTGTATTGCAGGCTATGATAATTATTCTCGCACCTTGTTCAATAAAAAAATCAACGTGTTTTCGACAACGTTCAAGAATAAAGTTTATTTCTTTTTCTCCATAAGGAGCGTATTTATTGTCGGATATATAAATGCAGTCTTCAAAAGGATAGACCCTTTGCACAGCATTTAAAAGAGACAATCCGCCTACACCAGAGTCAAAAATTCCTATCATAAAACTAAAAAACCGCTTGTTGGACTAACAAGCGGCTTGTATTTTATAGCATGGGGTTTAATTAAAACCCTAGTTCTCTTTTAACATCTGCAAGAATATCACTGCCACTAGCAACGATAAGACCTAAACCTGGACTCGCATCAATGACGTAATCAAATCCTTGTGCAGCCGCTACTTTTTCGATGGCTGCTTTTGCTTTATCAGAAATAGGAGCAAATAATTCTTGTTGTTTCTTCTGTAATTCTTGCAAGGCTGCTTGCTCAGCACTTGCAATATTTCTTTCAGCTGCTTGCAATTCGTCTGCTCTAGCCTTGTTTTCTTCTGCAGTTTTTGAATTCGCTTCATTCTGGTAGGTTACAAATTTCTTTTGCAACTCAGCAACAGAAGCTTCGATATCGGCCTTGTAAGTAGCCTCTAACTTTTTTAATTCAGCTTGTGCAGACTTCATATCAGGCATATCTGCTAATAATTGCTGTACATTGATGTGTGCGACCTTACTCTGCGCGACTACCGAACTAGTTGCGGTAACTAATAATAACGCCGCTATTACAATTGATTTTAATGATCTCATCTCTATTTAATTTAAATTCTAATTATTGTTTGTACTGTCTTTTTTTACTCTTTTATTTCTTGCTTCTATCGCTGCCTTTCGTTGCGCCTCTCTTTTTTCAAGAGCGGCTTGTTTACGAGCCTCATATTCTTTTCTTCGCTCTTCTCGCTTTCTCAGATTTTCAGCTTTTCGATCTTCGATTTGTTTTTGTCTCGCTTCTTGTGCCTCTTCTAGTTCTTTTTGTCGATCTAAAACCTCTTGATCAAATCGAGTTTCATTTTCCAATTCCTGTTCGTTTTGCAGTGCTTTTAAACGATCATTAAACTCTTGATCTTCTTTAGACTGACTCAAACGTACTGCTCTTCCGATTTCTCTAAGCACTAAATCGCTAATATCGTGCCTTTTTTCGGAGTACAACATTACAACATCTGCAGATTTATCAAAAATAAAATCGTACTTTTTCGATTTACCTATCTTTTGAATCGCCTCAAAGACTTGATCCTGAATAGGCTGTATCAAAAGCTCTTGTTGCAACACATATTCTCCTTTGGGACCGAATTTCTCTTGTTGATCCGCTGCAATTTCACTTTCTAGAAATCTAATATCCTCTTCTCTATCACTTATTATAGACTCCGCAAGAACTGCACGTTCTAAAGCCAAAGCCTCTTTTAATTCATCGACTTCTGATCTTTTCAACTCAATAGCTGTTTGCCATTTTAATGCTTTTTCGTTTAAAGCGTCCTCAGCATCTCGGTATGAAGCCACTTGTTCCAAGATGTATTCCATATCCACATAGGCTATTCGAATACCTCTTTGCGCATATACATCTTCTACACTAGTAAACGCAATAAGTGCTACAAGTGTTGTGTAGAAAAAACCGTGCCAAAGTCGATACCTCATATAAATCAAAATTGTTGTCCTATGATGAAATGTGTCTGCCAGCCGCTAGGTCCTGAAGAATTTGGATTGGCATCTGTATCAAATCCATAACCAAAATCAATACCTAGTAATCCAAATGCCGGCATAAAAATCCTTACACCAATACCTGCTGACCTCTTAAGTTCAAATGGATTGAACTTCGAGAAATTATTAAAAGCGTTACCCGCTTCTAAAAAAGTCAAGGTATAAATAGAAGCCGAAGGTTTCAGGGTCAATGGATATCTTAGTTCTAGCGAAAACTTGTTATATATTGTACCACCATCTTGTTCTCTTCGACCTGTAATCGGATTAACACTATACGGAGTAATTGAACTGTTTTCGTATCCTCTCAGCTGAATATTTTCTCTACCATCAAGGGTAAAATTCCCTAATCCATCTCCACCAACGTAGTAACGCTCAAAAGGAACATTACCAATGTCGTTATTGTAGGCTCCTAGAAACCCAAACTCTGCATTAGTTCTAAAGACCAGTTTATCGACTATGCGAGTGTACCAATCGCCTTTAAATTTAATTTTATAAAATTCTAACAATTTAAATCGCTCTTCTTCTAGAGATTCCAACTCTCGACTGAGTTCTGTTGCATTTTCTCCGTCAATTCCTACATCTAAAAGCTCTTCTGTGACCTCTCTAATTTCTTCTCGCAAACCCTTGTAATCTTTTTTAGAAAACGCAGAATAAGGGGGAGTTAGACGAGCTGAAAACTCAAAATTTGAACCTGTAAGCGGGAATATTCTACTAGGACCTTGGGAGCTCCTTGAAATTCCTATAGTATAAGTAATTGAGTTTGAGGACCCGTTTCCGAAATTGAATAATCCATTGTTAAAATTGTTAAAACTGTAATATTGATAACTCAGGGCATGTGATATGACAAAAAAATCGTCAGGCCATTGAACTCGCTTCGACAAGCCTGCAGAAATACCACTAATTGAGAAACCTCTTGATTTATCTACATCAAATCGTCCACCGGCAAAAGATGCAGCGAATTGCTGTGTTCTCTGCAGTGAAAAATTAAAATTAACCGGCTTTTTTCCGCCCAACCAAGGTTCAGCGAATATAAGACTGTATACTCTAAAGGTTCGACTCGCCTGCAATCGAAGAGAAAAGGTTTGCCCATCTCCCATCGGAACAGGCTTATAGGCCTCTTTATTGAAGATATTTCCTATTGAAAAATTATTAAATGACAATCCAAGAGTTCCGATGAATCCTCCTCCTCCAACTCCACCTTGAAGTTCGATTTGGCTTGATCCAGATTCGACTAAGGAGTACTCCAAATCAACAGTTCCGTCATTTGGATTTGGGTTTTGAACATCAGGCGCAATTTGTTCGGGATCAAAAAAGCCCAATTGTCCAAGCTCACGGATTGATCTTACGATATTGTCTTTGCTGTATTTCTGTCCAGGTTTGGTTCTTAATTCCCTGTAAATTACGTGATCATTAGTTTTATCATTACCAACAACATTGACATGATTTAGAAAGGTCTCTTTTCCTTCTATAATGCGAATCTCAAAATCAATGGTATCGTTTTGCGCAGAAACCTCAACAGGGTTAATACTTGAAAATAAATAACCGTTGTTTTGATAGAGGTTAGTGATATCTTCTCCATCGGGTTTAGAGGTATCTGCTATTCTCTTTTTAAGTTGCACTCCGTTGTAAGAATCTCCTTTTTTGATTCCCAAAAGTTGGTTGAGTTCACGATCAGAATAAACCGTATTTCCAACAAAATCTATATCTCCGAAGTAATAGCGATTCCCCTCTTGAATTTTGAGATGAATTCCGATGAGTTCATCACTGATTTTATAAATACTATCTTCAATCACTCTCGCATCTCGATATCCTTTCTCCGCATACGCATCTACTAAACTTTTTAGATCTTCATCAAAATCTTCTTTTTTGTATCTGGATTTTTTCCAAAAGCGATAGATTTTTTTGGTTTTTGTGTTCTTCAGGGCTCTTTCCAGTGCTTTAGACTTCAGTTTTTCTCTACCGTCAAATACAATTTCTCCAATTTTAACCTTAGGACCTTTATTGACGTTAATAACCATATTTTGGACATTGACTCCAGATGAATCTGCAGAAGTGGCAATGGTTGCTTTTGCATTGAGATACCCCTTTTCTTTATAGGTATTTTGAATGTAGTTTTTGGTATTGGCTATTAAACTTTCAGTAATTTTTTTACCTGTTTTTAAATCTGCATCCTTGAGCAACTCATCGGCTTTAGATTTTTTTATCCCGTAAAAGGTAACTTGATTTAGTGTTGGGCGCTCCTTGATATTGAGTTCGAGAAATATACTATCTCCTTTGATGTCATTGTAATAAAACGCCACATCGCTGAAGAGTTCAAGATTCCAAAGTTTTTTAATAATTCCTGAAATTTCCTCTCCAGGGATTTCTATAACCTGTCCAACCCGTAAACCTGTATAGGTTTTTACCGTCTGTTCGTTATAACTTTTTAAGCCTGTGACCTTGAGGTCGCCGAGAATAAAAGTTTCGCTTTCTCCAAAACTCATTTCTTGAGCCAGAGTAGATAGGGTGCCTAAAAAGGAAAATCCTAAAAAAAGATAAGTTATAAACCTGCGTTTATTTTGAATTAACATTGAATTCTTGAAGTTGTTCTGTAGTTTTTCCAAATCGTCGTTCTCTCTTTTGATAACTAGCTAATGCCTTATCTAATTCCTGAGTATCAAAGTCTGGCCAGTATGTATCTGTGAAATACAATTCGGCGTAAGCACATTGCCACAACATGAAATTACTCAATCTGTATTCTCCGCTTGTTCGAATCAACAGATCGACCTCTGGCATGAAGCAGGTGTAAAGATGACTATTAATTAGCTTTTCATCAATATCAGTCGGCGAAATTAGGCCTTTTTTAACTTTTGCACTAATCTCTTGCATCGCACTAGTAATTTCTTGACGTGAACCATAACTTAAGGCTAAGGTTAAGACCATCCTTGTGTTTGACTTGGTTTGCGCGACAACCTCCTCCAGTTCAGACTGCACGACCTGTGGTAAATTTTTTGTATCACCTATGGTTCTTAATTGAATGTCATTTTCAACCAAAGTTTGCAACTCACTTCTCAAGGATTTTACCAAGATGCGCATCAAGGTGTTCACCTCTTTTTTTGGTCTGAGCCAATTTTCTGTTGAAAAAGCAAAAAGCGTGAGATATTCAATACCTTTTTTAGCACAATGCTTAACAACCCGTTTGACCATTTTTGCTCCTTCTTCATGACCTAGAGCGCGAGGCCTTCTCATTCCTGTGGCCCATCTACCGTTGCCATCCATGATTACAGCAAGGTGTCTAGGTAATGTTTCACTCATCTCCAACATTGATTTCGGACTTATTTAAAATTGATTATAATTGGTTTTTGCCCAAAGGTATAGCTTAATCCAAAATTAGTCAGCATATAATAGTCATTTTGTCCGTTTCCAAGAAAATAGACTTTATCATTTGGATCTATTCCATCATAGACAGGGATATCTGCTATGACAACACCACCATCTAAATTATCTACCCTTGTCATTCGCATTCCAACCTCTAGATGCAAGTTCAAATTTCGATACAAATGAAACTTCATTCCAAGGGCAATAGGCAAAAGTAGGGTGCTGTTCTCTTTATATTGTGCTTCGTATTTGTCATATATTTCTTCTCGTAAAGGTATCAAAGGATTATCTTTTGGTCGATTTGGTTTTACTGCCTCTATTGCATTTCCATATCGATACAAATCATCTAGCACAAATGCTCTCTCAGTGTAACGTGCATAACCCAGTCCGATGTAGGCATAAGGCACTAATTTTCGCCTTTCATTAAAAGGGTTAAACGAATACCAGTTGAATTCTACTCCTGCAGTAATTTCTATGGCATTGATATTTGATTTGAATTTTCTGTTGAGGCGATACTGATCATTAGAAAGCTCATCATCAAAAGTAAACTTGATTAAGTTGGTATTTAAACGATATGAAAGACGTGAATTGCGATGTATCTTAAGCTGAAGGCCTTGAGTTGTATTCCCAGCCTTGAATGCCTTTTCTCTTCCAACATCGCCAAAGCCTGATGAAAAACCAGTCAAGTATCCAAATTCTATTCTTTGAGCATTTACAACCCAACTGAAAAGAAAACAACTGAATACCGTAATTAATTTCTTTTGTCTTCTCCCCATAGCATTTTTTGACGGAGTGAATGCAGAAAATGCTCTCCCTTAAAGTTTAACATTTTAAGTTTGTACGGCGTCTTTTTGACTACGATTTCCTCTTCATTGGCCATGGTAGTTATCTTTGAATCCACAGTAATAAGATGCTGTGATTCACGCCCACTTACCTTTAGTTTAATAACCGTATCGTCTTCAATAACCAATGGACGCGCGTTTAAGTTGTGCGGGGCAATAGGTGTTAATACGAAAGACTTCGCTCCTGGAGAAATAACTGGACCTCCACAACTCAATGAATAGCCTGTTGACCCTGTTGGAGTCGCCATAATTAATCCATCCGCCCAGTAAGATGTCAAAAATTGATCATTTAACCACACTTCTATGGTAATCATCGAAGCGGTATCTTTTCTTGAGACGGTAATTTCATTGAGCGCATCGTTCTCCCAATTGGGACCCAGAAGTTCAGTGTGATTTTCTAATCTTATAAGTTGTCTAAAATCAAGCTCGTAATTTCCTTGACTAAATTCTTTTAAAAGCGATAGGGTATGTTCTTTTTTGTATGTGGATAAAAATCCTAATCGACCTGTGTTGATTCCCACAAGTGGAATGCCTTTGTCTCGAATGTAATTAGAGGCCCTTAGCATTGTTCCATCGCCGCCGATAGAAATAAAAAGGGCTAAGCTTTCGTCTATTTCCTTGTGGCTCTTAAAAGTTTTGTACCCCTCTACATCTAAGTCTGTCTTTTCTATAAGCTTTTGGGCAAATTTAAATTCAAAGCAAACCTTGTAATTCAAATCAGCTGCCGATTGTAACAATTGTTTAACAACCTTTTCTTCATCTTGATCAATATGAATTCCGAAAATGCCTATTTCCTTGCTCATACGTTTAAATAACGATTTAAATATTCAGCGTTTACCTTTAGATTTTCCACATGTAAATCTTCAAAAGAAGTTTCCAAGATATCGTACCCAAATCTTCTCATCTCATCTAAACAAGATTGAATCTTTTCTGTTTGTAATTGAATCACTACAACAGTGTCTACTTCAGTTTTTTCCACAATAAAAGCGCCATTAATTATTGCTTGATTTGAAACGGCAATTTGAACAATTTCTGCCAATGAGAAATCTTCGCTAGCCTTTGAGAGTATCAAGGTATCGTTGTCTTTATGGAAAACAGGTAATGCTTCTAATTTATGCACTATATCCAATGAGGTAATGTATCCCAAAAACTGACGCTCTGAGTTCAAGACAGGTATAATATTCGACTGATTTTTTTTCAAAAAACGCAAATGTGTTGGAAAATGGTCTTCTACAAATACGGCATCAAATTGAAGGAGCTGCTCTGCTTTGGAGACATTTATTTCTTTAGATAGATCTCTTATGGAAGCGGCAGAAACTAATCCCAAAAACAATCCAGAGGTTTCGCAAATTCCAATATGCGTTAAATTATTTTCCGCAAAAAAGTCATGGAGTTCTCCTATGGTTTGGCCAGGTGTAAATATCGGTAGATCATTCTGCAATAACTCAGTCAAATTCATGCCTTCGAAATATACTGCAAAATACAACAATCCCTACAAAGGCTCAGACTGAATGCCTATTTTTGTAATTGAAATTCGACAAAATGAGCACACATTTAAGTGTAAATATCAACAAATGGGCTACACTGCGTAATGCCAGAGGCACTAATAGGCCTGATTTATTGCAAACGGCGAAAGACATTCAAGACTTTGGGGCTGCCGGAATAACTGTCCATCCCAGACCTGACGAGCGCCACATCAAATACCGAGATGCTAGAGATCTCAAAAAGGTGGTGACTACCGAATACAATATTGAAGGAAACCCCATAAATCGTTTTATCGATTTGGTTTTAGAAATCAAACCTACTCAGGTAACCCTGGTTCCAGATGAGCCTGACGCGCTCACCTCAGACAGCGGATGGGACACCATTTCGCATCAGGACTTTCTCAAGAAAACCATTAGAATCTTTAAAGAAGAAGGAATTCGATGCTCGATTTTTCTGAATCCAGATATTGAAATGGTTAAAGCTGCGGCAGATACCGGAACAGATCGTATCGAATTATACACAGAGCCATATGCTGCGCAATACGCCAAAGACCCGACTGAAGCTATCGCTGCATTTATCAGCGCATCTGCAGAGGCAGACAAATTAGGTCTTGGCTTAAATGCGGGTCACGATTTAAGTTTAGACAATATCGCATTCTTTGCCGCTTCTATCCCATCTCTTAAAGAGGTCTCTATAGGTCACGCTTTAATCTGCGAATCTATTTATATGGGATTAGAAAATGTCATACAGATGTACAATCACAAGCTCAAAAACTATTGAAAAACAGTTTACACAGTATAATCCTTGGGGAGTCCTCCCAAAAATTACTGATTCTACATGGCTTTTTAGGCATGTCTGACAATTGGAAAACACTTGGAAAAAAATGGAGTAAACTTGGCCTTGAAGTGCATCTAATTGACGCCAGAAATCACGGCAAAAGTTTCCATTCCAACGACTTCTCCTACGGCTTAATGTGTGAGGATTTAGAACACTACATACACCAGCACGGCATTTCTAATTTTTATTTACTCGGACATTCTATGGGGGGGAAAACAGCGATGCTTTTTGCTTGCCTACATCCTGGCAACGTCAAAAAACTAATCGTTGCGGATATAGCTCCAAAGGCTTATCCACCGCATCACGACTATATTATTGATGCGCTGAAGAGTTTAAATTTTGAAAGGTGCAAATCAAGAGGAGAAGTTGATATTGCACTCTCTAAGACTATTCACAACCCTGGTATTCGACAATTTTTAATGAAAAACTTATTTTGGAAATCACCTGGTGTTTTAGGCCTCAAATGCAATATTCATTCCTTAGCAACAAATCGACACGTCATAGGACAAGCCCTTTCACCTCAAATGAAATATACCGGCCCAAGCCTTTTTGTCAAAGGATCGGCTTCAGATTACATCTTAGCAGAAGACCTAAATTTTATTAAATCACAATTCACTAGTGCAGCTTTAAAAAATATCCCTAACGCCGGTCATTGGTTGCATGCAGAAAATCCAACGGCCTTTTCCAAAACCGTTTTAGATTTTATATTTGAAAAAGAATGAAGACGTTAATAAGATGGTTAATCAATAGCCTTGGAATTATAATAATTGCCGAAATTTTACCAGGTGTAGAAATCAAAAGTTTTTTTACTGCAATGGCAGTAGCATTAATTTTGAGTATCCTCAATCTTTTTGTCAAGCCATTACTCATTGTACTAACCCTTCCCATTACAATTTTGAGTTTAGGAATTTTTCTACTGATTATCAATGCATTAATTATACAATTAGCAAGTTCTATAGTCCCTAATTTCGTTGTAAACTCCCTGTGGACTGCATTGATTTACAGCTTGTTATTATCTCTCATGCAATCCTTTTTACAGGAAATATTTCAAAGCGACCTCCAGGATCATGAGCATTAAGTTGTAGACAGCCTTAAAATAGCCTATTTTTGCGCTCCTTAAATGCTATAATTAAATGAAAATAACCAAACAGGAGGTCGATGCGTTAAACGCAGTACTCACCCTTGAGATTCAACAAGAAGATTACACCCCTCAAGTGGACAAAATCCTAAAAGATTACCGAAAAAACGCCAATATTCCAGGATTTAGAAAAGGACAGGTGCCAATGGGCATGATTCGAAAACAATATGGAAGAGCGGTACAAGTAGATGAGGTCAATAAAATGATTCAAGAACAAATTGGATCTTATATAGACAAAGAAAAATTAGAGGTACTAGGAAACCCACTGCCTGTTGAAAAAGACGCATTTAGCTGGGATGATAATCCCTTAACTTTTGATTTTGAGTTAGGATTGGCACCCTCGTTTGAAGCAAAAATAAAAACCAAAAAATCGGTTACACATTATCACATCGTTGCCGATAAAAAAAGTATTGATGAACAAATTGAAAGAATTCGAAAACAATACGGCAAATTAATTTCTCAAGACTCGGTGTCTAATGACTCAGAAGTTAATGGTCGCTTTTTTGACGAACAATTAGAAGTGGACCACAAAACACAACTTGATTTAACTGAGCTTAAAAGCAAGAAATTAATCAAAGAGCTCAAAGGTAAAAAGGCTTCTGATGTTCTAGAGCTCAGCACCAAAAACTTGTTCGACAATGATCTTTTACTTGCTAGACATCTCGGTGTAAGTGAAGAAAAAGTGAAAGAGTTGGATAATGTAACTATTCAATTTACTGTTGAAGAAGTTAACAAGAGAGAACCGGCTGAGCTCGACCAAGAGCTTTACGATAAACTTTTTGGTCCTGAAGTTATATCCTCAGAAGAAGAGTTGAGAGCAAAACTCAAAGAAGATGGAGAAAAACAATTTGTGCAGCAATCTGACCAAAAATTAATGGCAGATTACACTGAGCGTCTATTAGAAGATCACAAATTTGACCTTCCTTCAGATTTTCTTAAAAAGTGGATACGAGTGAGTGGAGAAAAACCATTGACCGAAGAAGAAGCACTTACTGAATATGAAAAATCAGAAAAAGGAATTCGCTATCAACTTATTGAAGCCAAAATAATAGACCAGCATGAACTTCAGATGAATTTCGAAGAATTAAAAGCCTATGCAAAAGAATTTATTAAGGCACAGATGGCGCAATACGGTCAAATGAATCCTCCTGAAGAACAATTGAACGAAATCGCAGCTCGTGTAATGAGCAATGAGGACGAAACCCGCAGATTATCTTCTCAATTGATGAATCAAAAATTATTAGATTTAATCAAAAAGGAAGGAAATTTGAAGAAGAAAGAATTAAATTTTGAGAAATTTATAAAAGAAGCTTACAAGGCGTAATTCAATTGAGAAAGTAATTTTATGAAAGATATTGCCAAAGAATTTGAAAAATTTGCAACTAAAGATCAGGGGATAAGCAGCCTGTACTACAACCAAATGATATCTAGTATGTACCCTGTAGGGCTCACTCCAAATATCATTGAAGAACGTCAAATGAATATTGCCATTTTTGATGTTTTCTCGAGATTGATGATGGACCGTATTATCTTTTTAGGAACAGCGATCAATGATCAAGTAGCCAATATCGTTCAAGCCCAATTGCTTTTTTTAGAAAGCACAGATGCTTCTAAAGACATACAGATTTACATCAATTCACCTGGAGGAAGCGTGTACGCTGGTCTTGGAATTTATGACACTATGCAATTCATAAAACCTGATGTCGCTACGATTTGCACAGGAATGGCGGCTTCTATGGGTGCTGTATTACTCTGTGCGGGCACTGCAGGTAAGAGAAGTGGACTCGAACATTCACGTGTTATGATACATCAACCTATGGGTGGAGCGCAAGGTCAAGCCTCAGATATTGAAATTACTGCCAAAGAAATTCTTACCTTAAAAGACGAATTGTATCAAATTATTGCCAAACATACCGGAAAAGACTTTGATACCGTATATGCAGATAGCGATAGAGACTACTGGATGAAGGCAGATAAGGCAAAAGAATACGGCATGATTGACGAAATTTTAATTAGAAACTAACTCAAATAGCAGCTCAACATGGATTCATTGGATTTAAGTTGTTCATTTTGCGGTCGTAAAAAAGAAGAAACAACTCTTCTTATAGCTGGAAATAAAGCCCACATTTGTGACAAGTGTGTGGAACAAGCACACTTTATTGCCACAGAAGACAACGATAGTAAATCCAATGATAATCTTGAAGATTTTGATTTAAAAAAGCCCAAAGAAATCAAAGCTTTTTTAGACGAGTATGTAATCGGTCAAAATCACAGTAAAAAAATATTATCCGTTGCGGTATACAATCACTACAAGAGAATTACACAAAAAACCTCAGCCGAAGAAATCGAAATTGAAAAGAGTAATATTCTGTTGGTAGGACGCACTGGAACAGGTAAAACTCTTTTGGCAAAGAGTATCGCCAAGATGCTTCAAGTACCTCTGGCTATTGTCGATGCCACAGTACTCACCGAAGCGGGATATGTAGGAGAAGATGTTGAGAGTCTTTTAACGCGCTTACTTCAGGCGGCTGATTACGATTTAGAGAAGGCGCAAAAAGGTATCGTCTTTATTGATGAAATCGATAAGATTGCACGCAAAAATGACAATCCTTCTATCACTAGGGATGTATCCGGTGAAGGAGTACAACAAGGTTTGCTCAAACTCTTAGAGGGAACTGTAGTGAATGTACCTCCCAAAGGAGGAAGAAAACATCCTGACCAAAAATTTATAGAAGTCGACACCAAGAATATCCTGTTTATTGCAGGAGGAGCCTTTGACGGTATTGAAAAACTTATTAGCCAACGTCTAAATATGCAGGCTGTAGGTTACGGTCAATTGCAAAAAGGAGATCAAATAGATCGAGAGAATTTGATTCAATACATCACTCCAAAAGATGTGAGAGACTTTGGATTGATTCCCGAAATTATTGGAAGACTTCCCGTGCTCACACACATGAATCCATTAGATCGAGAAGCTCTAAAGGAAATTCTAACGCAGCCGAAAAATGCCATTATCAAACAGTATAAAAAACTTTTTGAAATGGATGGTATTTCTTTTGAAATTCAAGATGACGCCTTAGATTTTATCGTAGAAAAAGCCATGGATTACAAGCTAGGAGCTCGAGGTCTTCGATCGCTTTGTGAATCTATTTTTATAGAGGCCATGTACGAAATGCCATCTTCTGATTCAAAAAGTTTGGTGGTTGATAAATCCTATGCTGAACGTCACCTTTCATTTGAGCGACTTAGTAAACTTAAGGCAGTTTCTTAAACCAATTCTGCCTCCAATTCAAAAAGTTCTTCCATAAAACTGCGTTCATTTGATAGACGAGGTACTTTATGCTGACCTCCTAATTTGTTTTTATCTTTCATCCATCTGTAGAAAAGTCCAGGAGAGGCCACATTCAACTTCAAAAGAGATAAGGTAATGTCTCCATTTCGTTTGGCGTCATAATCAGAATTGAGTTTTCTCAAGTGATCATCTAATACTTGTTCAAAAAGAGCTAAATCCTTAGGCTGAATTTTGAATTCAACCATCCACTGATGTGCTCCCTTTTGATTTGAATTCATAAAAATAGGTGCTACGGTGTATTCAATCACCTCACTTTGTGTAACTCTGCAAGCGTAATCCAATGCTTTTTCTGCATTTTCTACGACTAGTTCTTCACCAAAAACATTGATATGATGCTTTGTGCGACCACTTATATTAAGGCGATAAGGTGAAGTTGAAGTAAATCTAACGGTATCTCCGATGCAATACCTCCATAAACCGGCATTAGTGCTGATTAACATAGCATAATTGACATCTTTCTCAACCTCCCACAAAGGTATGGCCCTCGGAAATGGATCTGTTGAAGAGTAATGTTCCATCGGAATGAATTCATAAAAGATTCCATAATCTAACATCAACAATAATTCATCAGAAAAGTTTTGATCTTGAATAGCGAAGAAACCTTCTGAAGCATTGTAGATTTCATAACATTTTGAATCAAATGGCAGAATTTTTTCGAACTGTTCTCTGTAGGGAGTGAAGGCCACTCCGCCGTGAAAATAAACTTCTAACTGAGGCCAAATTGCCGTGAGATTTTCAACAGAATGCTCCTTGAGCAGTTGATTCAATAAAACTAACATCCAAGAAGGCACTCCTGCCAAAGAGGTGACATTTTCGGAGACACTTTCGTCTATAATGGCCTTTAACTTTTCTTCCCAATTAGACATTAACGACACCTTGTTGCTGGGAGTGCTACTGTATTCTGCCCATTTTGGCATGTTATCGATAAGAATAGCTGATAAATCTCCAAAATAACTTCCGTTGTCCTTGTAGAGTTCTTTGCTACCTCCTAGCCTCAGACTCTTACCTGTAAAAAGTTTGGACTCAGGATTGTTATTGAGATATAAACAGAGTAGGTCTTTACCCGATTTAAAATGACAATCGATAAGCGCTTCTTGGCTGACGGGAATAAATTTGCTCTTGGCATTAGTTGTTCCACTACTTTTAGCGAACCACTTGATATCTGATGACCAAAAAAGTTGTTGCTCACCCTTTCTAGTTCTATCGATGGTATCAGCGATATCTTCATAATGAACAACAGGAATTCTAGCTCTAAAATCTTCGTAATTGCGAATACTTCCATAATCAAATCTTCTCCCGTATTCGGTCTGCTGAGCTTGATCAAGTAGTTTTTGCAGTACCTCGTATTGAACATCACCTGGATATTTCAAAAACAATTCTATCTGATGAATTCGCTTTTTAAGCCACCAAGATGCAATGCTATTAAAAAGAGGTAAGGCCATTATTAGTATCTTTAGCCTTGCTAATGTATGCTTATTGAGTTAATTTTCAAACCTAATTTCTATGTTGTATTCTGGGGTATTAAAAAAAATGACAACCCGTCTAAATGCTGCAGAGGTTAACTACTATCTTGAGTTAGATAACGACCTTATTCACCTCAATCAATTGATTCATAAAAAAATACGCTTAGAGCTTCAGGGCTATCAGTGTCTAAATTGTGGATCGGACGAGACTATTTTTGCTCAAGGCTTTTGTAAGAAGTGTTTTTTTGAATCTCCCAAGGCTGGTGAATGGATTATGAAACCAGAGTTAAGCAAAGCCCATTTAGGAGAAGAGGATAGAGATTTAGAATTTGAAAAGAGAATGCAATTACAACCACACATTGTGTACCTTTCAAATACGGGAACAGTTAAAGTTGGTATTACGCGAAAGAAACAACTCCCTACAAGATGGATTGATCAGGGTGCTCATCAAGCGATGGCTATTTTAGAAACACCAAATCGTTACTTAGCCGGTGTAGCTGAAGTCGCTTTAAAAAATCATATTAGTGATAAAACGAATTGGCGCACCATGCTGACTACTACTGAAAGCCAAGAAAATCTCGGCGAGGTTTTTAACAGCCTTCAAACCCATATTCCAGATGAGGTAAGAGATTGCCTTATTGCTGAGTTGAACAATGTACCAATTGCTTTCCCCTATAGCCAAAAAATAGAAAAAGTTCTTAAGAGCCATTCACTCAAAAAAGATCCCCACGTTGAAGGTGTTTTGATTGGCATCAAAGGTCAATACCTCATATTTGAAGATGGAGCGGTGATGAATATAAGAAATCACGAAGGCTATAGAGTTGGCCTCAATGTGAAAACCTTAAGCATCTAATTGTATTTCTTCTCCAACTTTTAATCCGAATTGTTTACGGATAAGATGCACCCCCAAGTATAATAATGGAGTATCCAAAGCTGCGATCATTGCCTTGAATAAAAACCCTGAAATCACCAATCCCGTAAAGCGTTCCCAAGGAATTTCTCCAAAAAAACACAAGAGTGAAATCACTGACAATGTATCTATAAATTGAGATGAAAAGGTGGAGAAATTATTTCTTAGCCAAAGGTGTTTTCCCTTGGTGAGATTCTTCCAAAAATGATAAATCTGAATATCTACAAATTGCGCTAACAAATACGCCATCATAGACGAAAAAACAGCTATTACCGTATTTCCAAAAACACGACTAAAGAGTTCATTCGATAAGGGAGACCAAGTTGTAGCTGAAGATGCATCCGATACGTAGACAATCAAAAGAGAAAAAAAAGAAGCAAAAATTCCAGTGATAACTACCTGATTAGCTTTTTTCTTTCCGTAGATCTCTGAAATTAAATCTGTAATTAAAAAAGTAATTGGATAGGGCAATAGGCCAACAGATGCTTCGAAGATTGGAGCACCGAAGATTTCAATTTCTCCAAAAGGTTTGAAACTGAAGAATTTTTGAAAGATGAGATTCGAAACAACTAAAGAAGTGATGAATAAACCACTCAAGTACATATAGAGCGATAAAGCTCTTTTTCTTGTCTTCAATTTATCCATTGAGGATTATCTTATGTTCAGTTCAAAAGGCATTCGGGCTTGAATTTGATTTTCCTTAGCCTTGAGCTGCTCTATTTTTTGATTTAAGGCATTGACAGGCTCCGGTAAAAAGGCTTTAGTCACTTGTTGCAAAACCTTGGTTTGGGCCTCTGAAAGATCGCCAAATATTTGCTCAAATTCCGATTTATATCGGGGAAAACTTTGCACAGCGTAGTCAGAGGTTTCGCCCAATTCAGCTGCTTTTTCAATAGCATCATAAATTCCACCGTAAGCGTCGATTAATCCATTATCAAGAGCAGAAGATGCGCTCCAAACTCTTCCCTGAGCTAATTCATCTACCTGATTTTTATCCATAGATCTACCCGCTGCAACTCGCTCTAAAAAGATATCATAAGTTTGCTCTATACCATCTTTTATTTCGTTGTAATTCTCTTGAGTCATTGGACCGAACACACTGTAACCTCTAGATTGCTTATTGGTCTCGACCCACTGCGGAGTAATTCCTATTTTTTTACTGAGCTCACTAAAGTTGGGCAATGTACCGAACACACCAATAGAACCGGTAATAGATGTAGGTTGTGCCATTATAAAGTCTGAAGCCATAGCGATATAATATCCTCCCGAAGCTGCTACATCAGATATAGACACTACGATAGGCTTTTGTTCTTGAGTGCGTTTTAATTCACGCCATATCAGTTCTGATGTGAGTGCACTTCCTCCTGGAGAATTCACACGAAGTACAATCGCTTTAACTTTTCGGTCTTCTCGAATTCGCTTTAAAGCGCGTGCAATAGATTCTTGTCCGATATATGCGCTACCTCCTTCCCCGTAAAGAATGGTCCCACTGGCATACAAGACGGCAATACGATCCTTACCCTTATACAATCTTTTGGTTTTGGCAAAACGCAGATACTTATTGAGACTTGTCATTTCAGGCTTGTCGTTTGCTGCAAGTTCATTGTCTATTCCAGATAATCTATTGGACAGTGATCTGTAATACTGATCTTCGTAGACCAATGCATCAATCAATCCTAATTCTTTTGCGCTATCAGCACTTCTTGCTAACAAATCGTCTGCAATTTCATTCAAACGCACTGTACTTATCTCTCGCTCTTCTGAAATAGAATTGGTTACCTCGTTCCAAATGGAGGTCAATAAAGCTTTGATCTGCATTCTGTTTTCTTCACTCATCTCATCATTCAAATAAGGCTCGACTGCAGATTTGTATTTGCCATGGCGAACAACCTCCATTTTTACTCCAGACTGCTCTTGAAGATCTTTGTAATACAACACCTCTGATGCCAAACCTCGAAAATCTAAATTTCCCACTGGATTCATAAAAATAGAATCCGCGACACTGGCTAAAAAATAGTCGTCTTGTGAATACAACTCATTGTAGGCATAAATAAATTTACCCGAAGACTTAAAATCAATCAGTAGATCTCTGAGTTCATTAATTTGTGACCAGCCCAAAGAAAGAATATTACCTTCAATTGAAATCCCTTCAATTCGATCATCCGTTTTAGCCAGACTTACCGCTTTTAATAGTTGATCAAAACCTATACGATCTTGAACAAGAGCAGCAAAGGGGTCGTTAGGGTCCGTGCCCAAATATTCTTCCACAAGCTGACTTAGTTTTAATTGAAGCACACTCTCTTTTTCAATTTTCGTATCAGGTTCAGCACTGCCTAAAGCAGCTAAGAAAATAAAAAACATAAAAAAAGCAATTCCGAATGCTACAAGTGCTCCGATTGTTGCTGCCAAAGTATTTTTAAGAAAATCCAAAATCTAAAGTTTTAATCCGCAATATAATCAATGTTAGGTGGAATTATTAATTTGGCGTATGCGAAAAGCAGATACAGCAGAAGTCCTTATTGGCCTTGGAAGCAACCAAGGGAATCGTTTTATTCACCTGCAAAAAGCCTTGTTTAAAATTGATGAAGAAATTGGCCCTGTTGTAGCGTGCTCCAAATGCTACAAAAATAAAGCTGTCGGTTTCGATGGAGATGATTTTATCAATGCTTGTATTGCTGTTAAAACAAAACTAGACCCTCATGAAGTCCTCAACAAATTGCTCCTTATAGAAAATGAATTAGGTCGTAAACGAAAGGCTCATTTTTCTTACACCAACAGACCTATTGATCTTGATTTGTTGTTTTACGAAGACCTAACCATTCAAACTGTACAATTAGAATTACCTCACCCAAGAATAACACAACGCAGATTTGTACTAAAACCTTTAATGGATATTGCGCCTCAAAAAGTACATCCACTCAATAAGCGCATCACAGCCGAACTCTTAACACATTGCGAAGATGAAAATGATGTCATTGCAGTAGAAAAAACCCTTCATATAAACCGAAAGTCATTTTGGCAAAACAGCGGTTACATTTGTATTGAAGGTTGTATTGGTGTGGGTAAAACTTCACTTTGTCAAAAAATCGCTGAAACTTTTGAAGTTCCCTATTTTCTTGAGAGTTTTGAAAACAATCCATTTCTCTCTTCCTTTTATGAAGATAAGGATAAATACAGTCTCCCCGTAGAATTGTCTTTTTTGGCAGATCGAAGTGAACAAATCGAAGACCACTTTCAACATTTATCTAAACCTCCAGGGATCTTAAGTGATTATCACCTCTCTAAATCTTTGATGTTCGCGGAGATAAATCTCCAAGGAAGCGCTTTAGATTTATATAAACGCTGGTACAACTTTAGCCTTACACATTTAAAAAATCCTTCCCTATACGTTTATCTTCAAAGACCTTTAGAGGTAATCAAAGAACAAATTTTGAAAAGAGGTAGACCTTACGAAATGGGAATATCAGAAAACTATTTGAAGAAAATTATAAAGAGTTATGAATGTTATATCAAAGTAGAAAAAGACTTTGAATGCCTTCAATTAAATCTCGAAAAAAATGACTTTATAGTTGACAATGAAGTCTTTAAACAAATTGTATTCAAAATAGAAAACGCATTGTTAATTCAGTACTATTCAGATTAATTATTGATTCTTAATTAAAATTTTAAGAAAATTTTGTGAATATGGAATTTTTTTGAGTAATTGCGTTTAACTAACTAACTCAAACATTATATAAAACCTCAGCATTCTTTGTTGGGGTTTTTTTATTTGGAAGAAAATTGTCCATGCAAATTCCAAAGCACAATTCCTGCTGAAACAGCGACGTTGAGCGAGTGTTTTGTACCAAATTGAGGTATTTCGATAACGACATCACATGAGTCTACTACCTCCTGAGCAACACCCTGAATTTCATGTCCGAATACAACGGCTAAACCGCTGGAATAATCAATCTTAAAATCATTCAAGTCACATGCATTTTCAGCTTGTTCAACAGCTGCGATTTTATAATTCTTAGCACTTAATTCACTCAAAGCTTCACTAGTGCTATCAAAATAGCGCCAGGCTACACTTTCAGTGGCTCCCAGTGCGGTTTTCCTAATATCTTTATGTGGAGGGCGGGCTGTTATTCCACACAAAAAAACTTCTTCAATTCTAAATGCGTCCGAGGTTCTGAAAATAGAGCCAATATTATTTAAGCTCCTGATATTGTCTAAAACTACCACTAAAGGAATTTTTTTGGCCTCTTTAAATTCCTCTGGTGCCAATCTATTGAGTTCAGCATTGGAAAGCTTTCTAAAGTTAGTTTTCAACGATTTGTTCAAAATATCAACATTTGTTTTGCTCACTTTGGTACAGCGAGTATTTTCGGTAAAATTATGGCAAAAAAGAACAATGGCACCACTCCCCTTATGAAGCAATACAATGCGATCAAGGGTAAGTACCCCGACGCAATGCTTCTTTTCAGGGTGGGAGATTTTTATGAGACCTTTGGCGAAGATGCACAAAAGGCTGCTCGTATCTTGGATATTGTCTTGACCCAAAGAAACAACGGCGGCGACCAAACTCCTTTAGCTGGTTTTCCACACCACGCTTTACAAACCTATCTGCCTAAACTCGTAAAAGCGGGTAATCGAGTTGCTATTTGCGATCAATTAGAAGATCCTAAGCAGACAAAGACCATTGTGAAAAGAGGAGTTACTGAACTTATTACTCCTGGGGTAACATTGAATGATGCCATTTTAGAACAAAAAACTAATAATTATCTATCGGCGGTATTTAAACTCCAACAGAAATGGGCTGTTGCTTTTGTCGATGTATCTACATCAAACTTTCTTATCGCCTCCGGAGATCAGCATTATATTGATAAGTTATTACAAAACTTTAATCCCACTGAAATACTTTATGCCAAACCCCAAAAGAGTGCTCTGTTAGATTCTTGGATAAGTCTTTACCATTTACATGCCCTTGAAGATTGGATTTTTGAAGTAGAACAGGCAGCGCAAAAACTCTGTTCTCATCTCCAGGTAAATAGCCTAAAAGGTTTTGGTATCCTTGAGAATGAATTAGGCATTAGTCCAGCTGCCGCAGTGCTCTATTATCTCTCTCAAACACAACCTAAATTGATGGGGCATATCAATCATATTCAGGTACTGAGAAGAGACGATCACATGTGGATGGACGCTTTTACAATTAGGAATCTAGAGTTGTTGTTTGGACTAAATCGAGAGGCAACTACTCTTTTTGACGTCTTAGATCATAGTTGTACACCAATGGGAGGGAGACTTCTAAAGCATTGGATTGCCTTACCGCTAACTGATGAGGCTAAGATCAATCAACGCTTAAAAATTGTTCATCACTACTTCAATAATACCGAAGAATTAAGGCAGGTTCAAGATCATTTAAAATCAATTTTTGATCTGGAGCGTTATGCAGCAAAATTAGCCTCGACTAAAATCAATCCTCGTGAATTAAATCACTTGAAAACGAGTCTAACAGAAGTGATATCCCTAGATGTTATCTTAAAAAAGAGTGACTTAAATGAACTTCAAACACTATTTGCTCACATTGCGAGTTGTTCAGAAATTAAAGCATTAATTTCTAAAGCGATTAACCCCGAAGCACCTGTTCTCCTTCAAAAAGGAAGTGTCATTGCATCCCAATACGATCAGGAACTAGATGAATTAAGAACATTGGCAAACTCGGGTCAAGAACTCTTAAATGAAATGCTCAAACGAGAGAGTGAGATCACGGGTATTCCTTCGCTAAAAATCAGCTCCAATAATGTTTTTGGATATTACATTGAAGTGAGAAACACCCACAAGGATAAAGTTCCCGAAAACTGGACAAGAAAACAGACACTAGTCAATGCCGAGCGTTATATCACTGAAGAACTTAAGACCTATGAACAAAAAATACTGGGCGCTGAGGAAAAAATAGCTGCTAAAGAACTAGAACTTTTTAACGGTCTAATTGAAGAATTGCAAAATTTTAAAGCGGAATTATTACAAACTGCCAGAACCGTTGCAAGACTGGACTGCTTAGTTGGATTTGCAGATTGCGCCAAAAAATCGAATTATTGCAAACCTGAGATACATCAAAACCGATCAATACTGATTAAAGCGGGACGACATCCTGTAATCGAAAAACAATTAGAATCGGATACACCCTACATTGCCAATGACATTCAACTCGATCCAGATTCCCAACAAATCGTGATGATTACTGGACCTAATATGAGCGGAAAGTCAGCCATTTTAAGACAAACAGCTCTGATTGTTTTAATGGCACAAATAGGCTCTTATGTTCCAGCGAATTCCGCTTCAATCGGAATAATCGATAAACTATTTACTAGGGTCGGCGCCAGTGACAATATCAGTATGGGTGAGTCTACTTTTATGGTTGAAATGAATGAGACCGCCGCAATCGTAAATAATTTAAGTGACCGAAGTTTGGTGTTATTAGATGAAATCGGAAGGGGAACAAGCACTTATGACGGAATTTCAATTGCATGGGCTATTGCTGCGTATATGCACAATCATCAAAGTAAAGCTAAAACGCTGTTTGCCACACACTATCATGAGTTAAATGCAATGAGTGAACAGTACAGTCGAATTAAAAACTACAACGTATCAGTTAAAGAAACTGCTGACGGTGTTCTTTTTTTAAGAAAACTTATTGCAGGCCCTTCGCATCACTCTTTTGGAATTCACGTCGCCCAAATGGCAGGTATGCCCAAACAATTACTAGAGCACGCTCAAGAAATTTTGATAAAATTGGAAGAAAGTCGTTCAAAACAAAAAAGAACGGCTCAAATAGAAGAGGTTACTGCCCAGCAAAAAGCATTAGAACAAACACAACTCAGCTTTATTCAACTAGAAGATCCTGTGCTGTTGCAAATCAAAGAGGATTTAATTGGCTTAGATATCAATAACCTCACCCCTATTGAAGCGTTGAACGAACTCAACAAAATCAAAAAACTCCTCAATAAAATCTAAAACATACCTTTAAATTTTAAAGAATTGTTTTAAATTTGCCGACCCTACCAAGAAGGATGAAAGGCGAAAATAGCTCAGTTGGTAGAGCATCACCTTGCCAAGGTGGAGGTCGCGGGTTCGAATCCCGTTTTTCGCTCAAAAACAATGTAAATTGTTTTAGTTACTTTCGTAGCGCTTTTGAAGCGACGCAAGGGCTCGAGTGGTGGAATTGGTAGACACGTTGGACTTAAAATCCAATGGCCATTGTGGCCGTGCGGGTTCAAGTCCCGCCTCGAGTACAGTAAGGGAGATATCTGAATAGGTGTCTCCCTTTTCTTTTTTTGCTGTCTATTTACTAAAAGCTAATTGAATACTGAAAAAAGCAGTTCGACATTTTTCTTTGACTAACTTTGAAATATGAAGTTTAGAAAAGCTACCATGAAAGATGTTCCTTTTATTGTCAAAATGATTGCTGATGACAAGTTAGGAGCCAAGAGAGAAGACTATAGAGAACCACTTCCTGAGAACTACTTAAAAGCATTTGAAAATATCAATTCTGATCCTAACCAAGAATTGATAGTCGTCGAAGCAAATGATGGGAAAGTTGTAGGAACCCTACAACTTAGTTTCATTCAGTACCTCACCTATCAAGGTGGAATAAGAGCACAAATTGAAGCTGTTAGGATTCAAAAAGATTTCCGCGGCAAGGGATTAGGTTCAGAGATGTTCAAATGGGCCATCAATAGAGCGCAAGAGCGAAAAGCTCATGTCTTGCAGTTGACCACGGATAAACAAAGACCAGAAGCCATTAAGTTTTACCTTGATTTAGGATTTGTCGATTCACATGAAGGAATGAAGATGCACTTTAAGCTATAGAACCGATTTGTGTCTTAGCGGGCATAGCAGGCCTCAAAATAACAATCTGAGACTTATTTCATGCTTACTACTAGGGCTCTAATGCTCTAATTACTTAGTCTTTAATGCAGCTTGCGCTTTTCTAAAGTCATCAATGGCTACAAAATAATCTGGATCTTCTAAGATATTGACCTCACATATTTTTTCAGCCTTTTTGATGAGTTTGACGCAGTCTGAAGAGAGATGTCGCAAGTGCACTCTTTTGTTCATTTTAAGATAGCGTTCTGAAAGCTTGTTGATACATTCAATAGCCGATTGATCCATTATTCTAGACTCCTTGAAATTGATAATTACTTCATCAGGATCATTGGTAATGTCAAATTTGCTATTGAAGAGTTCTATGGACCCAAAAAATAGAGGTCCATAAATTTCATAATGTTTTACCCCGTGAACATCTACTTTCTTTCTCGCACGAATACGTTTAGCATTTTCCCATGCAAAAACCAATGAAGAGACAATTACACCTGTAAAAACGGCAATGGCCAAATCAAAAATTACGGTTAAACCTGTTACGATAAGAATGACTATAATATCGGAGAGCGGAACTTTATTTAGAATTTTGAATGTACTCCATTCGAATGTGCCGATAACGACCATGAACATCACACCAACTAATGCGGCAATGGGCACTTGCTCGATCAAAGCAGAACCAAACAAAATAAACATGAGTAGTGACACTGATGCAGTGATTCCTGAAAGTCTTCCTCGACCCCCAGATTTAATATTGATAATGCTCTGTCCAATCATGGCACATCCTCCCATGCCACCGAAAAAACCATTGACAATATTACCTAAACCTTGGGCGGCACACTCTCTGTTTCCACTGCCATGGGAATCTGTAAGTTCATCAATGAGGTTTAATGTCATTAACGATTCTATCAATCCAATGGCCGCGAGTATTAGGGCATAAGGAAATACAAAGACTAAACTCTCAATATTGAAAGGAATCAACGGGATTGAAAATGAAGGAAAGCCTGCTTTAATGCCCGTTCCACCATTGGCTTGAATAAAACTTCTCACGGTCTCTGTTTCGAGATTGCCGAAAATTACAATACAAGAAACAATAATTATTGCCGTAAGTGCTGCAGGAATTTTCACGGTTATTTTCGGTAACACAAACATGATAGCCATAGTAGCCAACACCAATCCGATCATTATCCAAAGTGATGACCCTGAAAGCCACTCTCCCTGGCTTTTGAACATACCTAATTGAGAGATAAAAATCACAATAGCCAGTCCGTTCACAAATCCCATCATAACAGAATGCGGAATCATTCTAACGAATTTTCCAAGTCTTAATACCCCGGCACTAATTTGAATTATCCCGGCTAAAATGAGCGTAATAAATAAATATTGAAGACCCGCGAAATCACTGCCGCCAATTTCTGATCCTTCTGAAACTAGATTGACCATAACCACAGCCATAGCCCCTGTTGCTCCAGATATCATTCCAGGTCTACCTCCGAAAATAGAAGTTATAAACCCCATTAAAAAGGCACCGTACAAACCAATAATTGGAGAAACTCCTGCCACAAATGCAAAAGCTACTGCTTCAGGAACTAAAGCTAATGCCACTGTTATCCCAGAAAGTAAATCATCCTTTATACTTCCATCAAACTTCTTGTTTAAATCAAATATCTTCACCTCAAAAAAATTAAGCGGCAAAAGTAAGTTAAACCTAAAAGCTAATTAGTCAAATCAATGTTTAGTTTTCATTAAATCATCAAAGTCTACCGTTTCAAAATCTCGACCACGCGTTTCGATTTTGAAAGGGCACCATTTTATTGTACTTTTTAGGTGTGAAGAAACACCTAACTAGATATTTACTAGAGTTCGCGGTTATTGTTGCGGGTATAACGATTTCTTTTTGGATTAATGAATGGGATTCTCGTAAGGATGATTCTGTTCGTCAATTACATTACATCACAGGGCTAATTAGCGATTTAGAAAAACAGCTTCTGTTATTTGATGATCACATAGAATTTTCTAACAGTAGTATTTCTAATTGCGATTCTATTTTGAATGAATTTAAGGCGAAAGGAAACTTGAGCAGCATTGATGATATCAACGACAAATTGAGCAGATTAATGTACTCTCATAAGTATCCTGAAGTCAATACCATATTTAACGAACTTGAAAGTACCGGTCAATTTGACCTTATAAACAATGATTCCTTAACCTCTAAAATCATTAAGTACTATCAAAATTCAAATAATTACAGCAATAGAGTAAATGCTAACATGGATGTGGTGTACTATCAAGAAATTTTTCCCATTATAAAATCATCTATTGTTATTGAACCCCAAAACTTTGGCTATAAGGAAAAAGACATAGAACTATTTGACAGTCTCAGCGGTAAATTCTACAAAGGCTTATCTGAACCTGCCAAAGAATTTGACCTTGTAAATGCAATCAGTTTAAGTATTGTGGTTTCAAATACCAATAGAAGTTATGTAGCTACAATTAAAAAAGAAGCCGAAGAATTACTCGTTGCCTTAGAAAAAGAACTAGTACAAATTCAGTAGGCCATCGTGACTTCTAAACTCAAATCGATTTTAACCATTATTCTTCTGATGACCGCGGGAGAAGGTGTTTTTACCTTGCCCTTTTTATTAGCGCGCATTTTTAGACCTACATTTTTAGAGGTATTTGAATTAGATAATTTGCAACTAGGCACCCTATACTCTACTTATGGCATTATTGCACTGGTCTCATACCTTCTAGGAGGAACATTGGCAGACAAGTACGAACCTCGTAAATTGATGGGCACAGCACTTTGCTTAACAGCTTTAGGAGGATTGGTTTTGGCTCAATTTCCAAATTTTAATCAGTTGCAATGGCTTTATGGATACTGGGGATTTTCTACGACATTTTTGTTTTGGTCTGCTATGATTAAGGCCACAAGAAACTGGGGAGGTAAATCGAGTCAAGGAAAAGCCTTTGGATTTTTGGAAGGTGGTCGAGGTACTGTGGCTGCCTCGATTGGAGCCTTAGGTATTTTTATATTTGCTCTTCTCATACCCGAAGATGTTATCAGCACTTCGTTTACCCAGAAAAGAGAGGCTTTCAGAACGGTAATTTTATACACCTCAGCAATGATCATGCTAGTTGGGGTTATGGTTTTTTTCTTTTTAGAAAACACCAAGCATGTAGATAAAGAAGCG
The DNA here is from genome assembly GCA_049596955.1 of Flavobacteriaceae bacterium. Lineage (GTDB taxonomy): Bacteria > Bacteroidota > Bacteroidia > Flavobacteriales > Flavobacteriaceae > UBA3478. Next base: position 131,282 of record JBMYMD010000001.1, read on the forward strand.
AACTTCATCTTAAATAATTCCTTTCAAACCATCTTAAAAGTTTCACGAATCCCAGCTGTTGGACTATTGATTGTGATTGTTCTTTGTGCTTATTGCGGCTATAAGGTAACAGATATTCTTTCTCTATATGCAGCAGAAATAATGTTGTTTAACGAAGTAGATGCAGCAAAAGTTGGCTCCTATCAAATGTACTTGCGCCCTCTGATTTGTGTTGTAATAGGATTTGCCGCCGATAAATCGTCCAGTTCTAAATGGCTCGTTAGAGGGTTCGGACTGCTCTTATGTGGAGCATTATTATTTGCTTCAGGTCAGGTCATCGCTCCTTTGAGTGGCTTTTTTATTTTTTCTTTAATTATGACTGCCATTGCGACTTATGGATTGAGAACACTGTACTTCGCCTCTATTCAAGAAGGACATATCCCATATGCTTTTACGGGAACAGCAGTGGGCATCATTTCTGTAGTCGGTTATACGCCAGATATTTTCATGGGACCTGTAATGGGTTTTTTGCTAGATAACTATCCTGGGCTACTGGGTCATCAACTGGTATTTTTGCTTTTGGCTATTTTTGCATTTATAGGAATGCTGGCTTCTTTGCGTTTTAAAGCATTAATCAACAAATCTCATCTTTAAATTACTTCTATGAAAAAACCTTTAGTTTCTCCCTTAGACCGAAATGCCACGAAGCAAGCTCAATCCATGGCTGAATTTTATGAGGAAACCTTGGGATTCACACCTAACAGCCTGTTTACCATGATGCATAGACCTCGAATAGCCAATGCATTTGTTGAAATGAATCAAGCCGTCATGGAAAACAAAGGGCGCATTACAAGTGCTATGAAACGAGAGATTGCATACCTCTCAAGCATGACTACGGGTTGTCGTTATTGTGAAGCTCATGCCATACGTGCTGCGGAGCGATACGGCTCGTCTCAAGAGCGAATGCTTAATCTATGGGATTACAAAAAACACAAGGCATTTTCAGAAGCAGATCGAGCTATGTTTGATCTAGCTATAGCGGCATCACAAGTACCCAATGGGGTAAACGATGAGATAGCTGAGGCTGCACGTCAACATTTTGATCAAGGAGAGATTGTCGAAATTTTAGGTGTGGTTGCACTTTTTGGATATTTAAACCGATGGAATGACAGTATGGGAACGGCCTTAGAAAAGGATGCCGCAGATTCAGCAGATGACATCCTTGGCTCCAATGGATGGGTGATCGGAAAACACAGCTACTAAATGAATTTAAACAAAACACTATTCGTTTTTCTTTTTTTGTTGTCAAGCATACACAGCTTTTCACAAGAGAAAAGGGCTAGAGATTACGGAATTGAAATTGGAATTTTTGAGCCAGGAGCACTAAATTCAATTACAGATGTCAAAGGTGTTGCGGTAGGTCACACAACACTGATTGAAGGAGATTCGATTCGAACGGGAGTTACTGCCATAGTTCCACACCAAAAAAATATTTTCCAAAATAAGGTTCCCGCAGCAATTTATATAGCTAATGGATTTGGAAAGCTCATGGGCTATTCTCAAGTTAAAGAACTTGGTAATATAGAAACGCCCATTGTATTGACCAATACATTAAGCGTTGCAGAGGCTGCCTCAGCGTTAATTTCATATACCTTAGAACAAGAAGATAACAAAGATGTAAGGTCAGTGAATCCAGTGGTAGGTGAAACAAACGATGGTTATCTGAATGACATCAGAGGCATGCACATTCAAAAATCACACGTGTTATCAGCCATTAAAAATGCTAACAGTGAAGAGGTCACAGAGGGAAATATAGGCGCAGGTACGGGAACCATTAGCTTTGGCTTTAAAGGAGGTATAGGAACTTCGTCTAGAGTGTTACCGACCTCATTGGGCGGATATACCGTAGGCGTATTAGTGCAAAGTAATTTTGGTGGCGTATTAGAAATAAATGGGGCGCCTATTGGCAAAGCCTTACAACAGTTTTCATTTCAAGATCACGTATTTAATAATGCCGATGGCTCTTGTATGATTGTAGTTATTACAAATGCGCCCTTAGATTCAAGAAATTTAGAACGTGTGGCAAAAAGAGCCATTATGGGCTTAGCTAAGACAGGAGGTATTGCTTCAAATGGAAGTGGAGATTATGTAATTGCCTTATCTGTTTCCGAAGAAAACTTTATTCCATACAGTCCAAAATCAAATACTTATAGACCTCTCCTATTAAACAATCAAGCCATGAGTCCAATATTTCTGGCAACCATAGAAGCGACAGAAGAGGCGATTATCAATTCACTTTTTGCTGCCGAAACACTTCAAGGTCAAAAGGGTCGAGTTATTTCTAAACTGCCTTTGGACAAAGTATTGGAATTGATGAAAGAATAAAAGCGGAATCTGTAGATGATGCAAGATGAAACGATCTCCTTAGAAGATTAATTTATTTACGGCTCTTTATTGAATGAGTTTCATTTGTAAGTGAATAAATCAAAATCTACACTAAATTTGAATTGTTAAAATGAAGTTGACCATTGCATACCTTAACAGCACTTTATTCTTATCCTATTAAATCCATTCAAGGAATTACTCATCAGACTTGTCAAGTCCAGGATAGAGGATTAGCTCTTGACCGAAGATGGATGCTCATTGACCAAAACAACAATTTTATTACCCAGCGCACAGAACAGCGTATGGCATTGTTTCGAACGCATATGCGCAAAAACCATATTGAATTAGAATTTGAGGGAGAAAAAACTCAAGTTCCTCTTTTGGAACACTCTAACTCTTCTATAGAGGTGCGTATTTGGAACGATAGCTGTATGGCTTATTTAGTAGATACGCAGCTCGACTCTTGGCTGAGCTCCAAATTAGGCAAATCATGCAGACTTGTATATATGCCTGATAGTACTAAAAGGTTGGTCGAAAAGTTTGAGCATACCTCAAATCACATCACTGGATTTTCAGATGCCTATCCCTTCTTAATTATTTCAGAGCAATCGCTAGAAGACCTTAATTCGAGGTTGCCAAATGCCATTAGTATGAAACGTTTCAGACCAAATCTAGTCATAAAGGCGAGTCGAGCATTTGAAGAAGATTCTTGGAGAACTATAAGAGTCGGCGAGGTAATTTTTGATTTAGTTAAACCATGTAAACGTTGTGTTCTAACCACAGTGAATCCAGAAACGGGAGAAAAAGGAGACGAACCTTTAAAAACCCTAAGTAGCTATCGCAAGATTAATAATGAAATCTTATTTGGACAAAATGCTGTACAGCGCAATAATGGTGAAATTCATGTTGGAGCCAAAATTGAAATCTTAGCATAGATTAGCTCTTTTTCAAATTCAAAAGGTCAAACAAAAGTGGCTTGTCCACTTTGAATCCTCTATTTTTATTATCTGTTTCCTATTTATAGAGCTTTAGAGTATCACGTGAATTTTGCAGAAGTTAAAATCATCCATAAAAGAAATTTAACACCACTTTGTGTTGAATTCACTTTGGAATTACCCAAAAAACACAAAAGATATTTTCAGCCTCAACCAGGTCAATATATAACGCTTAAAATCTCTGACGAAAAGGTAACTCAAGCCAGAAATTACTCCATCAGTAAGTTCAATCCAACGGAAAACTCATTCAGTATTGCGGTTAAAAAAGTGGATAATGGCTGGTTCTCTAATCGCCTAATTAAAAACTTTCAAATCGGAGACAATATTAGGGTTAGTGAGCCTCAGGGCGAATTTCAAATTTCAAAAAAAGACAGAAAAACCTACAAACAATTCGTTTTTTTAAGCGGTGGTAGTGGAATTACACCCATTTTAAACCTAATAGAGGAATTAAAAACGCAGGCTTACACAGGAAACATTATACTCATTTATGGAAATAAAACAGAAGAAGAAATTATATACAAAGAAGAGCTAGATCAACTTCAAGATCATTGGCCCAATTTTAAAATAATCTATGGTTTAGAAGAAAGCCTTTCAGAAGAATTTGAAAAATGCCGACTCACTGTAAATTGTTTAAAAGGACTGTTTGAAAAGTATCAAATCAAAAGTGCTAATAGTTGTTTTTTAGCGAGTGGACCTCCAATTATCATTGATAATTTAAGATTCTTCTTACAAGAAATTAAGGTCAACCTTACACATTTGAAGTTTGAAAAGTTTTTTCTTGAATTAGACTTAAACACGACTCAACAGCAAATAGAGGTTGAAATAAATAAGGAACGAAAGCAAATCGTTGTTGCGGCTCAGCAAACTCTTTTAGACGCCTGTTTGAATGCCGGACTTTCGATTGAGCACAACTGTAAATCAGGCAGTTGTCGAAGTTGTCAGGCCATCGTAAAAAAAGGTGAAGTCTTTCCCTTCAGTAAGAGCCGAAAAGTCTTAACCTGTCAAACAGGAGCAAATGATTCAAACCTTAAACTGAGTTTTGACATTCCGTTGATTCAATCCCTTTGGAGCGATAGAAACTTACTCATTGCAACGGGAATGTTACTGGCCTTGCTACTTCTTATACCAATCCAGCATCCCGACAACGAAGTGTTCTTGGCTAAGGGTGAGTTTAACACTGGACACGAGGACTTGAGCTGTGTGCAATGTCACAGTAGCGCTGATGGCACACTAAGGCAACAATTACAGCACAACACCAAAGAATTACTTCAGGCCAGCTTTGATTTTACCACATTTGGAAATAAGAAGGTTGATAATGAGCAGTGTTTAAAATGTCATCAACGCCCAAATGACCGACATCCAACCCACCGCTTCAATGAACCTCGATTTAAAGAGGCTATCGCTCAAATACAGGCTCAAAATTGCACAACTTGTCACGGGGAACACCTCGGTCGAAGGGTGAAATTTGAACAAGTAGACTTTTGCGTGAATTGTCACAGCGATACCGAAATTAAAAACGACCCCATCGACTTTAAACACGCTGATTTAATTTTACAAAACAAATGGGACACCTGTATACAATGTCACGACTTTCACGGAAATCACGAAATGCAAGTTCCTGTAGCCATAAAAGACACTCTTTCTAAAAAAGAATTAAACGACTATTACCGAGGGGGTGCTGATCCTTTTGGGGGAGTCAAGACCTATATGGCTATATTAGACGAATAAACTATGACAAAGAAAACCTTTTTCTACAGCCTGCTTATACTGCTTCTAATAGCATTGAATGTGTATCTTTTCGTTACCGCTCCAGCGCCATTGTCTCAAGATAAGGCAATCGAAAAGAAAACCTATTCTGTTGAAGAAGCTTTTGAATTACTCGCCCACTTAAACGATTCTTATCGTACCCTTTATACCAAAGCTATTGTAGGTAAAGGCAAAGAAAATGGATTAAACTTTGATGAAGATTGGCAAAATAAAAAAGTAGAAGCTGGACCACTACCCGCTCTATTTTTACGAGGAACATCTCAAGAAATTGAAAAAAGGCCTATTCCACTTGGACTCTATCTAGGCTCTGATTTCCCAATTGAAAAATCAAATAAATTTAGTGGTATTCAAGCTGAGAAATTTCAAGAAATTAAAACGGATAGAAAACCTCGATTTTTTTATGACACGGGTTCAGAACGACACATTGCCATGTTTCCGGACATCGCTTCCGCAGCGGCATGTGTCAGTTGTCACAACGAACATCCAAATACTTCTAAAGACGATTGGAAATTAGGAGATATCATGGGAGCAACAACATGGTCCTACCCCAAAGATTCGCTCTCCACAGATGAGGTGGTAGAGTGGGTTCAAGTCTATCAAACTGCTGCGCTTACGACTTATGCGCATTACCTCTCAGAGACGCAAAAGTTCACCCAAAATGAAAAGCCAAGTATAGGCGAAAATTGGCCAGATAAAGGATATTATCTCCCATCTCGTGAACGATTTGCAGACTCTGTAAATCAGTTAACTGCAGCTGTTATTGCTGACTATATGATTCGACTCGATGAGTTTTAAAGAACGATTCATAGGATTCTCTTTACTGCTTTTGTATCTCATTCAATACGAATTGAATTGGTCTTGGGAACCCTTAGAATCACTACAAGAGAATGATTGGTATAAAAACAGTACAGGATTTTTACTCTTTGGTCTGTTTTTAATACATTGGATGCTTCCTGTACAGCGGTACTTTTTTGATTTAAAAGAAGCAGAATTCGATAAAAAATTAAAGCAACACAACAAAATTGGCCTTTATAGTCCTATCATTTTTTACTTACATGCGATTAAACCTGAATATGGATTTTTACTTGCCTTGGCGGGATTATACCTCTTTAATCAGCTCGTTGGATTACTTCTAGAATACAGCTATAAGTCGAAATCGAGAGTCCTCAATCTTTTGTTGAGCTTGCACATTATAGGTGTCTCGCTCCTAGTTGTGGGCGTTGGACTGCATATCTGGTTGGTGTTTTATTACAACTGAGGATAGTCTTCAGCATTGTTGCGTTTATTGTCTGTTGGAGAGGCGACTACAAGACCGACGGTATTTATCAGAAATTGAGCAGTCTCTTGATATACCTCTTCGACTGCAGCAGAAGCCAAAGGGCTCGCAATAATATGATTTCCTGCCTCTGGAAATGCTACCTTGTATTTTTTTGACTCAGGTGTAGCTATTTGCTCGTACATCTCGAGCATTGCATCAACACTCACCACCTTGTCCTGTTCCTCTTCATTTTTATAGTAGTAGCCCAAAAAAAGTGGCTCTTCTACCGTTTTAAAGGTAGCCTTATTCATATGTGTACTTAAAAAAGCTTGAAGCTCAGGCAGTGCCGAAACAGCGTAATGATCATTCCAAAATGGTTTTCTGCGCTGTGGAACATCAGGGTAAAACTGATCAGAACCTTGAATTTTTTTTGCAATTTGAGCGCCCCAAGGATTATCTAGAATTTTGGCTGTTGGACTGTAAATTTCGATATTGGGAGAATACAGCACGACGGCTTTCAAATTTTCAATTTCTGAAGCGAGGTATAAAGCGAGCGATCCACCCGTTGAAGTTGAAACCAAAATCAGTTCTTCACCTAAAAGTTGTCCATAAGCTATGGCCTCCTTTGCCGATTGAATCAATTTATCTGCGGTCATCTCTTCAAAAGGAACTTGCTTTTCAATACCGTGTGCATATAATCTCGGTAAATACAAATTAGCACCAAATGTTTCAGCTAGACGGTAATGTACGGGAGCACCTTCTTGTTTTGAGGCAGACCACCCGTGTAGATAGACAATGCTGTATTTGGTCTTTACACCAGCCTGATCAGCCCAAATAATTTCGGATTCATTATCAGGCTTTAAGCCTTTTACTTTTCGTTCTTTTTGGTCGATATAAGTTTCGATATTCTCAATGGACACCTCTAATTTCGGAAGTTGTTTGTCCTCAGTAATCTTGGGTCGGGGACCTAAAGCGTAAATCAATACAACTAAGAATACTGCAGTGATGAGAATTTTTGATCTTTTGCCAAATACGAACTTTTTCATGTTAGCTGATTACTTGTGGCTTTAACAAAATTATTTCATATTTTTTTAATAGCTTGATACACTAAACACACCAACAGTAGACAGATGATAAATTCGAAAGTAAAGATTTTTTTAAAAGCACTTGGCCCAGGAATTTTATTTGCCTCAATGGCCATTGGAACTTCTCATTTAGTGCTTTCTACAAAGGCTGGAGCGACTTACGGAATATTGATGGCCATACCTATTGCACTGGCCAATGTTTTGAAGTATCCCTTCTTTGAATTTGGAGTGCGTTATACACAATCCACTGAAACCTCTTTAATCGAAGGATATTCAAGAAGAGGAAAGACTTATTTATATCTCTATGGACTTATAACTCTTGTGAGCACATTTACGGTTTTATCTGCACTTTACAGTGTCACTACAGGTTTGTTGGCGAACTTGATGAAGTGGAATGAAATTCCTTTGGAATACATCTCCGCAGGTTTGTTTCTATTCATCACTGCTCTTCTTGTCATCGGGCGTTATAAATTTTTAGAACAGGCATTAAAAATAATTATCAGCGTTTTATTTTTTGCCTTACTCGCCACTACAATAATGGTTGTTAATGATGGTAAAGCACCAGTAATTGATGCTTTCGAGGCTCCAAAGTGGTTTGATAAAGTTGGTGTACTCTTTCTAATCAGTTTGGTAGGATGGATGCCAACAGCTGTAGAAGCATCTGGATGGGTAAGTATGTGGAGTTTAGAAAAAATGAAATCCAAAAGTTTTAAACCCAACTTTACGCAAGCGATGAGAGAATTTGACACAGGTTACTGGCTCACCGCAATTTTGGCTTTTTTCTTTCTAATTATGGGATATTACACCCTTTACGGTAGTGGTAATCAACTCTCTGAAAGTAGTGTAGCATTTGCAAATGATCTAGTCGAGCTCTTTACGGTTCAATTGGGCAACTGGGCTTATGCCCTAATTGCTACCGCTGCGTTTGCAACTATGTTTAGCACTTGTATGACCGCTCACGATGCTGTCGCAAGAGTGAGTAATGCTGTGCTGCAAGAACTCAAGTGGATTCCTAAGGACAAATCATACATAAAATTACAATTTGCAATAATGGTCATCGTTCTAGGAATAGTGAACTGGATAGTTATTAATGTTTTTTCGTCTAATATGATGTTCTTGGTTGGACTAGCAACTTCAACATCATTTGTTTTTGCTCCAATCATAGGATATATGAATCTCAAAAACATCAAAGGAAAAGAAATGAATCCTGAACACCGTCCAGGCAAGCATATGATTCTTCTGACCTATGTCGGAATGTTTTTCTTAGGTGTTTTCGCCCTGTATTACTTGTATTTACAATTCACTTAAAGGATTTCCCGAAGAGGTTTTTGCTGCTCGGTCTATTTTTTTAACCAAACCTTGTAAAACCTTTCCTGGGCCCAATTCGATAAATTCATTAGCACCATCAGCAATCATATTTTGAACACTTTGAGTCCAACGAACCGCGGAGGTTAACTGAGCAATGAGTTCAGTCTTGATTTCAGCTGCATTATCAACTCCTCTTGCAACGGTATTTTGGTAAACTGGACATATTGGGTTCTGAAAATTGGTGTTCTGAATGGATTGCTCTAAGCGCTCTCTGGCCGGCTTCATCAGTGGTGAGTGAAATGCTCCCCCAACAGGCAATAATAGCGCTCTTCGAGCTCCTTTTTCTTTGGCTGATTCACATGCTGCCTCTACCGCAGACCATTGACCTGAAATAACTAACTGGCCTGGACAATTATAATTAGCGGCTACCACAACGCCTTGTTGTTCTTGACAGAGTTGTTCAACCACCTGATCTTCTAGTCCTAAAATTGCCGCCATAGTTCCTTTTTCGACATCACAAGCTTCTTGCATCGCTTGCGCACGTTCACTTACTAAACGCAATCCATCCTCAAAACTTAATGCACCCGCGGCCACTAAGGCTGAAAACTCACCTAGGGAATGACCTGCGACCATGTCAGGTTTAAAGTCTTCACCGAGAAGTTTGGCAATTATAACCGAGTGAATAAAAATGGCGGGTTGGGTGACTTTGGTTTGTTTCAACTCCTCTGGAGCTCCTTCAAACATGGTTTTTGAAATTGAAAAACCAAGAATATCATCAGCTGACTTAAATAGATCTCTTCCGAGGGCGTTATTCTCATAAAGATCTAATCCCATTCCAGTGAACTGGGCTCCTTGACCAGGAAATACATATGCTTTCATGTTTACTTTGTGTTTATTCATGCTCCTCTTTAAACCAAGAAGCGTAAGTTTTATAATTATTGGCGATTCGTTCTATTTCTTGTTTTTGAAGGTCAGGACTGACTTCACCTATTTTTTTTGCAGGAATTCCAGCGTAAATTGAGCCCGAAGACACCTTGGTACCCTTGATCAATACCGCTCCTGCAGCAATGATTGATTTAGACTCTACGATACAATCATCCATCACTATACTACCCATACCAATTAAAACCTTATCTTCTATCGTACAGCCGTGTACAATAGCATTATGGCCAACTGAAACAAAATTACCTATGATTGTAGGAGATTTTTTAAACGTACAATGTACAACAGCATTGTCTTGAATATTGACTGAATCACCTAGTTTGATAAAGTGTACATCTGCTCTAAGTACTGCATTATACCAAATGCTGCAGTTTTCTCCCATACTAAGCTGTCCAATTAAGGAAGCATTCTCTGCAATAAAGCAACTTTCTGGGACAACTGGAGTATATCCTCGAACACTTTTTATAAGCATAAGTGATAGCAATTAGAGCACAAATATACTCAAAGTCTCTTGGGATAACTTAATAAAACGGTGATGCCGAATTGATTGAATTTTCATAATAGCGCATGCCATTTCCACTGAGCTTTAGTCCTAGGGTTAATTGATGGTAAGTTACCCCTGGAATGAGCATTTCAGATTGATTGAACTGGTTTTTATAAAAACTGTCAAAAGCACTTTGAACACTCATCGTGTAAGCAAGCATAATTTTTTGATTTTGAAATCCGAGCAAAAACGAAAGTGATGAAAAGTTACCCTCGTAAATACTTGAAGGATCTCTATTAGGATTAGTTGCTAAATCCGGATCATTTCTCACGTCATTGTTGTCAAAGCCAGGTGCGGTTCTGTAGGATATGGCTCCCCAAAGGACATTAGTTTTGACGTAAGTGTATGTTTTAAAATTAAAATCTAAAGTGTAAGGTAAGAATTTAGGTTTAAAAGGAGAATTCTCAGGAATAAAACCTGTTTGAAACATTACAGAAGGCTCTATTTTTATCGAATTGGCACTTTGAATAAAGCCCAAATGAAGGGCAAATTGAGAAGATGCACTATCAAAGTCACTAAAACTAGCACTTTTCGAGCTAATGTTATTTAGAACACTGTGAATAAAATATTTGCTCGTGACAAATGATAAACCAACATCATAAGTCAATAAACGCTCCAAAATTACCTCTGTTAAATCAACAGCTCCAAATCTACTATACTTTAATCCCATATAATTCATACGAGCTCCAATAGCTAGTCTTCGAATACTCCGAATATTATTACCAAAATATATGGATCTTGCTAATCCGGTTGAAACTTTTGAAATAGATGGATAATTTCTAGTGTCATTATAAACCGAAAAACTGACCCCTGTGCGATCCCATACACGATGATGAGTACTCCATTCGTATATCGTTGGCAATTCAAAGTTTCGATTAATCTCGATTACGCTGGGCAAGGTTAAATAATTATCGTTCACCAGTTGTTTATCTGTAAATAAAACATTTCTAAGAGAAATATGTGACTGTCCTCCCACTGCTAACCCGGAAACCCCAGGAAAAACCACATAATTTTTAGTAGTTAAATAATCCTGATTTATTGGAGCATGAAACTGCGGATAAGCATTCAGCGAGCAAATGATAAGCACAAAAAATATCCGTTTCATTTAAAGGATGTTTGCAATAAAGATATTCAAGTATTTAATGGATTTTGGGAGTAGTTCGATAATTGTCAAAAAAATGATTTTAAAGGCTAAATTACAAGTCTATGAGCACCATTTTTACACCCCTTAGTGTAAATTTGTATCATGGATTATACAATTACCGTAAAAACTACAGATAAACCACAAATACTTAAATTTGAAAGTAACCACTTTTTGGTTAAAGGTCAGTATGAATACCATAATATAGACGAGGCTAAGCATTCGCCATTGGCGACAGAACTTTTTTACCTTCCCTTCGTAAAATCGGTATTTATTGCTAGTGATTTCATCGCCATTGCCAAGTACGACATTGCTGAATGGAATGATGTAAAACATTTATTAGCCCAAAAACTAGTAGACTACTTAAATGACGATTTGGTCATTGTAAACGAAGGGGATTCCCAAAAAACACAAGCAACTTCAATTTATGTTGAGAGTACTCCAAACCCAGAAGTCATGAAATTTGTGGCCAACAGAAAAATTGTACCCAATTTATTTGAGTTTACCTCGGCTTCAGAGGCCAAACACGCTCCACTTGCCGCAATGCTTTTCAATATGCCTTTTGTCAAGCAAGTCTTTTTTGATGAAAATTACATCTCGATAACCAAAATAAAAGAAGTTGAATGGACTGAGATCCAAGTTGAACTAAGAAATCAAATACAAGATTTTTTAAGCAGTGGACAAGATGCTGTTGACACTAAAAGTCAGTTACCTGGGGGTACTTCTTTTGATAACGAGCAAGAAACACAAACTGCTTTGGCAGTGCATCCTTCTGCAGAAACAGACTTGGGTAAAAATATCATATCCATACTTGAAGAATATGTGAAACCTGCTGTGGCTAGTGATGGAGGAAATATTCAATTTGAAAAATACGAGCCCGAAACCAAAACTGTTTTTGTACTTCTACAAGGTGCTTGTGCTGGATGTCCTTCCTCAACCTTTACCTTAAAAAATGGAATCGAAACCATGTTAAAAAATATGCTTGGAGATCAAATTCAACAAGTAGTAGCTACTAACGGCTAAAACCCCAAACTGATATGAAAAACGAAGTATCAAAAATATTACAAGACTACCAACGACATTTGGAGTTTGCCATAGAATACCTGTGGATAATTCTCCCTAATATCTTTTTAGGACTTCTAATAGCCATTGTTGGTTGGTGGGTCATTAAAATTATTAACCATTGGATTGCTAAATTTTTCAATCTAAGAACCTATGACCCTACTTTAGTTCAGTTCGTGCAGGACTTTATAAACTATGCGCTTAAAGTACTCCTATTTGTGACGGTAATCACTCAGCTAGGGGTCAAAACATCTTCTTTAATTGCGATTTTAGGAGCGGCAGGTTTAGCTATTGGATTGGCTCTTCAAGGTTCACTTTCGAATTTCGCTGGTGGTATTTTACTCTTGGTTTTCAAGCCCTTCAAAGTAGGAGATTGGATTTCTACTCAGGGTACTGAAGGTAGCGTAAAACAAATCACCGTATTCTCAACTAAACTCAACACTTTTGGAAACCAAGAAGTCATAATACCCAATGGATCCCTTTCAAATGGGTCTATTATCAATTACAGTTCAGAGCCTAATCGCAGAGATAATTTTAAAATCGGAATTGGATATACCAGCGATTTGAAAAAAGCAAAGGACCTTCTACTTGAGCTATGTAATAATCATGAATTAGTACTGCAAGAACCTGCTCCAGTTTGTGTGGTTGATGAACTAGGGGATTTTTCTGTCAATTTAAGTCTTAGATATTGGACCAAACGCCAAGACTTTTGGACAGTGCGATTTCACATCATAGAAGAGACAAAACTTACGTTTGATTCCAATGGAATAGAGATTCCCTTCCCACATCAAGTTATGGTTTCCGAAGAAATTAAAACAGATTAAGACTGTTTATTTGAAGGAATAGACTGAAACTCTTTTCCATAAAAGGGCTCAAAATACGCCAAGTTTTCAATCTTTTTTTCAGCTAAATACTCTTGAGCAATTTCACCCATATACCGAGCTAATGGATGCTGATTATGTACAAACTCTATATGATTTATCGCTCCATAAGCACTAAGCAATTTTTCGGCCTTTACAGATGCATCGCCACAGATTACTATAGGTCTATCGACTTTATTGAGTTCATCAAAAAATGATTCGTCTATAATTTGGTTGCGTGTTGACCATACCGAATTGAAATTTTCATCAAATAAGTGTAAAAAAACCTCATCTCTTCGTGCATCAAACATGGGTAACACCAAGCGGTTTGAATACTTTGAAGACCTTTGACTGTGCGCCAAAATCTTTAAACTATCTATGGCCACTAAAGGTATATCTAATGAAAAACAAATACCCTTTGCAGCTGAAACGCCTATTCGAAGTCCGGTGTAAGATCCTGGCCCTTTTCCAATTGCCACTGCATCTAGATCAGATACATCTCTATTATTCTTCTGCAGTAGATTTTCAATTTCAGTGTGCAATTTTTCACTATGCACATACTTTTCGTCTAAAATATCAACGGCATCAACTAAAGCCTTGTGTTCAAACAAACCAATTGAACAACTTTTAGTTGAAGTATCAAAGCATAAAATAGTCACGTTATTTACAACATCTAAGGGTAAAACTATTGCATTTCTGCTAATGGTAATCCAAAGTAAAACTCTAACACCTTCAATCTAAAGATATAATCGTACTTGGTACGAATAACATTGGCTTCAGCATTATCGAGTCTTGCTTGAGCTTGACTAAAGTTAAAGGCGTTCATCAATCCTACATCAAATCGTTCTTTTGCATATTGATAGGCTAATCTTCGTGCTTCGAGGGTTTTTTGAGCTGCTTCATAGGCTTTGGCGAAACTCTTTACATCTACATAAGCCTGATTGACAGTGTTTTCTAAATCTAGTTTAACCTGTTCGAATTGAAGTTCAGATCTTTTTACATTGATCTCTGCCCTTTTTACATTATTTGAGGTGGCAAAACCATTGAAAATAGGAATATTTAAAGATAACCCATAGTTTATACCATCGTTTGTATACAATTGTGTTATAACATCAGGTCTGACCAATGAAAAATCATCTGTCGGGTCTGCAGGATTTTCATTTAAATTAGGCTCTAATCGAAATTGATCACTGGCAAAAGTATTGTAATTTAAGAACGCACTTAAAGTTGGAAAAAGTTGACCCTTAGCCAATTTATAATCTTGCTGAGCTAAAGCGACATTATATTTTGAAACTTGTATATCATTTCTAAATGTAAGCGCTTTATTGAAAATTGATTTTGCTGATTGTTCAAGAATAGTTGAAGAAGGAACTTCAAAAGACTCATCTGCTATATCAAAATTTTCATAATCTGTAATTTGAAGTAATTGCGCCAAGTTTATTCGAGAAATAATAACACTGTTTTCTGCATTGACCACCTGTTGTTCTTGATTTGCCGCAGTAGCTTCGATTTCTAACAAATCTCCTCGTGGAACTACACCAGAAGCAACAAGTTCTTGAGTTCGCTTCAAATCCTGTTCAGTGATATTATATTGAGCTTGAGCAACCTTGAGAGATTCTTTACTTGATATTACCCTTAGGTAAGCATTTGCAACTGCAAGACTGATGTCATCCTTTAAATCTGCAACTCGATACTGGGTTGCTAGTGAATTGAGTTGAGCACGCTGGGCTCGTCTAATCGTTCTCAACCCGTCGAATATGGTATAACCAAAAGAAAGGCCTGCACTTCCAGACAAAATGGTTCCTATCGTATTGGTTTGCGTCTGAGGATCTAAGATTAAACCTTTACTCTCATTCAATGATATAGATCCGTTAACTCTTGGAAGCATGCCTCCTAAGGCATCTTTTTCGGCCAAGGCTGCGTTCTCTAAATCTAATTCAAATTGGGCTATACTAATGTTGTTCTCTAGAGCATACATCACACATTCTAACAAACCCATTTTTTTTATTTGGGCCGATGAATTACTATAAACACAAAGCGATAATATTACTAAAAGGATTTTCTTCATAACTATTAATTTGAGACTGTAATTTCTGTGTCTTCTTCTCCTATTTTAATAGGTTCTGTCTTATTCCACTCCTTAATCTTGTCGTTTTCTTCAACTCCACTCAAGATCTCTATATTAATTCCATCTGAAATTCCAACTTCAATATCTCGTCGCTCAAATTGCTGTTCTCCAGTCTCTACTTCGATAAAAGGTTTTTCTGTGGTTCTATCGAATTGTAGAAGCGCTTCAGGGATAACCAATATGTTTTCTTTTCGTTCTAAAATTAATGAAGCATTGGCACTATAACCAGCGCGAACTAAAAACTCATCTCCTACTTCAACATCACCTTCAATTTTAAATTGAACTGCACCGGCTTCTTCTACTCCTTTAGGTGCAATAAAACGCAACCTTGCATCCAATTCTTTGTCTTCTACAGCCCCTAAACTAATTTTTAAAGGCATTCCAACTTCTAGTTTTCCAACTTCTCCTTCATCTACTTTTCCTTCAAAAACCATATTTTTTAAATCTGCAATTGTTGCGATTGTCGTTCCTGCATTAAAATTGTTTGCTTGTATTACTTGGTATCCTTTTTCGACAGGAATCTCTAAAATAGTTCCATCCACAGTAGCTCTAATATTTGTATTTGCTGAAGAAGAACCTCCTGCAGAACCCAATTTTATGATTTGAAAATCTGCTCTCGCATTTCGAAGCTCTTGTTTCGCTCTTTCATAAGATAATTGAAGATTTATGAAATCTTGATTGGAAATCACTCCTTTATCAAAAAGAGCTTTGTTGCGTTCATACTCAATTTTAGAATTGTTCAAAACCAACTCTGCATTTCGAACTCGCCCCTGCGAGGAGTTAAGAGCTTGTTCGTTAGGAACAACTTTAATTACTGCTATCAATTCTCCAGCCATTACCTGATCTCCTTCTTCCTTGAGAATTTTATCGACAATACCTGAAATCTGAGGTTTGATTTCTACCTCGTCTTCAGGAACTACTTTACCTGTAGCCACAGTCTTTTGTTCAATAGCGCCGTAAAACGGACTATAAGTTTCATATGTTATAGCAGCTTTACTATTGGATTTTACAAAAAAGGCTCCCGCCCATAAAACTCCAATTACTAAGACCATTATTAAAGTCCATCTTAAAATTACTTTCATCTTTTTCTAGTTCTAAACGTTAATTATTCTTCTCTTAATGCCTCAATAGGCTTTATACTCACTGCCCTTTGAGCAGGTATTAATCCAATTAGTGTTCCTAAAAAAACCATTAAAAACAATGCCCCAACCACATACTCAATCTCAACGGTTGGATTGGTATATGGAAAATCAGTGTCAATTGTGTAATAGTTAAGTGTACTCAAGGCCATAGCACCAAGTACAATACCTACAATACCAGATATAACAGTCAAAAAAACACTCTCTAATAAAATTAAATTTCGCACCTCTGCAGGAGTGGCTCCTAGAGCTCTTCGCACCCCTAATTCTTTAGTTCTCTCCTTCACAGAAATTAGAAGTATATTTCCAATTCCAACTACTCCAGCCAAAATGGTAGCAATTCCGATAATTAAAGACAAAAAACTTAGCCCATTAGCAAAGCCCATGATTTGTCCAAATACTTCGCCCAAATTAAACGAGGCAAAGGCGCGCTCATCTGTTGGATCAACCTTGTGAATTGCTTTTAAGACTGCCTTTACATCTTTTTCAACCTGAATTACGTCGGCGTCATCGTAAGCTGCAATAGCCATAAAGCCTATTTTCTCTCCTGTATTGTACAATTTTTTGAAGGTAGAGAAAGGAATAAATACGTCACTGTCATTTTCAAAACCACCTCCAGGAACAAACTTGTGAATTCCAACAACCTTGAAATACACATTGTCAATTCTAATGTACTGCCCTATTGGATTTTCATTTAAATCAAAAAGTTCTTTTTGTGTGCGTTCACCTATGACACAAACCTTTCTAGACATTTCAATGTCTTTTTCATTGATGTAACGCCCACCTTCGTAAATCTCCTTAGTTGCAATTTTTGTGTATTCAGGATAATCTCCGTAAACGGCGTAATTTCCAGTGTTTTGCCCCCTAACCACTAAGGCAGGAGACCCGCCAAAAATTCCTTTGACAATTCTAGGAGCTATAATATCAATTTCTGCAATTCGTTTTTTGAGTGTTTCAACGTCGCTTAAAGTTATACTCAATCTTCTGCCTGTTTTATAACCTCCATATGGCTTTGATGTGGATTGTGCAAAAACAAAAAGACTGTTTTTCGCAACACTTTCGAAGGCTCTTTCAAAACCATTGTCGAGACCCTTTGCTGCTCCAGACATTGCGATGTAAACAAAAATTCCCCATAGAACACCAACAACCGTTAATCCTGTTCGGATTTTGTTTTTTCCGATAGAACTGAAGATTTCTTGCCAAGTATCTCGTTGTAATAAAAAACTGATCATTTATTCGTCTCTTAGTGCTACAATTGGTTTAATTCTCGCTGCTCTTTTTGCAGGAACGTAACCTGCAATGGTTCCAAATACAATTAAAACTACAGTTGCTGAAACTGCAAACCCAAGGTCTATGTAGGGATTTTTAATAAAGTAGTCCTCCAACTTTTCTCCGAGATTTTGCAAAATTGAAATACCAAATAGCATTCCAGAAAATCCAGACAAGGTCGTAATTGTTATTGCTTCGATTAAAATAGTACTAATCACCATTTTTGGTGTTGCACCCAATGCTTTTCGGATACCTATCTCTTTTGTCCGTTCTTTGACTACAAAAATCATGATATTGCTTACGCCAATTATACCGGCAATAATTGTACCAACAGCAAAAAAGAGTGCGATTAATCCTAAAACTGTAGCCAACTGCTGAGTTTGCTTTAATTCCTCAGCTAGATTTCGAACAAATATTCCAGAGCGATCCTCTCGAGCAATAAATTTTTTCTCCTTTAAAAATTTCGTAACGTTCTTTTCCAAGGTAAGTGCCCCAGCATATCCTATGCTGGGTTTAAAACCAATAATAATTTCATTGAGTTTGTCATTTCCCTTTTCTATTCTTTGTCTAGTGGTATAAGGAATATAAATTATTCGCTCTTCATTATCTCCTCCATCATCTTGATAAACACCTACAACCTTGAATATGCTATTTCCAATAGAAATGAATTTACCCAAGGCATCTTCTCCGTTAAAGAGATCAATTTCAACAAGCCTTCCAATAACAGCATTCTTAGTCTTTTCTTTGATGTCGAGTTCGTTAATGTAGCGCCCCTTCATCATAATGGTTTTTTCATTAATGCGATGGGAAGGAGCTACACCTCTATTGGTATAATTATTAGATTCATTCTTATAACTCACATTACTGCTTCTGCTGATACGCGGAGTAATGTAATCGATAAATAGGGCGAAATTATTTGATAAATCTTCTAGGTCGCTATTATCTAACTCTATTCTTCTTTGAGATTTATAACCTTTGTATGGCATTGATGTTCTCCCAGGGAAAATGAAAAATGTATTGGTAGAATCATCGCCAAAAAATTCTTGAAATGTATTTTGGAGTCCATTAGTGAAACCAACTAATATTACTACAATAAGAATTCCAATGGCCATTGTGAATCCCGTAAGAAAAGTCCTTAGTTTATTCTTACGAATGGTGTCAAATATTTCCTTCCAAGTATCTCTACTTAACATACTGAGAGGCCCTAACTTGTTCTACTTTCTTATCCTCAACGATCACACCGTCTTTCAAATAGACTATACGCTTGCACATATGCGCAATTTCGTTTTCGTGAGTTACCACTAAAATGGTATTTCCTTCGTCATTGATTTTTTGAATTAAATCCATGACTTCATATGAGGTTTGACTATCTAAGGCACCAGTAGGTTCATCTGCAAGTAACACCTTCGGTTCTGCTGCCATGGCTCTGGCAATGGCTACACGTTGCTTTTGTCCTCCAGACAATTCGCTTGGAAGGTGGTTTGCCCAAGGTTTGAGCCCTACTCTTTCGAGATAAGACAGGGCCTTTTGTAGACGCTCTTTTCGAGGCACCCGTTGATAATACAAAGGCAAGGCTACATTTTCAACTGCCGATTTGTAATTAATCAGGTTAAACGATTGAAAAATAAATCCAAGGAATTTGTTGCGGTATTCCGCAGCTTTAGTCTCGTCGAGTTTCTCTATTTTGACCTCATCAAGGGTATAAGTACCCTCGTCGGCCTCGTCGAGCATTCCTAAAATGTTTAAGAAGGTAGATTTTCCAGATCCTGAAGACCCCATTATCGCAACTAATTCTCCTGCTTCAGCCTTAAAATTTATTCCCTTTAACACGTGCAGAGAGTTGCTGCCCATCTTATACGATTTATGCAGGTTCTCGATTTTTATCATAGCCTATTTTGGATTCTTTTTTTTAAGACTGCAAAAATGCGAAATTGTTACATCATTAAACAAAATTTTTAAACTTTTATTTGTAAATAAACACCTGTCCAAAGTGTTTTTAAGACCTCTTTGGACAGGTGAACAAGCTCTCCAATAGCTGGATCCAACCAAATTATATAACTCTTCTCAACCTTGTATAATACCACAAAATGTCCAGTTTTATTTAGATTTCCCAGTAATAAAATAATTGGAAGATTAACATCAGAAGGCAGTGTTTTGTTTAACGAAAAAAAAGCGTCGGCCTTTACATTCTCTTTGTTAAAGGCAATTTTCAAGTCGTACAGACTAGATCCCTTGGCTTCTTTCACTCTTGGTAAACTAGAATCACAATACTTAATGCTGTAGAATTGCATTACAGATTGGAAGCAAGCAATGGCACATGTATTTGTTTTATTCTGCCTGACTCTCATAACAAAGAAAAAAATGACTTAAGAAATCTTCCGAGAATAAAAAAAGATATAAAGATGACTATCAAAATTAATAGTGCCCAGTTTTGATTGAACTTCATATCATTCGATATCGTGAATTTTACGATATAAATTTCTTCCAAATTCAAAACTATCAATATATAACTCAATAATAGCGATGGTCCAGTTTGATTTCGAATTACTCATGATCTCCCGATTTATATTCTGTGATATAGGTTTCATACATATAACCCGACATTGTGCCCAATAAAACTGCATCAACCACCATTATTATGAGAAAAGGAGCTAGTCCACCATGGATTTTTTTCATTTGCGATTCATTTAACTTCAGTTTTTTGTCCATAAATAATATATTTTAATTTTCTTGAAAAGTAGGCTCCTACAATGCACAATGCATGCACTATACGAAATAGCAAAAAGCAGAAAATTAAAACACCCAAAACCTCCTTGTATTCCAAGGTATTTAGTCTATTAATATAGTTGCGGCCATTTGTTTGAAGTATAGAATAAAACAAGTCTTTAACAGGTTTATAAAAATGACTCAGATAAATCAAAGTCAAAATCAATGTACCACATTTAAAAATAAAAAAATAGATGGCCACTCCCCACTCTTTTACTTTGAGTTTTTTTGTACGCTGCAGTAAATCCAACCAAATAATACGTCCTTCTTTATTCAAATTCAAAACACCTAATGAATCTGTGACAATCCAGTATCCATCACTTCTAATAAGAGGATTCAAGTTCCACAAGCTTTGGGTCATCAGTAAGTAGCCAAGAAAAAGAAAAATATCTGTATTGAACGTTAACTGAAGAGTGAATAAGAAAACTACAAATACAAGTTCAAAATAAATACCCGACAAAGACACTTTTATTCTTTTCATTCTATTCAAAGACCAAATTTGACTCACATCAGCGAACATAACCGGTCTAAACAAGTAAAATCCCCCGCCTATTTTTGAAACTTTTTTTCCATAAAATTGACATGCTGTAGCATGTCCTATTTCGTGAAAAAAAACACTTAGAGCGGTTACAAGAATAATAGTTTTTATATGAACTGTTTCGTCAATGAATACGATTGAATTCCAATAATGGTAAGACATCTGAATCATTAGCGTGACAAGAATAAGACAGACTACCTCTCTTCGAAATAAAAATAAAAACCTGCTTGTAATTCTCTTCACCTGTTTTTCTGTAATAAGGGTGAAATTATTTTTTAAATAACCAGGCTCGATCTTATTTCTTTTTGAGATCAAAAATTTATCTGCCCTTTGAATGATTTTCAAGCTCAAAAGATCATTAAATATCTTTTTCCTTTGTTTTTCATTAAAAGAGGGTAAAGATTCGGCTATAAATGTGTCTATGTGATAAATCGATTTTTGAACCAGACAAAAAGTAAGTATGCCAATCAAATACGCATTACATTTAATTATTTGTCCATTCTCAAAATAAACTATATAAAAATCTTCTTCTTCGCTTTGAATCGATGTAAAGGGAATTGTTTTGTAAAAAACAATCATATCGAATTATTTTAAAACTGAAAAAACAAATGCCGAACTCAATAATTTAGATTTATAAAATTGTCCGTTTCTAGGCTTAATAAAATTACATGCATTATAAGACCCATCTTCTCTTATACTATTCTTCAAGTATTCATAAGCTTTCATTGAAATAATAGAATCACGTAAATTGAAAAGCCCTATTGTCTTTAAAACTAAAGCTGTTTGTATTGCATTAGATGGGCTCTTATTATCCTCACCAAAACCTCCATCATCATTTTGGCAATAAGCAAAGACTTCAATTAATTCCTTAATATCGGTTTTTCTTACATGTCTGTTCGCTCTTAAAAAGCGATAAACTTGATAAGTTGCATAATATTGGCCGCAATACCATCTCGATTTATAAAGTTTGTTTTCGGCTTTTTGATTCAAAATATAATTGGACATCAACTCCAATTGAACCCGATATTTTTCACAATCAAATAAGAATACGGCATAGGCAAAATTTGCAACTACCTCAAGATCTGGACCATTTCCCCAATAGATAGAGTTAAAGCGTTTTTGTTTTTTATGAATATTTTTTTTCGAGTTTTTAGGAATTATCCAAGTTGATAAGCCACCATTATCCTTCATACAATTAGCAAACACAAAATCTAAAATAGCCGCGAAGTATTCTCTGTAACCATTGATAAAACCAGTTTTATAAAAGACAATTATTACCTGAGCTAGGTCATCCAAATCAGGGGCAATTTCATTTACATCATACAGATATGACCAACCCCCGACTTTTGTCTTATTTCTCAAACTCCAAATTTGTTCAATTTCATGTCTAAATTGTTTTTGAATATCAACTAGGTTAAATCGTAATGAATCACAAATCATTTCGATAAAAACGGCTCGTTGAAATATTTCTCCTTTTTTAATCGCTGAATCACCTTGAAATCCCTCAGCTTTTGTAAGAACCATAAAATGAGGCAAATCATTAGTTGAAGAATCACATTGCCTTACTAAAAAAGACCATAATTTTTGAACGTATAAATTTGCATGTACCGAAGTATACAACTTAGGTTTAAATGAATTCTTATGTGATATCTTTTCATTGAGTAGTCCCAAATAATTATTGATAAACTCCTCAAGATTTATGATTTTAGACTTGAGTTTTTCGATTTCAAATAACCATTTTGAATCTAAGGACTTCAATTTGGGCTCCGTTGATTTATTCAATTCTAAACTTGCACATCTCAAAATTTCATTGGCTATTCCAGATATATAAAAATCTTTGACCGCCCAATTAATGTCTGTTATCGGCCCTTTAATTTTCACGTAATATGAAATTGCGTAATTCATATGTCCACTAACAAAATCTAACTTAAAGTCATTGCAATCATCATATAATTGCATGGCAACAACATAATGTGCATGAGAAGATATCAGTTCGCTCGTATATTTAGAGTTTGAATCCAGCTCTTTAAGTGCATATATGGCTAATACCCCAAAATTTGACTTCAACAGAACCTCCTTTCTGTATTGAGCATAAGAAAGCTCAGTATTACTGGATGCTTTTTTAAAATCGAATGAATTATTCCAATTCCGTATTCTTTCGTAAAACACACTCCAAAAATGTCGATCTTCTGGTATTAGTTTTTGTAGATCTAAAATAGCCGAGGATAAAAGAAGTATGGAATTTGGAATTTGTTTGACATTTTGCTCATCAATAACATCATCAAACTTTAAAAACACACAAAACAACTTATGACCTACCTTGGAAATTTGTGATATAATTTCGGAATCTAAATCAAAGTAGGGTGAAAAAAGTTGTGCATAGTTTTGGTATAAATCCAAAGATTTATCCTTTTTTAAAATTTGTTCAATATAAGCTGTTGAATTCAAAAAAGTTTCTGGTATTTAAGGTTTTAGGGGTACTGTTTTCTTTAATATTTGGGATTTTGCTTTTTGAAAAAACCTGATCTACCTCCCATTCAACAACCTTTAATCCGGCTGAAAAAACATTGGTGTAAATTCTCAGATCTGTAACTTCGTTTGAGTCATCAAAATTTGGGAAAGACCACTGCATAATGGTCTTTATTTTATATTCCATTTCACGATTAAAGCTTGTATAACTCAGATTTAACTTTGCTCGCTTAAGCATTTGATCTTCTTTTCCAAAAACCAGAAAACCACCGTTTATCACTACATCTGTTTCTTTGTCTTTAATGAGTTTTCCTCTAAAATGTAAAATTGTTGAATCTGAAGTTGTATTCATTTCTAAGACAATCGAATTACGCAGGTATCTTCTCAACAAATCATGGATATAATGAACCTGCAGAAGTTGCTTGAAATAGGATAAATCCATTTTAATCATTTCGTCTTTTCTAAAAGAATCAATATCTCCACTTAATGAATCAAAATGCCAATGATACTGCTTGTGAATAGAGGTATTCCAGTCAATATTTTTTTTTAAATAATAGCTGTTCACTACAGATTCTAACTCGAAGGTGTCCTTCTTTGCTTTTACTGCACGAATGGTATAAAACGATTTATACTTAACAGGTGATATTTTTTTTGGAATTTTTGATTGACTTTTTGCTAGAAAACTATCAAGAAGAGGCAAAGTGATAATGGTTTCTTTTAATTGAATAGTATCCTTCCATTGCCCATGAACGCATAAAGTACTAGAAATAATTAAAAGTATAATAGAAAAGATTTCCCCCTTTATTTCTAAAGGGGGATTAGCGCTAAAATTCAATTTTACCACTAATTTTAAAATCTCCTTCAGGTCCTACACTGGCCTGAACTTCTCCGCCATCAATCCATCCCATTTCATAGCGTTGTTCCAATTCTTGAATTTCAAAATAATCATGTAATTCTAATTTTTGATTCATACAATAAAATTTTTAAGGTTAATTAAATAGTCACAGGGGTTCCTAGGACAACCATTACGACTTTAGTACACTTCTGTTTAAATTCATCCATATTTTACTTTTTCAGCAAATAAAATAGGCTTCAACGTATAAATCTTGCACTTTAAAAATCATACCAATAAATGAGTGATTTTTTCGTGATTTAGAACTTTAACACAAATGTCAACCTCGAGATCAAAAGCTTTTTTGTAGTAGTATGTTCTTCGGCTTCGATCATAGCTAACTGGAGCTTCAAAATCTTTAAGCTGCTCAATTAAATGATACACTAAGCGCTCGCTTATATTAAAGCGATTTGAGAGTTCCAATGGAGTTCCCGTGCATTCGGATTGAATTAACTTGTGAATTCTGTGAATTCTCTTCAGGTTTTTGATACTGTTCATAGTTTACTGATTAAGGGTTATTTATTCAGCAAACTATTTCATTATCAATAAGATAAAAAAAAGTATTCTACGGGATTTATAAATTACTATGCCCGTTTATGAAAAGCCTATTTTTTGCGTAACACCAGTGTGCGATAAACTGCAAAAAAGACGGCACCGACTAAAATGTAAGGAACAGCCATTAAGTAAACGATACCATCATTAATACCTTCGGCAGTAGATTGGTTCCCCTCGCTTTCAAGCACAGCCCTGCACATTGCACATTGAGCATAAGTACTTGACTGATAGCAAATCAAAACTAATAATAGTTGTAGACGACTTAACTTTTTAAACATAATAAGGTGAAATCATAAGGTAAACTACGACGCCGCTAACAGCCACATATAACCAAATCGGAAAGGTAATCTTGGCCAACTTTCTGTGGGCCACAAAATCGTTTAAGTAAGCCTTAGAATAGGTTTTTAGCACTAGGGGTACTATGATGATTGAGAGTAAAATATGTGAAATAAGCACAAAATAATACACGTACTTCATGGCTTGACCTCCTTCAAATGTAGTAGGGGATGAAGTGATGTGATATGCTATATACATTACTAAAAATAGCAGAGAAGCTAACATACATAGGTTGATTAAACGCTGATGTAAATTTTTATTTCCCGATTTAATCGCTCTTAGGGCAAGAATTAAAAGAATAGCCGTTATAGCATTTATAGAGGCATAAATCGGCGGTAAGAACGTCAAAGGTTCTACATTTGGTAATTTTACTTGAAACAATAATGCGACCACAACTGGAATTACTATGGACACGATATTAATAAATAGATTTACTCTTTTTTCGTTTTTCATTTTAGTTTTCTTTTAGCAATTTATGGATGTCTTCTATTAGAATACTGATCTGTTCTTCTTCGCCATCACTATTTACTCCGGCTTCTTTAGACACCGAACCACGATAATAGACAATTGGATTTCCATATTCATCAGATCGCGATCTGATATACCCCTGTTTATCCATTAGGGCAAACATACCTGAGTGTTCAAATCCTCCGGCGACTTCTTCGTTCTCTTCCGTGTATAAATAGAATCCTTCTCTGGCAATTTGATAGATGCGCTCTCGGTCTCCGGTTAATAGATTCCAGTTAGAATTTAAGGCGCCGTAATTTTCAAGGTATGATTTTAATACCTCTGGAGTATCGTATCTAGGATTTATGCTTATAGAAACTAGTTCTACAGGGCTGGTTTTAAATTCATCTTGAAGCAACCCCATATTTCTACTCATTATGGGACAAATTGTAGGACAGGTCGTGAAAAAGAAATCTAAAATTACAATCTTACCCGACAAGTTTGAACTATTCACTTCCAAGCTGTCCTGATTGACAAGACTAAACACAGGCATTTTTCTGGGCTCACCAGCGTTCATGACATAGGCCAACTTCTCATTTTCAGAATACATATATTCTGGGGTACCTATGGCTCTTCGATGATCAGTAACGCTTTTGGTTTTTATTCGATTCAAAATACTTGGAATGACCAATACACCGAATACGATGGTAACGGCTGAAACCCATATCAGAGTAAATTTTCGCTGTTTATTGGTCTTACTTGGCATTATTCTTTTTTAAAGCTAAACGATATTCAGCAAGAATTATCTTTACATCATCCTCCATTTTATTATTGAGATCAGCTACCTTAGAACAATCGTACCCGTATTTTAATCCCTGGTCTTCATCATCAATACGCCCTCTGAGATTACGTTCCTTATCAATGATAAAGATCTGGTTAGTCGCCGAATTCTCATTGAGATTGAAAGGAACATCAAGGGTTGAAAAGTGTTCCTTGATTTGATTTTCATTAGAAAAGATAAACTTCCATGCACTTGTATCTGTAATAGCTCCTAATTCTTGAATTAAATCATCAGCCTCAGTTTTTTGAGTGCTGTCGAGAACAACTACGGTTTGGTAATCGTTGAAGTCTGCAAAACGCTTGTAAATCTTTTGATTGTAATTGAATAAAAAACCTCGTTTAGCAGCTAAATCAGAACCCATATAAGAGAGAATAGTGATTTTACCGTCTAGAGAAAGCTCAGTCTCCTCTGAAAGTATTTGCAATTCACCTACTTTTTCTTTGAGAACAGGTAATCGGCCAAAATTATTAACCCCTGAAGCAAAAAATAGATAGGCTACCAAAGGCAGAATAAACAAAACAACTAGTACAACAATCTTTTTCATAACAGTACAAAAATAAAAAAGACGGCATAAACCGTCTTTAATCTCTTACAAATAGTGGAATATTCTTTTAAAAATTCCAAGCTAGAAATGAATTTTTAAACACTTCGTAAATATAAGTTGCTTCAATTAACAATAAGACAACTAAATAGGATACCAAAAAGAATGGAGTCCATACGACCGT
The DNA here is from genome assembly GCA_049596955.1 of Flavobacteriaceae bacterium. GTDB lineage: Bacteria > Bacteroidota > Bacteroidia > Flavobacteriales > Flavobacteriaceae > UBA3478. The sequence goes on from JBMYMD010000001.1 coordinate 158,713, forward strand.
TCTTCTCAACGATGCTTTTTCATCTCTTAAGTGCATGAAATCCCACGCGATATAATAGGCCTTTACTATTGTTAAAATGATAAAAATCCAGTTGATTCTTTTGATACCAAATAAATAGAAATCAGTGAGTATACTGGGTTTAATAATACCCAGTGCCACCTCTACTGTGGTAACAATACTTAAAAATATAAGTACGCCCCAGATTTTTTGAACATTATTTTGGAAGGTTAGTAACCCTCTGAAAATACTTAATTTGTGCTCGTGTGCCATAATCTTTTTTGTTTACAAATTAGACCAAGTAAAAGAAGGTAAATACAAATACCCAAACCAAATCTACAAAGTGCCAGTACAACCCAACCTTTTCAACCATCTCATAGTGACCTCTCTTTTCGTAGGTACCCATAAGAACATTGAAGAAAATGATAATGTTGATCACTACTCCAGAGAAAACGTGGAATCCGTGAAATCCAGTGATAAAGAAGAAGAAATCAGCAAATAAACGGCTACCGTACTCATTTCGAATAAGGTTTGCTCCTTCAACTACACGCACCGCTTGAGTCAGACGACTCAAAGATTCTTCGCGACTCAAAACCGTCTTTTCTCCCTCTTCGTTGATTTGTTCTGTTCGTATTAAAATATTGTCATTGGCCTCAAAACCAGCTTTGACTTCGGCTAGTGAAAAGCTTGGCAATGATTCCCCTTCGGTATACCAAATTCCGCTTTGTCTAGTATGGTTTGCTCTTTCTGTTGGAATATCGGCAGCGAATGAACCTATTGCCATGCGCTCTCCTGAGGAGGCATCAACGAATTGTAAAATTCGGCCACCCTTAGTTTCTAAAGCTCCATAGTCTCCTCGAATAAAAGTAGCCCATTCCCATGCTTGTGAACCGACAAAAATTAATCCGCCTATAATCGTTAGAAACATGTAGAATACAACTTTGGATTGTTTCATTTTATGCCCAGCATCTACGGCTAACACCATAGTCACTGAAGACATGATTAAAACAAAGGTCATGAAAGCTACATAGTACATGGGATAATTACCATGAAAGAATGGTACGTGAGTGAAAACTTCATCCGCGATTGGCCAGGTTTCAATGAATTTGTATCTCGAAAATCCGTAAGCCGCAATAAAAGCTGAGAATGTCAATGCATCGGAAACGATGAAAAACCACATCATCATTTTTCCGTAGCTTGCTCTTAGAGGTTGGTCTCCTCCTCCATTCCATGAATCGCCAGTCGCTGTAACTGAATTTGAATGTTCCATATTCCAGATTAGGTTATTATTGCTCGCAAATTTACACCTTTGTGAACAATACAAAAATTTTAGTTCACCAAATACATAAAGAGAATTAAATAAATCCACAATGCCCCTAGAAAATGCCAAAAGGTGGCACTCAATTCAAACCCTATTTTATCGGTTGAACTGTACTTTTGCTTAAAGGTCTTGAAGAGCACTATTGACAGTGAAATAAGGCCCGCAAACAAGTGTACAAGGTGAACAAAAGCTATTAAAAAAACAAAGGACATTTTTATACTCGAAGTGGGTCCAGTAAAGTAATATCCATTTTGAATCATTTGAGAAAATCCAACAAACTGAAACAAAACAAAGACCAAGGCTAAAACAAATGTGGCAACTAAAGCCAAAAATGTTTTTTGTAACTCATCTTTCTTTAATTGTTTTGAGGCAAAAATGTAGGTTAAACTCGATAAAACAATGACAATACTGCTCCACAAAAACGCCTGTGGCAACTCCATAGAGGAGACCCAATCTTTGCGTTTACTGCTGACAATATATGCGCTAGTCCAACCCGCAAAGCCCATAACTAAGCTGACTAAACCAAACCACAACAGCATCTTTTTTGAGCGGTTTTCTTTTTGTTTATACTCTAATTCTAACGATTTTTTTTCCATAGCTTTCTTTTATACTAAAGCATCTATTACATAGATAACTTGAATGAGTGTTATATAGATCACTGAATGCAACATCAATTTTCGTGCAAAGATAGTCTCTTGAAATCGATAGAGCTGCAACGCAGGATACAACATGAATAATCCGAGCAATAAAACACATAACATGGCGGGTAATGACAAAATCAACCTACCTGTAAATCCAAAGTAGGGAATAATAGAGCTCAAGATAGTCCAGAAGGTGTAGTAAATGATTTGAAGTGCAGTACTTTGATCTTTTTTCAAGGTAGGTAGCATTTTAAAACCGCCCGCTTTATAATCTTCATCTAACATCCAACCTAGGGCCCAAAAATGTGGGAACTGCCAAAAAAACTGAATCATAAATAAGGTGCCGGTTTCAATTCCAAAATCATCAGTTACAGCTACCCATCCAAGCATAAAGGGTATAGCCCCAGGAATAGCTCCTACAAAAACGGCTAAGGGTGTTTTGGTCTTTAATGGAGTGTAAAACAAGACGTATAGAGCGGTAGACAATAAACCAAAAAAAGCTGTTTGTCCGTTGAGATAATAAAGATGAAAAGCCCCTAAAAGTGTAAAGAAAATAGCTATAAATAAAGCTGTATTAGGATGCACTCTTCCTTTGGGTAGTGGACGATTCGAGGTCCGCTGCATTTTGGCATCGAGTTGAATTTCAATAACCTGATTGTAAATATTTGAAGCAGCTACGAGAAAAAAACCTCCTGCTAGTAGAAGATAGATTTCAAATGCGTCGATGTTATAAGCTGCGAGAAGATATCCGGCCAGTGAAGAAAAAACAACGCTAAAAGCAAGTCTAATCTTAGTAAGAGCTTTAAAATCACTCCATGTTAAGGATACTAAATTGTTCAAGATATTTTCTTTCTTCTCGATTTAAGGCGCAAAGATAAGGTTCGTATATTGTAGAATACAAAAGAAAACTATGAAAACTCTATTGAAATTAACCTTGCTTCTTATTTCTCTAAGCACTTGGAGTCAAGAAGTTGAAATTAAAATTGAACAACTCAGTACATCAATATATATGCTTGAAGGACGGGGCGGAAATATTGGCTTGTTTGAATCCTCAGACTACCTCGTTATGATCGATTCTCAATTTGCCAATATTAGTGAAGCCATCAAAGCGAAAATTGAAACAATAAGCGATAAGCCCATAGCTTTTTTAATCAATACACATATGCACGGAGATCACACTGGAGGAAATGCCAATTTTAAAAATCAAGGTGCACAAATCATCGCTCATGAAAATGTATACCTCAAATTGAAAGAGCAAGAAAAAATAGAAGCCCTTCCCAAAATCGGGTACGCCGAACAGATGAATTTGTATGAATTAGACGAGACTCTGCTCATTCTTCATTTGGATAATGCGCATACCGATGGAGATAGCGCTATTTATTTTGTAAATCAAGACATACTGCACATGGGTGATACCTACTTGGCGAATAGATACCCTTATATTGATATCGCCAACGGAGGCAGCATTGATGGATACCTAAAAGCACACCAAGATATAATTGCGCTAATAACTGATGAAACCAAAATTATTCCTGGACACGGACAAATCTCATCTAAAAAAGAACTAGAGGAGTACACCACTATTCTAACCGAAATCAAAAATCGTATTCAAACTCAATTAGACAACGGCAAATCTGAAGACGAGGTCGCTAATGATCAAACGCTCACAGCTAAGTACGATAATCCGATGGGGAATTTCTTTATAAATCCTGAACGCCTGAGGAGAAGTATTTATAAAAGTTTATTACAAAAAAAAACCAAGTCCTAGAGACTTGGTTTTGATTTTATTGTAATCTAAATGTGATTGGAATACTGAACGGCACCTTTACTGGTCTTCCTCTCTGTTTTCCAGGAGTCATATTTGGAAGCTTGTTGATAATTCTCAACGCTTCAGCTTCTAGATTCTTGTCTGGACCTCTCATTCGAATTCCACCGATACTCCCGTCTTTTTGAATAACAAACATCACATTCACTCTTCCTTGAACACCCATTTCTTGTGCGATTTCTGGATAACGGAAGTTTTTTCTTATGTGCTTTTGCATCATTTCTTGGAAGCATGCTTTTTTATTACTTGCACCCTCACAACCGGGAAAAACAGGAACATCTTCAATTACAGCAAAAGGCACAGTAATGTCTTCGTCGATTTCTTCAACTTCAACATCTTCTATTTCAATAACCTCTTCTTCTTGAGAAGTCTCAGTTGATTCGATTACAGTTTCTTCAACCTCTTCTTCATCTTCTACAACCTCAATGACCTCAGGAGCTGCAGGAGGTGGAGGTGGAGGTGGAGTTTTGATTTGTTCTGTCATCGGCACTTCCTCATCTAATTGATCTTCTACATTAAGAGCAATGTCATAATCATTCGTCTTATCGTATTTTTTGTATTCTAAAGCTCTCCAAACAACAAGCATTACAACAGCCAAACCTATCACAAAATACAAGCTACTGTTTTGATTGATGTCTGCTTTCGGATTCTTTTTCAGTTCCATAATAGTCTATTTGATAAACGCTAATTTAATTATTAATTCTAAAAGTGCTATAAATATTTGACTAATTTAAGTGTCTATAGTACCAAGAGGTATACTTCAAAAATAATACCGCAAATAAAGTACCCGTTAAATTTGCCAAAATATCATAGAACTCTGCTTGTCTTGAGGTAGTCAATTCTTGTTGTAAATATTCGATAAAGAGCCCATACGATGCTGCGAGAATTCCAATCAAAATGAGTTGTTTGACAGACAACGCCACACGCTTATACTCCATAAAACCAAGGGATAACAAAAAAGTAAAGCCAAAATAAAACAGAACGTGAACGACTTTATCAAAGCCTATAAACGATACTTCCGATGGCATGTCCCTTTCCAACTTCGTCAAACTCAAAATGGTTATTCCCAAAACCCAAAAAACAAAAGCTAATCTAAACTTAAACTTTAGAATTTTATCCACCGATGATGGTTTTGTAGGCTTCTGCATCCAATAAGTCAGTGATTTCTTCTAAATCTGAAAGTTGAACTTTTACCATCCAACCTTCTCCGTAAGGATCTGAATTGACGAGTTCAGGCTCGTCATCCAATTTTTCATTGAATTCTGTGACGGTTCCACTTAAGGGCATAAAAAGGTCGGAGACGGTCTTAACAGCCTCAACCGTTCCAAAGACCTCATCTTTGGTAATGTCTTCATCAACAGTTTCCACTTCTACATATACGATATCGCCTAATTCGCCTTGAGCAAAATCTGTGATACCCACAATAGCTGTGTCGCCTTCTACACGAATCCATTCGTGATCTTTGGTGTATTTTAAATTTTCAGGTATGTTCATTCAGTTCACAATTTAGTTTTCTCAAATTTAAGTGAAAAGCAAACCATCTCAAAGCAGCTTTATCATCATTCTCCAAAATTATATCGCAGTGAAAAACCAGAATTTATAGTCTGCTGAGGGAAGGCCGTTGACACCTTGAACTTGGAGAAGTTTTGATCGTAGAAAAAGAGGGCGTTAATATTTTTTGTAAGGGCGTAATCAGCACTTATTCTCGTAGAAAACAAACGTTGTCCTGATGTAATTTGTCGATTGTCAGAGGTAATACTTCTCAAGATTGTGATGTTGTCTCGAATAGAAATATCTGCCTTGATGTTTAGATCTCCTTGAAACACTCGTCTACTCTCTCCAACCATTGAGCTGAATTGCAAGTCTTTTAAGCGGTATCCCAAACCTAAGGTCAATTCTGTACCGCTAATTTGGGTGAGTAAATTGTTGTCAAAACTAAGAGAATAGGCGCGATCTTTTTTGACTTCAGCTAATACACTCAGGCTGTTTTTCATTTCAAAATCGACTCGAATCAATGGGTTGAATTGATCGTTTAAGACCACATTATTCATAATAAGTTCAGGTTTGATATCTTGATTCTCGATATTGTAAAGACCATCATTACGGGATAGATTGGTCTGAAACGAGTTGATACTAAATGCAGATCTGTAGGCATGTGTCAGACTGAAACGCTGAAATTTCTCTTTAAACCAGTCGGAGTTCATTAGGCCCGTATACTTTAAGGTCCAATTGGGGATGGGTAAAGATTTGAAAGTACTCAGATCCGAACTTTGGGTATCCGCTCCAGTGTAGGTCGCAAAAAAGGAATGAAACAATACGTCTTGACTCGTTTTGCCATATCGGCTGGGGAAACCATCTTCATCTCGTTCAATCGTACCATCCGATAAATTAGCAGCCAATCGATTTGCAATAGCCAGCCTATTCTCTTTAAATTGCTGAAAAAGGGCGGAATCTTCTGCTGTATTAGACTCGCTAAAGGCCGTTCTAATCATGCTACTTGTAATGCTAAAATTACCGTTTTCATTACCTAGGAGATTTACGTAATTAAAGGTGCCATCAGCTGCAGTATCTATTTGAAAGCGCTCTGCATAACTCGAATTGAATCTGCGATCTGCAGCCAAATCAATGGTTAACGATCGACTGGGTTGAATGGTTGCCGCTAGTGTAGCCTGCGTATTTGTATTGTCTAAATATTGAGCGTTAAACTCTTGAAAAGTGGTTAAATAACCGTTACGCGCAGCCTCAAAACGAACGTCCTGCTGTGATCCAAATACGAAGCCTAAACTCGGTTCTACTGTTCCCCACAGCCCAATAGATTGGGTATATCCAGGAATGTATTTTCCTTTGTTTTCGGTAAAGCTAATCGAAGCTCTTTTGAGTGCGGTAAGTGCATCCTTAAATGTTTTTCCAACACCTTTTTTTGCTCCTCTATTCAACCCAAGAAATTGATACAGGCCTTGAAAATTGGCATTAATGACAAGTGATTGGGTATTTGCATTCTGCACACTATTGATTTCACTTCCAGCGAATTGTCTAAGCGCTTCTCCTCCTCTTTGCCAATCAAAATTACTCGTATAGGTATACTGCGCACTCATAAACTTTAAGAATGGAATTTTATCGAATGGCAATTGGTAATTCAGTTGCATCTGCTGACTGTAACGGTTGGGCTCTCCTAAATCAAAAAATCCATCCCAAATTTGAGCATCCTCATTGATTTCTTCAGCGTTTACAGAATCATCAGTTCTAAAATAGTTTCTGACAATACTATTTTGATTCGCACTAAAATTCACTTTGAGGGATTTGGCAATGTTATAATTTAAACTGTACTGCCAATTGAATTGATAATTTCGTTGTTGTAACAAAGGAAGGGCTAAGGCATCAACGCCAGGTTCTAAAACTTGACGATAACGCTGTTGGTTAAAACTTCTTATCCAGTTACTTCTGAAACTAACCGATGAGGGCAATAAATTCAGATTCACTTCTTTTAACCACTTCCAATATTCACTTTTCAAAATAGAATCGTTTTTAGCCAATGGAGCTATAGTAATTGGCTTGAAGCTGTGACTGTAAGATACAGAGGCATTTATGTTTTCATCGATTAAGTCCTCTATTTCAAAGTCCCTGTGATTGGTCTTGCTATGCGCAAAATTAAAGGTGAAATTCTCAATATCGAAAAAATTCGCTTTAGCCTCTGGGCCTCTCTCTTTACGCAAACCATTTAAAGAAACCGTGCGATTAAGCGTGTAATCTTCAGCCTGTTTTCGAATCTGTTCAGCTTCTTCTGTAGTAGCGGCAGCAGCAATTCGATCAGAAAGCTTCAAATCTTCATAAACTGGGTCGAATTCTGGAGTGACTAAACTTTTCGAAAATCCGTAATTCAATGGTATTCTAACATTCCACTTCGAAGGCAATAATTTTCCAGCATCCAATGAACTAACGACATCATATCGATTCATATCAGCCCTTGCTCTTTGATTTGGAGCTTGATTAATTCCACCAAATCCTGAAGTAGAGGTATTCCAGCTTGCGGTAACATTAGCTAAATCAGCCATATTGGCGTCCATAGCAGCAATTGCCGCCCAACCACCATCGTTATCGAAACCAGCTAAACGCAATTCATTAAACCAAACCTCAGCTCTTGCATACTGATCGTCTTGATTCAACACACCGATCATTAGCGCCCTAATACTTCCCAAAGAAGGATTTCCTTTAATACCAATTCTCATGGTCCCTAGTGTACGGCTTTGATTTGCATTAACCTCAATCCATTCTCCTTCTATGTTTTCGAAATACCTGAGTTCATTTAAGGTTTGATTCGCTATGGCTTGAGATTTAATGCGTTTTAGATCATCAAAATTGATATCTAGATCATTTTCGTTGGGCCAAATCTCTTCAGCAGTAACACTGCTGTAATTAGAAAACTTTAAAGGCAATTCAACCTGATAATAATTTTCAACAAAATCGGTGCCCAAGCGCACAAAACTTACAATAGGCAAGTCTTCAGCCAAATAATCGTTTTCAAAAATAGACTCCGCGTGCATAAACATTTTTAAACGTTTATATTGGCGCAAATCCAGGTTTACATTTTTAAACACTCCCCTAGCATCTCCCGGTTCGAGCTGTTCCACTCTAAACGACAACGACTGCTCATTTTGACGTATAATGGTATTGTTGGTGTTGATTTGTTCCCGAACTACTCCTGGAGGAAGTGTATAAGGAATAGGAGTTCTATTGGCATTTTCTTCTACGTTTACAGTATTTACATCCACTAGCGTTCCGTCATCTTGATAGTTGGCATCTACTAAAGGCTGTAGACTTCGCGTATAATTTCTCCAATCTCCACGAACCAGATCCAAGGTAGCAAAGCGCAAAACAGTGGTCGAACTAAACCCTGTTAAATACATACGCAAGAAACTCATCGATCTGAAATCAGTGATCCCCCCTACTGCAGAATCAAATTCAGACAAAGGAATTTTATATTGAATCCAACGACGGTTAAGTTGTTGTCCATTAGGTAATAATTGAGTCTCACCTGCTCTAATATCGGTTACAAATCTGTCATTTATTGAAGTATTAGGTCCTATAGGAATGCGGTACTCAAAATAAGCGTTGACTGTGTTCATCGTCAAATCTCGGTCTACATCTTCTACATCAGGTAAGGTTGTTGATCCTCGATCTGTGTTAGAAACTGCAGTAGGCGCGTTACCCTCTGGATTATTGAAGTTGAAATAACGATTTAAAATACCCCCATCTCTATTGAGGTAGTATTCATAATTATCCAAAGCTGGGTCTTCTCCGGAATTAGATGTATATATCCCCGATTCTGATGCGTCTGCCAGACCATCATAACCCAAATCTTGAAGCTGCCTATTGCCATCATCTGCATCGAAAGCGTATACTAGGGATTGTTTGTTAGGAACAACACCCCAACTGCTTGCTATACTGTTATTTAAGGCATCTTGCACTGCCAAACCGTTTTCGTATTGTTTTTGACCATCTTTCAAGATGTCTTCAGAAATATTACCAATGTTGAATACCAACTCCCCTGGAGTTTGGGTGATTCCATCAACATAAGGATCTAAAAGCCAAAACTGTATGTATTCTATATTAGCCTGTTCAAAATTCGTAGTGTTTAAAGCCTTGGTTATTCCTCCCCATTTTTGATCGTCACTGCGCTGATCAAAATTTGGATCGTTGTTATACGGACCTTTCTCTTCCGGATAGTACACCAAATCCAAGGTGCTTTGTACTGTAGTTTGACCCTGAGCAATGTCGATTTGAGGGAAAATCTCGTCGATAAAAATACGTCTTGTCGCATTTGTTGAGATATCGTCCAGATTTAAAGAAGAAGGGCGTTGTGAGGTGTAAAAAATAGGATCAATAGAATACCAAGCCAATTTTGCCCGACCGTATCCGTTGCGCAAATTATTGGGGTCTGTGGGCCCTGATCCTTCTAGACCGTCTTGAAAATAAGCCAAAGGTGCCGATGACATAGACCAAGATTGCGCTCCTTTAATGTCTAAAAATGCTTGAGCTCCTTCAAAATCATCAATGTACGAAGTAGTCTCTCCATTAAAATCAGCAATTCTAGGTGCGTTAGGTCTTAAAGCGGCAAACTCTGCCCGAATAGAAACTTTAGAGGGCACCTCCGTTTCAACATTTGGAAATAAATTGGCGATTCGAGTTAAAATAGGAAGCTCAGTACTGAACTGACCGTTAAATCCATAAACCGTATTGTTGACAGGCTCAACTCCAAAATTCGCTTTTTGAGTTAATGGTCGTTCACTTAAATTTAACCAGGTTGCTCCAATTCTCAGCTTATCATTGAATACATGGTCCACATTGACACCACTAAATCGCCTAGTTTGCTGACCAAATACAGCGTTGTCTTCAACACTTATTTGGATAGGCAAATTACTATTTTGAATACTCTGATCTAATATTTGAACAGTGCTAGCTTCATAATCAACAGTGTAATCAATTCCTTCTTGCAGAATTCGACTTCCAGCCGTAACCCGAACCGATCCTCTTGCCACGTTGAACGCTCCTATTGGAATTCCGGAAGAACCGGATTGACTTTTGTAACTTCCTTTGATTCGAAATCTATTCTTTTCTGCATTTTGAAGAGAAGCTGCTTTAGTCTTAGCATAAAGATCTCTAAAGACGAATTTGTCTTGATTGGGATTATATGATTGACTGTTTTCATCCTCATAATTCTCTTCTTCTTGTGAGCGCAAGGATTCAAAGAGAAAAGATCCAAAGGGCTCCACCTTGGTAAAAAGAATTAATCCATTTTCTGAATCGATGGTGACTCCTTCTAGATAATCAAAAAAGCCATCTCCTTTTTCCTGTAAATCCCGATAAATATTTAAGCGGTCAAAATTGAAAATATTGAGTAAACTGCGATCTGTGAATGCAGTTGGCCAAAAACTGCTCCCCTCTGCTGGTGTAATATAATTTCTCGGACTGGGATCGTTATAAAAAATTTGAACTTTGAAGTCTTCTTGAGTAAGTCCAAAAGCACCCGTAGCATAAATATTTTTCATCATCAAGTCCCAAATAGGATCATTGACATTTGTAATATTGCTCTTAAGCATCTTGACCACAAGATTTTGATTGTCTGAAGGATTTAAATCGCCTGTAGGTATAGACGCTGTTCCATTGGCAAATTCTCCAACCTGGTACACTTCACCGTTATAGGTATATTGATAGGCGACTCCCAACACCTCATCGTTACTTAATTTTTGACGCAGAGAGATATACCCCAGCTGTTCATTGAGCTGATAGTCGCGACCAATCTCTAGTTTTCTAGCGTTCTCTAAATAACTGTAATCAAATCCTTGATTTATAGTGTATGAGGGGATATCAAATCCTTGCTCAACAGTGGCGATTGATCTGATGGCACTAGTCAAATAAGTCGGAGCACCATTGTTTTCAGGATTGAATTTATTGGCCTTATTCTGCGGTAATCCTACTGCGGATTGCGGATTTAAAAAATCAGTCAAATCAGGACGCAAACGCCCAATTCGTGTGTCTTCAATATTAGGCTCACCTAAATCTTGCAGAGCTACAATATTTCTAATGTTTTGAGTTTGTTGACTTCTGTTGGTCACCCATACTTCAAGACGTGTAATTTGAATTTGAGAATTGATAAATGGGTAATTTTCTAAGGCTCTGTCGTATTGATTTCTAAAGTATTGTGCCAAAAAGAAATGTCGATCTTCGTCATAATCAATAGGACTCAACTCAAATTCATTAACAGCTGCTCCCCCTTGCACCTGTATGGAATTATTTTGTGATTGCTGTTCTGAGAATACTGCCGTAACCGTCGTTTTACCAAATTGTAATTGGGTTTTGACCCCAAACAACCGCTCTGCCCCTTGTATCAGCGATGTGGCTAACGGCATATTCACATTACCAATTTCAATACTTTGAATGATATCGTCCTCAGTAGGCGTGTAATCCAATTTAAATATGTTTTGAAAGTCGAAACTAGCTTCAGTATCGTAATTGGCATTGATTTGAAGTCGCTCTCCTATTTTTCCGTTAATCCCCACCCCGATTCTTTGATCAAAATCAAACGAAGTATTGGTGCGGTTACGAGGCGAAAGTGAAGGGTTGTCGTTCTTTTGCCATAAAACACCTAAATCAACTGCGATTGAACCACTTGGAATAATTTCAATTTCATTTCCTCCAAATACGGTTTCAAAGAAATCGTTGTTGATATAGAACTCTGGCAACAAGTTTCTTTGATTCTCCTGAGACCCACTAGTTCTTCCTTCAACGGCTTCTATTTTCGTTTTAAAATACGATTTGATTTGTGTTTTTTTAACCCACTCGAAGTATTGGTCTGGACTTAAAATTTTTGGAAAACCAATGATGTTTGCTCCGAGATATGACCTAAGAACATATTGATTTGACAAGGCATCATAGGTATACTTCGATTGCAATCCATCATAGGTTAGAGCAGGTAATTTACCCATTGCAGGGCCGGTTGGAATAGAATCAGATGCAGTCTGCTCTTGCGCCGAGCTAAATGAAACTCCAAGCAAAAAGAAAACGATTACATTTTTTTTGATTCTTTGAAGCATAGACCCTAAAGACGATTTAAAGCTTGTTTTATCAATTGCTCAACAGACATTTCGGCGTCTGTCTTTAGCAATGTGTCGATGATTTTTTCAGAAGATTTTTTGTTGTAGCCTAAAACTTCTAAAGCCGCAATGGCCTCGTCTTTTTGCTGCAGTGCAGCACCTATACCCACAAAGTTTTCACTGATTTCTACCTTGCTGATTTTATCTTTTAAATCAATAATTACACGCTGGGCTGTTTTTAATCCAATTCCCTTAACGCTTTGTATTTTCTTTACATCCTCTTGAGCAATTGCTGTTCCTATCTCATCTGGATTTAACGAAGACAACATGGTTCGAGCGGTTGAAGCTCCAATTCCATTTACACTGATCAAAAGTTTAAAGATTTCTCGTTCGCTAGTATCAAAAAATCCGTATAAGGTATGGCTGTCTTCTTTAATTTGAAGATAGGTGTGAATTTGAACCGATTCTTCATTGGGAATTAATCCATAGGTGTGTAATGATATGTCTACGTGGTACCCAACTCCATTGCATTCCACGATGATATGTGTGGGATTCTTTTCGATCAATCTTCCTCTTAAAAATGTAATCATGCTTTGGTTTGTTTTTGGGCATCGACGACTGCGAAAGTGGCCATGTTTACAATTTCATCTACACTCGCCCTGAGTTGCAAAATGTGAACGGGATGATTCAAGCCCAGCATGATTGGCCCAATAGATTTAACCCCATGTAATTCTTTCATCAATTTATAGGTAATATTAGCCGCATCGAGGTTCGGAAAAATAAGAGTATTCACTTTTTTACCCGTCAGTTTTGAAAAAGGAAAATCATTTGCAGTCATTTCTGGGTTAAGTGCAAAATCAGATTGTACTTCTCCATCGATGTCAATTTCAGGATAATACTTGTGCATCATTTGAACGGCCTGACTAACTTTAACTGCCTGTGCTTTTTTAGAAGACCCAAAATTCGAATGCGACAGCATAGCAATTGTAGGCTTGTAACCGAGGTCTTTAACCGCATTAGCTGTCATTAATGCTATTTCAGCGAGTTCTTCAGCTGTTGGATCTACATTAATAGCCGTATCCGCCAAAAACAATGGTCCTCTGCTGGTTAACATGACATTCATAGTCGCCGCCTTTTGAACACCCTCTGCCGTTCCTATAACCTCAAAAACCGGACGTAATACCATGGGGAATGCCCTGGAATATCCTGAAATCATTGCGTCAGCAGCACCGGTTCTCACCATCATCGAAGCAAAATAATTGCGTTGAATCATAATGGACTTCGCGTGATATTTCGTCAAGCCTTTGCGTTTGTTGGTCTGCATCAACAACTCTGCAAATTCGTGTCGCTTGGCTCGCTCGTTGTCACTACTCGGATCAATAATTTCAATATCCGCATCAAACTCAATTTCTTCTTTGAGACTTAAAATCACTTCGAGATCACCGAGTAAGATAGGGGTAGCTATATTTTCGTCGTGTACGTATTGAGCTGCCTTAAGCACATCAATCTGATCGGCTTCTGCAAACACAACCCGTTTAGGATTTTTCTTAGCAATGGCTTGCATCGAACGAACAAACTTGTCATCATTACCAGATCGGACAATTAATTGCTCTTCATAACGCTCCCAATCTTTGATTTCTTTGCGTGCCACTCCAGAATCAATAGCAGCCTTTGCAACAGCAATAGGTATTTTACTAATCAATCTAGGGTCAAACGGTTTGGGGATGATATAGTCTTTTCCAAAGGTGAGCTTGGTGATGTCATATGTTATATTCACCTGTTCAGGGACCGGTTCCTTGGCCAAATCAGCCAATGCCCTTACAGCTGCCATTTTCATGGCTTCATTGATTTTGCGTGCACGCACATCTAGGGCTCCTCTAAAAATAAATGGAAAACCTAAAACATTGTTGACCTGATTTGGGTGATCAGATCGGCCAGTAGCCATGATGATATCTTCCCTTGTTTGAATAGCTAAATCATAGGCAATTTCTGGATCTGGGTTGGCCATGGCAAATACAATAGGATTAGCGGCCATTGTTTTGAGCATTTCGGGAGTGACAATATCAGCAATAGACAATCCGATAAAAACATCTGCACCGACTAAGGCCTCTTCTAAAGTATCTATTTTACGATCAGAAGCGAACTCTAGTTTTTGACTCGTTAAATTTGATCTGTCTTTTCGAATCACACCCTTACTATCTAGCATTACAATGTGCTCTGATTTAGCACCAAACGCTTTGTAGAGTCGTGTACAGGAAACTGCAGCCGCTCCAGCTCCACTAACCACAATTTTAACCTCGTCTATTTTTTTATCTGCTAATTCTATCGCATTTAAAAGTGCCGCTGCAGAAATTATTGCCGTTCCGTGTTGATCGTCATGCATAACAGGGATATCGAGCTCTTCAATAAGACGCTGTTCTATTTCGAAGGCCTCAGGCGCTTTAATATCCTCTAGATTGATTCCCCCAAAAGAAGGAGCGATTCGCTTAACTGTTTCAACAAATTCGTCAACGTTTTTAGTATCTAATTCGATGTCGATTCCATCGATATCTGCAAATATTTTGAAGAGCAGACACTTACCTTCCATTACGGGTTTGGCCGCCAAAGGACCGATATCGCCCAAGCCTAAAACCGCAGTACCGTTGGAAATGACCGCAACAATATTTCCTTTTGAGGTGTATTTATAAACGTCATCTGCCTCAGCTTCTATCCTTAAGCAGGGTTCCGCAACCCCAGGAGAATAAGCCAGCGCTAAATCTCTTTGGGTTTGGTAGGGTTTGGTGGGGATGATAGCAATTTTTCCTGGAGAAGGCTTTGCGTGATAAACTAAAGCCTCTCTTTTTTGCTTTGAATTGCTCATAAACCTAGAATTTTCAATTAAAATTAATTCTTTTGAATCTATTCTATGGAATGAATCTCAATTAATTACCAAAAAAAACCAACAACAATAACGGTGATCACACCTAAGATAATAGCCAGAATTCTATAATTCTGATACCAAGGAAGTGACTTTAATTCTGCTGTCTCTTGATCGTAAATGGCTTTTTTGTAGGTGAAATTTGCAACTACCTCTGCATCCGGTGCAGCCGATGCAAGACTCACAACGATATGAATCAGCACACTGATGGCGAACAACAGATTCGCTTTGGCTAAGAAGTGTAATTCATTGATGTATGTACTCCATCCAAATGACATAGAGAGAATCATAAATACTGCAAAAATCCCTCCTCCTATGAGACTAAAAAAAGCACCATGGCGGTTTGCTTTTTTCCAAAAAAGACCTAAAACAAAAGCCGAAACCACTGGAGGCGATGTAAATGCAATAACTAATTGTAAGTATCCCCACAAGGAGTCACTTACTTGTTCGATATAAGGTACCCAAGCAGAAGCCAAAATAACAAGAATAAGTGTAGACAACTGACCTACTCGCACCAAACGTTGGCTGCTCAAATCAGGCTTGATTTGTTTGACAAAATCCATAGTGATTAGCGTTGAAGCTGAATTAAAGGTTGCAGATACCGAAGACATCATTGCTGCGAGTAATCCAGCTACTACCAAGCCCAAAATTCCACTTGGCAACAATTGAAACAACAAGACTGGATAGGTCAAATTCGGGCAGTCACTTAAATTTTCACAAACCCCGTTAGCGGTCATATATCCAAGTTCACTAATGTCAAGGGTATTAAATAACAGCAGTGCTAGTACACCAGGTACAATCATAATGAAAATTACTGGGAGCTTTAAAAATCCTGCAAATAAGGCGCCCCAACGACCGTGATTTAAATCTTTAGCCCCTAAGACACGCTGAACCATAAATTGGTTATTGGCCCAGAAATAAAAGCCCAATAATGCTACTCCTGAAATTAAACCCCACCATGGCATAAATTCGTCATTACTAGGACGTACGACACTAAAGACCTCATTCGCAGTGGTGGGAATGTATTTTCTATTTGCTGCTCTCTCACCAAAATCAACTCCTCCAGCTGCTAATAATTCATCTAAAGAACTCATCATAGTACTCCATCCTCCACCGAGCTGATCAAAAGCAAAATAGGTAATCAAGCAAGAGCCAATAATCAATAAAACAGCCTGAATGACTTCAGTTTGAATCACTGAATTGAGACCTCCTGGTATGGTGTAGGCGGCAGCGGCTATGGCCAATAATATGATAATGGTTGTCGATGAAACCTCGGGAAAAAGTAACTTCAATACGATTGATCCCACGTAAAGTGCAGCTGCTGTATCGACCATCACATTCCCAATAATGGTGATCAATGAGAAGTAATACCTTGAACGCTTGTCATAACGTTTCTGTAAAAATTCTGGCATGGTATACACCCCAGATTTTAAATAAAAGGGTAAAAAGAATATCGCAAAAATGATAAGAATCACAACGGCATACCACTCGTAGTTGTACACATTGATATTGGTTTGAAATCCATCAGAGGCTAACCCCACGAGAGTTGAACTGGAAATATTTGCTGAGAATAATGCTATTCCCACTATAGGCCAACTCATCGTTCGTCCTCCTAGAAAATAATCTTCTGAACTTGAGCGTTTGGATTTAGAAATACCGTACACAATTATACCTATGAGGTATAAAAAAATGACGATTAAATCGAGATTTTGCAATTGATTCATCATTAGTTAAGTTTAGTTGAAGTGCAAGATAATTACTTTTGTGTACTGACAAAATCAATATTGCGTTTTATACCTTGGTATTTTGTACGCTGAATAGCCGACTCTTTGAAGAGTCTTCCAAAGGTGGCTTCAGTGAGATCATGCCAGTCAGCTTTTTCGAAAGATTTTAAAGTTTCAGGTAATTCAAACAGCTTTTGTCCATGGGGTTTTGAAAACTTGTTCCAAGGACAAACATCTTGGCATACGTCACAGCCGAAAATCCAATCTTCAAATTGATTTTTGTACGCCTGTGGAATCTCTTCTTTTAACTCTATGGTGAAATACGATATGCATTTGCTGCCGTCGAGTTTGTAGGGCTCTATGATCGCTTGAGTTGGACAAGCATCAATACAGGCTGTGCATGAACCACAGTGGTCTGTCGTTGGCGAATCTGCTTCGAGCTCTAAATCGATAATAAGTTCTGCAATAAAGAAATAAGATCCCGTTTGTTTTTGAATTAAGTTGGTGTTTTTACCAACCCAGCCTAAACCCGAACGCTCTGCCCAAGCCTTTTCTAAGATAGGTGCCGAGTCTACAAAAACACGGCCGTGTACCTCGCCGATTTCACGCTGAATTTCGTGAAGTAGTTCATAAAGCAAATCTTTAATCACCTTGTGATAATCTTTACCGTATGCGTACTTTGAAATCTTATATGAATCTGTGGCAATTCTATTTTCCTCGGAGGGATAATAATTATAGAGTAGACTTACAACCGATTTTGCACCGTCAACCAAAAGGCGCGGATCAAGGCGTTTGTCAAAATTGCGTTCCATATAAGACATCTCTCCGTGGTGCCCTTGCTTTAGCCACTTTTCAAGTCTCGGAGCCTGATCTTCTAAAAAATCAGCCTTTGAAATTCCACAGGCCATAAAACCCAAATTCTTGGCCTTCTCTTTTATTAGAGACGCGTATTTTGCTCCTTGATTCAATGTTTTATTCGTTGTTAAATAAATCCATAGCGTTGGATGGTCGGCTTCGCCCTAGGTGCTTATAAGCCGCTTCGGTCGCTTCTCGACCTCGCTGGGTGCGAACAATAAACCCCTCTTGAATAAGAAAAGGTTCGTAAACTTCTTCTATAGTTTCAGGACTTTCTGAAACAGCGGTTGCCAAAGTATTAATTCCTACGGGGCCTCCTTTAAATTTGTCAATAAGGGTGGATAAGATCCTATTGTCCATATCGTCTAAACCATGGGTGTCTACATTCAAGGCATTCAATCCGTATTGTGCAATTTTAATATCAATATTACCATCTCCTTTAATTTGGGCAAAATCTCGCACTCTTCTCAATAAGGCATTACAAATTCTAGGGGTTCCCCTACTTCTTCCTGCAATTTCAATAGCAGCCTCTTCGCCTATTGGCACATTCAATATTCCTGCAGATCGTTGTACGATATGAGACAATAATGGTGTGGAATAATAGGAGAGACGACATTGTATACCAAAGCGAGCTCTCATTGGGGCAGTGAGTAGACCAGATCTAGTAGTTGCACCGACAAGAGTAAAGGGTTTTAGATTGATCTGAACCGTTCGTGCATTAGGACCAGATTCAATCATAATATCGATTTTGAAATCTTCCATTGCCGAATAGAGGTATTCCTCTACTACAGGAGATAAGCGATGTATCTCGTCAATGAATAGCACATCTCGCTCTTCTAAATTGGTCAACAAACCAGCCAGATCTCCAGGTTTATCTAGGACAGGCCCAGAGGTGATTTTAATGGCTGCATCGAGTTCATTGGCTAAGATGTTGGCAAGTGTGGTTTTTCCTAGACCCGGTGGTCCGTGTAAAAGAGTGTGATCTAGCGCCTCACCTCTCAAATTAGCGGCCTCTACAAAGACTTTTAAGTTTTCAAGAATAGCGTCTTGGCCTGTGAAGTCATCAAAGCCTTTAGGACGCAATACCTTTTCGACTTCGTGATCTTCAGACTCAAAATGAGCTCCACTGGCATCTAAATGACTGTTCATGTTCTGCTTAGTTCTTGAGCTATAAAAATAACCAATATTCATCTATTGAGCTCAGCAAAAAAAAGGCCTTTCAATGAAAGGCCTTTAAATTTTATAAGGTTTGAGCTTAGTGGTTCAGCTCTTCTTCATTCTCTTGTAATGGAATGTGCTGAGGAACGAAATCTTGACCCTCAAGAATGTATTCTCCATTTTCGTAGGTCTTACTGTAATCGTAAGCCCAACGGTGTACTTCTGGAATAGCTCCTTCCCAGTTTCCGTGGAAGTGTTCCTGAGGAGCAGTCCATTCTAAAGTATTAGAATTCCATGGATTCTGAGGTCCTCGCTTTCCGTAGAAAATACTGTATATAAAGTTGTAAACAAACACCAATTGAGCTGCCCCAGCGATTAAAGCAAACATGGTCATTAATACCTGAACATCTTGCAATTCGTCAAACATAGGGAATGCTGTATTTTGGTAATATCTTCTCGGTACACCAGCCATTCCGACAAAGTGCATTGGGAAGAATACACCATAAGCACATATCGCAGTTACCCAAAAGTGTACATATCCTAAATTCTTGTTCATCATTCTACCTTGGAACATTTTAGGGAACCAGTGGTACACTCCAGCAAATAATCCGTAAAGTGCAGAAATACCCATAACCAAGTGGAAGTGAGCAACCACGAAGTAAGTGTCGTGAACATTGATATCCAAGGCACTGTCACCTAAAATAATACCTGTTAATCCTCCTGTAATAAAGGTTGACACCAAGCCAATCGAGAATAACATCGCGGGGTTAAGCTGAAGGTTTCCTTTCCAGAGTGTAGTGATATAGTTAAATGCTTTTACAGCTGATGGAATCGCAATGAGTAGTGTTGTGAATGTAAATACAGAACCTAAGAATGGATTCATTCCTGAGATGAACATGTGGTGACCCCAAACAATTGTTGATAAGAAAGCGATTGCGATAATAGATGCAACCATCGCTCTATATCCAAAAATCGGTTTTCTCGCATTGGTGGCCATAACTTCAGAAGTGATTCCCAAAGCTGGTAACAAAACGATGTATACCTCAGGGTGACCTAAGAACCAGAATAAGTGCTCATATAATACAGGAGACCCTCCTTGATAGTGTAAAACCTCTCCCTGAATAAAAATATCCGAAAGGAAAAAAGAAGTTCCAAAACTGCGATCCATAAGTAATAGCAATGCTGCAGAAAGTAAAACCGGGAAAGATACTACTCCAATAATGGCCGTAACAAAAAACGCCCAAATCGTTAGAGGTAATCTGGTCATGGTCATACCTTTTGTTCTGAGATTTATTACTGTAACGATATAATTCAATGATCCCAATAGAGAAGATGCAATGAATATGGCCATAGAGAGAAGCCACATCGTCATCCCCGTACCAGAACCAGGCTGAGCTTGTGGTAAGGCTGAAAGTGGAGGATAAATCGTCCATCCCGCAGCAGCAGGTCCAGATTCTATAAAAATAGAAGCCACCATGATGACACTAGATACAAAGAACATCCAGTAAGAAAGCATGTTCAAAAATCCAGAAGCCATATCTCGTGCTCCTATCTGCAATGGAATAAGCAGGTTACTAAAAGTTCCACTCAATCCTGCGGTCAATACAAAAAAGACCATAAGTGTTCCGTGGATGGTTACAAGTGCGAGATAAATATCTGCATCCATTACTCCGTCAGGAGCCCATTTTCCCAATATGGCTTGGAATACAGGAAAAGATTCTCCTGGCCATGCCAATTGCATACGGAACAATAAGGACATTGCAATCCCTATAAATCCGGTAATTAATCCTGTAATCAAATATTGCTTAGCAATCATCTTATGATCTTGACTAAAGATGTACTTCGTAATAAATGTTTCTTTGTGATGGTGTTCTAAATCGTGAGCCATAACAGTTTTTTTTTCTTAATTCAATTTGCGTTTTATTGTACAGGAGCTACGGTCTCTATAAAAGAACGCTGCTCTGCCATCCATTTGTTGTAATCTTCTTCAGATTCAACAATGATTTTCATTTGCATATTGTAATGCGATTTTCCACATATTTTGTTGCACAGAAGGAGATAATCAAACTCCCAAGGCTCGCTATTAGGCTCGCCATTTGCTGCACGTTCTGCACGTATTTTATTTGTTCTTCTTACTTTTTCAATGACTTCAGGCTGTAAGCGCATCTCCTCTGTAGTCATGGTAGGTGTAAATGAAAACTGAGTCACCATACCTGGTACACAATTCATTTGCGCTCTAAAGTGAGGCATATAAGCCGAATGCAATACGTCTTGTGATCTCATGTAAAAGTTAACCTTTCGCCCCACAGGAAGGTGTAATTCCTTCACGATTACATCATCTTCGGCATAAGGGTCTGATTCATCTAAACCTAAAACATTGGCACGGTTAATATCAATAAGTCGAACACTTGCTTCACCAAGAACATTATCTTCTCCACCGTATCGCGCTGTCCAGTTAAATTGCTGTGCGTAGAGCTCCACAATTAGCGGATCATCCTCGTCGTTGATATCCATGATGTTTGTCCACGCATATAATCCGTATAGAATAAGTCCGGCTAAAACAATCACAGGAATGATGGTCCAGATAAATTCTAATCTATCATTATCGGCGAAAAAGAGTGCTTTCTGACCTGTTTTTCCTCGGTATTTATATCCGAAATAGTGCAGTAAAAACTGCGTAATGGTCTGTACGAACATAATGATGACCATTGAAATCCACATCAATTGATCGGTATCTAATCCGTGTTCGGAGGCCGAAATGGGCAATAAAAATTTTGTGTATCGAGCAAAACTGAATATGGTAATTCCGTAGATAAATACCAGAAACAAAAATATTAGAAGACCGTTGTAATTGTTGTCTTCATCGTTGGCAACTCCAGAATGAACTTTTGACTTTGCCCCTAGTTGAGAAATCTCAAAAATCTTACCCATTTGCCAAATGGCAACTCCAACTAATACGACTACTGTTAAAATTAATACTGTTGACATCTATCGTTTACTTTCTGGTTATTAATAGTGAAAATGTTTACTCTCTTCGATGAGAGGATTGCGTTTCGGTGTAAGTGGCGTCTTGGTCAATGCAGTGAAAATTACGTATAAGAACAATCCTGCAAAGAATAGAATACCACCTAATTCAGCTATGCCGAAGCCCCAATATGCTCCAACAGTTCCTGGCATAATCATGTTGAAAAAATCCATGTAATGCCCAAATAAAATGACGATTCCAGTGACTTGAATAAACCAATTCACACGCTTGTAGTCACTTCTCATTAAAACTAATAATGGGAAGATGAAATTCAGAGCTAGCATTCCGAAAAACGGAACTTTATAGTTCTCGAATCGCATCACGTAATACGTGACCTCTTCTGGGATATCTGCATACCAAATAAGCATGAACTGACTAAACCACAGGTAAGTCCAAAAAATGCTAATTCCAAACATGAATTTAGCGAGATCGTGTATGTGTGAGTCATTGATGATTTCTAAGTAACCTTTAGATTTCAAATACATTGTCACTAGTGCAATAGTTGTAATACCCGAAACGAAAAAGGATGCAAATACATACCATCCAAATAAGGTGCTAAACCAGTGAGGGTCTACACTCATGATCCAGTCCCAAGACATCATTGACTCCGTTACCAAGAAAAAGGCTAAAAATCCTGCTGACCACCTAAAGTTTTTGACAAAGTTAGAATCGTCAGTGGCAAGGTCTTGCGCTAAGGAATACTTTCTTGAAAGTTGGCGGTAAAAAATCCAACCTCCCATAAAGAACAATGCTCTCAATAAAAAGAAGGGTGAATTCAAGTATCCTGATTTGTTCTGAATGAGCTTATCGTGTGCAACTACGTCAGCATCCATCCAAACGAATAAATGATTCAGGTGCATAGAACTCAATACAAAAAATAAGAATAGAATTGCCGCACCCGGAATGAGATAAGCTGTAATACCTTCCATTACTCTAAATAAGAGTGGAGACCATCCTGCTTGAGAAGCTCTTTGTATAGCATAAAATGCAAGTACCCCAAGAGCGATCAAAAAGCTAAATAATGCTGCTACATAAAACGCTGACCAAGGTCTATTTTTCATCTGATCTAACATGTGCTGATCATGAGATGCATCGTGAGAACCATGTGCCTGTTCGGCGCCATGACCTGAACTGTGATGAGCTTGATTTCCTGCTTCTTCGTGATGACCTTCCTCTTCGTGATGACCTTCCTCTTCGTGATGGCCTGCTTCGGCTACCACTGCTTCTTCAAGGTGATACTCATGAGTCTCCTCACCGTGAGCATCGCTTTGATGAGATTCATCGCCGTGGCCTGAACCGTGCTCGTCATGACCGGCCGCCATCATCGCCTTGGCCTCGTCTACGTTTGAAGGAGCACTTAAAAATCCATAACCAAGTCCCAACAAGCCGAGGGCCATTAAAACGAAGGTTACTAATCTAAATCTATTTGAAAACTGATACATAGTTTTGTTTTCTTATTTTGTTAGGTCTGTCTTTAATTTCATTACGTATTCGGAAATCTGCCAAATCTCCTCTTCATTACTCAATTGAGCTGCGTATGAACCCATTGAATTTAGTCCATAATAAATGGTGTGATAAGTGCTTCCCACGGTAATATTTCTACCCTGATCGGCATAACTAGGTACCCCTAGAATTTTTTCTCTTTTTACTAAGTGTCCTTGACCATCACCTTTAGCTCCATGACAAATGGCACAATAAACATCGTATAGTTCTTTTCCTTTACTGAGGTTTTCCTCACCTTGATCCGTTGATAGCGGACTTTCTTGAGCTCTTGCTGCTTCTTTGCCCTCTATAGTATTCTCGAATTCGTAAGGCATCCATCCTCTAGGAATCGTATTGTCAGCAGGAAGCATTGCAGCTGTACCTTCTGGAAATAAGTCAGACTCTTGATAGGTCTCATACCCCACAGACTCATACATATTAGGCATGTACTGAAAGTTGGGTTTGTTTTTGTCAAAACAAGACGTCAATGTCAATACTAGACTCAATGCTATGATATATGGTAAAGTCGATTTCATGTTATTCATTGTTTTTTGGTATTTGAACTTCAACAGCACCTGTGTCTAATAAAAACTCCTGAAGTTCTTTTAAATCACCTTTTAAAGCTACTTCCATTAAAAAGTGATCGTCGGTTGTTCGCACGTCTGGATTTTCAGCTTCTTTAAATGGCCACATTCTACTTCTTAAATAAAAGGTGATTACCATCAAGTGGGCTGCAAAAAATACGGTCATCTCGAACATTACTGGGACGAAGGCAGGCATATTCAAAAAGAAGCTAAAGCTCGGTTTACCACCGATATCTTGAGGCCAATCTTGAATCATGATGTAATTCATCATTGTAATGGCTACGGACAAGCCTAAACACCCATATATGAATGCAGCAGCTGAAATACGTGTATCCTCTAAACCGAGGGCTTTGTCTAATCCGTGGACCGGAAAAGGCGTGTACACCTCTTCGATATGCAGTTTCTTTTCTCTAACCGCTTTAACAGCATTCATTAGAATGTCGTCATCTGTGTATAATGCTCGAATTAATTTTGTAGCCATTTTAGTCCAGATTATTAGTTGATTGCGAATTTGAAATTACTTCTCCTGTAGCTTCGTCATACTCTCGTACTACTCCACGAGCTGGCATTTCATATAATGGTTTTCCTGAGTCGCGCAATTCTTTGAAACGCGCTCCTGAAGATTTGAGTATTGACTTTACTTCAGCTTGAGCGATTACCGGGAATGTCCTAGAATACAATAAGAACAACACAAAGAAAAATCCGATCGTACCTATAAAAATTCCAATATCGACAAAAGTTGGAGAGAACATGGTCCATGAAGATGGCAGGTAATCTCTGTGTAACGAAGTAACAATGATTACAAAACGCTCAAACCACATTCCTATATTCACAACAATGGAGATAAAGAAGGAGAACATAATACTTGTTCTCAATTTTTTAAACCACATGAATTGTGGAGAGAATACATTACAGGTCATCATTGACCAATATGCCCACCAGTAGGGTCCAGTCGCTCTGTTTAAGAATGCGTACTGCTCGTATTCTACACCAGAATACCAAGCGATAAATAACTCTGTGATATAGGCACATCCTACGATTGAACCCGTAATCATAATTACGATGTTCATCAATTCGATATGTTGAACGGTGATATAAGCTTCAAGCCCCACAACCTTTCTCATAATGATAAGAAGAGTATTCACCATCGCGAAACCAGAGAAGATTGCCCCAGCAACGAAATACGGTGGAAAAATAGTGGTGTGCCAACCTGGTATTACCGATGTGGCGAAGTCAAAAGATACAATCGTGTGTACCGAAAGTACAAGAGGAGTGGCAAGACCTGCAAGCACTAATGAAACCTCTTCGAATCGTTGCCAATCTTTTGCTCTACCTGTCCAACCAAAGCTGAGTAAACTGTAAATTTTCTTTTGAAATGGCTTGACCGCTCTATCTCTAATCATGGCAAAATCTGGTAATAACCCTGTCCACCAGAATACAAGAGAAACCGATAAATAAGTTGAAATCGCAAATACGTCCCAAAGTAAAGGCGAGTTAAAATTCACCCACAAAGACCCGTATTGATTTGGAATTGGTAATACCCAATAAGCAAGCCAAGGTCTACCCATGTGTATAATTGGAAACAAACCTGCTTGAATAACTGAAAATATGGTCATCGCTTCAGCAGATCTGTTGATGGCCATTCTCCATTTTTGTCTAAAGAGGAGTAGTACTGCAGAGATCAAGGTTCCTGCGTGACCAATACCTACCCACCAGACGAAGTTGGTGATGTCCCAAGCCCAGTTTACTGTTTTGTTTAGACCCCAAACACCAATACCTGTTGAGATTGTGTAAATGATACAACCAATTCCCCACAAAAAGGCCACAAGGGAGATTCCAAAAACAATCCACCATTGTTTATTTGCCTTTCCCTCTACTGGTTTAGCGATATCAATTGATACGTCGTGGTATCCTTTGTCCCCAAGGACAAGAGGTTTACGTATCGGAGCTTCATAATGCGACGCCATAGTTGTTGTTTAATTTAAATATTGTTTAGGCTTCTTCTGTATTTCGAACTTTCACTTGGTAGAATACGTTAGGCTGTGTTCCTACGTGTTCTAACAGGTGATACATTCTGTTGTTTTCTTTTAAATGAGCTATTTCACTTTCATGATCATTCACATCTCCAAATACGATGGCTCCGTTATCACAGGCTGCAGAACATGCCGTGTTGAACTCACCGTCTTTGATCGCTCTACCGTCTCGTTTCGCATCGAGTATTGTTTTTTGTGTTCTTTGGATACACATTGAACACTTCTCCATCACACCTCTAGAACGAACATTTACATCTGGGTTCAATACCATTCGACCTAAGTCGTTATTCATATTGAAATCAAACTCATCGTTTTGATTGTATAAGAACCAGTTAAATCTTCTCACTTTGTAAGGACAGTTGTTCGCACAATAACGTGTACCAATACATCTGTTGTACGCCATGTGGTTTTGACCTTGTCTGGAATGCGAAGTAGCCGCTACTGGACAAACGGTCTCACACGGAGCGTGATTACAATGCTGACACATTACAGGTTGGAAAGCGACCTGAGGATTATTTGAAGGGTTTTCTAATTCTCCAAATCCACCAAGGCTACCATTGGATCCAAATAGACCATCTATATCTTCTTTTTTCTCGTTATCGGCCTCAAAACTTTCCTCTGAAGAGTAATAACGATCGATTCTGAGCCAGTGCATATCACGTGAAACTCG
Organism: Flavobacteriaceae bacterium; assembly: GCA_049596955.1. GTDB lineage: Bacteria > Bacteroidota > Bacteroidia > Flavobacteriales > Flavobacteriaceae > UBA3478. The sequence goes on from JBMYMD010000001.1 coordinate 185,536, forward strand.
AATTTCTCTTTTGCCAACTACAGGAACGTTGTTTTCAGCATGACAAGCAATTACACAAGCACCACAACCTGTACACGCATTTAAATCGATAGACATATTAAAATGGTGTCCTACAGATCGATCAAAGCTGTCCCATAAGTCAACACTTGAAGCCGGTACTTCTTGGTGATCAAGTGAAACCTGAGGTATTTTATTCCAAACCGCTGCATCCTCATGCAAATAAGAATTCATATCGGTTTCTTTGATAATATCACCTCTACCCATTAATGTTCTCTGCAACTGAACACATGCAAATTCATGCATGCCACTCATTTTTTCAACTTTTACTTGCTGAGATTTTGAGTTGTTTAGATAAAGTTTAAAGGCATTCACTCCAGTTTGCATTTCGGTTTGAATACCTGATTTTCTTCCGTAACCAAAGGCTAAACCAAAAGTTCCTACTGCCTGACCTGGCTGAACAATGACCGGTACATTCTCTAGAACTTGTTCGCCTACAGTTACCTTAGCATATGATCCATCTAAACCTCCATTGGCCACATATTCATTCACTAAGCCTAATTTTTCAGCATCGGTTTTAGATACCGTTAAATAGTTATCCCATGAAGTTCTGGTTATTGGATCAGGGAATTCTTGTAGCCAAGGATTGTTCGCTTGACTACCATCACCCATTCCGGTTTTGGCATACAATACAAGTTCACTGTCGTTAACTCTTGTATTCGATAGCGATCTCGAAGCACTTAATTCTTGATCTGCTTCAGTAACGCTTTTTCTCAAACTCACATTTTCATCACGAACAAAAACACCGTCTTGCAATGCCTTATTCCAAGATGAACCCTCTAAAATCGTAGTTTCCCAAGTTTGTCTTACAAAATCGTAATAACTTTCTTCTACTCCTGCCCATTTAAGCAGACAAGCTTCAAATTGGCGTGTGTCGAAAAGTTCTCTAATCACGGGCTGTGTCAAACCATAAAATCCTGCTTTGACCTGCATGTCTCCCCAAGATTCCATAAAGTGAGAGGCTGCAGCAACAAAGGTTGACGCACTTGCTGTCTCATTATTTAAAAAGGCACTTGAAACCGTAAATCCAACCTTGCTCATAGCCGACTGAAAACGCTCAGCGTCAGGACTGTTGTACAATGGGTTTACTCCATCTAGAAGTAGCATTCCTACTCTAGAGGCCTCCATGTCGTCTAAAAGTGCATTCCACTTTTGAAGACTCCCTTCAGCTGTATATCTCGGTTTGTTAATATCAAAAGCCTCACTTTGAATCATCTCATTGATGGCTAAAGTGATGTACTGAGCCATTTGATCATCTAAACCACAAACGACCACGGCCTTAGAACCTGTGGCTTTTACTTTGGAAGCCATGGCGCTCACATAAGCATCCATAGAAGCGTCTGAACCACCAGAAGCATCTTGACCTTTTAGCGTGTTATACAGCTTAGCAAGTGTTATCTTTTGTTGGTGTTGACTCAGTGGTATACGTTTATCCGCATTTGAACCTGAAAGTGTCATATTGGACTCTAACTGGATGTGGTGCGACATCTTTCCATTTTCTGGCTTTCTGTGCGCCGTATAGCCTTTACTGTATCCTCCACCTTGCCAATCGCCCAAGAAGTCAGCATCAAATGAAATGATTACATCGGCCTTTGAGAAATCGTAATCTGCTAAAGCGCGAACACCATAACGTTGTTCAAATGCAGAAAGGCTTGAATCTGACGAAATCGCATCGTATACAAGGTGTTCAAAGTTATCGTACTTCTCTGCAAAAAGCGCTACTAATCTATTGTAAGAAGGGCTGCTCTTAGTATGGCTTACAAGCACCACTTTTTGATCTGAATCAGCTAACGCATTTAATCGTGCTGTAACGGCTGTATCGAGGTTGTTCCATTCAATAGAAGCTCCATTTGCCATTGGCCCTTGGATTCTGTTTTTATCATAAAGACTCAAAACGGAAGCCTGAACTCTAGCATTAGCACCTCCAAGCACCTTAGCACTTTCATTATTTTCTACCTTAATAGGTCGACCTTCACGTGTCTTTACAAGTACAGAAGCGAAATCGTAACCGTTAGATATAGAAGTGGCATAGTAATTTGCAACGCCTGGTACGATTTCATCTGGCTGAACCACATAGGGTACAGATTTTTTAATTGGGCCCTCACAGGCAGCAACTGTGGCTGCAGCCGTGCTAAAACCAACCCACTTTAAAAAATCTCTTCTCGAAGCATTGCTCGAATCAAGTTCATTTTTGTCTTCGTAAAATCCAACAACGGGCAAGTCTTCTGTAAACTCGTCTTTTCCCAAAGACTCGATTACTTTAGAATCTCCGTTTAATTCGAAATCACTTCTCCAGTATTTTTTATTTGAACTCATGGTTTAGTTGTAATGCTTTTTAATAATGACACTTTCCACATTCTAGGCCTCCCATTTGGGCCGCTGTTAATTCTTCAACACCATACTTTTTAGACAGTGCCTCGTGTATTTTCTCGTAATACGGATTGTCGGTTAAGGCTACGTTGGTTTCCCTGTGACAGTTAATACACCACCCCATTGTTAATGGACTGTATTGATACATGATTTCCATTTCCTCAACAGGACCGTGGCAGGTTTGACACTCTACACCTGCAACACTGTAGTGCTGAGAGTGATTGAAATAAGCAAAGTCTGGCAGGTTGTGTATTCTTACCCATTCAACTGGCTGAGCTTCGCCTGTATAGGATTGTGTTTGTTCATCCCATCCAACTGCCTTGTACAATTTCTTGATTTCATTGGTGTAGAACTCATTGGTGTATCCATTAGCCAAATCTTCTTTTGAAGGACCTTCTGGATTTCCCTTGTACTCGTAAATCGACTTATGACAATTCATACAAACGTTGAGCGACGGGATTCCCGAATGTTTTGAAACTCGAGCTGAGGAATGGCAATAGGTACATTCAATTTTATTATCTCCTGCGTGAATCTTGTGTGAATAGTGAATTGGTTGAACCGGCGCATACCCTTGATCAATTCCTATTTGCATCATATAAGCATAAGCGTAATAGGCACTCATGAGAAGTAGTACAACTACTGTAACAAACATTAAAAACTGATTTTGAATAAAAGCCTTCCAAATCGGTGTTCCGCTAGATTTTTCTTCTACTACTTCTACTCCAGAAAGCTGAGCAAAACGTTTTAAAGTACGTTGAACCGTGAAGAGCATGATAACTAGTACGGCTAAAACCAATGCCAAAATGGCTAGAATCAATTCATCTGCAATACCAGATTCGGCAACGACAACTTGAGCATCTGCTGCAGCTGCTGCAACTGCAGGGGCAGGAGGCGGTGCCGCAGTGTAGGCCAAAATATTATCAATGTCTGCGTTGCTCAAAGTAGGAAAAGCCGTCATTGCGGCTTTGTTGTATTCATTGTACACTTTGTTGGCATACGCATCTCCTGAAGCGATCATTCCTGCAGAATTCTTAATCCATGCATACAGCCATTCTTTGTCGAGGCCTTCATCTTCGCTTAGACGTGTCTCCACATTGGCTAAGGCAGGACCTGTCATCTTTCTATTTAGCGCGTGACAGGCAGCACAATTTTGGTTAAAGAGTTGTTTACCCGCTACTGGATCACCACCTAAATCAGCTGGAGTTTCAGCGGCATCTTGTGCAAAAGCAGCAATGGTAAACACTAAAAATACGAGTGCAGTTTTAAAAATGTAGTTTAATACTGGCAGGTTTTGGTTTGAGTTTGTTCTCATACTCAATTAATTGCTATCTATTTAGTGGCTTTCGAAAGAGATACTTCTTGTCTAGGCAAAATTACCCCTCCAAAATTGGCCTCAAAAATAAGACTCAGTCCTTTATTTTAAAACCTTTAAAAGAAGTAGTTTGCAATTTATATTCAATCTAAATAAGGTGATTTTAGCGAAAATATTAAACAAAATTTCTCAATTTTATGACGTAAAAAAAATCGCTATGAAGTTCTATTTTTCACTTCTTTTTTTCTCACTGTTTTTTTCTCAAGCATTATATGCTCAAAATGAGATGTTACTAACTGATAATCAACAAGAAAGACTAGAAGATGACCCAGAAAAAATGAAAGCGCTCTTTGAAAACTACACGTCTCTTAGAACTCAAGAGAGCAGTTATCAAATTCAATTAGGATTCGGTTCTTATACAAAAGCCCAAGATTTGTTGAAGCAAGCCAATGAAGTTTTTGGAGAATTTGAGAGTAGAATTGAATTCCAAACTCCTACCTACAGAGTTCGTTTAGGCAACTTCAACGATCGACTGGAAGCGGAGCGAATATTTGCAGAAATTCGAAAAAAATTCCCTTCTGCAATTTTGATTAAACCCTAAAAAGTAATTTATAATTTTTTCTGAACAGCAACTTCCTGATAAGCCTCAATGGTATCTTCTAGCTTTAAGTCGTTGTAGTTTTTGATTTGCATTCCACAGTCATAACCCTTGGCTACTTCCTTGACATCGTCTTTAAAACGTTTTAAAGACGCTAGTTCACCATCGAATACTACGACGCCTTCGCGAATCAACCTCACTTTAGAATTACGGAAAATCTTACCAGTTAAAACCATACAACCGGCAATTGTTCCAATCTTGGATATTTTGAAGGTTTCTCTTATTTCTGCAGTTCCCGTAACTTCTTCTTTCATCTCAGGACTTAGCATGCCTTCCATGGCTGACTTGATATCATCTATAGCTGCATATATAATGGAGTATGTTCTGATATCGATCTCTTCCTTCTCAGCTAATGCTCTTGCATTAGACATTGGCCTTACATTAAATCCGATAATGATTGCATCAGAGGCAGTAGCTAACAACACATCAGACTCGGTAATTGCTCCTACACCTTTATGGATAATATTGACTTGAATTTCTTCAGTGGACAATTTTTGAAAGGAATCAGTAAGTGCTTCTACGGATCCATCGACATCACCTTTTAAAATGATATTGAGTTCTTGGAAGTCTCCAAGTGCGATACGGCGGCCTATTTCGTCTAGAGTGATATGGCGCTGTGTTCTCACGTTCTGTTCTCGCTGTAATTGAGCTCTTTTAGATGCGATTTGTTTGGCCTCACGCTCGTCTCTAATCACATTGAATTTATCTCCTGCTTGAGGAGCTCCATCTAGACCCAAAATTGAGATAGGAGTAGCTGGACCAGCTTCTTTAATTTGCTTACCTCTTTCATCTTGCATTGCTCTAACCTTACCACTGCAAGTGCCCGCTAAGACGTAGTCTCCTATTTTAAGATTTCCATTTTGTACTAATACCGTTGAAACATATCCTCTACCCTTATCTAGAAAAGCCTCAACTACAGACCCTACTGCATCGCGCTCATAATTCGCTTTGAGCTCCAACAATTCTGACTCTAGCAACACTTTTTCAAGCAATTCATTAACACCTTCGCCGGTTTTGGCAGAAATATCATGCGATTGAATCTTTCCACCCCAATCTTCGACAAGCAAATTCATTTGGGCCAAGCCTTCTTTAATTTTATCAGGATTTGCTGTAGGTCGGTCAATTTTATTTATGGCAAACACAATGGGAACATCCGCAGCCTGTGCGTGTGCAATGGCTTCTTTTGTTTGCGGCATGATATCATCATCAGCTGCAATAACAATTATGACAATATCGGTGACTTGAGCCCCTCTAGCCCGCATCGCTGTGAAGGCCTCGTGCCCAGGAGTGTCTAAAAAGGTCATTTTTTGACCACTTTCAAGAGTTACCGCATATGCTCCAATATGCTGTGTAATTCCACCACTCTCGCCTGCAATTACGTTTTCTTCTCTAATGTAATCCAAAAGTGAGGTTTTACCGTGATCAACGTGACCCATTACAGTGACAATAGGTGCTCTTGGCTCTAAATCCGCGGGATCATCTTCAACGTCTACCTCGATTGACTCTTCAATTTCAGCGGTAATAAACTCTACTTCAAAACCAAATTCTTCAGCTACAATGACCAGAGTTTCTGCATCTAATCTTTGATTGAGTGTAACCATAATTCCCAAAGACATACAGGCAGAAATAATTTGAGTCGTAGAGACATTCATCATTGTGGCCAGCTCATTGACTGTAACAAACTCTGTAACTTTGAGAATTTTACTTTCAATCTCTTGTTGTTCTAAATCGAGTTCAGATTGCTTTTTATGCAAATCTCTCTTTTCTCTTCTATATTTTGCCCCTTTTCCTTTGGATGATTTACCTTGAAGTTTTTCAAGTGTTTCTCTTACCTGCTTTTGAACCTCTTCTTCGGTTGGTTCGACCTTTTGAACTCCTTGTTTAGGCCTGTTTTTACCTCCTCGTCTGTTTTGATTATTCTGGTCTCTTCCTTGATTATTGTCAGAAACGATGCGCTTTCGCTTTCGTTTTTTATTGTCTCTATCTTGATTTTTGGCTTTTGACGAATCCTCCTGCTTTTTCTTCTTCTCAAATTGAGTCAAATCAATTTTTGCTCCAGTGAGTTTAATTCCACTAAGCTTTTGATATTGCGTTTTTATCGACTCATTTTCCTCAGCACCCTCTTTGGCTTCAGTAGAAGCAACTTCTTTTACTTCAGGAGCCGCGGCCTCAGTCTTTTGATCTGCGCTCTTTTGAGTCGTACTTTCTTCGGTGCTCTCTTCTGGAGCGACCTCTTCTGTTTTAGCAGCAGGTTTTGGTTGTTCATCTGCCTCAACCTCTTTTTTAGGATTGGCTTTACCACCTTCTTCTAAATCAATTTTGCCAACAGCTTTAGGTTTGCTCAGTTCAGCTTTGGCCTTGATGATTTCTTCCGATTTTTTTTCTCGAGCAATTCGTTTCTCTTCTTGTTCTTGCTCTATTTTCAACCTCAAGGCTTCTTTTTCCTTGCGCTGTTCCTCTCCCACCTCTTGAGACGCCACTTTCTTGGACATATCAGTTTGAAATTCGTCCAATAAAACTTGGTAGACCTCATTTGAAATTTTAGTCGTTGGTCTTGCTTCTATCTCAACTCCTTTCGTTTTCAAATGGTCTACTGCCCTGTCAAGAGAAATATTCAATTCTCTTAAAACTTTATTTAACCTAATGGTTGGCGTGTCGCTCATATAGTTGTTATCTCTTTTCTATTCGGCCTATACCTTCGCTTATTTACAAATATAACCGCTTAATTTATTCTTCAAATTCAGCCTTCAAAATTTTGAGGACCTCATTTATGGTTTCTTCTTCTAAATCTGTTCTCTTTACTAAATCAGCCGCATCTAACTCTAAAACACTTCGAGCCGTATCTAATCCAATTTTTTGGAACTCCTTGATAATCCAGCTATCTATTTCATCTGAAAACTCTGTTAACTCTACATCTTCTTCAACTCCTTCTCTGAACACATCAATTTCATAACCGGTCAGTTGCCCTGCTAAACGGATGTTATGTCCACCTCTTCCAATGGCCTTTGAAACCTCTTCTGGCTTCAAATACACCTGAGCTGTTTTCTTTTCGTCGTCAATCTTCACACTGCTTATTCTAGCAGGTGACAACGCTCTTGTAATCAATAATTGTTGATTATTGGTATGATTAATAACATCTATGTTTTCATTTCCTAATTCTCTGACTATACCGTGAATTCTAGAACCTTTCATTCCGACACAAGCTCCTACAGGATCAATTCTATCATCATAAGAATCTACTGCAACCTTTGCTTTCTCGCCTGGAATTCGAACCGCTTTTTTGATGGTGATTAATCCATCGAAAACCTCAGGAATCTCTTGAAAAAATAATTGCTCCAAAAACTTAGGTGAAGTCCTCGATAAAATAATAGATGGTTTAGATCCTTTGAGTTCTACTGATTCAATAACCCCTCTGACATTATCCCCTTTTCTAAAGAAATCAGAAGGAATTTGACGATCTTTTGGAAGGATTATTTCATTTCCTTCATCGTCGAGAAGAATAACTGCCTTGTGTCTTATGTGGTGCACTTCAGCCGTGTAAATTTCACCTTCTAAATCTTTAAACTGCTTGTATATAGTGGTATTGTCGTGCTCGTGAATTCGAGAAATCAAATTTTGACGCAACGAAAGAATAGCTCTTCTTCCTAAATCTAAAAGTTTTACCTCCTCGGAAACATCTTCACCCACCTCAAAGTCGGGTTCTATCTTTCTCGCTTCGGTCAATGAAATTTCTTCATTGGGCTCCTCAACCATTCCATCTTCTACAACGATCCGGTTTCGCCAAATTTCTAAATCTCCCTTATCAGGGTTAATAATGATATCAAAGTTTTCGTCTGAACCAAATTTTTTCTTCAATGCATTGCGAAATACATCTTCTAAAATAGCCATTAGCGTTACTCTGTCAATAAACTTGTCGTCTTTAAACTCCGAAAAAGACTCAATTAAAGCTAGATTTTCCATTTAGTCATTTATCATTAAAAAGTGATGAGCACTTTTGCCTTTTCAATATGCTCAAATTCTATTTTTTGTTGTTGTGTTATTGTTCTCTTTCCTTTTCCAATTTCTTTAGGCACTCTTTCGTTCCACTCAAGAGTAATAGATTCTTTTTGGGCTTCGATAAGTTTTCCTTTGTACTGCTCACCCGCTGCTTTTACCTCAAGTTTTCTCCCAATGTGTTTGGGATACTGTCGAAATTTAACAAGAGGTGAAGTCGCACCACAAGAAGATACTTGAAGCGAAAAATCTTCCTCTTCACGATTTAGATTGTGCTCAATTGCTCTGCTGATATCTATACAATCTTGAACAGATACCAAAGTATCGCCATCCAGTGTAATATGTATGTGATGATCTGCACCTACAGAGAAATCGACAACAAATAAATCAGAACGCTCAATGAGCGCTTTTTCCAATAAATCATCAACTTTCTGCTTGAGCAACATATAATTTAATAAAAGAGGGGACCTCAGTCCCCTCATCATTCTTCGAATTACATTGTAAATGTAAACAATTTAATTCATCCTGTTGGCCTACAAGGACTCGAACCTTGAACGACTGAACCAAAATCAGCTGTGTTACCAATTACACCATAGGCCAGCACCATAATGCGGCTGCAAATTTAAACTATTCTTAAGATTTCCAAAAACTATTTTTTGGTATTTTCGCCAATGGTCTTTTAACTCATGACAAATGATTGAAAATTTTGGAACATTAGAGAAGTACAGCGCATGGTTTTCCTTTGGAATTGCATTGATTTGTTTTAGCCTAACGGTAGAACCCACAGGGAGCTTTTGGGATGCAGGCGAGTACATTTCTACCTCAGCAAAATTGCAGGTTGGACATCCGCCAGGAGCACCTCTATTCCAAATGATTGGTGCCTTTTTCGCCACTTTTGCGTTTGGAGCATCCACCAAAATCGCACTAATGGTAAATATGGTATCCGTATTTTCGAGTGCCTTTACTGTGTTTTTTACTTTTTTAATCACTTCTAATCTTATTCAAAAATTATGGAGCGAAGAAGAAGCTAATTCTCAATCCTACTCCTTACCAAAGACCATAGTTATTTTAAGTGGCTCACTTGTAGCTGCTTTAAGTTTGTCGTTTTCAGATAGTTTTTGGTTTAACGCTGTGGAAACAGAAGTCTACGCCATGGCGAGTTTGGTGATGTCCTTATTATTGTGGTTAGGACTAAAATGGTCTGACGAACTCGATAAAGAAAGAGGACACAAATGGTTAATGCTCATCGCTTTTGTGGTAGGTCTGGTTTTTGGAATCCAATTCATGGGCTTTTTGGCTATACCTTCTATAGGGTTGCTTTACGCCTTTAAAAAGAGTAAAACCTTAGACTGGAAAAAGTTTATCCTAATAAACGTCACAGTTATCGCTCTTCTATTTTTAGTCTTTAAATATTCCTTGACATATGTACTAAGCCTATTTGGAAGTGCAGAAGTATTTTTTGTCAACCAACTGGGCATGCCTTTTAACTCAGGAACCATATTCATGCTACTTGTATTGAGCGCTTTGTTTTTCTATGCTATAAAGGAGACTAAAAAGAGAGGTTGGCCTACGGCTTATCTCATTGTACACTGTACTCTTTTTATGTTTATAGGGTTTTCGACCTGGTTTATGCTTCCAATTAGAGCCAATGCGCAAACGGTAGTCAACGAGAATAATCCCGAAGATGCAAGGTCACTTCTCGCATATTACAACAGAGAGCAGTATCCAAGTGTTGAGAGTCCATTTTACGGCGCTTATTATTCTGATCAATTTGGACCAGCGGGCCCTCCAAAGGATGATAAACCAAAATACGAGAAAGACCTGAAGCTCAGAAAATATGTGATTGTCAATAATTATAAGAACGCTCTCCAACACCCAGATCCTGGTCATGTCGGTCTTTTACCAAGAATGTGGAGTGCGCAAAATACCGAGAATTACATGAAATACTACGGGGCCCTGTCCTTTAGTATTAAACCAGAATACTATGCCAATGCCGAACTGAGGAATGCAGTTAATAGATTTCAAACCCTCAATAAAGAAGGGCAAGTAGACACTGCGCAGTACATTGATTTTTTACGAAACTTTTCAGAATATATAGATGTAAAGCCTCCCAGCTTGTGGCAAAACATCAATTATATGTTCGACTTTCAATTTGGATACATGTATATGCGTTATTTGTTTTGGAATTTTGTAGGAAGACAAAATGACGCTCAAGGAAGGTATAACGGAGATGGAGAATGGCTCAGTGGCATTTCTTTCATAGATGGTGCAAGGCTAGGTAGCCAAAAAAACTTACCAAATGACCTGAAAAACAACAAAGCTCGAAATACTTATTTCTTTTTACCTCTACTCTTAGGACTCATTGGAATGGTGTATCAAGCAAAGCGAAACTGGAAACAGTTTTGGGTGCTAATGGTGTTTTTTCTTTTGACGGGGATTGGAATACAATTTTACACCAATCCGGGGATATTTCAACCCAGAGAACGGGACTATTCTTTGGTCGGATCCTTTTTTATCTTCACCCTTTGGATCGGGATTGGAGTAAGTGCCTTGTACAAAGAGGCAGAAAAATTTGTGCAAAGAGAAAAATTAAAATTAGCCATAGCGGTAGGGGCTCTTTGTTTTTTGTGCGTTCCTTTTTTAATGGCCGCCCAAAATTGGGATGATCACGACCGTTCAGGCAGAGAGACTGCGCGTTCTACAGCTATGTCCTATCTGAGCTCTTGCCAAGAAGATGCAGGAGCTATGATTTTTACCATAGGAGACAACGACACTTTTCCACTTTGGTATGTTCAAGAAATTGAAGATTATCGAACTGATGTACGGGTGATTAACTCTTCTTTATTCGGTACGGATTGGTATATCGACCAAATGAAACGCAAGGCATACGAAAGCGACCCTATTCCATCACAGCTGTCTCATGATAAATACAAATTTGGAACAAGAGATCTTGTGTATTACCAAGCCATTCCTAAATATCAAGATGAAAGATGGGACATCAGTAAATTCATAGATTGGATTGGCAGCGATAGAGAGGAAACAAAATTGGGTTACTTACTCAAACAACAAGGTAGAGATTTGAGCGGATACGAAGAAGGTAATTTAAATATCGTTTACTACCCGACCAACAAAATCAGAGTTCCTGTAGACAAGCAAAAAGTGCTGGCCAACGGCTTAGTCAAGGCTAAAGATAGCGCACTGATAGTAGACTATATCGACATTGATTTACCAAGTGTGCTCACAAAAAGCAGAGTGATGATGCTCGACATATTGGCCAATAACAAATGGGAAAGACCTATTTATTTCTCAGGTGGTAGTTTGGATCCAGGAGAATACATTTATTTAAAAGACTATTTACAATTAGATGGATTAATCTACAAACTCGTTCCGATAATGACTGAAGATCAAGGTGGATTCGACTTAGGCCGAATTGACTCGGAATTAATGTTTGATATTGTCACAAATTGGGAATGGGGAAATGCAGATGATGAAGATGTTTATATCGATCCTCAATCGAAATCACAAGGACTCTCATATCGGTCAAATCTTGCGAGGCTAACTGAGCAGCTCATCGCTGAAGAAAAATTAGAGCAGGCGGAAATCATCATGGATTTAGCGGTGAAATATACGCCTATGGATCGCTTTGGTTTTTACACCTTCATGGAACCATTTGCAGAAGGCTATTATCAAATTGGAAAACCGGAAAAAGCCCAGGCTATTCTAGGTGAATTGTTTGAAATCTACACCGATCACCTCACCTATTATCAAGGCTTGTCTATGAATGAGAATTTTACCAAAATCGATCGAATTTACAGTGACTTAGAAGCATTTCGTAGATGTTTAGATATAGCTGTTAGCGCTGAAGATGTAGAATTCATTCAAGAACCATCGGCGCAATTCAATTCGCTTATAGAAAGTTTCATGAGTTTATTTGGTCAACAAGAAGAACTCTTAGAATCTTCCGAAGTAGAATAATACAAGTGCTAAAAAGAAAAAAGGGGATTAAGCGTATTGATTCACTAAATTGATTAAGGTGTTCGCGTCGAGCTCACCGCTTTGACGCCAAAGCATTTCACCTTTTTTATAAATCATCAATGTAGGAAGACCTTTAATTTTAAGAGCTTGTGCTAACTCTTGGTTCTTTTCTACATCAATTTTAATGACTTTACCTTTGTCTCCAACTGCCGCGGCTACATCGTTAAGCACGGGTTCCATTTGCGTTGAAGCTTCGTTCCACTCGGCATAAAAGTCAAATAAAACTGGGATATTTAAGTCAATTAAATCACCAAACTTAGACATAGGTTGTGCTAATTAAATTCATTGCAAGTTATAAAAAATCAAATTATGAACTTAGGAAAGTTTTGATTTTAGCGTGATTAGACCAATTTCTGGCCAAATGCCGTAACGTCCTGGATATCCCAAATGTCCAAATCCTCTATTTACAATGAGATGATCTTCATCACTGCTGTACAAACCAGCCCATTGCTTGTAGCGGTATTGAATTGGACTCCACTTGAGTCCAGGAATTTCTATACCTATCTGAAACCCATGCGTATGACCGCTCAGGGTGAGCTGAAATTTCTTTTGATCTTTTAAAACCTCTGCTTCCCAGTGGGATGGATCGTGGCTCATTAAAATTTTAAAGTCGTTATCACCCGTTTTTGCACTGGCCTTATGTAAATCTCCTTTCTTAGGAAACCTCCCCGTTCCCCAATTTTGAACACCTACAATGTGTATTTTTTGCTGCTCTTTTTCAAATGTTACAGTCTCGTCTAACAAAACCTTAAAGCCCATTCTGGATTGAAAGTCAATAAGCTGGTCGACATCTTGTTGTTGTAAATCATCTGTTTCATGCGGGTAATAGTCACCGTAATCGTGATTACCAAGCACAGAAAACTTACCGTATTTGGCGCTTACTCGAGAAAACATGTCGATATATTGTTCGGCCTCATCTGATAAGTTATTGACCATGTCACCCGTAAACAAAACAGCGTCAGCTTGTAGTTCTTGAACGAGTTGAAGACCGCGCTCTACTTCAGCAGGATCGTCAAAGCTACCCGCGTGAAAGTCAGAAATATGGGCTATTTTGAACTGATCAAAGGCCTGAGGAAGATCTGAAAATTCCAAATCGTAATGGTGTACTTTAAAGTTGTACTTGGAAGATTTTTTCAAACCTAGCATCATCGCTGAAAACGGAGCAAAAGAAGTGGCGATGGCCACCCCTGCTATAAATCTTCTTCGTTCGGGATAATAAGGGGTTGGATTTACTTTGCGATTCACAAGCCAGTTTTTCAATAGCAAAAAAAGACGGTAGACATCATCAATTAATGAAAAACAGGATGCAATAAAGACAAGCACAAAAAAACTACCTAAGACACCCAAAGACAAATCATAATTCAATGGTTTGACTCCATCAACGTATTGCCGTTGTTGCATAACAAAAAAAATCCAAGCAGTAAATACTCCGAAAAAATAAAGAACCTTTATCAGGGTATTATACAATATTCTCTTGTAGACTTGATAGGCATAGATTGCCAATCCGAAATAGAAGAGAACAAAAATAATTTGAGCTGTACTCATGTATTAGATTTCTTTTTTATTCGCAATTTTAACTACCTCCATAATTTTGTCCAATTGAAGCGTTCTCAATTCAAAATCTAATGGATTAGAGATCATCGACATTTTAGGCTTGCTAAGACCTATAGTCGTTCGTTCAAAAGTTGTGCCAGAGAGATGAATTGCCTCAAAATTATATTTTCTGAACAGGGCAGCCTCTTGTTTCCCTATTCCACTGCCTGGCATAAGGGTTAGGTTGTTCGCCTTTTTTTTGAGTTCAAGCAGCAATTCTAGACCTAAGGCGGCCTTATCTCTTAAACCCGAGGTCAATAAAGTGTCAATACCTGCTTTATCTAAAATTGCTAATGATTCAATAGGATCATCTACCCAATCAAAGGCGCGATGAAAAGTAACCTTTAAACCTTCGGCAGCTTTAAGTAAAAAATCAAGCGCTGGGCTATCAATATGATTTTGATCCGTTAAGCATCCGAAAACTACACCTTCGACCCCTAAAGTTTTAAAAACCTTGATGTCGTTTTTCATCGTATTGAGTTCAGCCTCTGAATACGTAAAATGACCTCGTCTAGGACGGATCATTACCCGGATGGGAATATCAAGCTCAGTCAAAAACGTCTCAGCCATACTTAGGGAAGGAGTTAATCCACCTAATTCGAGGGCCGAACACAATTCTACTCTATTAACTTGACTTTGTTTAATTCCAACAATGGAATTAACATCATCTGTGCAAACTTCTACAATCATGTGTGCTTAAATTGTATATTTAGTTCCTTCAATTGATACTCCAAATGAAAAGACGAAAGTTCATAAAAAAATCTGGTTTAAGTGTTGGCGGAATGTTAACATTTGCTCAAGTTAAAGCGAATACGGATGTTTTTGATGCAGAAAAACAATCCATCCGAAAACCTGTTTGTATTGCCACATGGAATGTTGAAAATGCCACCCAAGCGGCATGGTCAGTTTTAAAAGAAGATGGTAGTGCTCTGGACGCAGTTGAGACTGGCGCAAAAGTAGAAGAGGCAGACATAAACAATCAAACCGTTGGTAAAGGAGGTCGTCCCGATCGAGAAGGTAATGTTACTCTCGATGCCAGCATTATGGACCACCAAGGCAATTGCGGCTCTGTGGTTTGTATGCAAAATATAACCCATGCGATTTCTGTTGCCCGTAAAGTGATGGAAGACACTCCACATGTAATGCTAGCAGGAAAAGGAGCTGAACAATTTGCCATTGAACAAGGATTTGAAGCCGAAAATTTACTGACCCCAAAATCTGCCGAAGAATATCAAAAATGGCTCAAAACCTCCAACTATGAACCGGTAATCAATATAGAAAATCACGACACTATTGGCATACTAGCCCTTGATTCACAAGGAAATTTAGCTGGAGGTTGCACAACTAGTGGTATGGCCTATAAAATGGCTGGGCGCGTAGGAGACTCACCTATCGTAGGTGCTGGCCTTTTTGTCGATCAAAAAGTTGGGGCTGCAACAGCGACAGGAATGGGAGAAGAAGTCGTAAAAACTGTAGGTAGTTTTCTAGTCGTTGAACTTATGAGACAAGGACATTCTCCCGACAAAGCATGTCAAATCGCTGTTGAACGAATCGTGGAAAACAATCCTGAATATCAAAAAATACAAATTGGATATATCGCACTGGATAAATACGGAAATAGTGGTGCTTATTGTATTCATCCTGGATTCAATTACAGGAGATTTGATACCAAAGGACATGAATTAATTACACCGGGAAGTCACCTCTAAACTTATGGCTATGCAAACGGAACAATCCGCAAAAAAACGACTCTTTTTACTTGACGCTTATGCATTGATTTTTAGAGGGTATTACGCCTTGATTAAAAACCCTAGAGTCAATTCTAAGGGTCTTGACACTTCTGCTATAATGGGTTTTGTCAATGCACTCTTCGACGTGATCAACAAAGAAAAACCAGAGCTTCTAGGCGTGTGTTTTGACAAGGGAGGGAGTGTTGAACGAACGGAATTATTTTCTGAATACAAAGCCAATAGACACGAAACTCCAGAAGCTATTAAAATAGCGGTTCCTTACATTGAAAAAATCCTCAACGGATTAAAAATTCCAGTGGTCGTAAAAGAAGGATACGAAGCAGACGATCTTATTGGAACCTTGGCCAAGAAAGCCGAGAAAGAAGATTTCACCGTTTATATGGTCACACCTGACAAAGATTTCGGGCAACTTGTGTCTGATAACGTTTTCATGTATAGACCTGGTAAAGGAGGTTCAGGCCCAGAGGTTTGGGGAGTTCCTCAAATTCAAGAGCGTTTTGGCGTCAAGCGTCCTGAACAGGTCATCGACTACCTTGGAATGATGGGAGATGCCAGTGACAATATCCCGGGCTTACCTGGGGTTGGAGATAAAACAGCAAAAAAATTATTAGAGGAGTTTGATTCTCTGGAAAACCTTTTAGAAAACACCCATTTGCTAAAAGGAAAGATGAAAGAAAAAATAGAAGCCAATGCAGAGCTCGGTAAGTTATCCAAGGTTTTAGCTACTATAAAAATTGATTGTGAGATCGATTTTGACCCCAATGCTTTTGTCCTTGAAAAACCAGAACTCTCATCCGTTTATGAGATATTTGACGAACTGGAGTTTAGAAGAGCCAAAACAACCTTGACCAAACTATTCTCTGATATTAGTGAAAATGAATCTATAGCTTCAGACCATACAGCCGCCTCAAACACACCAGGGGAAGGACAATTTAGTCTATTTGACGGTCCTTTAGAAAAACAAGATAACGGCCGATTAGACGCCAAAAAAACGACTCATCTTTATCAATGTGTCAATGACCCTGTACTTTTTGAATATTTCCTAAATGAACTCGGTAAACAAAAGGAGGTGAGTTTTGATACCGAAACGACCTCGCTGAATCCTTTAGAAGCTGAGCTAGTAGGAATATCTTTTTCTTGGAGCGCACATAAAGCCTATTATTTGCATCTCGAAGATCAAGAAATAGAAACCTCCATTTGGCTAGAAAAACTAACACCCTTTTTTGAAAATACAGCAGTACTAAAAATCGGTCAAAACTTAAAGTATGATATTAAGGTACTTAAGAAGTACGATATAGAAGTAAAAGGTCCCTTATTCGACACCATGTTGGCGCATTATCTAATCAATCCAGATATGCGCCATAATATGACAGTGCTTTCAGAGACCTATCTCAACTACAGTCCTATTGAAATCACCCAACTCATAGGTAAAAAGGGCAAAGGTCAAAAAAGTATGCGAGACGTATCTTTAACACAACTCACAGAATACGCTGCTGAAGATGCCGATATTACCTTTCAACTTTACGCCCTATTCAAAAATGAATTAAAATCGGCAAACCTCCATCAGCTTTTTAACGAGGTTGAAATTCCACTATTGAATGTCCTAGCTGCTATGGAACTTGAAGGTGTAAATCTCGACACCTCCTATCTCGAAGGATTAAACCTCGAGCTCACATCTGATATTGATCATTTAGAACAGGCTATTTATCAAAAGGCAGGTCGTGAATTTAATATCGCTTCGCCCAAACAACTCGGAGTCGTTCTTTTTGAAGACTTAAAGCTTGTTGATAAGCCCAAAAAGACCAAGACCGGTCAATATGCTACCTCTGAAGATATTTTGGTCGAATTAGCCAAATCTCATGAAATTGCTTCTAATATTTTAGAATATCGAGGATTGGCTAAACTGAAAAGCACATATGTTGAAGCCTTACCACAGCAGTTAAATCTCGAAACAAAACGAATTCACACAGAGTACATGCAAACCGTAGCCGCAACGGGACGTTTGAGTAGTAATAATCCAAATCTTCAGAACATTCCCATTCGCACAGAGCGAGGTAAGGCAGTTCGTAAAGCATTTGTTCCAAAGGATGAGAATTACGTTCTATTGGCCGCAGATTACTCACAAATTGAGTTGAGAATTATTGCCGCATTAGCCAAAGAAGAAAATATGATTAAGGCCTTTCAAAATGACTTTGATATCCACGCAGATACTGCTTCAAAGGTGTTTAATGTTCCTATTGAAGAAGTAAGTCGCACTCAGAGAAGTCAAGCGAAGACGGTGAATTTTGGAATTATTTATGGAGTATCTGCCTTTGGTTTGAGCAATCAAACAGATTTAAGTCGAAAAGAGGCCAAAGCCCTTATCGACACCTATTACGAAACTTATCCCAAGTTGAGGGCTTATATGCAAAATCAAGTCAACTCAGCGAGAGAAAATGGCTATGTCGAGACCATATTGGGTCGCAGAAGATATCTTAAAGACATCAATTCAAGAAACGCCATTGTTCGAGGCGCAGCAGAGCGAAATGCTGTAAACGCTCCTATACAAGGGTCAGCAGCAGACATCATTAAACTGGCCATGATAGAAATTCACGAGAAACTTAGAAGCAATAATTTAAAAAGTAAAATGTTGCTTCAAGTTCACGATGAACTAGTGTTTGATGCGCATAAAGACGAACTAGAAGAACTTCAAAAGTTAATCGTCAACGCTATGGAAAATGCGTATGCTTTTGAGGTTCCATTAAAGGTGGATGTAGGCTTAGGTAGTGATTGGTTAGAAGCGCACTAGAAGGCGGAGAGTTACAGCAATTAAAAGGCCTTTTAAAAAAAGTGCAAAGCATTTGTAAATCAACAAAGTTATTGTACATTTGCAGCCCGTAAAATATCGGATTAATTAATACACTTTTAAAGCGTGGACACATTAAGTTACAAGACAATATCAGCAAAAGCTACAACTGTAGACAAACAGTGGTTGCTCGTAAATGCCGAAGGAGAAACACTAGGTAGATTGGCATCTAAAGTGGCTAAACTCTTAAGAGGCAAGCATAAGCCCAACTTTACACCGCACGTGGATTGTGGAGACAACGTTGTTGTTATCAACGCCGAAAAAATCGTTTTAAAGGGTAAGAAAGCAACTGATAAAGTTTACATTCGACACACTGGTTACCCAGGTGGTCAAAAAACAACGACTTCTCAAGCGCTTTTTCAGCAACAGCCTGAGCGCATTATTGAAAACGCTGTGAAAGGAATGCTCCCTAAAAACAGATTAGGATCAGAGTTGTTTAGAAATCTTAGAGTTTATGCAGGTGATCAGCACCAACAAGAAGCTCAAAAACCTGTAGAAATTAACTTAAACGAATTCAATTAGAATGGATATTATTCACAAAATTGGAAGAAGAAAAACTGCTGTCGCCAGAATATACTTAAGCGAAGGTAAAGGAGAGGTAACAGTAAACAAGCGTCCACTAGAAGAATACTTTACAACGGGAACTTTACAATATAAAGTAAACCAACCTTTTGAATTAACAGAAACGGCTGGAAAATACAATGTAAATGTGAACGTTTATGGTGGAGGAATTACAGGACAAGCAGAAGCAATCCGTTTAGCAATCTCAAGAGCGCTATGCGAAATAGACGAAGAAAATAGAAGCGCATTAAAACCAGAAGGTTTACTCACTAGAGACCCAAGAATGGTTGAGCGTAAAAAATTCGGTCAGAAAAAAGCGAGAAAGAAGTTCCAGTTCTCGAAAAGATAATTTTAGAGGAACACGAATTATTAATTTGTTCATTGAAAGCTCTTACGCACAAACTTAGTCTCTATGAGACAGGTTTAGTTTAGTATCTAAACGATAAAGGCGATTTTTTAAAATGACCACTTTATCGTTGCTCATTCAAGAACGTAAACTAAAAAAAATGGCAAAAATTGACGTTAAAGGTCTATTAGACGCTGGTGTACACTTTGGACACCTTACCAGGAAGTGGAATCCAAACATGGCTCCTTACATTTATATGGAGCGAAACGGAATTCACGTTATCAATCTCTACAAAACAGCTGCAAAATTAAGCGAAGCCAACGAAGCGTTGAAGAAAATCGCTGCTTCAGGAAGAAAAATTCTATTTGTAGCGACTAAAAAACAAGCAAAAGATATCGTTGCTGACAAAGTTTCGAATGTAAACATGCCTTACATCACCGAAAGGTGGCCAGGTGGTATGTTGACAAACTTCGTAACGATTAGAAAAGCGATTAAGAAAATGTCTGCCATTGATCGAATGAAGAAAGATGGCACCTTCAATACACTTTCGAAAAAAGAAAGACTTCAAGTTGACCGACTTCGAACCAAACTCGAAAAGAATCTTGGTTCAATCGCTGATATGACAAGACTCCCAGGAGCTCTATTTATTGTAGACACCATGAGAGAACACATTGCGGTTAAGGAAGCTCAACGCTTGAACATCCCAATCTTTGCTATGGTAGATACCAATTGCGACCCAAACCCAATTGATTTTGTAATTCCAGCGAATGATGACGCTGGTAAATCGATCAATGTAATTTTAACTGAGGTTACAAATGCTATTGCCGAAGGACTGGCTGAACGCAAATCTGAAAAGCAAGACAAAAAAGAGGGAGCACAAGAAGAAGCACAAGCTGAAGTAAAAGAAGAAGCAAAAGCTGAAGTTGCTGAGGCAGAAGAAGTTAAAGTTGAGCCAGCGGTTGAGGAGGTCAAAGAAAGTACAGAGGCAGCTGCAGAAGAGCCTGCGGCAGAGGAGTCCGCAGCGGAAGAATCAGCAGCGGAAGAAAGTCCAAAAGAATAATTCAATTTCAAACAATTAAACAGAATATGGCAAAGATTACAGCTGCTGAGGTAAATCAGCTAAGAAAAACAACTGGAGCCGGAATGATGGATTGTAAAAAAGCTTTAGTTGAATCTGAAGGAGACTTTGACAAAGCAATTGAAATCCTCCGCAAAAAAGGACAGAAAGTAGCCGCTAAAAGAGCTGACCGTGACTCTTCTGAAGGCGCAGCTATTGCTAAAGTGAATTCTGAAGCAAATGCTGGGGTAATTATTTCTCTTAATTGCGAAACAGACTTTGTTGCTAAAAATGAGTCTTTTGTAGCTCTTGCAAACGCTATGGCTGAGCTAGCGCTAACTTGTGGTTCAAAAGATGAATTATTAAGTGCCTCTATTGAAGGTATGAGTGTACAAGATAAACTTGTTGAGCAAACAGGGGTTATCGGTGAAAAAATTGAAATTGGTGGTTTCGCTCGTGTTGAATCTTCTTTTGTGGGTTCTTACATACATGCAGGAAATAAAATAGCTACTTTGGTAGGTTTATCCAAAAACGTTGAAGGTGCACAAGAATGTGCGAAAAATGTTGCTATGCAGGCTGCTGCTATGAACCCTATTGCACTTAACGAAGAAGGTGTGGATCAATCAACGATTGACAAGGAAATCGAGATTGCCAAAGACCAGTTAAGAGCTGAAGGAAAGCCTGAGGCAATGCTAGACAATATCGCCAAAGGAAAGATCAAACGTTTCTTTAAGGATAACACACTAGTCAACCAAGATTACATTAAGGATTCTAAGGTAAGTGTTGCTAACTACGTAAAATCTATAGACGCTGAATTAACCGTTGTAGATTTTAAAAGAGTAGCACTCGGTTAATCTTTTAGATTGAGAATAGTTTCAAAAGCCATCTTAACAGATGGCTTTTTTCATTATTTTTGCCACGTTAGCTTTCCGACATGCAATACAAGAGAATACTACTAAAATTAAGCGGTGAAGCCCTTATGGGGCAACAGAATTACGGCATAGATTCCTCTCGTTTGAAGGAATATGCCCTAGAAATCAAAAAAGTTCAAGAAGAAAAGGTCGAAATTGCCATTGTCATTGGTGGAGGTAATATCTTCCGAGGACTGGCAGCCGCAGGACAAGGCATGGACCGAGTTCAAGGCGACCATATGGGTATGCTCGCTACGGTAATCAACGCACTAGCCCTGCAAAGTGCTTTAGAAAACGAAGGTGTCAGTACTAGGGTTCAAACAGCAATTAAAATTGATGAAGTTGCTGAGCCTTTTATTCGTCGAAGAGCTATTCGCCATCTCGAAAAGGGTCGAGTAGTAATTTTTGGAGCTGGAACAGGGAATCCCTATTTCACAACAGATTCGGCAGCCGTACTGAGAGCTATTGAAATTGATGCAGATGTTATTTTAAAAGGGACTAGAGTCGATGGAATTTACAATGCAGATCCAGAAAAAGATGAGCACGCCAAAAAATACAATAACATCACTTTTGAAGACGTCCTTTCTAAAGGATTAAAAGTTATGGATACCACAGCATTTACCTTGAGTCAGGAAAACAATTTACCAATAGTAGTCTTTGACATGAATACTAAAAACAATCTGTTCAAAGTTGTATCTGGAGAACCTATTGGAACCACAGTTAACTTCTAAGAAATACAATTAAAATGATATAGTCATATGGAAGAAGAAATAGAATTCATTTTAGACAGTGCTAAAGAAAGTATGGATAAAGCCATCATCCACTTGGAGAAGGCCTTCCTAAAAATTAGAGCAGGTAAAGCAAGTCCTGTGATGCTTTCATCGGTTATGGTAGAATACTACGGAAGTCAAACACCTCTATCTCAAGTTTCAAATATCAATACACCAGATGCGCGAACAATTACGGTTCAGGCATGGGAAAAAGACTTGCTACCTGAGATTGAAAAAGCTATACAGAATGCAAATTTAGGATTCAATCCTATGAACAATGGGGAACAACTTATTATTAGCGTACCTCCGCTTACTGAAGAAAGGCGCATTCAGCTTGTGAAACAAGCAAAATCTGAATCTGAGGACGCTAAGGTAGGGATTCGCTCGGCGCGACAAGATGCCAACAAAGAGTTGAAAAAACTGGATATTTCAGAAGATGTTTTAAAAAACAATGAAACTGACATCCAAGATTTAACAGATCAATATACCAAAAAAGTAGAACAGGCTTTTCAATCCAAGGAAAGTGAAATTATGAAGGTGTAACTTCAATTGAATCACGGTAAATGTTGCTAGATATTTTCAATGGCTTTTGGGCAGGTGTCGCTAGATTAATACTTCGCAACAGAATATTGTGGTTGAGTTTAATTGTTCTACTCACTGGATTTTTTATCTCGCAATTTTCAAAAATTCAATTTTCAAATTCAGAGGTATCTGTTCTTCCCAACGATCACCCTGACATCATTAGATACAATCAATTTCTCAACCAATTTGGACAAGAAGATAACGCCATTGTCATAGGCTTTGAGTTAGACAAACTCAGCGAACCCCAGGTTTTGAAGGCTTGGAATCGAATGAACAAAAAACTTCAGGCCTCTCCGGAAATTACCCAAATTATTTCACTCGAAAACTTACAATTACTCTTTAGAAATGAAGATAACAAGATTGTGAGCACTTCACTTGAGATTGCCGAAGATTCTGAAAGTTTCCCAAAAAATGCAATACTCAAACTGACCGACAGCCTACCATTTTATGAAAATATCATCTATAACAAAGAAGCTAATGCAATACGCACCGTGGCTTATATGGATGTAGATTTAGTCGATACTGCCGTGCGAAACACCTTTATCGTCAATGATTTTATTCCAATAGTGAATGAATTTGAAGAAGTATCTGGCCTAGACGCAAGAATCTCTGGAATGCCTTATATAAGAACAATGAATGCGGAACAGCTCAAAACAGAAATGATCATTTTTGTGATTGCCGCATTACTTATTACCGCATTAATTTTCTTTTTATTCTTCAGAAGTTATCGTGCAACTTTTATTTCTATGCTAGTTGTTTTGATTGGTGTTATTTGGTCTTTTGGAACATTAGCTATACTGCAATATGAAATTACTGTCTTAACTGCACTTATTCCTCCTTTGATTATTGTCATCGGAATCCCAAATTGTATTTTTCTGATCAATAAATACCAGCAAGAAATTAAAAAACACGGTATACAAGCACTATCACTCATAAGAGTCATTGAAAAAATAGGTAATGCTACACTGATGACTAATATGACCACAGCTCTGGGGTTCGCTACATTCATTATTTTAGACAGCAGACTCTTAGTTGAATTTGGAGTAGTTGCCTCTTCAAATATTATAGGAATTTTCATCCTTTCCTTACTTATTATTCCCATCATTTACAGCTATATGAGTGTTCCCAATAAGCAACACTTAGAACATCTCAATCAACCTTGGATTTACAAATTGATTGAAGCCATGAAAATGACCGTAAAGGAGCACAAGAAGTGGGTTTACATCGTCACTATAGCAGTCTTAATTTTAAGTATTGTAGGAATATTTCAAATCAAAATTACCGGGAGCAGAATTGAAGATCTTCCAAAAAAAACCGAATTCTACGAAGACATCATGTTTTTTGAAGATAACTTCAATGGCATATTGCCCTTAGAAATTGTAGTAGATACTAAATCTGAAAAAGGAGTGTTGAGAAACGCTAATCTTAGAAGAATTAATCGTTTAGGAGATAGTCTGATGACTCAAGAAAGCCTGTCTCCTCCTTTCTCTATAGTCAATTTAGTCAAATACCTCAAACAGGCTTATTACAAAGGACTTCCTAAATACTATGACCTGCCCAGTAATCAAGAACGCAACTTTATTTTAGATGCTCTTGACGAAGGTACAGATGAGGACATCATCCAAAATTACGTTGATTCTACAGGTCAAAGTGCTAGAGTTACCGTTTATATGAAAGATGTTAAAACGGATGAAATGGAGCAAATTCAAAGCAAATTGCAAACTCAAATTGACAACATATTCCCAAAGGATCGTTTTGATGTTTATCTCACCGGAAAAGCCTTATTATTCTTGAAAGGAACAAAGTATTTGGTACAAAACTTATTACTATCCCTTGGTTTAGCCATATTGCTTATCGCTTTGTTTATGGCGTATTTATTTCGATCTACTAAGATGATTTTGATTTCGCTAGTCCCTAATCTTCTTCCGTTAATTATTACAGGTGGACTTATGGGGTTTTTGGGCATTCCTATAAAGCCTTCGACTATTTTGATTTTCAGTATAGCCTTTGGTATTTCTGTGGACGACACCATTCACTTTTTAGCCAAATACCGACAAGAACTAATCGCATCAAGATGGGCCATAAAAAAATCTGTGTATAATGCCTTGACCGAAACTGGAGTGAGTATGTTTTATACCTCAGTCGTATTATTTTTTGGATTTTCGGTCTTTATCATCTCTAGCTATGGAGGAACTAAAGCCTTAGGTGGATTAGTGTCATTGACTCTGTTATTCGCTATGCTCTCCAATCTCATTCTTTTACCCTCATTACTGCTCACACTAGAGCGAAGTATTGCTAATAAAAAGGTTTTAAAAGAACCACAAATCGATATTCTTCCAAAGGAAAGCAAATCTTAAAATTTTCCTTTAAAAACTTATCTTTGCGGGGAAAACCTAGTGGGATGAAACAACAAACAATAAAAGAACTCCTTTCGAATCATAAAATTGGCGAAACGACTGAACTTAACGGTTGGGTAAAAACCTTTAGAAGCAATCGGTTTATAGCCTTGAACGACGGTTCAACCTTACAAAATCTTCAATGCGTAATTGACTTTGAAAATCTTGAAGAGTCTTTGATAAAGAAAATCACAACAGGAGCGGCAATTCATGTTAAAGGCCCCCTAGTTGAGAGCCAAGGTAAGGGGCAATCTATTGAACTTCAAGTAGAAGAAATAACAATTTTGGGAGAGGCTGATGCTGAAACTTATCCCATACAGCCCAAAAAACACAGCTTAGAATTTTTAAGAGAAAAAGCTCATTTACGAGTGAGAACAAACACTTTTGCCGCTATTATGCGCGTTCGTTCTGCTTTAGCTTTTGCAGTTCACCATTATTTTCAAAAGGAAGGTTTTTACTATATGAATACGCCAATTGTCACTGCCAGTGATGCTGAAGGCGCAGGAGAAACCTTCAATGTGAGCACCTTGGACAAAAAGAATCCTCCACTAAACCAAGAAGGCGAAATAAATTTTAAAGAAGACTTCTTTGGAAAAGAAACAAACCTCACTGTTTCGGGCCAACTAGAAGCTGAGACTTACGCTATGGGTCTAGGAAAAGTATACACCTTTGGACCTACTTTTAGAGCTGAAAACTCCAACACTTC
The DNA here is from genome assembly GCA_049596955.1 of Flavobacteriaceae bacterium. Classification (GTDB taxonomy): domain Bacteria; phylum Bacteroidota; class Bacteroidia; order Flavobacteriales; family Flavobacteriaceae; genus UBA3478. The sequence goes on from JBMYMD010000001.1 coordinate 211,479, forward strand.
AAGGCACCTTGCCGAATTTTGGATGATCGAACCTGAGATGGCTTTTTACGATCTCGATGACAATATGGATTTAGCTGAGGACTTTATTAAATCTACTATTGCTTACGTTATCGAACATTGTAAAGAAGATTTGAGCTTTCTTGACAAGCGCATGGCTGACGAGGAAAAACAAAAACCACAGATTGAACGCAGTGACATGACACTTTTGGAGCGTTTACAATTTGTGGTATCAAATGAGTTTAAGCGCGTCAGTTATACTGAAGCCATTGATATCTTGAAAAACAGTAAGCCTAATAAAAAGAAAAAATTCAAATTCCCTGTTAACGAATGGGGTGTGGATTTACAAAGCGAACACGAGAGATACTTGGTAGAAAAACATTTTAAATGTCCAGTGATATTATTTGATTATCCCGCAAACATTAAAGCGTTTTATATGCGACTTAACGAAGATGAAAAAACAGTTCGAGCCATGGATATCCTCTTTCCTGGAATTGGAGAAATTGTTGGGGGATCGCAACGTGAGGAGCGCTATGAGGTATTGGTTGATAAAATGAAAAAACTCGGAATTGAAGAAGAAGAACTTTGGTGGTATCTCGATTTGAGAAAATTTGGTACAGCAGTTCACAGCGGATTTGGTCTTGGTTTCGAACGCTTGGTATTGTTTGTCACTGGAATGGGTAATATTCGCGATGTAATACCTTACCCACGAACACCACAAAATGCTTCATTCTAATCTATGCTCAAACAAAATCTTCAATTAAAATTATCGCAAAAGCTATCACCGCAGCAAATTCAATTGATGAAATTGATTCAACTGCCAACTTTAGCTTTTGAAAACCGAATCAAACAAGAAATTGAAGAAAATCCAGCACTAGAGACAGGTAAAGAGGTGACTGAACAAGATGAATATGGCTCATCTGACGAATTCGATCAAGACAATCAGGTCATAGACACCTCTGACATAGATATCGATTCCTATCTCAGCGACGATGAAATTCCCAACTACCGATTGAGTAGTAACAATTATGCAAACGCCGAAGACGATAAACACATTCCATATGCTGCGGGAATATCATTTCATCAACAACTACTTCAACAATTAAATACATTTACCCTTGAAGATAAATATTGGGAAATAGCTGAATATCTAATTGGCAGTATTGACGAGACCGGATATATAAGGAGAGACATTGACGACATCATTGACGATCTCGCCTTTACTAGAAATCTTTTTGCAGAAAAAGAAGATATTCAAAATGTACTAGAACTTATTCAAACCTTTGATCCTGCTGGCATTGGAGCCCGAAATTTAGAAGAGTGCTTACTTATTCAACTCAAAAGAAAAGAGCAGACCACTGAAATCACTCATGCTATTACACTAATCGAAGAACACTTTGAGCAGTTTACCAAAAAACACTATCAAAAAATTATTTCAAAATTAAAGATCACTGAAGACCAATTAAAAGAGGTAATTACAGAAATTGAAAAACTAAATCCTAAACCAGGAAGTTCATTTGGTTCGAGTTCAAAGGTGGTTGAACAAATTATTCCTGATTTCAGCATACGCATAATTGATGGTGATTTACAGCTTCAATTAAACAATCGTAACATACCAGATTTGCACGTAAGTCGAAATTACAGCGAAATGCTTCAAAGTTTTAAAGACAGCAAGAGTAATGACAAAAAACAAAGAGATACTGTACTTTTTATCAAGCAAAAACTCGATGCAGCAAAATGGTTTATAGACGCTATTAAACAGCGTTACCAAACACTTTTTGTAACCATGAATGCCATTATGCATTATCAGCAAGAATACTTTTTATCGGGAGACGAAAGCGATTTACGACCCATGATATTAAGAGATATAGCAGAAGAAATTGGCATGGACGTATCTACCGTTTCTAGGGTTGCAAATAGTAAATATGTAGATACCCCTTATGGAACTAAACTTATCAAAACCTTTTTTTCTGAATCTATGACCAACGAGTCCGGAGAAGAAATCTCTACCAAAGAAATCAAGAGTATTCTCGGGGAAGTGATCAAGAATGAAAGTAAGAAAAAGCCTCTAACCGATGAAGTTCTCGCAAGTAAACTCAAAGAAAAGGGTTACCCTATAGCTCGAAGGACTATCGCCAAGTATCGAGAACAATTAGGTTATCCTGTGGCTCGACTGCGAAAAAAACTATAAAATGTAAAAGATAAGGCCAATCTCTAATCTTCGGCCCATAAGAGGTTCGTTGTTTAGCACCCTTCCTTCTTTAAAGATATCGTTGAGATCGTAGTATAAACTTAAATTAAAAGTGTTAAAACCCAGACTTACACCACCGCTCACCATAAAGCTTCGTAAATCACTATTTAAAAATCGCAAATCACTTGAATTTCTGACCACCTTTGAAAAAGAATAAGGACTGTATCGGAGTAATATGCCAGGATAAAATCTCCAAAAGCGATAAGAAGAAGGCGTTGAATTTCTAAACCTTAGTTCAACAGGTACCTCAATACCAAATGACCCAATTTTAGAGCGTTTAAAGTCTAAATCCTCTGTAGAGTAAACAATGTCATTATCGGCATTTTTAGTAGCCACTAAGTTGGTGTAAAGTGCATTGGTGAAGAACCCTATGCCCCATCCTATTCCAAAGGTTCTTTTGGAATTCAAAGGAATATCTTTAATGAACCCAGACCTAAATCCGTAGGAGAGGTTTTGATTAATCACCGGTGCTGTTTGAGACGAGATAACACCTATCTGGGTAACCAAATAAAATTGATCTTCTAGATAAAGTGAGTCAATTTCTATTGAATTGTTCATTGGAGTTTGAGCACTTACTGTCAACACGGTAAGGATCCCCAGAAAAAAAAGTCGTATCTCACTCATTTGATAAAAAAAAACGCCCCAAATAGGGGCGTTTATTCAAGTCTAAAACTCTTTATTTTAAATTGTTAAAAGCATCTCCTTCGTAAGTCGTATAATTCACTTTTAAAGCATTTACTTTTCTCAATTCTTGCTTAATATCCATAATTAAACCCATGTTCGCGTTACGATCAACCTTAAGGGCAGTCGTAAGAACATTTTGTAATTCTTGAGGTTTTTTAGCTCGCTCTGCGAGAATATATGAACCAACTTCATCCACATTAGCAAATTTGTCGTTCAATTGAATCTTTGGCTCTTCACCAAAAACACTCACGTATTCTCGAGTCGGCTTTCCAACGTAAATGTATATTACGCGGTCTTTCTTTTCTAGTTTTTTAATCTGATTTGCATTTGGCAGTTGATTCTCGACTAGTAAAGAACTATCCTTCATCGTTGTTACTGTCATAAAGAAAAATAACAACATGAAAACGATATCAGGTAATGACGCTGTTGAAACAGCTGGTAAGTCACCTTCTTTTTTCTTTGCAAACTTTGCCATGTTTTCTTTATTTTAGTTACTACTTGTCTCTGCCTCAGAGAGTTTCTGTGGAAACAACTCCTGAATAGCTTTGACTTTATCCTTTAAATCATCTCTTACTGAAGAAGGCGTCTCTGGATTTAAATACTCAGCTTCCATCTCAGTAAAATCTCTCTTATACAAACGCTGTGCCTCTCTATTTCTAAGCTCATTGTATGCACCAACCAATTCATTCTGAACGGTGATGTAAGTCGAATACTTAGTTTCTCTGTCGTTTTTCAATGAAATGATCGCTTTTTGAGGATTATCTGAAGAAGAGGCATCTCTAGATCCTTTACAATAAGTGCAATACTCAGGACTTCCTGAAGGCGCACCTCCATTGTCTAAAAAGTCCATGGCTGCTTCTTTTAAATCTTCAAGGCTCATCAATTGCTCTTCGACAAGTAATTGACCATTTTTATTGATATTAACAGTAAAGATGTTTTTCTGCTTAATAACCACATCTGTATCTGGCGGTTCAATTGGAGGAAGCATACGGTCTAGACCAGCATCCGTTTCAATCGTTGTTGTTACTAAGAAAAATATCAACAACAAAAACGCGATATCGGCCATAGAACCTGCGTTCACTTCCGGTGCTCCTTTTCTTCTAGGCATAATTTATAGATTTAACGTCCTAATATTCTTTTCACTCCCGGAACTATCATTAAAACAATTGCAATGACAACCATGCCAAAGAAAACATTCAATAATGTTCCTATTGTTTTAACTGTGCCTACAGTTGTTTCTAACCCTCTTTCGGAACTCACGGCATCAACAACTTCTTGTTCGCCTGAAGCTAGCCCGTAACCAACACCGGTAAGAACCAATGCAGCCACAAGAGTCTTCACAACTTTCATCAATCCTCCTGGTGCGGTAAGCATTTTAGAAACTCCAAAAACCAAAGATGATATTGTGGCAATGGCTAATAATAACCACATCACACTGAACATTCCGCTCATTGCTCCACTTTGAATTGCTTCTGATGGCGGCACATTAGACCCTGGTAACATATACCAAAGAGCTGCTGCAAGCACACCTAAAGCAACAAGTGCTATTTTAACTATTCTGTGCATAATTAATTTCTTTTTAGTTCTTCAAATTGAGATTACTTGCTTTGAGCTGTTAACATGTCGATCAGCGAAATAGACGAATCTTCCATGTCGTTTACAATTCCATCGATTTTTGCAATGATGTAATTGTAGAAAATTTGAAGAATAATTGCAGTAATTAATCCAAATACTGTAGTTAATAAGGCCACCTGAATATCTCCCGCGATAAGTGATGCACTTAAGTTACCTACAGCTGCAATTTTTTGGAAGGCTTGAATCATACCAATTACCGTTCCCATGAAACCAAGCATAGGTGCGATAGCGATAAATAGAGATAACCAAGAAACGTTTTTCTCCAATTGACCCATTTGAACTCCACCGTATGCTACAACAGCTTTCTCCGCAGATTCTACTCCTTCACTCGCTCTGTCAAGACCTTGATAAAAGATGGATGCAACAGGACCTTTTGTATTTCTACATAATTCTTTTGCTGCTTCAACACCTCCTGAAGCTAATGCCTCTTCAACCTCTGTTCTCAGTTTAGCTGTGTTTGTTGTAGCCATATTCAAATAGATAATTCTTTCGATTGCTACAGCCAATCCTAAAATTAAACACAACAATACAATTCCCATGAACGCAGGTCCACCTTGAATAAATTGTTCTTTCAATACTTGAGAGAACCCTTTAGCTGCTTGAGCTTCCTCTTGAAACATTGCCGCTGAAGAAGCGGTACCTAAAACAAACATTCCAGCAGTAGCTAGACCTAATGATATTTTTTTCATTTTTTTTAGACTTAAAATTTGTTAGTTAACGGTTTAAAGATATAAAAATTATTAAATCACAATGAAGAGAATTCTTTGTTTTACACCACAAATAAGACGATTTGACTTAATGTGCATGTATTTTGATTCCCTAAATCGGCTAAGCAATAAACGAAAAAAAAGAAATTTATAAAACCTTAACTCTGTTTATTCGGATATTTCTCCACAAAGTGATTGGTGAAAGGCCCTTTCAAAATCTTCTCGACTTAGGCTTTCAGTTGACAAAAGCATCGCTTTGGCAATGGCTGATTCTGTGGTAATATCTTTTCCGGAAATCACCCCTAAGTCTTTCAAATACAGACTGTTCTCATAATACCCCATCATAACTCCACCTCCTATACATTGGGTCACATTAACTACATGTATCCCTGATTTTACCATTTGCGCCACCTGATCTAAAAAATAGTTATGCCGAGGTGCATTTCCAGAACCAAAAGTCTCAAGAATTAATACTCTAGGCTTGTACTGACCTAAATAACTTTCAAAATAATTTGGATTGAAGCCTGGAAATAATTTACATAAAACAACCTCATCGCACATGTTTTGCTTCACATCGAATGGAGAATTTTCTTCCTTTTTTCTCCAAAGAGATTGATGATTAATTTTCATATGAAGTCCCGAATCTACCAAAATTGGGTAATTGGGCGATTCAAAAGCCTTGAAATGTTCGGTGTTTATTTTAGTCGTTCTATTTGCCCGATAAAGTTTGTATTCGAAGTACAGACCCACTTCTTGAATCACAGGAACTCCATCCTTTTGCAGAATCGCCAGTTGTATGGCAGAAATAAGATTCTCTTTGGCATCAGTCCTTAAATCACCTATAGGAAGCTGCGAACCCGTAAAAATTACTGGTTTGTCGAGCTGCTGCAATAAAAATGACACTGCTGAGGATGAATAACTCATGGTGTCACTTCCATGTAAAACCACAAACCCATCAAATTTGGCGTAATTAGCCTCTATGATTTGGGACATTTCTAACCATTCGCTCAACCCTACATCTGATGAGTCTTTAATTAGACTTAGGGTAATTACCTTGAGTTCACAATCTAAATGTGTTATTTCAGGAATGTGTTCGATTAAATGGGCAAAGTCAAAAGGTACTAGAGAACCACTGTTGTAATCCTTTTTCATCCCTATTGTTCCACCCGTATATATAATCAGCACTTTCGACATGACATTCAATTCGATTTTCTGAATAAGGCTAAAGCCGTTGCCGATGTTTTTTCGATGACCTGCTCTCGAGGAATATGGTAGAGTTCTGCAACCTTGTCCGCAACTAAGTTAATGTAAGAAGGAATATTGCGCTTTCCTCTAAATGGACTCGGCGCTAAATAAGGAGCGTCTGTTTCGAGAACCAATGATTCTAAATCGAGTTGATTTAAAAACTGGTCGATTTTTCCGTTTTTAAAAGTGACCACTCCTCCTATCCCTAATTTAAAACCAAAATCAATTGCTTTTTGGGCTTGCTCTAAGGAACCTGAAAAACAATGGAAAATACCGTAAAGCGGTTTTGATTTGTACGTCTCTAATACTTCAAATATTTCGTCAAATGCTGCTCTGCAATGAATCACAATAGGCAAGTCAAATGATAAGGCCCAATTGATTTGGGTTTCAAAACTCAGGGTTTGTTCTTTCACAAAGGTTTTATCCCAGTAGAGATCAATTCCAATTTCACCAACAGCAACGTAATCTTCTGAAAATTGAGTAAGTTCTTTGTAAACGTGGTCTAATTCAGACTTATAGTTTTCGTTTACATGTGTAGGATGAAGGCCACTCATCAAAAAAACCTCTTGGGGATGTTCTTTTTGCAAGGCTTTCATACGATCCGTATAGGTCGAGTCAATTGCGGGTAGAAAAAAATGACTTACCCCTTCTGCTTTGGCTTTTTCTATTAGGTCTGATCGATCATCATCAAAAGCTTCACCATAGAGATGAATATGAGTGTCGACAATACCCATTTACAGTTCAAGCGCCTTTTTGATGTCGTTTGACATTAAGTGTTCTACTGGATTTTCGAGTGCCTCTTTAATGGCGACTAAAAATCCGACAGATTCTTTTCCGTCAATAATTCTGTGATCGTAAGACAAGGCCAAATACATCACAGGAGCAATGGCTATCTCACCGTTTTTGACCACAGGACGCTCTACGATATTATGCATTCCCAAAATAGCCGATTGGGGAGGATTAATAATTGGAGTCGAAAGCATAGATCCAAAAACCCCTCCGTTGGAAATGGTGAAGGTTCCTCCGGTCATTTCATCAACAGTAATTTGACCATCTCTAGCCCTAATTGCTAATCGTTTAACTTCGGATTCTACCCCTTTAAATGTCAATTCTTCAGCATTTCGAATTACGGGAACCATCAGTCCTTTTGGTCCTGAAACCGCAATACTTATATCGCAGAAATCATAGGTAATCATTTCTTTTCCGTCTATCATTGAATTAACGGCTGGAAATAACTTTAAGGCTCGAATACAAGCTAAGGTAAAAAATGACATAAAGCCGAGTGAAACTCCATGCTTTTCTTTAAAGGTTTCTTTATGTGCCTTTCTGAGTTCAAAAATGGCAGACATATCGACCTCGTTAAAAGTGGTTAACATGGCTGTTTCGTTTTTAGCCGAAACCAAACGCTCTGCCACCTTTCTTCTCAACATGGATAATTTGGTTCTCGAGTGACCTCTGTTTGCACTCTCAGGAGTATTCCCCATGGACACATTTGCCTCTAAAACATCAGCTTTTGTAATTCGACCGTCCCTACCGCTACCTTGGACTTGAGAAGCGTCGATACCTTTTTCGTCAAGCATTTTTTTGGCTGCTGGGGATGGGGTTCCTGTAGCGTAATTCTCTACAACTGGGGCTGCTATTTTTACTTCAGCCTTGGGTTCTTCTTTTTTGACGGATGCCGGTGCATCTTTTTTAGAATTTCCTCCACTCGGTGCTGCGGCACTCGTGTCGATATGACACACCACCTCTCCGACAGCTACAGCATCTCCTTCTTCAGCCTTTAGGGTAATTATTCCACTAGCCTCTGCAGGTAATTCAAGGGTTGCCTTATCCGAATCTACCTCAGCGATAGCCTGGTCTTTTTCAACATAATCTCCATCTTGAACTAACCATTCTGCGATTTCGACCTCTGTTATGGATTCCCCTGGAGAAGGGACTTTCATTTCTAGTACCATGGATGCTTTATTTCTAATAGGTTATTTTATCTAAATCTTTATTGTTTCTGGTCTTATCAAAGACATAAGCGATGACCTGTTGGTGTCTTCGCATAGAACGAACCGCACTTCCGGCTGCGGGAGCACCGTAAAATCTTCTCGAAGCAACTCTAAAGTTTCTCGCCTTATCGTAGTGCATCAGTAAGTGACCCCAAGCCCCCATATTTCGTGGTTCTTCTTGAGCCCAAACCAAATCGATGGCATTTGGATAACGAGATATGATCTGATTGATTTCTGCCTCAGGTAGTGGAAAGAGTTGTTCTACACGCACTATGGCCACATCTTTTCTATTCTTATTCTCTTTTTCTTCTAAAAGGTCGTAATAGAATTTACCCGTACATAAGACAAGAGTGGTGATTCTTTCTTTTTCTTCTATTGAATCATCAATTACCGGCATAAAAGACCCACTAGCAAGCTCTTCTTTGGTGGATACCACTTTTGGATGCCTCAACAGACTCTTTGGAGTAAATACCACCAAAGGCTTTCTGTATCCAGCTTTGAGCTGTCTTCTAAGCAAATGAAAAAGATTGGCCGGTGTAGTCACGTCTGCCACAAACATATTGTCTTTTGCACAGAGTTGAAGGTAACGCTCCATTCTTGCTGAAGAGTGTTCTGCACCCTGACCCTCGTATCCGTGGGGTAAAAAGAGTACCAATCCATTTTGCATCTTCCATTTGTCTTCGGCAGAAGACAAGTATTGATCAATGACTATTTGGGCTCCATTACTAAAATCTCCAAACTGAGCTTCCCAAATACAAAGGGTGTTTGGGCTTGCCATGGCATAACCGTAATCAAAGGCCATTGCAGCATACTCCGACAAGAGGGAGTTGTATATTTGAAACTTTCCGTTTTGTTGTTCTCCAAGTTCATTTAAAAGCACGACTTCTTCTTCGTGCATTTCAGTTTTGGTCACCGCATGCCGGTGTGAAAAGGTACCACGCTCTACGTCTTGCCCTGCTATTCTAACGCTGTATCCTTCATCGATCAAACTTCCATAGGCCAATAGTTCTCCCATAGCCCAGTCCAGTGCGTTGCGCTCAAAGTACATTTCGTTTCGAGCGGCAATAAGTCTTTCGATTTTTCTCAAAAACTTTTTATCCCCAGGAAGCGCGGTGATTTTTCCCGCTAAAGAATCCAATTTTTCTATAGGATAGGTGGTGTCAATTCGCTTCATCATTTGGTATTGATCTGCGAGCTGCGAAAACCCTTTCCACTCGTCTTGCATAAAAGGAGTAATGACCGTTTTTTCAATCTTTCGACTGTCGATCAAATCCTCTTCGAGCATGTTTTTGTATTCTTCTTCAAGCCTATTCACCTCCCCTTCTTCAATGATTCCCTCAGCGATGAGTTGATCTGCATAAAGGTCTCTTGGGTTTTTGTGCTTGGCAATTTTACTGTAGAGTACAGGCTGTGTGAACTTAGGTTCATCTCCTTCGTTGTGTCCGTATTTTCGGTATCCCAAAAGATCGATGAAAATATCCCTGTGATATCGCATGCGGTACTCCAGCGCCATAGTGGTCGCGTGTACAACTGCTTCTACATCATCTGCGTTTACGTGCAATACCGGTGACAGGGTTACCTTGGCAACATCTGTGCAATAGGTTGAAGAACGCCCGTCTAAGTAGTTGGTTGTAAATCCAATTTGGTTGTTGACTACAATATGTATTGTCCCTCCTGTTTTATAGGCTTCTAAACGTGCCATTTGTATGCACTCATAGACCACTCCTTGTCCAGAAAAAGCGGCATCACCATGCATTAAAATAGGAAGAATTTCTGTAGTGTCGCCTGAGGTGTTATGCTCTTGTTTCGCTCGAACAATACCCTCTACAATTCCGTTGACGGTTTCTAAATGAGAAGGGTTAGGCGCAATATTGAGATTGACCACTTTACCGTTGTCTGTCTCTCTTTTTGAGGTCCAACCCAAGTGATACTTTACATCACCATCAAAGATGGCTTCTTCGTAGTCTTTTCCGTCAAATTCTGAAAAAATTTGTTTGGGTGATTTTCCAAAAATATTGGTCAGTACATTTAACCTTCCTCTATGGGCCATACCCATTACAAATTCTTTGACCCCTATTTCAGCTCCTTTTTCGATTAAGGCATCTAGGGCAGGTATGAGCGATTCATTACCCTCGAGTGAAAATCGCTTTTGGCCCACATATTTGGTGTGTAAAAAGCGTTCGAAAGAAACCGCTTGATTTAACTTTTTAAGCAGGTATTTTTTTTGATCCGCAGAAAATGAGGGTCTATTGTCATTCTCATTGAGTTTGCCCTGAAACCATGCTATGCGCTCAGGAGTTCGAATGTACATATACTCCACTCCTATCGAGTGACAGTAAATCTTTTCTAAATGAGAAATGATGTCTCTCAACTTCGCTGGACCTATTCCTATAACTTCTCCCGCATTGAAGACCTCATCGAGATCTGAAGAAGACAATCCGAAATTCGATAAATCTAAGTTGGGCACATAGGTTCTGCGCTCTCTCACGGGGTTGGTCTTGGTAAAAAGGTGACCTCTAGTGCGGTAGCCGTCTATGAGTTTGAGCACCTTAAATTCACGCTGCATCGATTCAGGAGCTTTGTTCACACCATTCGATGCGGTGACTGTTCCTTGATCGGCGATTTCAATATCCCAATCTTCTAAAACACTTTCTGCTCCAAAGTCGAATCCTTGAAAAAAAGCTTTCCAACTGGGTTCTAAGGCATCAGGGTTTTTGAGGTACTCCTGATAGAGCGTCTCAAAATACGACGTATGCGCAGCGTTTAAAAAAGAGAATTTGTTCATTTATGGTGGGTTCAACCCTTGTTTAGGCTGTAAATTTACATTAATTGCTTATTTCAGTGCTAGTCCAAATCGACAATATTTCCATCTTTCATGACAAAAATTGGAGATTGTAATATTTTGACCTCTTTTTCGGGGTTTTTTGCCACTGCAACAAGGTCAGCACTGTATCCTGCTTCGAGACGACCTAAGGTGTCATCCACTCCAAGAAGTGAAGCGTTCACCACAGTTGCGATATGTAGAGCTTCATTAACAGGCATTCCGGCTTCGTGCATATAGAAAAACTCTCTCGCGTTTTCACCGTGTTTAAACACTCCAGCATCCGAACCAAAGGCGATAGGCACACCTCTTTTGTACGCCTTGGCGAAGGTAGCTTGTACTTTTTCGCCTCCAATTTCTTTTGCTTTGGCAGCTACCATTGGTGGATAATAACCTGGAATTTCAGCATTGATAGATACCTGTTTACCCGCTGTAATTGTAGGAACTAAATAGGCGTTTTTTTCGATCATAAGGTCCATGGTGTTTTCACTCATCAAGGTTCCGTGCTCAATGGTTTTTATACCCGCTCTAACCGCACGTTGCATTCCTTCATCGCCGTGTGCGTGTGCCGCAGTCAACATTCCATAATCTGCTGCTGTTTCAACAATAGTTCTGATTTCTTCTTCAGTGAATTGTGCGTTTTTACCATTCTTTGTGGTCGAAGTAACGCCCCCAGTAGCCGCTATCTTAATCACATTGGCACCGTTTTTATAGCGCTGTCGAACTGCCTTACGCGCCTCATCAGCTGAATTCACAACACCGAGTTCTGGACCTGGATTTCCCATCAAGGCTGCACTATAACCAGATGTAGGGTCTAAGTGTCCACCTGTTGAACTTATACCTCGTCCAGTAGTAAAAATTCGAGGACCTTCTACATAACCTCTTTCGATAGCTTTTTTTAAGGCGATATTTGCTCCTGAACCCCCTAAGTCTCTTACGGTTGTGAAACCGGCTTGCAGTGTTCTCTTGGCGTAAACCGTTGCTCTAAGTGCCACGTCTTCAGGATTCAAAACAAAGCGCTCAACCTGCCTTGAAGGTGATGACTCTCCTTCAATATGTACGTGCATATCAATAAAACCTGGCATCACATAGGCTTTGGTTAGGTCGATGACGCTGTCTTTTTTTCCAGCCTTTACAAAGCCTGATTGAACTGTGATAATTTTATCGTTTTCAATAATAACAGTTTGCTCCGTATTCCACATTTTTGAGGCTGAGTCAAAAAGAAATCCGCAATGCACGTAGATTTGCTGTGCGCTGCATAAAGAAACTGAAAGCAGCGTACAAAAAAGCAGCGATATTGTTCGAATAATATTCATAAATCGTTGTTTATTTTTTAATTTTTTTCTCCCACTGCAAAGCGGTCAGTAAGGCTTCATCTAAGGAAGTCTCGCTCGACCAGTCCAGTTCTTCATTCGCCTTTTTCGTATCTGCAAAAGCTTTGACTACATCGCCTTCACGTCTTGAAGCGATTCTATAGGGAAGTTTTTGTTCAGAAATACGTTCAAAGCTACGAATCACCTCTAACACCGAACTACCTTTGCCTGTTCCTAGGTTAAAAACTTCATAATTGGTACTAGCTTTTTGATTCATTAAGCGCTCTAATGCTTTAACATGCGCCTTAGCTAGATCTACCACGTAAATATAGTCTCTGATACACGTGCCATCTTCGGTCGGATAATCATCACCAAAAACCGAGAGTTCACTGCGTAACCCTACTGCGGTTTGAGTGATAAAGGGAACGAGATTTTGTGGTACACCCAAGGGTAATTCACCGATTAAAGCGGAAGGGTGGGCTCCTATAGGATTGAAATATCTCAAAGATATGGCGTTGAGATTCGGATGTGCTTTACAGGAATCTTTGATGATTTCTTCACCGATTTGTTTGGTGTTACCATAGGGCGAAAGGGCAGGCTTAATCTCAGCATCTTCGGTAATCGGAACTTGATCTGCCTCGCCGTAAACCGTACAAGAAGAACTGAAAATAAAATTGACCTTTCCTAAAGGAATTAATTCTTTCAAGAGATACACTAAACCAGATAGGTTATTTTCGTAATACAAGAGCGGATTTTCTACGCTCTCTCCTACAGCCTTGGATGCCGCAAAATGTATGACGCCCTGGATATCGTAATGCTTGGCAAAAAAATCAGCAACGGACTTTTGGTTTTTGAGGTCAATTTTTTCCAACTGAACCTCCTTGGCAGTGATTTGTTTAATACCGTCTAGGACTTTTTCGTCAGAATTACTGAGATTGTCAATAATGACTACTTCATAATTTTTTTCAAGGAGTTCAACCACCGTGTGAGAACCTATAAAGCCGAGTCCCCCTGTGACTAAAATTTTCATTGTTGTTATTTAGGTTTGGTTTACATAATCCAACACCGTTTTGGCGATGAATTCGATTTGGTCGTCTTCTAATTCTGAATGCATTGGTAAAGAGATAACCTCTTTGACCAATTGATTGGTTACACTAAAATCTTCCTCTTTATATCTAGGATCGGCATAGGCTTTTTGCAGGTGTAAAGGTATAGGATAATAAATACCAAAAGGAATTTGCATGGCTTTTAAGTGTTCTGCAAGTCCATCTCTTTTGCCGTCTTTGACGCGAAGTGTGTATTGATGAAACACGTGACACGCACATTGCTCACATATTCCTTCACAATCACTTACCGTAAGTGGCGTAATGAGGTAAGGACAGTTTTGAAAATAGCTGTTGTACTGAATAGCTGCTTGTCTTCTCTTGGCATTATAGCTATCTAAATGAGGGAGTTTTGCAGCCAAAACTGCCGCTTGTAACGAATCAAGTCTTGAATTCACGCCTACCACATCGTGATGGTAGCGCTCGTACATTCCGTGATTGACAATTCCTCTTAAGGTATGCGCCAATTCATCATTGTTGGTCATCAAAGCTCCACCATCTCCGTAGGCACCCAGATTTTTCGATGGAAAAAATGAGGTTGCAGAAATATCCCCAATAGTTCCAGCCTTGTGTTTTTTATGATTGGCATCGATATAATGTGTCCCTATTCCTTGGGCATTATCTTCGATGACATACAGATTGTGTTTTTTTGCCAGTGCATTGATTTCATCCATGGGTGCACTTTGTCCGAATAAATGAACAGGGACTATGGCCTTGGTTTTTGGTGTAATTGCTTTTTCTATCGATTTGACATCTATAACAAAAGTTCTTGAATCGACATCTACTAAAACTGGAGTGAGTCCCAGTAAGGCAATGACCTCAACAGTTGCGGCGAACGTGAAATCAGCAGTGATCACCTCATCACCGGGTTGTAATCCGAGACCCATCATCGCAATTTGAAGGGCATCGGTTCCGTTAGCACAAGGAATCACGTGTTTAACACCCATATAAGCCTCAAGGTCTGCCTGAAATTTGTTCACCTGCGGACCATTTATAAAAGAAGCTTCTTTGAGTATTTGTTCAAAAGAAGATAAAATCTCATTTTTAATGGGTTGAAGTTGACTCACCAGGTCAACCATTTGTATCTTTTTCATCCGGATTTAATTACGTCAAAGGTAGTAATTCGCGATTTGAATTTTTAATATTGTCTAATATTTGCACCTCAATGTCATACGTTTATAATTTCCTTATTGAAACGGTCCAATTTTTTGGTGGATTTTCAAGTCTCATGTCTGAGAAAATGAGACTTTTTTACAAGGGAAGAAAAGGCGTACTTGAATCCATGGATGAGTGGAATCCAGGCAAAAAGGTCATTTGGATGCACGTGGCATCTTTGGGTGAATACGAACAGGGACAACCACTGCTCGAAGAGCTCAAATCGCATTTTAGTGACTACGCCATATTATTGAGCTTTTTCTCGCCATCGGGCTATGAAATTAAAAAAAATAATACCCTGGCAGATAAAACAATTTATTTGCCTTTGGACACTAAGGGCAATGCCAGGCGATTTCTAAAAAGTCAAGACTTTGCGATGGCTATTTTCGTCAAGTACGAGCTTTGGCCGAATTTCATGTTTGCACTTAAAACACAAAAAATACCAGCACTACTCATTTCAGCTCGATTTTATCAAAAGCACATTCTTTTTAAGCCACAAGGATACCTTTTGCGCAAGGCTATAGGTTGTTTCGATACTATTTTTACCCAAGACGAAAACTCTCAGAAGCAACTTAAGGACTTTTTACCGCATCTAAATGCCGTCCAAAGTTCAGATACCCGATATGATCGTGTGGTAGAAATTGCCTCTAAACGAAAAGAATTGCAGTGGGCTCAAAGCTTTGCTCAAGACGAGTTCACCATGGTTGTCGGAAGTTCTTGGCCTGAAGAAGAAGAACTCCTTCTCGCCCTTTTGGGAAGCACAAAACTGAAACTCATTATTGCGCCTCACGAAGTAAACCCTAAAAATGTCAATCGCATCACAGCACTTTTTGAAGCCTTTAAGGTGCAATGCCTTTCAAATTACAAAGCAAATGAAGAGACCCGAGTACTTGTTGTAGATGAAATAGGTCTACTTAGCAGCCTATATTTTTATGGAAACTGCGCCTTTATAGGGGGTGGATTTAAAACGGGGCTACACAATACACTTGAGGCAGCCGTTTACGCAAAACCAATACTTATTGGCCCTAATTACAGTGCTTTTCCAGAAGTTGTCGATTTAGTTCAAAATGGCGGAGTACAAATTGTGAATAACGCTAAAGAACTCGAAAAGAGCATTCAGAAATGGATGAGCAATGCCAAAACAACTGATTATCTAGGTGCAAAAAATAGCGCGCGCATTCAAGCCAAAAAAGGTGCTACATTGCAAATTCTTGAAAAAATAAAAAACACACTAGACCACTAACAAACTAACCCAAATGAACAGAATATTTAATATCGCGCTTACCGCAGCCTTAGCTGGATTTTTATTCGGCTTTGACACTGTTGTGATCAGCGGCGCCAATTTGCCGATTAAAGCACTTTGGAATACTACTCCTTTGTTTCACGGATTTTTTATCATGTCTATGGCCCTATGGGGAACCGTCCTTGGAAGTATTTTTGGAGGAATTCCCTGCGATCGTTTCGGTAGAAAAAACACCCTGATTGGAATTGGTATACTGTATACCCTGTCAGCCATTGGATCAGCCATGGCCACTAATCCTATTTTATTCTCTGCATTTCGCTTTATTGGAGGTGTTGGCGTGGGTATTTCATCAGTTGCCGCGCCCATTTACATTTCTGAAATTACATCGGCTCAAAACAGAGGTAAACTCGGAGCGCTTTATCAATTCAATATTGTTTTTGGAATTCTAATCGCCTTTCTGTCGAACTACCTTTTAAAAGGCTTTCAAGGAAGCGAAGATTGGAGATGGATGTTAGGGGTAGAAGCCCTACCGGCAATAATCTATACCCTTTTGGCACTAAAATTACCTCAGTCTCCTCGTTGGCTTATCAGCAAGCACAACAAGGTTGAAGGGGCACGAACTATTCTGGGTAAACTCTATGATCAACAAGCTGTTGATTCAGCCATTGCAGCTATTCAAGAAGAGAAGGAGGTTTCTGCTAATAAAAAGACCAAGTTGTTCTCATCTGCCTATAAAAAACCTTTGTTTTTAGCTTTTGTGATTGCCTTTTTCAATCAACTCTCTGGAATCAATTTCGTGTTGTACTACGCTCCTGAAATTCTTCAAAAAGCAGGTTTAGCCAGTTCTGAATCCTTATTTAGTTCTATATCGATAGGATTAGTCAATCTCGTATTTACCTATGTAGGTGTTCGGTTAATCGATCGATTAGGGCGAAGAGCATTACTCAAAATTGGTTCGTGGGGCTATATTGTTTCGCTAGGTATGGTGGCCTATGCCTTTTACGCCTCTTTATCTGCTGGATTTTTGATCAGCTTTATCTTGCTCTTTATCGCCTCTCATGCAATGGGTCAAGGGGCGGTTATCTGGGTTTTTATCTCTGAAATATTTCCCAATAAAATCAGGTCTTATGGGCAATCATGGGGTGCTAGTACGCACTGGGTATTTGCTGCTATAATAACCCTAATCACTCCCGTTTTTCTAGACGAAGAAAGTGGAATTTTTGGACAAAATCCATGGCCTATTTTCGCCTTTTTCATGATAGTGATGTGCGTTCAGCTTTTCTGGGTAATCAAAGTTATGCCTGAAACAAAAGGTATAAGCCTTGAAGAACTTGAAAAACAAATGTAATTATTGCAGTATGGTTATCGGACTGTCTTTATCCTTGAGGTAGAAGACTACAATTTCGATATCCTCCTCACCTACATTAATACCTCTGTGCCATTGCTCATTTAATTCAACTAGAGATTCTCCGGCTTTCATCAGTAGGGTTTCCCCTTTTTGAGTCTCTACCTTGAGCTCACCTTTTAAGAGATAACCTACATTGAAATAAGGATGTTGGTGCCAAGCTAAGGTATCCTTTGCAGGGATTTTGATTTTCAAAACCAATACAGAGGGGTCATCTGGAATTTTGTATGAGGTTCCGTTCCAGGCCTTAGTAGTTTCTAAAACAGTCTCTGCTTTGGCCTGTGCAAACAGACTAGAGCAAATGCCGAAACAAAGTATAATAAGAAGGTTTTTCATCAGAATATGGCTTTAGCTATTTTATGGATGTTCTCGCTTCGACTCATGGTGTAGTAATGTAAAACAGGAACTCCAGCTTCAATAAGCTCTTGGCTTTGTGCAATGCACCATTCAATACCGACTTCTTTAACTTGTGCATTTGAAGAACAGGATTCTACAGCTTGAATCAAATCTTGAGGAAGGTCGACATGAAATCGGTGTGGCAGCAATGACAATTGTTTGATGGTCGAAATCGGTTTTAATCCTGGAATGATGGGACAGTTGATTCCCTCTTCTCTGCAGCGCTTAACGAATTCGAAATACTTTTGGTTGTCAAAGAACATTTGGGTGATGATGTAATCTGCTCCTGCCTGTACTTTCTGTTTTAAAAAAGCGACGTCTTTTTCAAGGCTGGGCGCCTCCATGTGCTTTTCTGGATATCCTCCTACTCCAATACAAAAATCTGTAGTGTGTGAATGCTGCAATTCTTCATCGAGATAATGACCTTTATTGAGCCCGTTTATTTGCGCTACGAGTTCACTGGCATAAGAATGCCCTTGTTTTTCTGGTTTAAAATACACCTCAGTTGGCACGGCGTCTCCACGCAAGGCCACCACATTATTGATCCCTAAAAAATCCAAATCGATCAAAAAGTTTTCTGTGTCTTCTTTGGTGAATCCACCACAAAGAACGTGAGGCACCATATCGATAGCGTATTTGGATTGAAGGGCAGCACAAATCCCCAAGGTACCCGGTCGTTTGCGAACCACTCTTTTTTCTAATAGACCACCGGCTTTTTCGACATATTGGTATTCTTCTCTGTGGTAGGTCACATCTATAAATGGAGGGTTGAATTCCAACAAATTTTCAACGGTGTGGTAGATTGCGTTGATATCCTGCCCTTTTAAGGGTGGAAGTATTTCAAATGAAAACAAGCATTGCTCTGCTTGTGCTATGTGTTCTGTTACTTTCATTTAGCTCACGGTCATATTCGGCGCTAACCATTTTTTTGCTTTCTCTAAGGAAATTCCTTTGCGCTTTGCAAAATTAGCAACTTGTTCTTCAGTAATTTGTCCTAATCCGAAATATCTCGCTTCGGGATGGGCAAAGTAATATCCGCTTACCGATGAGGCTGGCCACATGGCTAAACTCTCCGTAAGTCGAACATCAATGTTTTTTTCAACCTCTAAAAGTTCCCAAATGGTTTCTTTTTCAAGGTGATCAGGGCATGCCGGATATCCAGGAGCTGGACGAATGCCTGTGTATTTTTCAGCGATAAGCTCATCGGTATTCAAGTTTTCTTGTGAGGCATATCCCCAATGCTCCTTTCTTACTTTGAGATGAAGAAACTCCGCAAGTGCTTCGGCCCAACGATCTGCCAAGGCTTTAACCATGATGGCGTTATAGTCATCCCCGTCTTTTTCATAAGACGTTGCCAGCTCTTCGATATGATGTCCAGCGGTCACGCAAAAACAGCCGATGTGGTCTTCTTTCTGTTCTGATTTTGGACATATAAAATCAGAAAGTGCAATTTGAGGTTTTCCGGGTGCCTTTTCAGACTGTTGCCTTAGGGTTCTAAAGTGATTTATTTTGCCCTCTGTGGTATAAACCTCAATATCATCTTCGACTGCATTTGCTTTGAAAATGCCAAAAACAGCTCGACCAAAATACGTGTCAGAAGCGATGAGTTGTGACTGCATATTTAGGGCGTCTTCAAATAATTCAGTAGCTTCCTTTCCTACGATTTCATCTTTTAAAATCGCCGGAAATTTTCCGTGCAAATCCCAGGTTCTAAAAAAAGGTGTCCAATCAATAAAAGGAATCAAATCTTCAATGGGGATCTCATCAATAACTCGAACTCCCAAGAAATTGGGAGTTTTGGACACAAAATCATTCCAATTGATACGGTATTTCAGTTGTCGTGCCTGATTCAGTGCCAAATAATTCTTTTGCCTTTTACGACCGATAAAGTTGGCCTTGAATTCGGCGTAGTCTTCTTTGATTTGGCGTTGATAAGCTGCTCCTGTTTTTTTATTGAGTAAATCTCCCACTACGGTTACAGCTCTCGACGCGTCTGTGACGTGTACTACACAATGATCGTATTGGTCGGCTATTTTAACAGCCGTATGTGCCTTGGAGGTGGTAGCCCCACCAATCAGTAATGGAATGTTGAAATTTTGACGTTGCATCTCCTTGGCAACAAAAACCATCTCATCCAGTGAAGGCGTAATTAATCCACTTAATCCAATGGCATCTACTTCATTTTTTCGAGCCTCATCTAAGATTTTCTCTGGAGGAACCATCACACCCAAATCGACAATTTCGTAATTGTTACACGCAAGTACTACACTCACAATGTTTTTACCAATATCGTGAACATCGCCCTTAACAGTGGCCATTAAGATTTTACCAGCTGACCGGGCATCTTCATCTTTGTGCTCTTCAATGAAAGGCTGTAAATAGGCCACAGCTTTTTTCATGACTCTGGCAGACTTTACCACTTGAGGTAAAAACATTTTTCCTTCTCCAAATAAATCCCCGACCACATTCATACCTGTCATCAGCGGCCCTTCGATAACCTCCAAAGGCAGAGTGCTCGAAAGCCTAGCCTCTTCTGTATCTTCAATGATATAAGTGTCAATTCCTTTGATGAGTGCATGGGTGATGCGCTCTTGAAGTGAGGTTTTGCGCCACGACAGGTCTACTTCCTTTTTACTGGAACTCGACTTGACCTGTTCGGCAAAAGCTAATAAACGCTCGGTGGCGTCTTCTTTTCGGTCGAGTAAGACATCTTCGACACGATCTAATAATTCTATTGGAATGTCATCGTAAACCTCTAAAAGCGAAGGATTGACAATTCCAATATTCATCCCCGCCTTAATCGCGTGGTACAAAAAAGCCGAATGCATGGCTTCGCGAACGCGGTTGTTTCCTCTAAAAGAAAACGACACATTACTGACCCCACCACTGCAGCTGCAATGCGGCAAATTTTCGCGTACCCAACGCACGCCCTCTATAAAATCAATGGCATTTTTTCGATGCTCTTGCATTCCTGTTCCCACCGGAAAAATATTCAAATCAAAAATGATGTCTTCAGGAGGAAATTGCGCCTTGTTAACCAGTAGTTCGTATGATCGTTGCGCAATTTCAATGCGTCTTTGGTAATTGTCGGCTTGCCCTACCTCATCAAAAGCCATTACAATTACAGCAGCCCCGTATCTCTTAATTTTCTTGGCTTGTGCAATAAAGGTTTCTTCGCCTTCTTTTAAACTGATAGAATTGACCACACATTTGCCTTGAACCACTCGTAAACCCGCTTCAATGATTTCCCATTTAGAAGAGTCAATCATAATGGGAACCCTTGCAATTTCTGGTTCAGCCATAATGAGGTTTAAAAAAGTAACCATGGCCTCTTTTCCATCAATTAAGCCATCATCCATATTGATGTCGATGATTTGGGCTCCTCCTTCTACCTGTTCTCTTGCAATATCAATGGCTTCTTCAAAGGCTTCTTCTTTAATGAGTCGAAGAAACTTTTTTGATCCAGCTACATTGGTACGTTCACCAACATTAACAAAGTTGGATTCCTTCGAAATGATTAAGGGTTCTAGACCTGCTAGTTTCAACCTGCGCTCTTCCATACTCTGGGCTTATAGGTTGAGGTGAGTTTTGCGATTGAAGCGATGTGATCTGGTGTGGTACCGCAGCAACCCCCAACAATATTAATTAGACCTTTCTGAAGGTATTCTTCAATATGTAAGGTCATTTCTTCAGGCGTTTGATCGTATTCTCCAAAAGCATTGGGAAGACCCGCGTTGGGATGGGCCGAAATAGCAAAGTCTGACCTCGAAGATATAGATTCGAGGTAAGGAGTTAATTGATCTGCCCCCAGGGCACAATTAAAACCAATACTGAGTAGATTGGCGTGCTGCATCGAAATCAAAAAGGCTTCTGCAGTTTGCCCAGACAAGGTTCTACCTGATGCGTCGGTAATCGTTCCACTGAGCATTGTAGGAATGTGCATTCCTAAATCTTCTTGCAATTCATCTATAGCAAACAAAGCGGCCTTGGCATTCAAGGTGTCAAAAACAGTTTCTACCAATAAAAGGTCTGCACCACCTTCAATTAGTGCTTTTGACTGCTGATAATAGGCCTTTCTAAGAGTTTCAAAATCAATGGCCCTGTATCCTGGATTATTCACATCGGGTGACATCGAAGCTGTTTTATTGGTCGGTCCCAAAGAACCGGCCACGTAAATGGGTTTATCTGGATTTTTTTTAGTGGCCTTGGCGGCTACCTTAGCTGCAATCTGCGCAGACTTAAAATTCAATTCTTCTACCAAATCTTGCATTTGATAGTCTTCCATGGCGATAGTGGTCGAAGAAAAAGTGTTGGTTTCTATGATATCGGCACCGGCATCGACATAGCTTTGGTGAATGGATTCGATACAAGCTTCTTGGGTAATCGACAATAGATCGTTATTTCCTTTCAATGCACAGGGCCAGTCGGAAAAGCGATTTCCTCTATAGTCCTCTTCTTCAAATCGGTACTGCTGAATCATAGTACCCATAGCACCGTCTAATACCAAAATTCGTTGTTTTAATTGGCTTGTGATATCAGGCTTTTCTTCATTCATGCGTCAAGGGCTCTTGTCAAATTTTTCGCAATATCATCAATATGTTTCAAACCAACAGAAATTCAAATGATTAAAGTCATGAAAATAGCGCTGCTTTTCTTTTTGGTCTAGGTCTAAATAATTCGTTCTAAAATGGAAGAAAGTTTTGGATATTCAATTAAAATGGCGTCGTGTCCGTGTATCGAAGTGATTTCATGATAAAATACCTCTTTTTTTTGTCCTTTGAGTTCTTGATAATTCAAATGACTTTGATAGGCCGTAAATAAAAGGTCAGAATCTACTGTTACAATGTGTATTTCTGATTCTATAGAAGCGGCAACCTCAACAGCGGATAATTCTCCTGTGCTTATGTCGACTGTTGAGAGTAAATGATTCATGAGTTTATATGCGGCTAATTGAAAACGCTTTTCCAAGGCACACCCGTGGTAGTTTAACCAGTCTTCTACCATAAATGAATCTGAGTATTGTGTTTTCTTATTTTGAAATTTGTGATTTAAACCCTCTGGACATCTGTAAAACGTCATTCCGTGTTGTCGCGCCAAATGCATTCCTCGCTTTTCATCCTGCAATAAGTCATCTTGAATTTTACAGAGGGCCCTGAGCCAATCTGTAGCTTTAAAATCACATCCTACAGGGATGATTTTTTCAAAAAAATGAGGTCTGATGGATGCCATATGCCACAACAAAGCTCCACCTACTGAGCCACCAATACCGCAATAAACACCTTCTACACCTAATGAATCTAATCCATCGAAAAGAATTTTTGCAATAGTATTGAGATCGAAATCTTTATAATTATGAATTAAATTTTCAGGTTTCTCGTCAAAACCATTTCCTGGAAAATTAAAAGCGAGTACCGTAAATCTGTTGGTGTCTATGGGCTTGTCATCGCCAATAACAGACTTCCACCAACCATTCTCACCGGCCACTTCAGAGTTCCCTGTAAGTGCATGGTTAACCAAAACCACTGGCGCAGTTCCCAAAGCCTTTCCGAAAATGTGATACGAAAGGTTTATTCGGGCCTCAACACCAGTGGCAATGGTGAAATTGGTCGATACCAGTTCTTTTAACTCAGGCATATATTTACCTATGAAATTGTTTCAAAGGTTTCTTGGTCAATCAATTCAAACACCTCTTTTAAATCAGACTTGAGATCTTCAACACTCTCAAGACCCACTGATAGACGAATTAAATCCTTAGTGACTCCTGTGCTTTCTTGTTGCGCATCATTTAACTGCTGATGCGTGGTACTGGCAGGATGAATGATCAATGACTTTGTATCACCTATATTGGCGAGTAAGGAGAATATTTTGGTTTTATCTGCAATTAATTTTGCAGCTTCAAAGCCTCCTTTTACCCCAAAGGTGAGAATTCCACTCTGACCCTCAGGCAGGTATTTATCAGCTAAATCCTTATAAGCACTGGTTTCTAAACCGGGATAATTTACCCAGTTCACCTGTGGCTGTTGTTCTAACCATTGAGCCAGTTCTAATGCATTTTCACTGTGTTTCTTGATTCTCAACTCAAGTGTTTCTAGACCTTGAATAATTTGAAAAGCGTTAAATGGACTCAAAGCTCCTCCATAATCTCTTAATCCTTCTATTCTAACCTTAGCGATAAAGGCGGCAGCCTCAAGCGCTTCGCTGTATACCAAACCGTGATAGCCCGGAGAAGGCTCCGTAAATTCAGGGAATTTTCCATTTGCCCAATCAAAGGTTCCTGCATCTATAATTATTCCTCCTAAAGCTGTTCCATTACCATTGATGTATTTCGTTAAGGAGTGGATTACAATATTGGCTCCGTGCGCTATGGGATTGAGTAGATAAGGCGTGGCTACAGTGTTATCGACAATTAAAGGAACTCTGTTAGCTTTTGCTTGGGCGGATATGGCTTCGATATCTAGCACATCTAATTTTGGATTCCCTAAAGATTCAATAAAAAAGGCTCTCGTATTTTCTTGGGTTGCACGGGTAAAGTTTTCGGCATCTGAGGGGTCTACAAAGGTGGTGGTAATCCCGTGTCTCGGAAGCGTCACACTCAACAGGTTATAGGTACCTCCGTATAAACTGTTTGAGGCTACTATATGATCACCCGTTTTGAGGAGGGTCAAAAGACTTGTTGCAATGGCAGAAGTTCCTGAGGCAGTCGCTACAGCTGCTATTCCCCCTTCTAAGGCCGCAAGTCGCTGCTCTAAAATATCATTGGTAGGGTTGTTAATTCTCGAATAGATATTACCCGTTTCTGCTAGTGCAAAGAGGTTGGCGGCGTGATCTGAATCGTTAAAGACGTAAGCCGTAGATTGATAAATAGGAACAGCTCTAGTTCCTGCATTTTGTGCGACATCATGCCCTGCATGTAGCGCTTTAGTTGAAAAATCTTGTTTAGACATTTTTTAAATTTTTGAGTTAATACAATTAATTCAAAAGTCAAATAAGCTTCTTTCGAAAGCATACCTCGTAAAAAATGTTATGAAGAAAAAGACCATAGCAGAAAGCTATTGTCGTTGGTTATCTATCTGATTGCTTCGTAAAATAATCAGTAGAATTTAGCACCTTCTTAACGAATTAAGGGTTGCTAAGGCGTCATAGGGTCTAATCCCTCGACCTTTCTTGATAACAATTTCAGTAAGTTTTTGAACTTTATGAGCACAAATCTTTTGAAAAAAATTTAATAAACCAAATCTTTAGGCCTTTAAATTTTTTGTTTTCGATAAAGTGAACTCAAAATCAACTCATTAATGTCCCATATAAATCATATTTGATTCTCTTTGATCAAACTTATTTTGTGAAAAGAAGCCAGCATTCCTTTAATCAAAGCCGAACTCATGCCTTTGTATTCCATCTCATTTAGACCTTCAATAGTACATCCCATCGGTGTGGTAACACGATCGATTTCTCTTTCAGGATGATGACCATTAGAAATCAAGAGTTGAGCCGCTCCTTCGCAGGTATACATTGATAACTCTTGTGCTTCTTCGGCATCGAATCCCAATTGAATTGCCGCTTGTGTGCTGGCTCTAATGAGCCGCATCCAAAATGCAATACCACTGGCACAAACTACTGTGGCGGCCTGCATTTGATTTTCAGGAATGATAAGAGTGTGACCCAAGCCTTCAAAAATGGCCTCAGCCACTGGAATTCGTTTTTCACCTTTTGCATTTGCACAGAGGCAGGTCATAGATTTTCCTACCGAAATAGCGGTATTTGGCATGGCGCGAATTACAGTATGTCCTGTGCCTATAACGCCTTCAATTTTTGAAATAGCAAATCCTGTGATTGTTGAAATTAAGATATGTCGTTCGGTAAACAAAGAAGCGCATTCTATTAATACCTCTTCAAAGGCAGCGGGTTGTAATGCAAAAATTACAATGTCTGCACTTTGCACGGCACTTTGGTTGTCTGAGGTCAACACAACATTTTTATAAGATTCAAAATGGGCTAAGCCTTGTATATTTCTTCTGGTCAATGTCAACTCAGTGATTAAATTATTTTCTATAAGTCCTTTTGCTATGGACTTTCCTAGATTTCCTGTTCCTACAATAGTGATTTTCATTTTTAATGGTGTTTTGGTTGTTATTTGGTTTTTAAATGGAGTCGTTCTGCAAGTAATGTCCAATGCCGTTTACTCTTGAATCCCTTTTTGCGTTTGGGATCAAAAAGCAGGCCTGTACACAAACACATTTTTTGATTTGTGCGATTGAGTACGTCGTAATTTTTACACGATTGACAACCTTTCCAAAAGCTTTGATCTGTTGTCAATGCTGAAAAAGGAACAGGTAAATACCCTAATTCTGTATTCATTTTCATCACTGCAGGACCGGTAGTGATGCTGAATAATTTGGCTTTAGGATATTTGGCTCTCGAGTGTTCAAAGATTTTTCTCTTGATACGCTTAGCCATGCCTTGACCCCTGTAATTCGGATGAACAATCAATCCCGAATTGGCAATAAATTTTTGATGACTCCAAGATTCTATATAACTAAAGCCAACAAAATTAGATCCATCAAGGGCAATAACTGCATCACCCTTATTCATTTTAGAGATGATGTATTTTGGAGTTCGTTTAGCAATTCCAGTACCTCTTTGTTTGGCAGATTCAGCGATAGTCTCGCATATAATTTGTGCATAAACGCAGTGCGAAGGATTCGCAACTTCGATAATCATGAGATTGTTTTTTTAAGTAAATAATTGTGTTAAATGTGCTGAAAATGAGGAACAGGACTCACCTTACATTCCTAATGATTTACGCACCCCAAGGGATTGGGAACAGCACAAAACAAAGTTGCGTTGAACACTTGAGAAGAAGCGCTCAACTTTAGAAATTTTATCGTATTTCTTTCTTTGTTTTTCATTTACTTATTGCTGTAAAGCCAAAGACTTTCTTTTAAAAAAGAAGTGCGGATGAAGGGAGTCGAACCCCCACGCCTCGCGGCACTAGATCCTAAGTCTAGCGTGTCTACCAATTCCACCACATCCGCAAAATGCTTGAAGCGACTGCAAATATAGACGAATTTTTCAATCTGTAAACAAAGTTATTTGAAGATTAAAAAAAGAAAAATGAAGAGATTTATTTTATTTTTATACGATGGAAAGCATAGAATCTTACTTAGAAAAAAACAAAGATCGATTCGTTCAAGAATTAATTGATCTTCTAAAAATACCTTCGATAAGCGCAGATCCTGCCTACAAAAACGATGTAGCAAAGGCCTCTTCACTGGTAGAATCTTATTTAAAGGCTGCGGGCTGTGATACCACTGCCATTTACCAAACTCCAGGACATCCAATTGTGTATGGTGAAAAGCTGGTCAACCCAGACTACCCCACTGTTTTGGTCTATGGACATTACGATGTACAGCCTCCAGACCCGCTTGATCTTTGGACCTCTCCACCTTTTGAACCTGTGGTTAAAAAAACTGATAAGCATCCTGACGGAGCTATTTTTGCCAGAGGAGCATGCGATGACAAGGGGCAATTTTTTATGCACGTAAAAGCCTTTGAATATATGGTCGCTACAAATTCTTTGAATTGTAATGTGAAATTTATGATTGAAGGCGAAGAAGAAGTGGGTAGTGACTCTTTGGCTGATTTTTTAAATGCTCATAAAGACTTACTTGCAAACGATGTCATTTTAATTTCTGACACTGGAATGATCTCTCGTGACACCCCTTCGATAACTACTGGACTTCGAGGACTGAGCTACGTAGAGGTAGAAGTCACTGGACCCAATAGAGATTTACATTCTGGAATTTATGGAGGAGCTGTACACAATCCAATCAACGCCCTTTGTGAAATGATCAGCAGTTTAAAAAACAAAGACAACCAGATAACGATTCCCGGTTTCTACGATAAAGTTGAAGAGCTCAGTAATCAGGAGCGAATGGAAATGGCTAAGGCTCCATTTGACTTGGAAGACTATAAATCTCATTTAGATATTGACGATGTGTATGGAGAAGAGGGTTATTCGACAAATGAGCGCAACGCTATTAGACCGACATTGGATGTCAATGGAATCTGGGGAGGCTATACCGGTGAAGGAGCTAAAACCGTTATAGCAAGTAAAGCTTACGCTAAAATATCTATGCGTTTGGTGCCACACCAAGATTCAGATGAGATCACAAGTTTATTTCAAAAGCATTTTGAATCTATTGCTCCAAAAGGAATTCGTGTGAAAGTCACTCCGCATCACGGAGGTACGCCATATGTCACTCCCATAGATAGCATTGGCTACCGAGCAGCATCCATGGCAATGGAAACAAGCTTTGGAAAAAAACCAGTTCCTCAACGCACAGGAGGAAGCATTCCTATTGTAGCTCTTTTTGAAAATGTTTTAAACAGCAAATCGATATTGATGGGATTCGGATTTGATTCAGATGCAATTCACTCTCCCAATGAACACTTTGGATTGTGGAATTACTTTAAAGGAATACAAACTATTCCTCACTTTTACACGAACTACAAAGACTTATACGAGAAAGCCTCGAACTAAAAACGGAAAAGTTCACAATTGGTCCAATAGTTAAACATCGCAGAGACCAGGCTTGAATAATCTTCGTATCGCAGGGGTTTGACTAGATATCCAGAAATACCTAGGCGGTAAGACCGTTGTATATCTTCCTTGTGACTCGAAGTGGTTAAGATAATCACAGGAACATATTTCCATTTTTCATTTTTTCTCAATTCAGTTAAGAACTCTAAGCCATTCATTCTCGGCATATTCAAATCCAAAACAATCAAATTGACCTCTTCAAGCGTTGAAAGAATTTCTAAAGCTTGTTCTCCATTTTCGGCAGTGGTGATTTCTAAATTCATGTCGAATTTAGAAATCACTCTCTGTAACTTCATCTGTTCTATCTTGTCATCTTCTATGAGTAAAACTTTCAAAACTGGCAGCTTAATGGAGTTAAAACGGCAAATATAACGTATGTATTGCTTAAGAATTCGATGATTTCAATTCGATTAAAAACAAATCACTTGCCAAACCATCGACAAGAAATTTTGCTCTAGAAGTCACACTCAAGGTTTTCTTTTTAGCATCGCAATAAAGTAGGCCCTCGTCTATATGATGTTGAGCCATTTGTAAAAGATAATCTCTGTAGAGTACTCCAAATCTATTGGTAACCTGATCTATAGAAATACCCCACTTGGTTCGAAGTGAAGTCATTATATATTCATTATACTTGTCACGAAGACTCAACTGTTCTCGCTCGATAGGAAGAATTCCATCAATAATCGATCTTATGTATTTATTGTTGTTTCTAATATTCCAAGAACGCATTTCACCATCAAAAGAATGAGCAGAGGGTCCAATACCTAAATAAGATTCTCCGGTCCAATAAGCGGTATTATTTTTAGAATAAAATCCAGGTTTTGCAAAGTTTGAGGTTTCGTAATGCTCATAACCCTCGTTGTCTAAAAGTTCAATCAGTTCGAAAAAATCAGCTTCAGCTTTAGTATCACTGACAGGAGGTATAATTTCTTTGCTAATAAACCGATCAAGCGCAGTATTAGGTTCAACAGTTAGTGCATAAGCTGAAATATGTGGAATTTTTCGTTCTGTTATAGATGTGATATTTTGTTTCCATTGCGCTGAACTTTGGTTCGGAATACCGTATATCAAGTCGACAGAAATATTTTCAAAATGATTCATGGCCAAGTCTAGGGAAAGTAATGCTTCTTTTGCGGAGTGAATTCTATTCATCAATTTGAGGTCCGTATCAAAAAAAGATTGAATTCCTATACTCAAGCGATTTATTCCAAGTGCTTTCCATTCCTTTAATTTTAGCTCAGTAATATCCTCAGGGTTGCATTCGAGTGTAATTTCTTGTATACCTTGAGCACCAAAGTTTATTTTAACATTCTCGATTAATTTTTGAAGTTGCTCTACTGCCAATATGGAAGGAGTTCCTCCGCCAAAATAGATTGTTTTCAAGTCAGTAGGAAGCTCGTTTTTTCGCATTTCAAGTTCCAAGCACATCGCCTGCAGCATTTTTGAGCTTGATTTCAATTGAGTCGAAAAATGAAAATTGCAGTAATAACAAGCCTGACTGCAATAAGGAATGTGAATGTATACTCCAGCCATCGCTATTGGTCTACTTAATTCGATCTTGATTTTGGGTCACAAATGATTTCCATGATCCATAGGAGGGCTTAGTATGATCTTTAGATCTGTTGTAATAATGGCATACAGCAGCGGCCAATCCATCTGTGGCGTCTAGATTCTTTGGTAGGCTCTTCAAATTGAGCAAAGATTGCAGCATTTTTGCTACCTGCTCTTTAGAGGCGTTGCCATTTCCGGTAATGGCCATTTTAATTTTTTTAGGCAGGTATTCGGTTACTGGAATTTCTCTCGATAGCGCTGCGGCCATAGCGACACCTTGCGCTCTACCCAACTTTAACATTGACTGCACATTTGAACCAAAGAACGGGGCTTCAATAGCCATTTCGTCGGGCTTATAGGTTTCAATTAACTCCACGGTTCGTTCGAAAATTAACTTGAGTTTTATATAGGGATCTTTGTATTTGGAGAGTAGAAGTTCATTCATCTGAATAAACCGCATTTCTTTTCTTTTTCCTTCAACAGCAATTAAACCAAATCCCATAATGGTCGTTCCGGGATCTACCCCTAAAATGATGCGGTCTATTTCGGAGTTTTTGGCCATTTGAGTGTTGATCATTTTGTTTTAAATTCTATTTGTACACTGCATCTGACTGCAACCTGCTTTCCTGATTTCATAGCAGGCTTCACACTAATGGGCTCAAACAGTTTACGCAAATCATTTTCAACTTGCGGAAGCTCCCGAACCAAATCGTCAGAAGCACGATAATCTAATAGCTCAATAAACCCCAAATCATCTACTTTAATAATCAACTTAGCACTTTCGTCAATATCTTTGTCTGTGACATACTTAAGACGTTCAACAAGGCTTTGAAGCCCTGCGCTAAAGTTCTGCTGAAAGCATTCAAATCGTTCTGATTTTTCTAATACTTCGTCACAGTCTCCAAAATTGGGGTAATGATCGACGTCATTAAAGTTTATTTCTTCCCTAAGTGCACTCAATCTATCATCTAATAGCTTTTCTCTATCTATGAATTGACAAGAAGTCGTTAATAGTAACACCCCTAAAACAATAACTACAACTCTCATTTATACCCTTTGTAACTGAGTCTAAAGTACAACATTTTACCTGGAATTGAGAAGAAGAAAATCGATCTAATCGGGGTCTTTTTATTTTTACCTATTTTCGTTTTAGAAATTGAAATTTCCTATGGATATACTATTACTACTATTGGGATTTATCTTCATGATTGTTGGGATTTTAGGCAGTTTTTTACCTATTATTCCAGGTCCACCTTTGAGCTGGCTTGGACTCTTACTGTTGTATTTAACTGAAGGCATAGAGAATGATTGGTGGTTTTTGGGAATCACCCTTGTTGTTGCTATTGCCGTTCTGGTTTTAGATTATGCCATTCCTGCAATTGGAACCAAAAAATTTGGAGGCTCTAAAGGTGGAGTTATTGGAAGTGTGACAGGATTGATTGTAGCTGTTGCCTTTCCGGTAATCGGAATTTTTGGCATTATTATTTGGCCCTTTATTGGAGCATTAACAGGTGAAATTATTGCGGGAACTAAAAAAGACAAAGCCTTTAAAGCAGCTATTGGTTCTTTTATAGGATTTCTAACCGGTACCTTTTTAAAATTCGCACTCTCTATTAGTTATCTGGTGCTTTTTGTTTTAAAAGCAGCAGAATACAAAAGCGAACTTTTTGGACCAGCAAGTGAATGGGTTAAGTCACTTTTTTAGCGCTGTTATATTAAATCCACTCCACTTTAGATTTCCAAGATTCTCTCTCAAAATTAGGTGGTTCCTCGTCGTAGTATCCCATATAAAGAAATCCTAAACACCTTTGATTTTCGGCTAATTCAAAAAAAGTGTGTGCCTGAGAGATGAGTTTCGGAGAAGACCAATAGGTTCCAATATTTTTCTCTGTACAGAGTAACCACATGTTTTGAACAGCCATAGAAACAGCTGCTATTTCTTCCCACTCAGGAAGTAAATCTTCATTGCGTTGCATGCAAATAGCAATCACTGCACTTGATTTTTGGGGATTGCTTTTCATTTTTTGAAAAACATTTTCTTTAAAGTTTGAAGTGGTAGACTTGTAGGTTTCTGCTAAAAAATTTCCAAGCTCATTTCTAGATTTTTCGCTGTGCATCACTTTGAACAACCAAGGCTGTGTCTTTTTATGTGTTGGGGCCCAATTAGCCACTTCTAGAATTTCCTCGAGCTCTTCTCTGGGAATTGGCTTTTGATTAAATCTTGGCGGATGTATACTTCTGCGTTTTCGGATGAGTTCTGACAACATGACTTACTTTTTTTTAAGATCCATAAAAAAAGCCTCCCCTTAGGAAAGCCTTTCACTGATTCATGTCGATTTAATCGACACTATTGAGAATTTTCATTCTCAATCAACACAACGAAGTAAAGGTAATGAGAAAACTTTAATAAATGTTGATTTCTTTTATTGGAAATATTCCATTTTAATTGGAAATATTCCATAATTTTAATCCTGCTAAAAACTTAAAAATTGGAAAAAAATATCATTCATCTAGATTTAGACAGCTTCTTTGTATCTGTAGAAAGACTTTTAGATCGCTCCTTAAAAAATAAACCTTTACTCGTTGGAGGCTTGAGTGAACGCGGGGTTGTGGCGGCTTGTAGTTACGAAACTAGAGTATTTGGGATATACTCGGGAATGCCGATGAAAATTGCTCGGCAACGATGCCCTGAGGCTATTGTTATACGAGGTAATTCAGCAAATTACAGCAAGCAATCAGAGCTTATTACCGAAATCATCAAATCTGAAGTACCGCTCTTTGAAAAGTCAAGTATTGACGAGTTTTACGCCGATTTGAGCGGAATGGATCGTTTTTTTGGATGTTACAAATTTGCTTCAGAACTCAGAAAAAAAATCATACGAGAGAGCGGGCTTCCGATTTCTTTTGGGTTGTCTGTGAACAAACTCGTCTCTAAAGTAGCCACTGGAGAAGCTAAGCCCAACAATCAACTCAAAATTGACAAGGGATTTGAAAAGCTTTTTTTGGCACCTTTAGCCATACACAAAATCCCAATGGTCGGAGAGAAAACCAATCAAAAACTGAGAACATTAGGTATTCGAAAGGTCGCTGACGTTCAGCAGATGCCCCTTAACATCGTACAAAAGGTCTTTGGAAAGATGGGTGACCAGCTTTGGAAGCGTGCAAATGGCATTGACAACAGTCCTATTGTTGTTTTCAATGAACGAAAATCAATATCTAATGAACGGACCTTTGAGAACGACACCATAGATGTTGCGAAACTAAAAACAATCCTCACTGCAATGACTGAAAATTTAGCCTATCAACTCAGAAGAGGAAAAAAACTAACCGCCTGCGTGAGTGTAAAAATTAGGTATTCTGACTTCAACACCTATTCAAAACAAATGCGGATTCCTTATACCAATACAGATCATCAGTTAATTCCGAAAGTTCTTGAGCTTTATGAAAAACTCTATCAAAGAAGGCTGCTAGTTCGACTTATAGGAGTTCGGTTTAGTCATTTGGTAAATGGCAACTACCAAATCAATCTCTTTGAAGACAGCGAAAACACAATAGCCCTTTACAATGCTATAGACCGAATGAGAGGTCGATACGGAGACCGAAGTGTAGTGAGAGCATCTGGTTTAGGCGCTAAAACTATTGGACGAATGAAGAATCCTTTCAA
Organism: Flavobacteriaceae bacterium; assembly: GCA_049596955.1. GTDB lineage: Bacteria > Bacteroidota > Bacteroidia > Flavobacteriales > Flavobacteriaceae > UBA3478. The sequence continues at coordinate 245,243 of JBMYMD010000001.1, forward strand.
CGGAGAACCTCCTACCCTATTAGCACATCGCAAGCAATAATCACTCATGTATCTCAATTGTCACAGCTATTACAGCCTTCGTTATGGCGCTATGTCTGAAGTTGATCTTTTGGAATATGCGCAGCGCATGCAAGTTCAGTCTATTGCACTCACAGACATCAACAATACTTCTGCCTGTTTAAATTTTATCAGAAAAGCTAAAACTTACAATATAAAACCTTTGGTGGGTATTGATATTCGAAATGATATACAGTCTTGTTTTGTTGTAATTGCCAAAAACAATGACGGGTTTAGAGAGATGAATGATTATCTATCTGCACACTTAACACAAAAGAAAAGATTTGAATTAAGGGCTCCTTCTTTTGAAAATTGCTTTGTGATTTATCCCTTCGAACAGGCGCTGTATCATGATATTGACGACTTAGCTAAAAACGAATTTATCGGCATTTCACTTGCGGAGGCTCAAAAAGTTGGCTTTAGCAAATTCAGCAAGCAGTCTGATCGACTTGTAATCTTACAAACCGTAAGCTTTAGAGACAAAAAAGACTTTAATAAGCACCGCTTGTTAAGAGCCATAGAACTCAATACCCTTTTGAGTAAACTTCCCGAAGAACAGCAGGCCAATCCGGGCGATCAGATGTATACTATCGAAGAACTATATACGCGTTTTAAACACCTCCCCCATTTGATTCAAAATACAACCCAACTCATAGAGACCTGTGAGGTTGATTTTGATTTTTCAGAACAGCGAAAATCACTGAATCTACAAACCTATACGGGCTCTATTCAAAAAGATAGAGCATTACTTCGAAAACTCAGTCAAGAGGGCATTAAGTATCGCTATCAAAATCTGAACACTCAACTCAAGCAACGCATAGAAAAAGAACTGGAATTGATTGAAAAAAAAGAATTTGTCTCTTATTTTCTTATCAATTACGACATTGTCAATTACGCCCGGCAAAGAGGGTTTCACTATGTTGGTAGAGGAAGCGGGGCTAACAGTGTAATCGCATATTTACTGCGAATTACAGATGTGGATCCGGTTGAACTAGACCTGTATTTTGAACGTTTTATCAATCTCTACAGAGCAACTCCACCTGATTTTGACATAGATTTCTCTTGGAGAGACCGAGACCAAATCATCGACTACATACACAAACGCTTTGCCAATGTGTGTTTATTAGGAACCTATGTAACCTTTAAGCAGAGAGCAATTTTAAGAGAGCTCGGTAAGGTGTTTGGCTTACCTAAGGATGAAATCGACCATTTAGTTCGAGGGCTCAAACCCAGCTACGCCAGAGTGTCTCAAAAAAGAGATCAGATTCATCATCTCATTTTTAAATATGCCCAAGAACTCGAAGGTATTCCTAATTATTTAAGTGTTCATGCAGGTGGAATTTTGATCAGTCAAAAACCGATACAGTATTACACTGCTGTATTTCTGCCACCAAAAGGATATCCAACTACTCAATTTGACATGCACATTGCAGAAGACGTAGGGCTTTACAAATTTGATATTTTGGCGCAGCGGGGAATCAGTAAGATTAAAGATGCTGTTGAGATCATCAAATACAATCAGGCAGACCGCTATCCCCAAATTGACATACACGACATTAAAAAATTCAAACAAGACGCCAAGATCAATGCACTGATTAAGAGTGCTCAGTGTATGGGATGCTTTTATGTAGAATCTCCTGCCATGCGCATGCTACTCAAAAAACTAGAGGTCGACCACTATCTCGGATTGGTGGCAGCAAGTTCAATCATAAGACCGGGGGTGTCGAAAAGCGGTATGATGAGAGAATACATCATGAGACATCGAAATCCAAGTAGAGCTAAAGAAAAAGCACATGAAGTTCTATTGGCTATTATGCCCGAAACCTATGGAGTAATGGTTTATCAGGAGGATGTCATCAAAGTTGCCCACCTATTTGCAGGTCTAGATTTAGGTCAAGCCGATGTACTGCGTAGGGGTATGAGTGGAAAGTACCGTTCTAGATCTGAATTTGAGCGCGTCAAACATCAATTTTTTAAAAACTGCAAAGAAAAAGCTTACGCTGATCAACTCGTTCAAGAAATCTGGTTTCAAATCGAAAGCTTTGCCGGTTATGCCTTTGCTAAAGGACATTCTGCTTCATATGCAGTAGAGAGTTATCAAAGTTTATTTTTGAAGACTTATTTTCCACTAGAGTATATGGTGGCTGTACTCAATAATGGTGGTGGATTTTACAAAGCTGAGTTTTACATTCACGAAGCAAGGATGCTTGGCGCACAGATAGAAGCCCCTTGTATCAACAATAGTTTTAGCTTAAATCGAATCAAGGGAAAGACTATTTTTTTGGGATTCATGTACGTAAAAGAACTCGAAGAGAAAGTCGTACAAAAAATCGTTGAGACCAGAGAAAAAGACGGTTTATTTAGCTCACTTGAAAATTTTATCGATCGCGTTGCCCTTAGCGTAGATCAACTCAGTCTCATCATTCGCGTCGGTGCATTTCGATTCACTGCATACAGCAAACATCAACTGCTTTGGAAAGCACACCTCTTAACTTCAAAATCTACACTGTCAGAAACTCCCAAGTTATTTAGTACCCAAGAAAATCAATACGAAATTCCTGTACTAAACTCCAACAATATCGAACAGGCTTTCGAAGAACTTGAGCTTTTAGGGTTTAGCTTAGAAACCCCATTTAAACTTCTCAAAAACGCCACAAAACAGGGAGTCTTCGAGCGAAATTTCAAAGAGCTTTTAGGAGAAGAAATCTGTATTTACGGTTATTTGGTCACTGTAAAACCCACTAAGACTCAACACGGAAAACTAATGCAATTCGCTACTTTTTTAGATCCAGAAGGAAAAGTGTTTGACGCCGTTGCTTTTCCATCAGTCGCACAAAAAGGGTTTTTTAGAGGCCTAGGCATATACAAATGTAAGGCTGTGGTCGTTGAAGAGTTTGGCTACTACAGTTTAAACTTAATCAGTGCAGAAAAACTACCCATGCTAGATGACCCGAGATACAGTGAAAATACGCGCATTAAAAGAGCGCAATCTAACCTTACTTGAAAGCGTTTAGTCCAGTGATGTCTAAACCTGTAATCAAAAGGTGAATATCATGAGTTCCTTCATAGGTGACCACACTTTCAAGGTTCATCATATGACGCATAATGCTGTAGTCTCCTGTAATTCCCATTCCACCCAAAATCTGTCTAGAGTTTCGAGCAATGTTTAACGCCATCTCTACATTGTTTCGTTTAGCCATAGAAATTTGGGCAGAAGAAGCTTTTCCTTCATTTTTGAGCTGACCTAAACGAAACGCTAAAAGTTGCGCTTTTGTGATTTCAGTTACCATTTCAGCTAACTTTTTTTGTTGAAGCTGAAACCCCGCAATTGGTCTTCCAAACTGCTCTCTTTCTTTGGCGTATCGCAATGCCGTTTCATAACAATCCATCGCCGCTCCAATAGCTCCCCACGCAATTCCATATCGCGCAGAATCTAAACAACTCAAAGGCGCACCAAGTCCTGTTCTACCTGGTAAAATATTGGCTTTAGGAACTTTTACTTTATCGAAAATGAGCTCTCCTGTTGACGATGCTCTCAAAGACCATTTATTGTGTGTTTCAGGAGTGGTGAAACCTTCCATACCACGCTCAACAATCAAACCGTGAATTCTACCTTCTTCGTTTTTAGCCCATACCACAGCAATATCTGCAAAAGGAGCATTCGAAATCCAAAGCTTGGCTCCACTCAATTCTACATGATCACCTTTGTCAATAAACTTCGATTCCATTCCAGACGGATTCGAACCGTGATTTGGTTCAGTCAATCCAAAACACCCCATCAACTCTCCAGTCGCTAGTTTTGGCAAAAACTTCTGTTTTTGCTCCTCAGAACCGTAAGCGTGAATCGGGAACATTACAAGTGAAGACTGCACAGAAGCGGTTGACCGCACCCCGCTATCTCCACGTTCGATTTCTTGCATGATTAATCCATAGGATATGTGATCTAGACCTGCACCTCCATAGGCTTCAGGAATATAAGGTCCAAAGGCTCCTATTTCTGCTAAGCCATTCAAAAGTTGGGATGGAAATTCAGCCCGTTGCGCATAATCATTTATAATAGGGCTAACATCGCGTTTAACCCACGAGCGGGCTGCATCTCTTACAAGTAAATGTTCCTCTGAAAATAAATCGTCGAGTTGATAGTAATCAACACCTTCAAACAAATCCGTCTTCATATCACTTATGTTTGCTTCAAAAATACGATTCCTAGTTCACAATTTTAAATAAAATGGCTGAACCAAATCATAATATGCTTTAGTGTATTGATGCCGTGCCACTTCAATAATGAGCTCTTCTTCTTTAATTTCTTCACTTTTTTCTCGACCGAGGCCCATTAACACCCGTTTAACTGGGGCGTCTTTATGACCCTTGACCAGGCAATATCGCTTTAAAAACAGGCAATTATCTTGAGCCAATTTTCGAGCTTTTTCAAAGGATTCAAAGGGTAAAATCAAATTTGCAACTCCCTTGTCACTCAGCAATGAAACTATTCGTTCAAAGAGAATTGGCCAAGGCATGTAAGAGGTTTTACGCGCCATATTCCGCTCTCTTTTAGGACCATCGGGCCCACCCTCAAAGAAAGGAGGATTACACAATATGCAATCAAAATTCTCAGCGCCCAGTGTATTGGCTTCTGTAGTAATATCCCATTCTTTAGCTGTAAGGCATGAAGACCAAGAACTGTTTTTGAAGTTTTCAGTTGCGGTTTTAACTGCACTTCTATCGATGTCGACGCCTAAAATTTGTGCTGAACCTGAGGTGCGTTGAGCAGCTTGTAAACTGAGTAAACCCGTGCCCGTACCAATATCTAAGATGTTTTTTGTGGTTTCTGGAATTTCAGCCCATGCCCCTAGAAGAACTCCGTCTGTTCCTATTTTCATGGCCACCTCCTCTTGCTCAATAACAAAAGCCTTAAACCTAAATATCGAACTAGGCATTGAGGTATAAATCAAGTAAACCCTCTGGTAAGTTTAGGTGAATTTCTTGGGCCTTTTTGTCTACTTTCAAAATAAATTCATCCACTAAAGGAACCAGAACAGAAACCCCATTGTGGTCTGCGACGAACAAATGTTGAGCAGTAGAATCATTCACGGATTGGACAATTCCGATATGCTGGTTGTTTTGGTCTATTAAAGAAAACCCTATGACTTCGTGATAATAAAACTGATCTTCTTTTAGCGTTTTAAGTGCAGTAAGCGGTAAATACAATTCGCTTCCAACGAGATTTGAAGCATCGTTTTCAGTTTCAATTCCTTGAAGGCGAACGCGCAGCATATTTTTATGCCAACTGCGTTCTAAAATAAAATATGGAACCAGATTTGCGCCTATAGCAACAAATACAGATTCCATATTCTCATATTCTTCGGGTTCGTCAGTGTCTAATTTGAACAAGAGTTCACCCTTAAAACTGTACTTAGAAGCGATGTATCCCAATAAGAAACAGGCTTCTTTTTTCATTACAATTTATTCTGCTGGAGCATCTTTTTGCTCTTCTTCAGAGGCCTCCTCTGCTGGAGCTTCTTCTTCAGCAGCTGCTTCCTCTGCCGGAGCTTCCTCTGCCGGAGCCTCTTCAGCTGGCGCTTCTTCTGACGAAGCCTCAACTGCAGCTTCTTCCTCAGCAGCTTCTTCTTCAACTGGTTCAGGAGCGTTTGCCGCAGCGATTTCAGCCGCTCGTTTCTCACTCACTTCTTTTTCAGCCTCAAGTGCCTTAGCACGCTGCTCATCAGAAGCTTTGTTTATTTCATCAATTTTAGATTGATTACTCTTTTCTTTCTCGCTCAACCAAGCTTGAAAACGCTCTTCCACTTGTTCTTCAGTCAAAGCGCCTTTGGCGACACCCTTCACTAGGTGTAGTTTTAGCATTGCTCCTTTTGAAGATAATAAGTGACGAGCCGTATTTGTAGGTTCAGCACCGTTCTGCATCCACTGAACAGATCGATCAACATCTAACTCTACTGTAGCAGGGTCAGTGTTTGGGTTGTAAATTCCTAATTTTTCTAAAAATTTACCATCTCTCTTTGCTCTTGAATCTGCAGCGACGATCCAATAAAATGGTTTACCTTTTTTTCCGTGTCTTTGTAGACGTATACGTACTGGCATATCACATTAATTTGCGAGGTTCTAAACCTCAGGTTATTAATACATTGTTTAAAAGTCGTGCAAAGATACTGCAATTTATGAGTTGTACAAATGCTTTTCGTTTGTACATTTAACCTCTTAGCTAAATTTTTTATGTTCCTCATATTCGATACCGAAACAACAGGTTTACCTAAAAACTATCGGGCTCCCATTACCGATGTGGACAACTGGCCACGCGCCGTTCAAATTGCCTGGCAATTGCACGATACCGATGGTTCTTTGGTAGAGCAAAAAGATTTCTTAATTCGACCTGACGGTTTCAATATCCCCTATGAGTCAGAACAGATACACGGAATTTCGACCGATTTAGCTCAAGCAGAAGGCGTCTGGCTTGAAGAGGTCTGCACGGCATTCAATGAAGCTATCGCAAAAGCTACCTTCATCGTAGGTCAGAACATCGATTTTGACATCAATATTATGGGCTGTGAATTCTTTAGAATTAATCTTGAAAATGAGCTCACCTCCAAACCTGTTTTAGATACCTGTACTGAAGATACCGCTCAACTTTGTATGCTTCCCGGCGGAAGAGGTGGACGTTTTAAGTTGCCTACCTTGACAGAACTTCATCAGCATCTTTTTAATCAAACCTTTGCCGAGGCGCACAACGCCACAGCTGATGTTGAAGCCACCACAAGATGTTTTTTCGAATTGATTCGACGAGGTCATTTCGAACAAAAACACCCCGATCTCGATCAAAATTTCTATCAAAATTTTAAAACAATTAATACCGATGTCATTGAAGGCATCGGCTTAAAGCATAGAAATTTAAAAGAGGCTTCTTTAAGACTGGTAGAAGCGCGAGAAGATGACACTGCAAACGACAAGCAAACAGAGGATCATTTTGACAGCTTAAAAGATTTGCCTTTTGGGCATCTTCACAATCATTCGCAATTTTCGATTTTACAAAGTACACTGTCTCCAAAACGACTCGTTCAACTGGCTTCAACCCAAAAGATGCAAATTGTGGCCTTGACCGATCACGGAAATATGATGGGAGCATTTACGTTTATGGATGAAATCAAGGCACACAATGATCATCATCCGGAAGAACCTTTACTCGGGGTATTGGGTTGTGAATTGAATGTTGTAGAAAATCGTTTTGAAAAGACTAGAAAAGACTATGGATACGCCATGGTTTTTTTGGCAAAGAACAAAAGAGGATACCACAATTTGACCAAGCTCTGCTCTAAAGCTTATACAGAAGGTTTTTATTACATCCCGCGAATTGACAGAGAACTCATAGAGACCTACAAAGAAGATCTTATCGTACTTTCTGGAAATCTTCAAGGTGAAATCGCTTCGAAAATTTTAAATCAGGGTGAGAGACAGGCTGAAGATGCAATTATTTGGTGGAAAAGTTTATTCGGAGAAGACTTCTATCTTGAAATTATGCGTCATCAACAGGAAGACGAGAAACGCGTAAACAAAAGTCTGATTGAATTTTCTAGTAAACACCAAGTCAAATTAGTTGCCACCAACAACTCGTACTACGCCATTGAAGAAGAATCTGATGTTCAGGATATTTTACTTTGCGTAAAAGACGGGGAGCTCAAAGAAACTCCAGTAGGTCGAGGTCGAGGGTTTCGCTATGGACTGCCCAACAATCAATATTATTTCAAGAATAAACTGGAGATGAAAACACTTTTCAGTGACTTGCCCGAGGCCATTGAAAGCGTTGCAGAAATCATGTCTAAGGTTGAAAATTACCACTTAGCCAGAGAAGTCCTATTACCTAAATTCGACATCCCAAAAGACTTTTTAGAAGAAGAAGACCTTGTAGATGGCGGAAAAAGAGGAGAAAACAACTATTTAAAACATCTTACGTATCAAGGAGCAAAAGAACGATATGGGAGCATTGATGAAGACTTGAAATCAAGATTGGATTTTGAGCTACAAATCATTGAAAACTCAGGATATCCAGGGTATTTCTTAATCGTTGAAGATTTTATTAGAGAAGCTAGAAATATGGGCGTTTCAGTTGGTCCAGGAAGAGGATCTGCCGCTGGATCTGCAGTGGCCTATTGCCTTAAAATCACCAATATTGACCCGATTAAATACGAACTCCTTTTTGAGCGATTTTTGAATCCAGATCGGGTGTCTATGCCTGATATTGATATCGACTTTGACGATGAAGGACGTCAAAAAGTAATTGATTACGTTATTGATAAATACGGTTCTAATCAGGTGGCTCAAATTATTACTTACGGCACTATGGCTGGCAAGTCATCTATTCGAGATACCTCTAGAGTATTAGACTTACCCCTTTCTGAAGCTGATCGATTGGCCAAGCTGCTCCCCGATATGACGAAGCTGAAAAAGATTTGGGATATGGATAAGGCCGAATTATCCAAGAAATACAGATCTGAAGATGCGGCCAAAATCAATGAACTCAAGGATATTGCTTCGAGAAACGACGAGCTTGGCAAAACCCTTCAGCTTGCCAAAAATATTGAAGGAACCGTTCGAAATACAGGAATTCACGCATGTGGAGTCATTATCACTCCAGACGATATCACCAACTTTATTCCTGTAGCCACAGCCAAAGATGCCGATATGTGGGTTACCCAATTTGACAACTCCGTTGTGGAAAACGCGGGTTTGCTCAAAATGGATTTCTTGGGTTTAAAAACCTTGACCCTCATCAAAGACACTGTTAAAATTGTCAAAGCAAGAAGTGGAATTCAATTAGTTCCAGATGAATTTCCTTTGGATGACACCAAAACCTACGAGCTTTTTCAAAGAGGAGAGACTGTTGGAATATTTCAATACGAATCTCGAGGCATGCAAAAATACCTCAAGGAATTAAAACCCTCTGTTTTCGATGATTTAATTGCCATGAATGCCCTTTATCGTCCTGGACCTTTGGAATATATTCCGAGTTTTATCAACAGAAAACACGGTGTCGAACCCATCACCTATGACCTGCCTGAGATGAAAGAATATTTGGAGGCTACTTATGGTATTACTGTATATCAAGAGCAGGTGATGTTGTTGTCTCAAAAACTAGCAGATTTCACCAAAGGTGAAGCAGACGTGCTTCGAAAAGCAATGGGTAAAAAGAAATTTGATCTCATTGACGAACTCAGACCAAAATTCATCAATGGAGGAATTAAAAATGGACATCCCCAAGAAGTACTCGAAAAAATCTATAAGGATTGGGAGGCCTTTGCCAGCTATGCCTTTAATAAATCCCATTCCACTTGTTACGCTTATATCGCTTATCAAACGGCTTATTTAAAAGCACATTATCCCGCTGAATACATGGCTGCAGTTCTTTCGAATAATATGAATCAACTCGAGCAGGTCACCCTCTTCATGGAAGAAGCTAAACGTATGGGATTAGAAGTTCTCGGGCCAGACATCAATGAATCGTATTATAAATTTTCTGTAAATAAGAACAATGCGATTCGATTTGGCATGGGAGCTATCAAAGGGGTTGGAAAGTCTGCTGTACAAACCATAGTTGAGGAACGAAAAGAAAATGGGGAGTATTTTTCGTCTTTCGATTTAGCGAAGCGCATCGATTTGAGAGCAGCCAACAAAAAATCCTTTGAAAACATGGCTTTGGCAGGTTGTTTCGACTCTTTTGGCGCACATCGAGCCCAATATTTTCAAGAGACCGCTGACGGCATGAATTATTTAGAAAAAATCGTAAGATCGGCCCAACGCTATCAAGAGAGCCAAAACGCCTCACAAGGCAACTTGTTTGAAGATGATGAGAGTGTTCAGATCAATGCACCTGTCATACCCGATTGTGAAACATGGGGTACCATGGAAAGCCTTAGAAAAGAAAAAGAAGTAGTGGGTCTTTATCTAACGGGGCATCCCCTTGATGATTTCAAGCGAGAAATTAAACAATTCACCAAAGGCAATATCGCATTATTTCAAAAAGACCTCAAGGAATTCATCAATAAAGAAATTGTAGTCGCGGGAATTGTGACCGACTTCGAGCACCGCATTTCAAAAAACGGAAAAGGCTGGGGACTCATTACCATTGAGGATTACATTGGCTCACATCAATTTAGAATGTTTGGAGAAGAATACCTCAAGTTCAAGCACTTTTATGGCCTCCACAACTTTTTACATTTAAAAGTTTTCATCAAAGAGGGCTGGGTGAACAAAGAAACTGGGGTAAAGGGAGAGCCTCGACTTCAATTCAACGATATCAAATTATTGCAAGACGTCATGGAGCATTACAGCAATAAATTGACCTTGTTCATGAAGACTGAAGAAATCACTGAAAATCGAATCACAGCCCTAAAGGATGTATTAGCTCAATATCCTGGCAAAAAGAAACTGCAATTCGCACTTCACGATGAAAGCGCTGAAATTAATCTTCAACTCAAAAGTCACAAACAAAAAATTGACATTAATGCAAATTTACTCAATGCATTAGAAGACTTAGAATTGAATTTTAGCTTGAATTAAGCGCGTTAAAATTGTATAAGTTTAACTAACTTTGTGTCTTAATTTATTAGAATAAAAATGGCATTAGAAATTACAGATGCTACATTCGAAGATGTAGTTTTAAACAGTGATAAACCGGTAGTTGTGGATTTTTGGGCTGCATGGTGTGGACCTTGTCGAATGGTAGGACCTATCATTGACGAATTGAGTAATGAATACGCTGAAAAAGCTGTAGTAGGCAAGGTAGATGTTGATGAAAATCAGCAATTCGCAGCGAAGTACGGTGTTCGTAATATCCCAACTGTTTTGGTTTTTAAAAACGGAGAGGTTGTTGCACGCCAAGTAGGTGTTGCTCCTAAGAACGTATACGCTGAAGCCATAGATCAACAACTCTAATAATGGTAATCAAGGCAAAGATTTCTTAAGATGAACTATAATTTCAATCTTTTAGAAAAAAGTTTTTGTCTGTATTAACCTAGTTAGCTATATTTGCTGCCGCTTCAAGCGAGTCACAAAGGTCTGGTAGTTCAGTCTGGTTAGAATACCTGCCTGTCACGCAGGGGGTCGCGGGTTCGAGTCCCGTCCAGACCGCAAAAAACCGATTATTTTTAATCGGTTTTTTTATTTCCAGATAATAGTCTCAATGTTTTGAAACTTCTTTACTTGCGATTTGATTACTAAATTTATTTGAGTTTCTAATTCAACGCGTATGTAATCAGAGTTGATCCCAAGGGTTCAAGTCGATTTAAGCTTTTTAATTAGGGGTCTCTTATATCGGAAATAAAATTGTTCCCATAACATACATATGTCAAGGCAGCCTTAATGATTTATTTTACGTACACTCCCTGTGCAACAAGAGGTTATGAATCTTAGATTCTATCCTAAAATGACAAATTTGTTAAATTGAGAAGCTTTAATTAATTTTTGATTCTTTACATTGCAATAAACCTTTTTTAAGTCATACAATGATTTCTTTAAATGAAGTTTTGATTAGGAGAATTAGCAAAAATGATTTGCCAAAAGTAATTGACTTACTTCAAGAAATTTCAGTCTATAATCCCCCCAAAAAAAAGTACGATAGTATTTGGGAAAGATATTCTAACCAACAACATGTTTTTGGATATTGTTTTTTTTACAATCAACAACTTATTGGATATGGATCTATAAACTTGGAGATGAAATTAAAAAAAGGATTAATGGCTTACTTAGAGGACGTAGTTGTTCATAGAGCATATAGAAATAAAAAAATTGGAGGGCTTATCGTAGACTATTTGGTCGAAATAGCTCAGAAAAAAGGCTGCTATAAAATTAAATTAGACTGCAATAAAAATAATCTGCTGTTTTACGAAAAATTGGGTTTTCAAGAAAACGGTTTTAGTATGGCTAAATCACTTTAAAAAATAAAAATGAAAGATATGTTAATAAAACTCTATGAACTTCCTGAGGAGTGCACAGAGTATCAGCAATTAAAAAAAGAGATTGATTTTAGAAGGCCTTTGACTGCCGAAAAATATATTGTGAATAATTGGGTGAGAGAAAACTTTGGAGAAGGCTGGGAAAGTGAAGTTGATGTTTCATTTTCAAAAAATCCAATTTCAACATTCATCGCTATACTAGACGGAAAAATCATTGGTTTTGCCACCTATGATGCGGCATACTTAAATTTTTTAGGACCAATGGGGGTATCTGAAGATTACAGAAAAAAAGGACTAGGTAAAGCACTTCTTTATTTAGCACTTAAATCAATGAAAGAAATGGGTTATGCCTACGCTATTATTGGAGGAGTGGGACCAGCTAAGTTTTACGAAAAAACTTTTGGCGCGAAAATTATTGATGGTTCAGACCCTGGAATATATAAAGGTATATTAAGCCATGTCCCTGTCTAATATTGATAATGATTCTAAAGATTTAGCCAAGTTTGGTTATAAGCAAGACCTAAATAGGTCTATGCGGAAATTTTCTTCATTCGCCGTATCATTTTCTTTGATCTCTATTCTTACTGGTATATTTGCGAATTTCCACGGCGGATATTCTGAAGTTGGAAGTTTCATCCCTCTTTCGTGGACCATAGTATTCTGTGGTCAATTCATTGTAGCCCTCATAATGGCAGAATTAGCTGTTAATTATCCTATATCAGGATACGGATATCAGTGGACCTATAGATTGGTCGGTCCAAAACTTGGATTCATAACAGGCTGGTTGTTGCTGTTACAATTCCTTACTGGTTTTCCTGGCATATGCAAGGCGCTTAGCATGCTTATAAGCGATTTAATTTTTCAAAATTTTGATGTTGCCATTAGCAGCCTTTTAATTTCTGTTATTATTATTTGGGTGGTCACTTTAATTCATTTAAAGGGAATCAACTTGGTGTCTAGGATAAACAACTTTGGGGTTATTACAGAAATAATAGGTGTTTTCATGCTGATAACATTTTTAATTTATTTTTTATTCCGAAAAAGTGATTTAGAGTTAATGAACACCATTAATACTATTAATCTATCAGATCTTAACTTAAAATCATTTGCACTATCAATTTTACTTGGAGCATGGTGTTTGACAGGGTTTGAGGCGGCCGCTGATATGTCAGAAGAAACAAAAGATCCAAAATCAACGGTGCCCAAATCGATTATGTATTCGTTGGTTAGCTCAGGTATTTTAGGATTACTTATTATAGTTCTGGCGACCGTATTTTTAAGCACGACTAATTATCAGAAAATAAATAATAATTATTTGACTGATATGCTTCAATTTGAATTTGGTGCACCAATTTATTTAACCACCCTCTTTTTTATACTAATTGCAATTTTTGCTTGTGCAGTGGCTTGTATGGCTACTGCGTCCAGATTAATATTTTCCATGTCAAGAGACTCGATCTTACCAAAATCCAAATGGTTAAGTTTCGTTGATAAGAATAAATCACCTTCAAACTCCTTACTATTTATAGGTGTGATTTCAACTTTTTTTATAATCCTTTTCGAGAAAATTGAATTGATCACAAGTGTCTCTTCGATAGCAGGATACATTGGGTATTGTGGAATAATTTATTCCTCTTTCTTTTTAATTGATACTAATTCTTCCACTAAAATTCCAAAAATTTTAAAGTTAATTGCTTTGATTTGGTGTGTCTTTGTTGTGCTATGTTTATTGCTTCCAGGCCAAGCTGTAAACGGTTTTGATTTCGAATATATTCATGCCATTTCACTTATTGTGTTTTTGATTATTGGTTATTTTGTGTACTTAAATAAAAATAAATAATGCAGTATTTTAGTTTATCCACTAATGTCAATGAGCTTAGAATTGGCAATGATTCCTCAAAAAATATAGGAAAGGAAATTGGCAAGTTTGTCGTTTCAACTATGGAAATTCCATGGAAAATTATTAAAGATAAGCTTGGTCAATCACCAGAAAAAGTGATTGACGTAACAAGTGTTGAATTAAGTTGGATTGAAGGCCAGATTAATGATTTACCCGAATTCGATACCATCGTCGGTATCGGTGGAGGAATGGCCATCGATGTAGCCAAATATATCTCGTGGAAATTAGGAAAGAGACTTGTATCTATCCCAACCATTTTAAGTGTCGACGCATTTACAACACCCGCCGCTGGAATAAGAAATAATCATGATGTCCAATACCTTGGAACTGCTTCTCCGGACCCACTTATCATTGATTACAATATCTTACGAACCGCACCTAAAGAATTAAATATTGCAGGAATAGGAGATTTATTTTCCATACATACAGCATCTTTTGATTGGACTTATGCACATTCGAAAGGAAAATCAGAATACCCATACAGTGAAGACGCGATTACTGGGGGCAAGAAAATATTGGAATTTATTTATAATAATATTGGTAACATCAAAGAAAACAATAACAACGGCTTAAGAGCAATTGTTGAAGCCTATATTTCTTTAAATACAATTTGTCTTCCAATTGATCATTTTAGAATTGAGGAAGGTTCTGAACATTATTTATTTTATGAGCTTGAGGAAAGGCTAAAGAGACCATTTATTCATGGAAACATTATTGGGCTTGGCATTTATCTTCTGAGTAGGTTACAAAACAATGACCCCAATTTTATCACAGAAATGATGGATGAATCGGGCTTGGTTTATCATCCATTTTCCATGAATATTAAAAAAGATGATTTAATCGATTCTTTATTGAATCTTAAAAATTTTGTAAAATCAAAGGATAAGTTGTGGTATACTGTAATTGATGATAGTCATATTGAAATGGAATGGATTAATCAAAATATTTCAGAATTGAAATTCAATTGAGGTGCATGGTTACTTGCACAGATTCTTCTAAGAATTAAACTAATTGTAACAATTATATTTTTGAACCGATTATTTCTAATCGTTTTTTTTATTTCACACTTCGCTCTGTATTCTGAGGAGATTTTTTCAAGGGTTTGTGTTTTTATAAACACACCTTTTTTATCGGCTCGAATCCTTCCTTTTTGAATTTTTTTATGAATATAAATTGGATTATAAATTTTGTTCGAGCGAACAAAAGTTTTAAAGTGATTGTATAATTTAATAAATTTTCATACTAAGGTAGAATAAACATAATACGTTTATCACCTCGTTGTAGCCACTTTGAACAAAAAGAATGAGAGTATTAAAAATTTTGATTTTATCAATCATAATGACTTATTGTGCAAGTGCACAGACAAAAGTTACCCCTAAATCGTTCCCAACGAATTTTTCAACCTCCGACTTTGAAAATTTAAAAAAGTTAAATGGAGATATTATAGCATTTGACGGAACGATAAAGCAAGAGAAGTTAAGTAGAAATAACACACCAATTTACTATCTAGAACTTGGAGAAGAAAAAGGAATTTGGACAACTCTTATGTTTAAAAATGATAAAAACGAAATTGGAGACCAAATTAGAGTTGTGGGTTATTTGACTAAGGTTAAAGATTTACGTCCTGAAGAGAACTATCTAAATGGAGAAAAACTTATAGTTATTGTATTTGGGCTTGTTGATTTTGAAACTGAAAACTTTCTTTTTCTCGGCGGAGCAGAAAAACAGAAAAAAGAATGGATTAACGGAAAAATACCAACACAATAAAAACTGGCTACAATAATGGCTATACTTAATTATATATTATAAATATTTACCTCGAATTGACTCAGTTTAGATGGTCAAAACACCCGAATCGGGCGCACATATTTATTTATATCCTCTATGTAATCAAGACGTAAATCACCTATTTGAGGGATACGTTCTCCAAAATATGCAACCCAAGCTTGAGAAGAAGTATACATCGATGAACTCCAGTACCATGTTGACGCAAAATTACCGATATTCCCCATCCAACTACCTCGGCCAATATTATGATACATTTTATCTAATTCCCATTTTGATGGTAAAAACCAATCTTCGTACCCCCCGCCACTATAATCTAAGCACCTTTGAGCTGCATAATGACCCGGAGAAGCACATGTGTAAGCTGCAATTGCAATAGTGTTTGATAAACCTGAACCAATGCCATCATTTCGATACGCTCCCTCAATGTAGGTGCATCCCCAGGTAAATTGATTAAAAAGGTCAGAAGTTAAGTCATTCTGAGCCGCAATTAATCCATGTGTTTCCCCTTCAATCCATCCAGAATCTTGAGGGTCGAAAATATGATACACTATCCCTCCATGAGCTAAATCACCAACACTTATTGCTGTTAATGTATTAGAAAAATTACTTTCTAAACTTGCGCCAATGGCATTATTAGCAATGACTGTGAAACTATAATCTATACCACTGGTTAAACCACTAACCGTTATAGTACCACTTCCTTCTTGATATACAGTACTTGTTAAATCACCAGGGTTTGATACGGCAGTAAATGAGGTGATCGGTGAACCCCCATCGTCATCTGGTGCCGTGTAAGTAATTGAAGCTGCTCCGTTTCTTCCGGTAGCTAAACCTATTGTTGGTGGATCTGGCACTCCTAGTGGTGTTACAATATTCGACCAATCGCTTTTTTCACTAGGACCAACTGAATTAGTGGAATATATCCTAAATTTGTAAGCTTTTCCATTTTCCAAGCCATCAATGGTTACCGTACCACCTCCTGACTGTTCAAAAGTGTACTGGTCCCCAGCATCTGATTGTATAACATATGATGTAATTGATGAACCACCGTCATTTTCAGGAGCAGAAAATACAATTTCTACACTTTGACTTAATGCAGTGACTGAATCAATTGATGGAACTCCGGGAAATGTTGCGGGTATTATTCCAATGGACCTAGGGCTTTCAGAACTTGTACCAATCGTATTGGATGCGGTAACTACAAAATTATACTCAACTCCGTTTGTCAATCCTTCAACTTTTATAGTGCCACTTTCTGCCTGATTCAGTACACCTGTTAGACCTTCAGGATCAGATGTTGCTGTATACGAAGTAATTGGAGTATTACCATCATTTAAAGGAGCAGTATAAGTAACATCCACTCTTCTGTCATATCTTGTTACTGTAACAATCGTTGGAGCATCGGGAATGGTTATTGGATTAAACGAAATTGCCGCCCAATTTTTTCCATCATATAGCATAAATACTCCTCCATTTAAATCTGTTGCGAATACAATTAAACCTGCAGCCGGATTTGATATAGAAAGGTATTCTGAAGTGGTCATTCTTGGAATTAAAAGACCTCCAGTAGTAGAAGAAATATCCAATGCCGCAGAAGTATCAGGAGTTGCCGTATTTATTCCTACCTGTCCGAAGGCACTTAAGGTTAACATTAACGTTGCTAAGAATGTAACAAATTGTTTCACTTTAAAGAAGTTTATCTTAATAAAAGTGAACCTAGAAGACCAATTTAATATAAATTATTTCAAGAATCGCTCCAAAGCATTCCCTAGTTTGTTTTTGAATAGTTTTATTGCTTAAGTACTCTATCTTAATTCTAACAAAAATAAAGTTTGGGTTAAATATGAAAGTGAGGGTGAAAAATTAAAAACCAATGAATTATTCAGCTACTTACATCAATATTAGAGGAAGTTGAATTGTATATCGTACAAGGCGAGTGGGTAATTAAAAAAAGAAATTGTGCTGCAACTTTGAAAAATAGGAGAAACCATAATGGACAAGCCATCGATAATCGACGGCTTTTTCTTTTTCTACAAGGCTTTAATGAAGTTGCAACTTGTCTAAATATTTTTAATCGATTCACAATTGTACATTCGAGAATTTGTGTTAATCTTATTTGGGGTAAAATATTAATTATACAACACAAAAAAATTACTTTCCCTCTTTCATCAATAAACGTAAAGATTAAATCAAAAAATATTAAACAAAGAATTAAGTATGAATTTTCATTATTAAAATTATTTTTCAATTTTAGCTTTACTCATTCTCACGTCACTTTATGGTCTTAAGAAAAAGACTACAGAGATATATAATTTAAAAACATCATTTGCTGAAACTAAAGCAATGTACAAAGCGGATTTTTATATTACTAAGTCGCTAATTTTTGAGGATAGATCTTCTAAATCTATTGGTGACACTCTTCTGCTTGGCACATCATAATTTATAATTACCAACCAATATAAAAAACCAAAGTATTTCCTATGGAGCAACTCACTAAGCAATTACTCATAATACATATAGCTGCAGGATTTGTTTCTTTAGCAACTGGATTAATCTCAATTATAAGTTCTAAAGGAGGTAAAATTCACAAGAAATCTGGTAAAATTTATTTTTATTCAATGACATTAGTTTTTGTTACTGCCATTATTATAGCCAGTTATAGATTTAATAGATTTTTATTTTTAATCGCCTTTTTAAGTTATTACAGTGTATTTGCTGGTGTGAGAAAACTGAAATTGAAAAATCTTCATAAGAATCAAAAACCAAAATGGTACGACTGGACGGCAGCATTAATTAATGGTTTTGCAAATCTTTTTTTCATAGGGCTAGGTATTTATTTTTCAATTGAAAATGGATTTTTTAGTGGAGGAGCATTGCTATCTATTGGGTTTGGAATTGGAGGTTTAAGTATCTCCTATGTGAATCTTAAACCATTTATGATTAAACCCAAAAAGAGTTATCATTGGTGTTTATCTCATATTGGCAATATGCTTGGAGGTTACATCGCCACATCAACTGCATTTCTGGTCACCCTAAATGGAAAATTCGAAATAATCAACCCATCTTTAGGATTCGCTTTACCATCAATAATTGGGGTTCCGTTAATAGTCTATTGGATTAAAAAAACAGAAAAAAATATGTAGGATAGTATTAACTATTGGGCTTCCCCTAGTTGAATTAATTTTTACTAACTTTTTTCAAAGTAAAAGAGTCCTTCAATTTTAATATCAAGATTCAGCGCTAACTTCAAACCTAATTCTAAGGATGGCTTATACTTGTATCGCTCAATTGAAATGATAGTTTGTCTGCTGACCCCAACAAGATCGGCCAATTCTTCTTGAGTTAATCCTTTTTGACATCTGACCGCCTTTAGATTATTTTTTAAAACCATGCTAATGAGTTCTCTGTAAGTAAAACTGATACGATGACTTTATAACAGAAATACCCGCTAGAAGTAAAAGACTCAAAAAAACAATTTCGCCTTCATTTATGAACACCTTATTATCTAAAATTTGATCTTCTTGAGTGCTAAATAATTCCCCATTAAAGATTTTAGACTGAAAAATATACCCCACAATTATGACTAAGCATAACTCATATAGCAAATAGCCCAGCTTGTATGACTTAGCATGAATCATATCATCTCTCTCGTCAGTGTTTTCAGTTTTTTTGAAAAGAACTTCTAATACCGTATAGGCAACAGAAAAATATATTACGGTAGAGATAACAATTTGGATTAATATTTCTTTCAATCCTTTCATCATGATCAGATCTTGTTCTTGATTTTCATAAAAGTAAGGGAGGAAAACAAATGCAAATACTATGGAATAAAAGATGTCGATTAAGGTCGCTATATCCTTTTTTGAAAGTGTCATGGGTTTTTAAAATTTTGTGTTGAATATTTATCAAACGTTAAGTTTACTTTACAAAGATAATACACAATGTTAAGTTAACTATACATTTTGCCAAAAAATTTTTCGAAATAGATAAATTATGAGTTTAACATTTAAAAAAAATCAGGCAATTACGAAAGCTTGAAAATAGTTGAAGGATTACCGTACTATAATTCAACTTTTTCAGTGAGTAACCTTAAGGTCAAAAAAATCGATTGCAATAAATAATCATTTGCACCACTACTTTGAGTGTATTAATTCAGAAACCTTTTTAAAAACAAAGTACATTTCAGCCGCTATCTCATGACTTCGTTCTCGGTATTTGGCCAACTGCGCAGGAGTATGATCGAAAGCTTTTGGGTCTTCATAGGTAAGCGCTATTCTAGATTTAGCTCCTAATACTAAGGGGCAATTTTCATTGGCATGAGAGCAGGTCATTACAGCGATATAATTCTGAGCTGGATTATAGGCATCTTCATATTTTTTTGAAAAGCCGATTAGAGGCTGAATATCTTCGCTAACTTTAAAATAGTATATGGGATTATCAGCCCCTTTATGACCAATGACTTCAGAGTGGATTCCCTTTTCAACCAAGACTTGTTGAACAAGAGGAAAAAGTGCCGTTGCCTCTGTCCCACCAGAAAAACACTCTACAGTATTCAGGTTAAAATGTCGACTCATTACCCAAGCCCAGATTTGAGAGAGATGACTTCTTCTAGAGTTATGTGTACATATAAAATTCAAATTGCATTTCGTTTGACTTAAAATTTCACGCACAATGAGATTTGAAAAATCATTTAACACTTCTTTTCTATCATTGTCAATATTTACGTTTTGAGCAATTTCCTCTATACTAGTTTGTATATTCTGATACATTGATTTTCTTGTTTTATATTCATTCATGTTAGGAACAGCAGTTTATCTGTTGTTGTTCAAATTGATTAAAAAAAGTCAGTAATGAACTTTGGATTTTAGACATAGCGTGCAAATCAATACAATAACAAACCGAGGCGCCTTCAATTGTTCCTTTAATTAACCCCTTATTTTTGAGTTCTTTCAAATGCTGAGAAATAGTAGCTTGCGCAAGTCCTATTTCAGCCACGAGGTCACCACAAACGCAACTTTCTTGTTTAGCCAAATATTGAAGAATCCTTATTCTCGCAGGATGCGAAAGTACTCTTGTAATATCAGCTAGTTCATTTTGTTCAACTGTAAATAAATCAGTTCTACTTTTTCCCATAATTATCGCAATATTACGATGAATTAGAAAATAATTAAATGCTTTAAGAAAAAAACTATCTTCGAATACAATGAACGGATCACATAGAATATTACTTTTCTTAGGACTTATTCTCTTAGTAAATTGCAGAGAACAAAGCGCAAAACAAAAAGTAAATAAGCCTACAGTAATCCTAGATCAACCGCTGAAATTGGTTTGGTCTGATGAATTTGATTACGAAGGAGTGCCGGATGAGCAAAAATGGAAGCACCAAACTATTGGTCCAAATCAGGGGCAATGGTTTAATGGTGAACAGCAGCATTATACCGCTAGTGAAAAAAATGCTTACGTTAGTAATGGCACCTTAAAAATAATTGCACTCCAAGAAGAAATTACAACTAACGGAGTTTCTAAAATGTATTCATCAGCTCGGCTAAATTCAACCTTCCCATTTACTTATGGAAAAATTGAAGTTAAAGCAAAACTTCCTCAGGGTCAGGGAACTTGGCCAGCAATTTGGACACTCGGCACAAATATTAATGAGCTTGGCAACCCATTTGGGGACGAATTCGGTTCGGTTGGCTGGCCAAATTGCGGAGAGATTGATATCATGGAACAAAATGGATGGCAAAAATCTAAGACTATAGGTCATTTGCATTGGGGTAATACAAAAACAGGTAAATACGAAAACCAAGGCAGCACTTATGAGCTCAAAACATCCTCAAAAAATTATCATATTTACAGCGCTATCTGGAATAAAGACAGTATTCATATACAAGTAAACCAACAGACTTTTTTGTCAATCAAAAACTCTGAAGAATTGCCTTATGACAACCCACATTACCTTTTATTAAACTTAGCTGTTGGTGGAAATTTGGGTGGAAACTTACCTGACCAATGGGAACCACAAGTTTTTGAAATTGACTACGTTAGAATCTATCAATAGCACTGAAGTAAAGGATCACAATATATTGATTGTTAACATTAAATTTACATAAATTTTACATCTATGTAAATCCGTCCTTTTTTCCATCTGAGACAACTCAAATAACAGATTACAAGTATTTCATAGAGATTAAAGAGAGTTGAGGATCGGTGATTGATAATTTCCTGATAATGCACTGCTTAACTAGACTTCTATTAAGCAACTTAATGTTAAATTTTACTTTACAAACACTATCGATTATAAGATATAATTTTGCGGAACTAAAATCAAACTTTAAAAAAACTACAATGAAAAAAATTATTTCGTTACTGTTCACGGTAGCTGTTGGTTTTACTTACGCACAAGACCAACAAGAAACGGATTCAATTTTGACGAATCAACTTGATGAAGTTATTGTGACATCTTCAAGGGTTATTGATGTCGCTATTGAGCGCGTAACCCCTGTAGCTGTCTCAACAATTACAGCGCAAGAAATCAGTCTAAAGGTAGGTAACCAAGAATTTCCAGAAATCATGAACAACACTCCTGGAGTTTACGCTACAAAACAAGGTGGTGGTTATGGTGATTCTCGAATTTCGTTACGTGGATTTGACCAAAGAAATACATCATTCCTAATCAATGGCCAGCCGGTCAACGACATGGAGAATGGATGGGTTTATTGGTCAAACTGGGCCGGTTTAACCGATGTTGCCTCTGGAATTCAAATCCAAAGAGGTTTAGGTGCTTCTAGATTAGCAGTACCCTCAGTAGGTGGTACAGTATCTATTTTCACTAAATCTGCTGAAAAAGAGCAAGGCGGAGCGCTTAACCAAATGGTTGGTAATGACGGTTACAGTAAAACCTCATTCTCTTACAACTCGGGAAAGAGTGACAACGGATGGGCTTATTCAATGTTATTATCATACTGGAGAGGAAATGGTTATGTAAACTTCACAAAAGGTGAAGGATTGACTTACTTCGCTGCAATCGGCTATGCTCCAGAAGGTTCAAAACACGCTTTCAACGCCTCATTACTCGGAGCAGGACAATGGCATCACCAGAGATCAGCTTGGGTTTCGATTCGAGATTACCAAAACTTCGGAGAAGAGGGAATCGATAGAAGATGGAACACCAACGGTGGATATACCAATGGAGCTGCTTCTGACTACAATCTTGAAGAATATAATATCAGAAGAAACTTCTACAACAAACCTTTGGCAACCTTCAACTGGGACTGGGACATTTCTGATAATGTTCAGTTGAATACATCGTTCTACGCTTCTGCAGGACGTGGAGGAGGAACAGGACCAAGAGGAAATAACTACAGAAACTCAGATATTGACCTTTACCCTTTCCGTCAAGATTTGACAGAGCAAATTGAAGAAGGAAAAGGCTTATTTGCTAGAGATGCTGATGGATATATCAATTTTGACCGAGTTATTAATGTCAATCGGAACACAACTTCTGGATACAATGGACCGCTTAGTCGATATGCTGGCAAATTAATTGGCGCTAATAGAAATCCCGGAGGAAACGTTAATAGAAATGTCCTTATTCGTAGAGCATCAATGAATTCTCACGACTGGCTTGGAGCTATTTCATCTCTTGATATCACTTCAGGTAAAATGAGATACTCAGTTGGTGTAGATTTAAGAAGCTACAAAGGATACCACTATAGAGTCGTAAATGATCTATTAGGATTAGACGGATACTACTCAGGAGGTAATCAAAACAGTGAAGGTCAGATTATCGAGACTTTAGTTGAAGCCAAGCCTTTCAAAAATACTGGAATTAGAGGTCCTAAAATTGATTACTACAACAACGGTCTTGTCAAGTGGGGCGGGATAAACGGTCTTGCTGAATACAACGACGAAGGAAGATTTACTGCAGTTCTTCAAGCAGGTTTATCAAACCAAAGCTACCAAAGAGAAGACTTCTTCGATCAAGTTGGTAACCCAATCTCAGACAAAAAGAACATGACTGGAGGATACCTTAAAGGAGGAGCAAACCTGAACTTCAACGAAAAAACAAACTTATTTTTCAATGCAGGTATCATTTCACGTCAGCCTTTATTCGACGCTATATTCCCAGGATATGCTAACGACATCAACGAAGATGCTCAAAACGAGAAGATCAGATCTTTCGAGCTTGGATATGGTTATATTTCAAATGCCTTTAAATTGAATATAAATGCTTACTCTACAAATTGGGGTAATCGCTTTATTTCAAGAGGATTTACACTTGCAGGAGGAATCGATGGCACAGCTCAATTCTCAAATATCGACGTCCTTCACGAAGGTGTTGAAGTAGAAGCTACACTAAGACCAAGTTCTGTATTGAAATTGAGAGGAATGTTATCTCTTGGAAACTGGAGATATGTGAATGACTTTACTTCTTCTGTTTTTGACGACAACAACAATCAAATTGGAGAGGGAACAATTTATGCAAAAGGAGCTAAAGTCGGTGACGCAGCTCAGTTTGTAACTTACTTCTCAGCAGATTATAGAATGGGTGATGTAACACTTGACTTAGGCTACCGATTTGTTGATGAATTATATGCAGACTATGGTATTGACGACAATGAATTGTTGAATCCTGATAATCGTGGTGCTGTTAAACTGCCTTCTTACGGTCTAGTTGACCTAGGTGCAACGGCCTATTTTGGAGACTTCAGCTTAAGAGCAAACGTCAATAACCTATTAGACACTACCTACATCGCCGAATCAAACTCAAATATACATGCAGACCCTACATCTACTACTTGGAATGGTGTTGATGTAAGAAACTACGTATGGTTTGGTTTTGGAAGAACTTGGAACTTAAATCTTAGATATCGTTTCTAAGTACAATACATAGTTGAAATCAACAATAAAAGGGGCTTTCGAGCCCCTTTTTTTATGCTATTATATGATTTCAATTTGAAAAATTAATACGTACTTCAAATACAAAACAAGTGGAAAATGTTTGACTTGAAATTTTCAACATCGAAAGCGAAACAGGGGTATATTGGTTTATATTTCGAGCCTAGCGCTATCATTGAAAAACTTCAGGAAAAAATAGATCCATATCATCTAAGGCCTGCCCAGATTAATTCACACGCCCTTCCCATTCAAAAAAATTTGCACTGCTCCATCCTTCAAAATATCCACAAAAACATTTCAAAAGAGGTCATTTCAACCATGTGCGCTGCTTATATCGATGGGCTTTACGCCGCTCAATACAGATTGCATAACCTCAGTCTTTTTGAAAATTTAGAAGGCACTGGAGCTAATGGAGTTCCATTTCATTACGATGTGCTCAAATTCGATTTAGACGCGCCTATTGTTTATAATTTACATGAAACATTGGCTTTAAGACTTCAAGAATACCACAACCACCCTTTTTCATTTGAAAATTATCATCCCCACATAACGATTGCTTTTGTCAAACCTGATAGTTGTGGTTTTCTGCTCGAAGATTACAAAGACTTAGAAATCAATCTCAGGCCAAAATCATTGAAGTACAAATGCAAAGACGGAAAAGCAGCTTTGGAAACACTTTTTGACCTTGAAGCTATTTTGTCTTTTTGATACCGAATTCCTCTTCATAAAAACGCATAATGGGCTGAAATGGACCTAGCTGATGTTGTGCAATACTAAAATCGTCAGCATAAGGACCATACGGAGTGGAAACTGGCTTTTTCTTTAAATCAGGAAAATCTACTTCCCGATTTGCTTTATCGGGTCGTTTTTGTTGATTGATATACCCAGCTACATCATAGGCGTCTTCATCACTCAGCAGAGGATCTCGGTAATCTATTCCGAAAGGCATATTGTACTTGATAAAGGATGCCGCAGTAATTACTCTAGTCATCCCTGCCCCATTGTTATATGACTGTGGACCCCATAAGGGAGGATATTCATAATCGATCTGGTCAGCGAGTAATTGTCCTTGACCATTCTCACCGTGACATCGCGTGCATTCTCGTTGAAAGACAGTCTCTCCATTGGATAAATCTACTTTACGCGTCGGAATTTCTATACTTTTCAGACCTCTTCTAATTAATTTTTCATCTTTTTCAACAAAACGAGAAAGCCAGTCAATATAAGCGATAAGCGCCTGCATCTCTCTACTGCTTTCTTCTAAAACTACGCCATTCATACTGCGCTCAAAACAACCGTTTATGCGCTCTTCAAGTGTGCCTATTTTATTTTCTCTCCCTCGAAACTGTGGAAAAACTTTACTTACCCCAATCATCGGCATAGCATAAGCTTGAGTTCCTGCATTTAAATGGCAATTATCACAACTCAGTGCACTGTTGTATATCCGATTCGTACTGTCTGCAAATGCTCCTAACAATTGATTCGTTTGGGTAAACAAGCGATGCCCGTATTTAATCTCCGCACTACTATAGTCAGATAAACTAGATACGTCATAATTCATGGTATACAGAAAACTATTATCAGATGCAGTCTCCTTAAAAGAAGTGCGTTCTGCTACAAGAAGAAATAGAACCAAACAAATGAGCAAACAGCAAAATACTGCTCTATTAAAGTAGCGTGCCAATCTTCTTAATTGCTTGTGCATGACCCTTTTTGGTTTTTCGAAGAGAAAAATACTAAATTCTGGATGAATCCAGTAAAATCTGACGGTTTGGCAAGGTGTGTTTGCTTATAATTCGTCTTCCTTCGCTTAGGACTAGCGCATTTTTTTTTCGTTGATATAGTTCTTCAGTGGCTCGAATTCTACTCTTGTTGATATCCACTATAGGCCTTGGGTAATTTTGATTTAAATCGGTTCCCGCAAATGCGACTTCGAGTGGGGGCATAGTATAAGGTTCGTGAAGATATCGCAAGGGAACATCAGCCAACTCAGGGCACCACTTTCGAATAAATACACCTTCGGGATCGTGCTCCATAGAGTTTTTTATAGGATTGTAGATTCGAATTTGATTGATTCCAGTTTCACCTGCTTGCATTTGAATTTGCGGATAGTGAATACCTGGTTCAAAATCTAAAAACTGACGAGCGAGAAAATGTGAAATACTCTGCCAAGGCAACCACAACAAATGAGTTGCAAAAGAAACCACAAGAGCACGCATTCTAAAATTAAGGTATCCGGTAGTATTTAAGCAACGCATTGAAGCATCAACGATAGGAATTCCTGTTTGACCTTTCATCCAAGTCATTAAATACACGGTGTTGACAGGCTTATTAAGATCGTGATATCCTCTATTTATGCTTTGAAATTCCATCTCACATTCCATTTCAAATTTTTGAATGAAATGTGCCTGCCATCTCAAACGAGATAAAAACGCTCTTAAATGTGCATTCTGTTTTTTAAGCGCAGAAAACCGGTGAAAAATTTCTCGAGTAGAAAGTACACCCCAAGCGATATAAGGCGATAAACGGCTGCAACTTTTTCGAGACAATTCAGGTTTAGAAATATGATAATTATAAGTCTTGTGCCGAATTTCAATAAAACTGTTTAAGTATTTCAATGCGTAATCTCGACCTCCGCTTTGTTGATGTGCAGCCTCTGTAAATTCAAAATCTGCCGGGGTACATTTTACAGTATCAAGGGATTGAGAAGAAACAAAATCCTCGTTTTGGGCTGAAAAGGCCAAGGGAGTTTGATTGGTGTAATCCGTCCATAAGGACAGCCATTGTTTACGATTTTTTAGTGCTCTAAATACGCCATTATGATTGAAGGTCTGCCACGAAACACCTTTTAATTTACAAAAGCGTGCTAATTGTAAATCTCTCTGATAGGTGAGCTGTAATCCTGTCTCATTGTTGGTGAAAAGCGCTTTAATCTCAAAATGCAGTGCCAACTTTTCGAGAAAAGAAAAGATGTCTTCTTGGGCAATGAGTACGCGTGTATTTTTGGCTTGAAGTTGTTTGTTGATGTATTTCAAAGATTTGAGTACAAAATTCCAGTGACGTTGACTGTAGTGCAAGTCTGATTGTAACATCGGCTCAAACAAATAGCACATCAAAACCTTACGTCCTGATAAAAGGGCTTGGTGTAAGGCGATATTATCTTCCAACCTCAAATCTCTCCGAAACCAAAAAACACTGATTTCAAATTTCTTTTTCATAGCACTGTAAATTTAATGTAACAAATGTTACAAAGCCTTCAATTGAGTTGATTTAGTTTTGTAAGCTGATTGACAATCACTACTTTCAACGCTAATAAGACGTCTTATGATCAACCTCTTAAGAAAAACGTTTGGATTTATTTTTGAATCTTCACTCATTGAAGAAATCAATAAAATCGGCACCCTTAGAGAGGTTTCAGCTGAAGAAGAATTGATCCGATTTGGAGAATTTGTCAAAGGGGTTCCCTTGATGATCTCTGGAGCCGTTCGTGTAAATAGAGTTTATCCTGACGGAAACGAATTGTTTTTGTACTATATTGAAGAAGGAGACACTTGCTCAATGAGCTTAAATTGTTGTACACAACAAAAAAAAAGTGAAATTAGAGCGGTAGCTGAAATTGATTCTAAATTCGTTATGATACCTGTATCTAAAGTCGAAGGTCTTATTAGCAAGTACCCTAGCTGGAGGCAATTTGTTTTTTCGAGTTATCACAACCGAATGGTTGAAGTAGTCTACGCCCTAGAGAAGGTCGCTTTCGAAAAATTAGATGATCGTTTGGCAGAATACCTCCATCAAAAATCGAGAATTACCAAAAGTGATACACTGCAAATGACCCATCAAGAAATAGCTGAAGACTTGAGAACATCTCGTGTGGTTATTTCAAGACTTTTGAAAAAACTAGAACAAATGGGTAAGCTTAAATTACAGCGTAATACTGTTGAATTAATCCCAGAAATTAAATGATCAAGCGCCTATTTCCAATACTCGAATGGTTACCTGAGTACAATCGGTCCAAATTTTACGGAGATCTTTCTGCGGGATTGACTGTAGGGGTGTTGTTAATTCCACAAGGAATGGCATATGCAATGATTGCCGGGCTTCCTCCAATTTTTGGACTGTATGCTTCTTTTGTTCCTCAACTCATTTATGCCCTTATGGGTACTTCAGGAAAATTAGGGGTGGGTCCTGTAGCTATGGATTCATTGTTAGTTGCTTCAGGATTAGGTGCTCTATCTCTTAGCGGTATAGACCAGTACATCCAAATGGCCGTATTTCTAGCTCTTTTTATGGGGGGAATCCAAGTGTTCATGGGCCTTGTAAAAATGGGATTTCTAGTTAATTTTTTATCCAAACCTGTCATAAACGGTTTTACTTCTGCAGCAGCAATAATTATTGGATTAAGTCAACTCAAACACTTATTGGGAACTGAAATAGCACGCAGCAACCAGTTGCAAAATCTTCTGTATAACGCCTACTTAACTGTCGATGAAATTCATTTCGGTACACTCTTTATTGGATTAAGTGGAATTTTAGGCATCCTTCTTTTGAATAAAATATCTCCCAAAATTCCCGCTGCACTTGTGATTACAATTCTTGGGATTCTAGTGGTCTGGGGGTTTGGCATGGATCAAACGGGAGTCAAAATCGTATCGAATATACCCTCTGGTCTACCCGAATTAAAGCTTCCCACAGAATATGTACTGAGTAATATGAATGAATTGTTTCCTATTGCATTAACACTTTCACTTGTGGCTTTCATGGAGGCAATATCAGTCGCTAAAGCCGTCGAAGATGAACAAAGCAATTTAAGTTTAAGACCCAATCAAGAACTGATTGCACTTGGTTTTGCCAATATAGTGGGTTCATTATTTCAATCATACCCTACCACTGGGGGATTTTCAAGAACTGCAGTGAACAACCAACTTGGTGCCAGCACCCCAATGTCATTGATTATAAGCGCTGCAATTGTGGGAGCTACATTATTTTTTCTAACTCCTTTGTTTTATTATTTGCCCAATGCGGTTCTGGCGGCCATTATAATGGTTGCTGTAACAGGTCTTATCGACCTCAAATACCCTAAGCGATTGTGGAATTATAGAAAAGATGAGTTTGGTCTCTTAGCTTTTACGTTCATCGTTACCCTTACTGTTGGTATTACACAAGGTATTTTATTTGGAATTTTATTGTCTTTATTGCTAATGGTATACAGAACAGCACAACCGCATTATGCTGTTTTAGGAAACATTAAAGGTTCAAAATATTATAGAAATATAAATCGATTCAAAGAAGATGTAGATGAAGATTTAGAGGTGCTCATATTTCGATTCGATGCCCAACTTTATTTCGGAAATAAGGACTTTTTTAAATCCGAATTATCCACCCAAATCGAATCCAAAAAAGAGAGTTTAAAAAGTATTATTATCAATGCGGAAAGCATTAATTACATCGATAGTAGCGGTGTATTCATGCTCGATAAATTTATAGCGAAACTTCAAAAGCAAGGATATGGAGTTTATATAGCAGGCGCAATTGGCCCTGTAAGAGACATTATTAAAAACAGCGGATTAGAAGAGCGAATAGGTAGTAATTTTTTATTTGAAAATACTTACGAGGCTCATCTTTACATCCGACAAAATATTGAACCCGACGAATTACACAAAAAGATATCACATCAAAGCTCTACATTGTAACTTAGGTTACGATTAAATTAGATAAACACACTTAACTTTGTAAGAACAAAATAGAAATCAATGCATATTGAACAAATTTATACAGGATGTTTAGCACAAGGTGCTTATTATATTGAAAGCAAGGGAGAAGTTGCCATCATCGATCCTTTAAGAGAAGTTCATACCTATATCGAAAAAGCAAAATCTAACCAAGCTGAAATCAAATACATATTTGAAACACATTTTCACGCTGATTTTGTCAGTGGACACCTTAGCCTATCTAAGGAAACAAATGCACCTATTATTTTTGGACCTAATGCGAATCCTAGTTTTGATGCTCAAATCGCAAAAGACCAACAAGAATACAAACTTGGGGATATCACCATTGTTGCGCTGCACACGCCAGGGCATACTATGGAAAGTACTACCTATTTGTTGAGAGATGAAAACGGAAAAGATCATGCCATTTTTAGCGGAGACACCCTGTTCTTAGGAGATGTGGGTAGACCTGATTTGGCCCAAAAGGCAGAACATATAACACAAGAACAACTGGCCGAAACCCTGTACGACAGTCTTCGCCACAAGATTATGCCCTTATCTGATGAAGTCATTGTATACCCTGGTCATGGCGCAGGATCTGCCTGTGGTAAAAACATGATGAAGGAGACCGTAGACTCCTTAGGTAATCAGAAAAAAATGAATTATGCCTTAAGAGAGGATATGACTAAAGAAGAATTTGTCAAAGAAGTAACAGATGGTTTAATGCCACCTCCTCAATACTTTCCACTCAATGTAAAACTCAACAAGGAGGGTTATGACGATGTAAAGGATGTCATCAAAAGAGGATCAGTAGCCTTAGAACCATCAAAATTTGAAGATCTTGCCAACGAGAGTGGTGCACTAATTCTCGATGTACGACATCAAAGCGAATTCGTTAAAGGTCATATTCCACGTTCAATTTTTATTGGCCTTGATGGGAGTTTTGCCCCTTGGGTGGGTACACTTATAGCAGATGTCAAACAACCCATCTTGCTCGTTGCCCCTGAAGGAAGAGAGGAAGAGACCATGACAAGATTGGCAAGAGTAGGGTTTGATCACGTCTTGGGTTATCTAAAAGGGTCTTTTGAAGCATGGAAATCAGATTCGAAAGAATTCGACAGCGTAGATACCATAACCGCAGATGAGCTCAAAACACTTTTGCAAAAAGAGAAAATTGAAATTTTTGACGTTCGTAAAGAGAGCGAACACTTTACACAACACGCCTTGAATTCGTCAAATACTCCCCTTGACTTCATCAATAGTTTCTTAAATCAATTTCCTGAAAAGGGTGTGTTTTATGTGCATTGTGCAGGAGGTTATCGTTCTGTGATTGCCGCATCAATATTAAAAAGTCGCGGTATTCATAACAGTATAGATGTTTTAGGAGGTTTTAAAGCTATGCAAGAGTCAGGAATTGATATAAGTGCCTATCAATGTCCAACTACAATGACAGCTTAGAACATACATTATGAATATTTTTATGGAACCATGGCCTTGGTATATTTCGGGCCCATTAATAGCATTGGTTATGCTATTCTTAATTCTTTCAGGAAAAGAATTTGGCGTATCGTCAAATCTTAGAACAATGTGCAGCGCATTAGGTGCTTCGAAAGCCAGCGACTTTTTCAAAATAGATCTCAAAGCACAGCGATGGAATATTTTATTTATTGTAGGTACAGCCATTGGTGGTTTTGTGGCCTCATCGTTTTTAA
Source organism: Flavobacteriaceae bacterium (assembly GCA_049596955.1). Taxonomy (GTDB): domain Bacteria; phylum Bacteroidota; class Bacteroidia; order Flavobacteriales; family Flavobacteriaceae; genus UBA3478. The sequence goes on from JBMYMD010000001.1 coordinate 277,266, forward strand.
GTGAGACTTCAGCTATACCTCTAGCTGAAAACAGCGTTCAAATTCTCAATAGCTACGGATTTACTGATGCTGGCGAAGCTTATGTACCAAAAGCCTTCTTTTCATTCGAACAGTTAGTTGAAAATGGCAACCTCATTTATTTGATATTAGGCGGCTTTCTTGTTGGTTTTGGAGCGAGATACGCTGGAGGATGCACCTCAGGACACGCCATATCGGGACTGAGTAATTTGCAACTCCCATCGTTAATCGCAGTAATTGGTTTTTTTACCGGTGGATTACTCATGGTTCACTTTATTTTTCCACTTCTATTCTCGTAAATCATGAAAGCAATTAAATTTTTACTCGCAGGCGTCTTCTTTGGTATCGTCATGTTCAAATCTGAAGCGGCTTCGTGGTATCGAATTTTTGAAATGTTTCAATTCGATGCTTTTCATATGTATGGCGTTATGGGTTCAGCATTAGTTGTTGGTGTCATAGGAATTCAAATCATTAAACAATTTAGGGTCAAAACCTTTGATAATGAACCTATCGAACTTTGTGAAAAACAAAAAGGTTACAAGCGTTACCTCTTTGGAGGGACTCTTTTTGGATTGGGATGGGCCCTTTCTGGAGCTTGCCCAGGCCCTATGTTTACGCTGTTAGGAGCAGGATATTTACCCATAGCCATTGTGATTATCTCAGCTATTGCAGGCACCTTTGTTTATGGTCTTATCATGAAACATCTGCCACATTATTAAATAAATGTTTAATATTATTTCTTTTTTGTTAAACAAAAATGTAAATTAGCATTAGACAGTTTTATTATGAAAAAGAATAATTACCAAGGAATGGTCAAAGATTCCGAACTGAGTATTTTAGATTTTGATGCCATTGGAGATGACCACATCTCAACTGCATCTGAAACACCAATTACAAGCGAACTATTTGCACTTTCTGATGAAGAAAAGAAAGATCGAATTGCAGAGCTTTTTGCAGAGATCATGCAAACTCTGGGCTTAGATTTGACAGACGATTCACTCAAAGGCACTCCGTATAGAGTGGCAAAAATGTACGTTGAGGAAATTTTCTCGGGTCTCAAACCAGAGAATATGCCTAAAATGGCTTTATTCGAAAATAAATACAAATACCAAGAAATGCTCATTGAAAAGGACATCAGATTCTTTTCTAATTGTGAGCACCATTTTGTTCCTTTCTTCGGTCATGCGCACATCGCTTATATTTCCTCGGGTAAAGTTGTGGGATTATCTAAACTAAACCGTTTAGTGCAATATTTTGCCAAAAGACCACAGGTTCAAGAACGTTTAACCAATCAAATTGGAAGAGCATTAGTAGACATATTAGATACCGAGAGCGTTGCTGTTGCTATAGAGGCCAAGCACTTGTGTGTAGCCTCTAGAGGTGTTCAAGACGACAGTTCTTCAACAGTAACCTTCTTTTATGGTGGAGAATTTACAGATATCGAACAAAAGAAGTTATTTCATCAGCAAATTGGTCATTAATGCAGTGGTTGCGTAGCGCTAAATCTTCACTTCAAAAAGTAAACCAGCAAAATACTGCATCATCAAACATGTCTATTTACGATATTGAACTAAAAGCAATTGACGGAACTGCACTAGACCTCAGCAGTTTCAAAGGCAAATACATCTTAGTGGTTAACGTGGCCTCAAAATGTGGTTTTACCCCACAATACAAGGGCCTTCGTAAATTACAAGAACAATTTGCATCTGAATTAGTCACACTGGGTTGTCCCTGTAATCAATTTGGCGGTCAAGAACCTGGAGCGGCAGATGAAATTCAAGAGTTTTGTACTTTGAATTACGACGTTAATTTTCCGCTAACTGAAAAGCTTCACGTCAAAGGCAGCAAACAGCATGCACTCTACGCTTGGCTGACAAAAAAAGAGCTCAATGGTGTTAAAAGCACTTCAATCTTGTGGAACTTTTACAAATTTTTAATTTCTCCAGAAGGAACATTGCTCAAATCATTTAAATCAACAACCGCTCCCCTGGACAAATCTATTGTGAATTTAATTTCATGAGTTCGAATAAAGAATCAAAGAAACCCGATCAGGTCGTATTTGATGATAAACAGCAAAAGTACGATGCCTTTTTACGTCCGTATGCAACAGCAGTAGGAAGTCCAGAAATCAAAATCACAGACCTCAGTATTTTTAAAAAACGTGCGTCTTATCAAATCAATACTGAATTACAAGCGAAATTCAATGAGTTGAAAGCGCAGTTCGAAGAGCTTCAACATCAGGCTTCCCAAACCCAACTCGTCTATAGTGCCACCTTTAATTTCGAACCAATCATCGGTCGCACCTATCATCTCTACCGTAAAAATGCCCAGGAGAACTTTCTTTCTATCTTGACTCCAGAGGAATGTAATTTTGAGCACCTTGGCAGTTTTAGACTCGAGACCAATTTTATGTGGAAAAAGCTAGATTAACTTTTGTACATTCGAACAAAGGCTAGTATGACACACGAATTAGAATCCATTTTAAAAGCATATCAAATCAATAAAAACGATGGTGTGCAATCTGTGTTGGCCACCGTGGTCGATCTCGATGGTTCATCATACCGCAAACCTGGCGTGCGAATGCTGATCGATGCCCATCAAAAAACTGTAGGTGCCGTAAGCGGTGGATGTGTTGAAAAAGATATTGTCTTTCAAGCTCAAAAAGTATTTGAATCAGGAGAGGCTTTAATCATGACCTACGATGGTAGATACCGATTAGGTTGCGAAGGTGTATTGTATATTTTAATCGAACCATTAGAATTAGCTGAAGAACAACTGTCTCTAATTTTAACGCAAATTAAAAAGCGAAAGCCTTTAGAGATAAAGAGTTCCTATCGCCGAGAAGTGGGTACTC
>JBMYMD010000002.1:0-139350 GCA_049596955.1 Flavobacteriaceae bacterium
AGATTGTGTCTGTATAACCGTCACCTCAACGGTAAAGGGAGAAGGTAAGACCTTTGCCGCAGCAAACTTGGCAATATCACTGTCTAACCTGAATAAAAAAGTACTTCTATTAGGTGCTGACTTGAGAAACCCTCAATTACAGCGTTATGACAGAAATCTAAGAAGACTAGAAGGAATCTCTGAATACCTTTCAGGTCAAAATAAAAGTCTTGAACAACTCATCATTACTCCAACAGGATCCATTCCACCAAATCCAGCAGAATTATGGAGGTCAACCAATGCCCATTTAATGTTTGCTGATCTGCGCAAAAGATACGATTACATCATTATTGACAGCGCACCAACACTGCTAGTAGCAGACACAATGATCTTACAAGATTTCTCTGATTTAACGCTCTTTTCGGTCCGCGCAAGTTACACACATAAAGAGATGCTCAATTTCATTTTAGACGCCCATAAAGACGAACGAATTAAAAATGTTGGGCTCTTCTTGAATGACGTTAAACTCTCTAATAGTTATGGATATGGCTATGGCTATTTCTATGGTTACAAATATGGTTATACCTACGATAAACATAATAGAAGTTGGTTTAAACGAATTATGAACAGCTAAAAATGCCAGAATTTATTTACACAAACAGCCCGATTCTACTCAGTATCGGGCTTTTAATTTTTGCCTTCTACCCTAGTGATTCCCTACTTAAAAAACTCCTAGGCTTTACCGCCTTGGTCTCAGCAGCCGTAATTCTTGGGTTGCAATTTCCATCTGCGATTGCCCAACCTTTTGGTTTTGAAGCTAAAAGGCTGATTATCCCACTGATCATGCTCATCATGTTTGCCATGGGCGTACAGTTGCAAAAAGCAGAATTTATTCAAATTCTTAAGGCGCCGAAAGCCATAGGAATTGGCCTACTATTACAGTTTTTGATCATGCCTCTTGTTGGAGCACTTTTGGCCTTTTTCAGCAACTTACCTCCTGAGGTAGCTGCCGGTATTATTTTGGTAGGATGTTCACCCAGCGGGGTAGCTTCAAATGTCATGACCTATTTGGCCAAAGGCAACTTACCACTCTCCCTCACTCTTACTGCATGTGCAACATTACTGGCACCTCTATGTACTCCACTTTTAATGCTCGCTCTAGCCAAGACCTATATCGATGTTGATCCTATGGCTCTTTTTGTGAGCACCACCAAAATGGTGGTCGTTCCAATTGTTTTAGGTCTTCTGATACATCCGTTTTTAAAAAACAATCTAAATCGCTTAAAACCCGCTTTAGAGTGGACGGCAAAACTCAGCATTACTGTAATCATCGCAATCAGCACTGCACTCGGTCAAAAAACCTTAGCGATGATTGGCGGCACCTTACTGCTATTTGTGCTTTTACACAATCTTATCGGATATTTCTTAGGCTTTCACTGCGCCAAACTATTTAAGCTCTCACAAGAAGATACCAGAACCATATGTATAGAAGTAGGCATGCAAAACTCTGGGCTCGCCACAGGGCTCGCACTTGAATTGGGAAAATTAACGACCATGGGCTTGGCCTCTACCCTATTCGGACCCGTCATGAATTCAACAGGTTCTATCTTAGCCTCTCTCTTTTCAAATTCTCCAACAAAGACCTCTGATAAGACCTCCAAGCCCCCCAAATAAAAAGCGCCTCAAAAGGCGCCTTTATACGATATATTTCAACAGTAAAAATACTAAACTTAAACTTTGACCTTACTGTCGATTTCTAATTCAAATCATGTAGTCAATTTACATTTGTTAAAGTCCATGAACACATGTACTTTTTTAAATCATTTATACCCTTTTGTTTATTTATTGAAGATCATTACATGATTCGTAAGTTAAATTTACATCATTGTATCAAACAGTAACAATAGTATTTTTTCAAAAAAAGACAAATTATACACGTTTTTAACTGAAATCGACCACCTCGAAAAGAAAAAACCTATAATTTGTTTAATGTCAAATATTTACATATTTTCAACGCTCGATATATACTTTTTTATCACTAACCTAATAAAAAAACACACTCGTGATTCGAGCACATCAAGAAATTGTACAGCTTTCTAAAAAAGATTGCTTTCTAGTCTTTGACCGCCTAAAAGACTATTTTGATTGGCCTTTTCACCAACACCCTGAATTCGAGCTGAATTTTATCGAAAATGCAACAGGCTTATTGCGAAGAATTGGTGACCATAACGAAATCGTAAAAGCCAAAGAGCTCGTGCTTGTAGGATCTAATCTTGGCCACTGTTGGGAACAACATCATTGCACCACAAAACCAATTCACGAAATTACCTTACAGTTTCATCCCTCACTTTTTGATACCGCGCTTATCAATCGTCAAATCTTTAGCCCTATAAAAGACATGTTTCAACGCGCACAGCACGGTATTTTGTTCTCCAATGAAACCTTTGATTTGGTAAAGCCAAGGCTCATCGAAATATACAACAAGCAGGGGATGGATTACTTTTTAGAGATGCTATCTATATTACACGACTTAGCCACATCTAGAAATCAGCGCATACTATCTTCAACAGCTGCCCCTATCTACACTTATGAAAAAAGCAAAGAACTCGAAAAACTCAATGACTTTTTAGAACTCAATTACCAGCGAAAATTAACCCTTGAAGAAGTGGCCAATGAATTGCATATGTCACAAATTACCTTCAATCGGTTTATCAAAAGAACAACGGGCAGAACTTTTATCAATTACCTCAATGAAATTCGACTCGTCAAAGCGGCCGTTTTACTGATCGAAGGGGATACTGCCGTGGCTGAGATCGCTCAAGATTGTGGGTTCTATAATCTTGCAAATTTTCATCGTACATTTAAGAAGAGAAACGGTTGTACACCCTCTAAATACAGAATGGAATTTTCTGGATTAAAGCGAACACTATAACTAAACAACATATAGAAAATGCAAATTATTGAAAACAATGAAGAATTTGATGTCATTATCGTCGGCTCTGGTGCTGGTGGAGGTATGGCAACCAAAGTTCTATCAGAAGCAGGCCTAAAAATTGCAGTGGTCGAAGCCGGTCCATTTTTTGATCCTGCAGACCCTGACCAAATGACCCAAATGAAATGGTCTTATGAGTCACCACGACGCGGCTCAAGTATACACAGGGCTTTTGGAGATTTTGACGCCGCTTATGGAGGTTGGGACATTGATGGAGAACCTTACACCAACCACGAAGGCTCTAACTTTAGATGGTTTAGATCTCGAATGCTTGGAGGCCGAACCAATCACTGGGGGCGTATCTCACTTCGATTTGGGCCCAAAGATTTTAAACGCTACGATCAAGACGGTTTAGGAGACAACTGGCCTATCGGTTACGAAGACGTCAAACCCTATTACGACAAGGTCGATAAACTCATCGGAGTCTTTGGCACAAACGAAGGACTTCCAAATGATCCTGACGGGTATTTCTTACCCCCTCCCAAACCAAGATTACACGAATTGTTCTACATCAACGGAGCACGAAAGGCAAACATCCCTGTTTATCCTTCAAGAATGTCGATGCTCACCAAGCGTATCAATAACGAAAGGGGTATTTGTTTTTACTGCGGTCAGTGTAACCGATCTTGTTCGGTCTATGCCGATTTCTCGGCCGGAAGTTGTTTGATTTTTCCAGCACAGAAAAACGGAGGCCAAGTAAAACTTTTCGTCAATGCTATGGTTCGCGCGGTAAACACCAATGATGAAGGTCGCGCTACAGGAGTTTCCTTTGTCAACAAAGAGGACCGCAAAGAGTACAGCATTAAAGGTAAAACCGTGGTTCTTGCAGCATCAGCCTGCAGTACTGCGCGTATTTTACTGAATTCTAAGAGTGCTCAACACCCCTCAGGTTTAGGAAACTCAAGTGGTTTAGTGGGCCGTTATGTACACGATTCCACAGGAGCCTCAAGAGCTGCCTTCGTACCTGGTCTTATGAACAGAAAAACCAATTATAACGAAGACGGTGTAGGTGGAATGCACGTGTACACACCTTGGTGGCTAGACAATAAAAAATTAGACTTCCCCAGAGGATACCACATCGAAGTATGGGGTGGTATGGGAATGCCTTCTTACGGTTTTGGGTTCAACCCTAACGATCTCAACAAGCACTTCGACCTTCCCGTTGGAGGATACGGAAACGGTCTTAGAGACGACGTCAAAAAATACTACGGTTCAATTGTAGGCTTTGGAGGTCGAGGAGAATCCATTCCTCAATACAACAACTACTGTGAAATCGACGAGTCAACTGTTGACGAGTGGGGTATTCCTGTGCTCAAGTTCAATTATCAATGGACCGACTATGAGAAAAAACAGGTCAAGCACATGCACAACACCTTCGAAGAACTCTTCGATGCCATGGGTGCCATTCCACTTGGCGAGAAACCAGGCGCAGATCAAGATTACGGTATCGCAGCTCCAGGACTCATCATTCACGAAGTAGGTACCACGCGTATGGGTGAGAACAAGAAAAAATCGGTCACTAACGAATTTCAGCAATTGCACGATGCAGATAACGTATTCATTGCAGATGCAGGACCATTTGTCTCTCAAGCCGACAAAAATCCAACCTGGACTATTTTGGCACTCTCTTGGAGAATGTCAGATTATATCATTCAAGAAATTAAAAAACAAAACATATGATGAATCGTAGAAAATCCATTCAAACCCTAGTTTTAGGTGCTGGAGCAACTGCCCTAGCCGTTCATTCATGTGCGCCATCAGCAGAAGCAGAAAGTCTTCAGATTCCAATGGCCAATCCGTTGTCTTACGGAAGAACCCCAAAGGAAGCAGCTCATGACGAAAAAATCATGGCCGAGCAATACTTTTCAGAAGCCGAGATGACCACTCTTGCAGCGGTCTGTAATCTCATTTTACCTGGTACTGACGGCTACAAATCTGCCACTGATGCAGAGGTGCCTGATTTCATTGAATTTATGGCTAAAGATTATCCAGATTTTCAACTACCGCTTCGAGGAGGCTTGGCTTGGCTAAATCGCCAAAGCAATCTCAAAAACGACACTGAATTTGCATCAGCAGATGCAGCTGCCCAAAAAGAAATCTTAGACGAAATCGCATATCCTAAGCCAGATACGCCCGATCACCAACAACCGGCCTCAGTACAATTTTTTAATTTGTTGCGCAATTTAACCATGACAGGCTTTTACACCTCAAAAATGGGAATCGAAGAACTGGGCTATTCCGGAAATCAACCCAATGTTTGGGACGGTGTACCACAAGAAGTTCTAGACCAACACAATGTTGCCTATGATGAGGCATGGCTTGCAAAATGTATTGATCAAAGTACGCGAAATACAGTGGCCGAGTGGGATGAAAATATGAATCTAATCAGTTAAAAAAGTGAAAATTAATCGACTATTACTTTCGGGCTTTGTTGTCTGTAGTCTACTGCTCACTTCATGTAAACAAAAAAGCAAACAGAGCGAAACTAAAAAAGCACCCATAAACAACGCCTACGCGCCCTATTACGGAATACAGCTCTATTCTTTAAGAGATATGCTCGCTAACGACGTTTCTCAAGCCTTTGCTTACATCAGAGGCTGGGGACTGCAAAGCGTTGAAGGGGGTCCGAATACCTATGGACTGTCTGAAACTGATTTCAAAGCGTTATTAGACGAATTTGGTTTGAGTTTAGTCTCTACGGGCACTGATTTAAACGAACTTCAAAACAACCTTGAAGCCTTGGTTACTCGAGCTAACTTCTACGGCGCAAAATTTGCTATGGTCTCTTGGATTGATCATCAAAAACCCTTCTCTATTGAGGATGCAGATAAAGCCATAAGTATCATGAATGAGGCGGGAAGATTATTAAAAAAGGAAGACATCACCCTGGTATATCATCCGCACGGCTATGAATTTGGCGAGCATCCCAGCGCGGGAACTCTTCTCGATTATATCATACAATCGGCGGATGATTTTTATTTTGAGATGGATACCTTCTGGATTCAACACGGCGGTGGTGATCCTGTGGCAATGCTCAAGCAATACCCCGAAGCCTTTAAACTCATGCATTTAAAAGACATGAAAAGGGGAGAAGTCGGAGACAAGTCGGGAAGTCAAGACATCAATCACAGCGTCGTACTAGGTACAGGACAAATTCCCATTGCCGAATTGGTCGCCATTGGCAAAAAAACCGGGGTACAATACTTTTTTATAGAAGATGAATCTGATCGCGTTTTAGGTCAAGTTCCTCGTTCATTAACCTATCTCGGTATCACAGATCCTGATGCCTAGACCATAAAGCTAAAGCATGAAAAAAACAATGATTTATCAGGCCCTATTTTGGGCAGCATCCATATTGATAACGGCCATGATGGCAGGTGAAGGCCAAGAGTCAGAAAGTCAAATATGGCTGTTTCAAGTTATACTGGCCACTCTAGCCTTAGGCCAATTACGTCAAGCTGCAAAGAATTAAAAGCTCAAATCAAAGCTAGATATCGATCGGCCGCTTCAGCTGCCAATCGACCCGACTTCATAGCCGCATTTAAAGAAGGATAGAGCATATAATCACCAGCGTGAAAAACACCGCTATTCGCATTGGGCTGAACGTGTTCAGGTCTGGGTAAAGACCTCATTTTTTTATAGGTAGGCAATGCATTTTCGATATAAAATGATTTGAGACAATCACCTAGCTGAATATCACATAAGGCGCTAAACTCAAGTTGTAAGCTTTTGATCAATTGTTCTTGATCTTTGGGATTGCCCAATACAGTTACCGACAAAATAGACTTGGCCTTGGCTGTTTTTTGTGGAAGGATATAGAAATTGTTAATCAGGGAGTCTCTGCTTGCCACAAGTGAAATAATATCCTTGAATTTTTTCTTCACTTCATCTACCTCAAAATAAAAATTCCAACAGGAATTCCATTTTAAATCGACTTGTTCTGGTGCAGAGGTATAAATAACCGCATCGTATCGCTCCTTTTTGCCATTGATCAGCAAAACTGCACTATTGGTCTTGGAATCTTCAACAATTCGACTGACTCTCTTATTGAAACGCGTAGATGTTTTTTCAAATCGTGAGGCAATCTGCCTGGGAATTTCAGCAATTCCCTTACGAGGAATGGCCGCATCTCCTTCAGCAAACATTTTAAAGACGAACTCGAATAATTTACAACTGGTAATCAAATCGGGTTCCAAGTAAATTCCTGCGTAAAAAGGCATAAAAAATGCATTTCGAAATCGTGCAGAATAGCCTTTTTCTCTTAAATAAACTCGGGTAGTGGTATGTGCTGTGCGATCAAAAATCGTGTCTTCATTCTCTTCTTTAAGACGCAACTGCTCTTTTCGAAGGGTGCGTTTATCTTTTAGCGTGGCTACTGAGGTAAGCAGTGTTGACCATAAAAAATTGAAATCTCTATTGACATCTCCAATTTCAATAGGACGGGTACTGTCTTCAAACAACAAAGCTCCAGGTCTGAATGACATCAGATCTAGAGCTTCGATATCGAGGTATCTTTTTACCTCTGGATAAGCAGTTAATAAGACTTGAAAACCGTGGTCGTAGTAAATGTCGTTTTCGACATCAGTTTTTAGACGACCACCTATCTGGTCTGAAGCTTCGATAAGCTGAGGCGAATATCCGAGTCTCTCGAGTTCAAGAGCGGCAATTAGTCCGCTCATACCCGCACCAACCACAGCAATTTGAGCCTCATTTTTGTTCATCTACACTTCAGGAACAGCTTTTATACGCTTTTCGATTTTTTGTTTTTTCACTGTAACCCTCTTCATTAAATCCATGAGTTCAGTTTCTTTACTCTCTTTGTAAATATCATTAATCGAAAGAACTAATGCCTTACCCACTCGCGAATACTTCACACGATCACTAGTGCTCATGTGACTCATCGTAAGCTTTTCATAATCTTCAACTTGGGTAATGATTTCGTTAATGTTCATCTTTTTTTAATTTTCATTAAACAATTTTAAGCAAAATACATAAAAAAGTTGTTTTTCAAATAAAAATTAGCAAAAGTTTAAGCATTATTGAGATTTTCTTTGTATTTCGTAATTTTTTCGAGTACTCCAAAGGCTGTTTCTGCCATGCGATTGCCTTTTGTATCCAGTAGTGGATTCACCTCACAGATCTCGAAACAAACCACTTTTTGCGTATCGAAAAAACTTTTTATGATGTGCAGTACTTCGTCTACATCAAATCCTTTTGACACTGGAGTACCTGTACCTGTAGAAATCAAATCACTGCATAAAGAATCGACATCAAACGAAATATAGATGTAATCGCAGTCTTTTAATCGTTCTCTGGCCTCGCTCAAACAGGTCTCAAAACTTCTATAGCGCAACTCATGAACAGGGTATTCTCTTATACTCATGCGCTCAATAAGTTCGTCTTCTTGCACCTCGGTGTCTCTTAAACCAAAATACACCAGATGCTCAGCTTTGAGTTTAGGCCCCTTTTTTCCGATGTTTTTCATCTTTGTCCATAAGCCTGCAAGCTCTTCAGAAACTGTATTGACGCGAGCGTCTAAATTATCTTCTCCTAAAGCGGCTGCCATAGGCATTCCATGAACATTTCCTGATGGAGAGGTGTATGGGGTATGCAAATCAGCATGGGCATCAATCCAAATAGCTCCAATGGTCTTGTCTGGAAATGCAGCGGCGATTCCACTTAAAGTACCTAGGGCTGAAGAGTGGTCGCCAGAGAGTACAATGGGAAAGTGCTTTGCCATTAAGCTGTTTTTTACCGCTTCACTTACTCGTTCACATTGTTCATTTACATAGTTAATACGGTGAGCCACCTCGAATTCACTTTTGTTGTAAATCGTTTCGTTATGGGTTTTGACATCCACATAAGGGTAGCGCGTAAAAAATGGGTTGTGGTTGTTAATTGCAGCAATTTCAATGGCGTCAATTCCCATATCTGAGCCACGAGTACCTGCACCGATATCTGATCGGTTTTTGATAATTTCTATTTGCATAAATACATTAGTTAGTAGTCGTCTAGATGAAAAGCTTCGAACCCAGTCAATTCACCTTCTTCAAAGGTAAAAGAAAGTCGTATAGGACGGCAACAAACTTCACAATCTTCAATGTATTCTTGCTCAGAAGTACTCTCATCGAGCAACATGGATATATTTTGCCAACAATAGGGGCATTGAAAAAAATGTTCTAACATCTTAAAACGCGACGTTTAACAAGGCTCCACAATGCAATAAATACTCCAATTCAGCAAGCTTGGCTGTGAACTTCGCTTGAACACGGCTAAGTTCTGTAGCTAGAGTATTGAGTTGGGCTTGTCGGAGTTCTATGGAGGTGATTTGACCCAATTCAAATCGCTTTTGAGATCTGTTGTAATTATCTTCAGCGGTAATCACATTGTCAATTTGCAATTCGTAGGTCACTCTAGCATTGCGGTAATTTCCTTCTGCGTTTCTAAGGTCTCTTTCGACTTCTTGTTGTATTTGTAGCTCTTGTAATTCTTGACTTTCTTTAGCCAATTTGGCATTTCGAATGGCAACTTGCTGCCTTCCCCCAGAAAAAATGTTCCAATTCAAACTCAATCCAGCAGAAACACCTCTTGAATTGCTAGAAGCCAAGAAATTAGTAGCCGGAAAAACTCCCTCACTATATCCATAGGCTCCAGTCAAATTAAGTCGAGGCAATAGGTTTGATTTTTGAGCCTTTAGTTGTAACACAGAAATCTCCTGATTGCGCTCTGCCTGAAGCAATCGAACATTATTAGATAGGTATGTAGAGCGGTGAACACTAAGCACAGAATCCGACACAAAACGAACATTGGGATTACTGCTGAAATCTTCTTCTAAATCTCTGGCCAAAATCAAATTTAAATTGCGCTTAGCGTTAGAGAGTGATTGAATCTGCTGCAGTAAATTAATACTATCGGTATTGGCATCGACTTTGGCATTTAGAACTTCCAATCGAGACGTACTTCCAAACTCAAAACGCTTTTGAGCCCTAAGCAATCGCATTTTAGAATTCTCTAAGGTCTTTTCAAAGATTTGAACCCGCTCTTCGAGTTGTGCTACGTCAAAATAAGCCGCATACAATTGCAACAAGGTCTGTTCTATGGTCTGCCTCACGGCTAAACTTGAGAGTTCGTATTGTTCTTTAAGCGCCTTATAGGTGTACATTCTACCCAAGCCGTCAAATAAGGTATAATTCAAATTAACAGAGGCGTTGTATCGCTTAGTCTCTGCTCCGTCTACAGCCTGACTTCTACCATCTTGAAAAGTAGCTTCTTGACTGTCTTTACTTAGATTCGCTCCGGCAGTAGTCGATAAAGTCGGCAAATATCCAGAATTTAAAACCGAGGCATTGTTTTGCGCTTGCGACTCTAAATTTTTAGAGATCTGTATTCCAAAATTGTTTTCTAGAGCAATCTTTACCGCTTCTTCTGGATTTAAAAGTTCTTGAGCAAATCCAAAAGCCGAGTAACACAAAAGGCCTACTACTAAACTATACTTCTTCATCTTGCATTTCTTTATACGATCGTTCAACAGTTCTTCGCTCGACCCATTCCCCAGTAAACAACCACTTAAAAAACACTTTAACCTGATTTCCGAAGGATAAAAACAAAGGAAGCATAAGTAGGGTCAGTAATGTGGCAAAGCCTATTCCATAAGATATAGAAACGGCCATAGGTTTTAAAAACTGAGCCTGTCTACTCTTTTCAAGAAGTAGAGGCGCTAGACCAGCGATAGTGGTTAGGGATGTCAAAAAAATAGCTCTAAAACGAGCTCTACCCGCCTCGTAAAGTGCTTTTTCATATTTCATTCCAGAACGTAAATTTTGATTGAATTTTCCAATGAGCACCAAACCGTCGTTTACCATAATTCCAATAAGGGCAATGATTCCTAATAAGGAAATGATATTTAATGGAAATCCGTGAATCTTGTGACCCCATCCTACAGCGGTCAAACTAAAGGGTACCATAATCAGCAAAAGAAGTGGCTGAGAAAAACTCCTAAAATTAAATGAGATTACCACGAAGATTAAAAACAAGGCGGTAAAGCCAACGAGTTGAAGAGAATCTATCAACTTTGAGGCTTCTCTGTTTTGCCCTTCATAAGAAGCCGTAACACTTGGGTATCTGGTTACAATATCAGGCATGATCTCTGTTTGCACCCAGGCTAATATATCTGTAGCCGTTGTTTCATCGGGATTGTCTAAATCCGCATTGATTTGAATTTCGCGTTGTCCATCGAGATGGTTAATCGCTACCTCACCTCTTTGAATTGAATATTCAGCAATCTCTTTTAGAGGAACGCGTTGACCGTTTGGAGTTAGTATGCGCATCTGATCTAAGTCTAAAAGAGAGGATCGATTCTCACGCAAATAACGCACCCAAACGCGAATTTCATCTTGACCTCGTTGAAAGCGCAGTGCTTGTGCGCCAAAGAAACCAGAGCGCACCTGAGACATCACTGAATTTAAATCTAACCCCAAAAGATAGGCGTCGTCTTTTAAGCTTATTTGAATTTCTTTGATACCTTCTGGGTCGTTGTCTTCGATATCTTTAAGCGCTGAGTTTTCGTTCATCGCTTTTTTTAAAATTCCTTTGGCTCCCTTTAATTCATCAATATTATTTCCCAAAAGAGATACACTCACAGGCGGTCCTCCAAAACTATCGCCTGATCCGTAAACCACACTTTCCGCTCCATTTACCGGGCCAACTAATTCACGAATTCGAGAAGAAACTATATTGGTACGTATGACATCGGGGCGATTTTCTCCAGGTAATAAATTGATTTGCAGACTTGCTGTGGCAGAACCAGGACCATTGCGTCTGAGTGTATTCAAAAACAATTTATCTGATCGACCCTCGAGGTATTTTTCACTGAATTCTTCGTTTACAATTAGAGCCTTCTCTTCAATTAATCTGATGATTGAGTCGGTTGTTTTCTCGTTGGTGCCATTAGGCATTTTTAAGGTCACCTCAATGACATCGGATGCAACTCTAGGAAAAAAAGAGGTTTGTATAATTCCTCCAAAAATAGAACCCATAGTCAAAATGAGCAGTCCTAAAAATATCGCAAAAGTCAAGAACGAATGCTTTAAGGTAAAACGCAGCATAGGACTGTATAGATTATCCCGCATCCACATCATTAAGCGATCTCCGTAAGTGTTGATGAGTCGCATTTTAGCAAAACCCTTACCGAGCAGTGTTTTAGGCTCTGATTTGGGTTTTAGTGCTTTTGAATGGGCAAGGTGAGCCGGCAGTATAATCAGTGCCTCGACAAGAGACACCAATAAAGTAAGAATGACAATTATGGCAACCTCAGAGAAAAAATCACTGATTCGACCGTCGAGAAATAATAAAATGCCAAAGGCCAATATGGTGGTGATAATCGCCGAAACAATGGGAGGAACAACCTCAAGAGTCCCTTCAATAGCAGCCTTAACCGGCGATTTTCCTTTTTCGTAATTCTGATAAATATTCTCGGCGATGACAATCCCATCATCTACCAAAATCCCCACCACGATGATCATTCCAAATAGGGAGAGAAAATTAATGGTCACTCCCACAAAAGGGGCTAACATAAACATTCCCAAAAATGAAATAGGCAATCCAAATGCCACCCAGAAAGCCAGTCGAGTGTTTAGGAAAATAGACAAAAAAATCAGAACCAATACCATCCCAACAAGTGCATTTTCAGTGAGGAGTTCTGTTCGCTGTTCTAAAGTGACAGAGTAATCATTAACTACCGTAAGCTGAACATTGCTGTTTTTTTGATTGAAGACCTCTATATAATCACGCACTTTTTCAGCGGTACTCAATAAATCCTCAGTATTTGTGGATTTAATGGTACAGGTAATCGCCAAGTCATCATTAAAATAAATTCCATCAGGAGTTTCTGAGAAGCGATCAGATACCTTAGCGATGTCTTCAAGTCTAAGTTTACGACCGTCAGGCAGAGCCTTAACCACTATTTTTGATAATTCATCTGCATAGTAAAGACGATTACTAGCCCGAATGAGATATTCTTCAGTATCTGTCTTTACCTGTCCACCTGTCACCAGTAGGTTGGTCGATCTAATTTTTTGAGCGACTTCTGTAAAACTTATGTTGTAGGCCAATAAGGCATCTTCATCAAGGGCGATTTCTATCTCCTCATCGGGGTAGCCTTCAAAGCTTATTTGAGAAATACCTTCTATCGCCCGGATATCATTTTCGATTTGACGACCGATCTGTTTTAAAGTAGAAAGGGGAATGTCTTTACCGCTAATGGCAAAGCCTATGGTCGGTCGAACTACTTCGAGTTTAGAAACCACCAATGGCTCCATTCCACTGGGAAAGGTCGGAACGCGATCTACTGCATTTTTAACTTGAAGCAGCATAAAATCAATGTCTTGATTTTGTTCGATTTCAACATTAATTGTTCCACTATTTTCACGGGAGGTTGAGGTTACTCGATCAACACCTTGTAATCCTTTTAGGTTGTCTTCAATTTTAAGTACAATTCCCTCTTCGATTTCTTGGGGCGAAGCTCCAGGATATGCAATACTTATTAGGATGTTTCTCGATTCATTTAAGGGGAATATCGAAGATTTCAAAGATAGCGCTCCAACAATACCAAAAATGACAAAAGCCAAAATCAATACGTTTACTGCAACTTCGTACTTGATAAAGTAAGAAATGATTTTTTTCATGCTTTTCGGTACTTTATTCCTCTACGATTTTAACCAACATATCCGCAAATGCACCTGCAACAGGCTTTCGAATAATTAGCATGCCATCTTCTACTCCCCTAACAACTGCTTTTTGATCGGTCAGGTGAACCACCTCTACATCCATCAATTTTAAAAGGGTGTCTTCAACCGTGTAGATTTGTCGCTGATCAACCAGTAAAGATCTGTCAATTTCAATGGCGTTTTCAGCAGGTGCGGCATCCAATACGGCTCTTAAGTATTGTCCTTCTCTGAGGTCTTCACTCTCTACCTCAACAAAAACCGAAATACTTTGTGTATTTGAATCTATAGCAGGGTTAATGCGTGTTACTCGGCCCTGATAGGTTTTGCTTCCTTCTAACAATTCAAGCGCAACTGTGCTTCCGAGCTTTAGTATGCTCGAATACCCACTAGGAACAGCCACTTCTAGTTCATAGACACCAGATTCGATATAACTCCCTAAATTCTGACCTACTCTTACTAGACTGCCCTCTGTAATAGATGTAGAAGCCAATGAACCCGTAAATGGTGCTCTTATTTTGTATTTGGCAAGTCTAGTTTGAAGGTTTAAGACGTTGTAATAAGCGTTGGGAATTCCCCTACCATTCATAAAAAATGCCTCCTGAGGAGAATTAAACTCAGGTAATTCTGGTAAAGGTTTATCCATATCAATGGCATTGAGATAATCCATCCATTTCTGAAAGTATTGAGGAAAATCAATTTCTATATCCGCTAAGCTCGTGGTGAGCACATTGATGAAATTACTCTTAGCAGATTGTACAGAAGCCCTAAACTCCGTATCGTCTATAGACAAAAGCAAATCACCCTTCTTATAATTTTGACCAGGGCGATAAAGTTTTGAAGCAGGCTTAAGGATTCCTTGAACTTCGGCAAATAATTGGACTCTGCGCTTGGCTATCAAACGTCCGTTGGCTAAAACCTTTATCGGAACCTCTGTGTTTTTTACCTCTAACACAAATACTGGCTTGACCACCTTTTGCGCAGTAGGGCGTTCTCGTTTATTAGCAGAAATAATGTTAGATGCAATAGCAATAGAACCACCAATGAGTACTACACCCAATAGTGAGGAAATAATTTTTCTTATCATAATTGAAGCTTCAACTAAAAGACTTACAAAAGCTGGTAAAGTTTAATTGCTTTTTTTTGCAAAAATACCTCATCTCACTTGAAATCTAAGTGTATGTCAGTTCAATAACGAAAAAAGAAGTGAAAAAGAATCTTAGTTAACGCTGTTTAGACGAGATTTAATCTTCTCTAGCGAAATGTCTAAAATGGGCTGGTCTTTTAAATTTTTAAAAGAATCCATCAAATTGGGCAATTCATCTTTAAAATTATTCATTTCTAAACGAAGCCCCTCAAGAGCCGTAAGCTCAGTAATTGAAGAAGGAAGTTCACCTTCGAGACGATTAAACGAGAGATTTAGTGATTTTAAATTACTCAGACTCGATATGGTATTTGGAATCTCACCTTTTAAATCGTTGTCAAAAAGATTGAGGCCAGTCACATGACCGTCCTTAACTTCTACGCCGTACCAACTGTAAACAGGAGCGCTAAAATCCCATCCGTGTTTCCAGTTTTCACCGTCAGTAGATTGAAAAAGATCAATCAAGGCGTTGTATTCAGAAATTGGAATTTCGCTTTTATAAGTGACCTCAGCGTCAGATTCAATTATTGCATTTGGTAATAAGTCGAGCCACATCATAATGATAACGGCAAAAGCGAAGTTAATGGCGTATTTCATGTCATAAATATGCTTTTCTTTATCGACTAAACGAAGATTTTGTGGTTAAAGTGCATATTTCTGTGGTTAAATGCCTTCTAAGGCTTCTGAAAGCGATTCCCACTCTTTCATCAGTACTTCTAAATCCGTTTTTTTTTGCTGATAGCGATCGAAAAAACCTTCTTGAGCTATAGTCTGATCATAATTTAAAATCAATTCGCTGTCGATCTCGGCAATTTCTTTTTCAACGCTGGATATCTTTTGTTCGAGATTGGACAATTTGTTTTTGAGTGACTTTTTTTGCTTTTCAAGTTTGTAAGAATTAGGGGCAGTTTCAGTCTTTTCGTGCTGCTGCGTTTGTTTTTCGACTCCTCTAAAATCCTCGAGTTTTCGCATAGACAGATAATCGTCAATATCCCCTAAAAATTCCTTGATTTTTTGATCTCTAAACTCGTAAACAATAGAACTTAAACCCTGCAAAAAATCTCTGTCGTGAGAGACCAAGATTAAGGTCCCTTCAAAGCGTTGCAAGGCCTGTTTCAACACCTCCTTAGATTGAATGTCTAAGTGGTTTGTAGGCTCATCCATCACCAAAACATTGAAAGGTTCTAGTAGTAACTTTGCCAGTGCCAGACGATTTCGCTCTCCTCCAGACAACACTTTTACGTATTTATCTACATCATCACCTTGAAACAAAAACGCACCTAAAATATCACGCACCTTGATGCGATTGCTTTCATTGGCCGCATCTAGCATGGTGTCGTGAACCGTTTTTTCACCGTCTAGATACTCTGCTTGGTTTTGTGCAAAATATCCGATTTGTACGTTGTGGCCCCTTTTGAGCTCGCCTTGATGCTCCAGTTCTTCGGCAATAATTTTAGCCAGTGTCGTTTTGCCCTGACCGTTTTGACCCACAAAAGCAATTTTACTCGATCGGGCTACCAATAAATTGACGTTTTCTAAAACCTGTTTGGGCCCATATGCCTTAGAGACTTCGGTCAACTCTAAAACCACTTTACCCGGAGTGACAGAGACAGGAAAGTCGAGTTTCATCGCCGCAGTCTCCTGCTGGTCAACCTCAATGCGTTCTATCTTGTCAAGTTTTTTGATCAATGATTGAGCCATTGAAGCTTTAGAAGCCTTAGCTCGAAATTTCTCGATGAGTTTCTCTGTCTGTTGAATTTGTTTTTCCTGATTCTTTTGAGCGGCCTTCTGCTGCGTTCTAATCTCGTCTCTCAAGGCCAAAAAGGCAGTATAAGGTTTGGGATAATCGTAGATTCGACCCATAGAAATTTCAATCGTTCTATTGGTTACATTGTCTAAAAACATCTTATCGTGAGAGACAATGACCACTGCTCCTGTATACTGTATTAAAAAATTCTCAAACCACAGAATAGATTCTATATCAAGGTGATTGGTTGGCTCATCAAGCAGTAAAACATCGTTTTTTTGAAGTAATAATTTGGCCAATTCGATGCGCATTCGCCATCCTCCAGAAAAGGTGTCCGTGTTTTTGTCAAAATCTGTTCGAACAAAACCCAAGCCTTGTAATACCCGCTCGGTTTCGCCTTGATAAGAATAACCTCCAATAATCTCATAACGATCAGAGAGGTCTCCGACAGCCACCATGAGTTCGTGATAAGACTCCGACTCATAATCGGTTCGACTTGCCAGGGCCTGGTTCACTTCTTCAATCTGTTTTTCCAAAGCTTTAATTTCGGAAAAAGCTTGCTGTGCCTCTTCAATAACAGTACGTCCTTTTTCAAAATCAATATCCTGCTTTAAAAAACCTAGAGTGACGTTTTTATCTATGGCAATTGTTCCTTGATCGACCTCGTATTCTTTAGCCAAAAGCTTTAGCATGGTCGATTTTCCTGCGCCGTTTTTTCCAATCAGTCCAACCCGATCACCAGGACTCAATTGATAGGATACTTCTTCAAATAAATATTCCCCTGAGAAAGAAACCGATATGTTGTGAATATTGAGCATGCGCTAAAACTTGCCGACAAAATTAGCCATTATTTACTGTGTAATTCAAGTTACAGTCCGTCTAAAAATTGCAACTTATTTTTGAAGTCGAAAAACAGCCTTTCAAATGTTCAAAAAAGGAAGTAAAATCAATAGCATTGTCTTTGGCCTTTGCCCTAAGTGTCAAAGTGAATCCATGTATGTAAAAAGAAATCCCTATTTCGGCAAGCTCTTTAAAATGCACGAGAACTGCAGTGTTTGTGGAACAAAATACAAAATAGAACCCTCCTTTTTTTACGGAGCGATGTACGTGAGTTATGCGCTTGGTGTTGCCCTAGCAATAGCAGTCTTTCTAATTTCAAAAATGGTGTTCAAGCACGAATTACTTCAAAGTTTTTTTGCCATTATTGGCGCACTCATTCTTTTGATGCCACTTCTTATTCGACTCTCTCGAAACATTTGGATCAATATGTTTATTTCATTTGATGCGAAGGCCAGTGGTCAGCAAAGCGACTGATATCCATTTGGGTGTCTAGGGCTTGGTTTTTTTCAATTTGAGCAAATAAGGCTTCTGCGGCATAAGGACCGATAAGCACCCCTCTTGACCCAAATCCATTTAGTACAAAGAGTTGCTTGAATCGAGGATCTGGATGCCTTCCGACCAGAGGTCTTCTATCGGTAACTGTAGGTCGAATTCCAGCGACCTGATCGACCACCTCAAAATCAACACTGATAAATTTTTGCAGTTTTTGAATGAGTTCTTCCCTAGCTTCAATGGTGGTTTTACTCGTTTTGTCTTTCCATTTATAGGTCGCTCCTACTTTGTAATATCCTCCACCGAGAGGAATGAGAAAACAAGCAGATTTTAAAGCTTTTTCTTCTTTTAGTTCGGGTGCAAAAATACTGAGGTATTCTCCTTTGGTTCCCACAAGAGGCAAGTAATTAAACCAAGGGTTTTGTTTGAGGCCGTAGCCTTCGGCAAAAATGATATTCCTAGCCTTAATATCTTTATAAACAATGTGATTTTCATTTACTTCTAGGGCACTATAATCAAAAGTTTCGTCTATAAACTGCTGTTTTTTATGGAGCTCTTCAAGAAGGCATTCACGCATTTTTACAGTGTCTATTCGCCCTGTTTCTTTAACTTCTCCAAGTTGATGTGGCGCTTTGACAAATGCATTGGTATTGGGCAGTAGGTCTGCTGACATAAACCTGCCGAAAGCAGGTTTATCCAATGTTACAAACCAGTTGTTTTGCTCTTCTACAGAACTTAAAATCCGGGCTACGCGTAATTTATGATCAAATTGTACCCCAAGACGCTCTTGCATTCTAGCGTAAAAAGGCATGGCTAGATCCAGTTGTCGTTCTGCCTGCCATGCCATAGTAAATCTTTTTAGAACCAGTGGATTGTACATACCTGCTGCAACCAAAGAAGCGTTTTGAGAATGATCAGAAATCATCACAAAACGCTTCTCATTTTGGGTTGCGGTTTCGGCGAAACAAATTCCCGCCAAACCTGAACCTACTATGATATAGTCAATCATAGTGTTAGTAGGCCCACATATCTTGTTCCTTATCGCGAATCTTCTCTTTTATTCTTCTCGCTTCAAGAAGTTGAAGCATAGCGTTGTCGGTAATATATTCATTTATATTGCGATCGCCTTGTACGTTTTCTTCTCTATAAATCATCCCAGCAAATCGTCTTGAATTGAGCAGCATGTCAAAAGATATTCGTTGAGAGGAATTATTTCCGTTAAAGACTTTCACTTTATGAAGAATCTCACGGGCTGCAGGGTACCAGACCCAAAACAATTCTACTTTGTTCTCCATTGGATCTATAGATTCATCATCGATAAAATTCACATCAGGTGCAACTGGTGCAATGCCCAATAAACGATATCTCAATTCTCCTAGTCGCTTGTCGAAATACCACATACCCTTGATGCGATATTCAATGATGTCAGCTCCTGAAATATCTCTTCGGTTAACAAATTCTGCAGACAAAGATTCTCCAGCATTAAGCTGCTCATAACCTAAATCAGTGGTGTCAACCTTTGAAAGTGTAGCTTCTAAATCTTGAAAATTTCGCTTTTCAGTGAAGTACGAATCTGTGTAAATTTCCGTAAGATCTCCTGACTTAATCTCTTTCATGAGCGTATGGTAAAGAGACTGTCTATCTGTTCCAATAGTATCAATAGGATAGTAAAGTGCGAAGTTCATGCGTTGATTGAGATCGATAGTCTCCCAGATTGTAGTGGACCACAGTATATCTCTTTGATCTACATAACCGTATGCCAATGGCTTATCCTCTTCCTCTTCAGCCGAATAAATGTTTGTGTTTATCTGATCTGGAGTTTTCGCGTTTAGGATATTCGACTGCGCATTAGCGAAGTAGAGTATTCCAAAAACTCCAAGCATTGTAAGTACTATTCTCTTTAAACTCATGGTCTATTAATTCGTTAATTGAACAAACACCGGAGACACTTTTTTCAAGTTGTACGAGGCATTATTCGTGATTTTAGCTTTGATATCAAAAATCTGCACATCTTCTCCTCTTTTTGCTCTTCTCAGTGCTGATTTCGCCCGAGCATCTAATTTGTTGCCGTTAACAGCTACAGTAGGCTGCCCAGGTATCTTTAATTTAAACTCCGAAACTCTTATGTCTAAATCAAAGTCAAAGTCCTCTAAGGTAGCGCCAATAGTTGAGATTTCTAAATTCTTTCTAGACATCTTTAAACTTCCTGTCTCTCCTCTTACGGTTCCAGTAGGTCTTGGAATATCTTTAATTCTAAATTCAGAGGTCGTTGAAATGGGCTGCCCATCAGGCAATTTTCCTGATGCCACAATTTTCACTGTTCGCCCCTGTCTGGGTTTCATGATATACTTCGATCCTCCGGCTGCAGTGAGTCCAGGCGCAGAAGCATTTACATTATTATCAGCAATACCAGGTATCGAAATAGTCATAGGGTTATCGACACCTCTATAGACGACGTTCATTTTATCTGCAGAAATAACAGCTGCGTTCGGCTTTGAAATAGTTGCGAAAGTCGAGCTCACAGGTACAACAGTTTCTTCACCGTCTTGTAAGAAGATTAAACTTCCTTCAATTTTATGATCTCCTGGACTACCTGCGCTGACATTCAATTTTACTCTACCGTCTTCAATGCTAAAGTCTGTTCCTTCGCTCAAGTTTCTTCCATCGAGCTTCAATTCAACACGGTTAGGTCGTGTAGAAGCGTCTTTTCTACCTAAAACGATATTACCACTAAAGGTTTCTCCTGAATAGAAAGCTGATTTTTCTTGCTCTAAAAGTGTGGTGTAATTTGACATAGAAATTTCAGAAGTCAATTGTCCTTCGAGAAGGGTTTTTAAAATATCCTGCTCAGTGGTCTTAACATCTGCTTGGATCGAAGTGATTTTGGTCAACGATGCGATAAGAGGAAAACCTTCGTAGTGGTATTTCATCCAATCTATCTTGTTTCCGTCGCGGTCGGTAACTTTTCCTTCACTATCTCCAGTTTCAAACTTTGAAGTCACGGAAGCTCTGAGATCACTCATCGATTCTGGAAGTACCTCTAAAAGTCCTTTTCTATAATTTTCTAAATTGTCTAAAAATGCCTGCCCTTCTTCTCTCAAATCATCTCCTTGAAAAAAGAGTTGATCTAAAAAGTCTGACTTGTCCATCACTTGATAATCCATCGGATCATCAACCGTGCCTTGCATTCCATTTTTTAAGTTTTCTAAATACGCATCGTATGATTCAGAAAGTTGTTTTACAGCCTTTGCATTGCTTAAAAGCGGCCCAAATTTTTCTGGATTTTCAGATGCTTTTGTCTCTAATCCACTGAAGAACGCCATATTGTTTTCAGTCATTTTTTCATTGGATACCTCCATCTTTTCGTTCATAAGACCGAAAGCGGCGAGTACCTCTTTACTCATATTTAAAGCCAACATAGAGATGAAAACCAGATACATGAGGTTTATCATCTTCTGACGTGGGGTTTCTTTTCCTGATGCCATAACTCTTAAGTAGCTTAAATTATTTCTTAATCGCCGTTAGCATTCCACCATATACAGCATTTAATTGCTCCATATTTGCCACCAATGATTCCATTTGCTTTTTGAGTTCAGCTCCGTTTTCAATCATTTCGCGGTTCATGGCAGATTGCATATTTGCGTGATCTAATTGTGCCTTATACAAGTCATTAAGAGCTTGCATTTGTGAAGCAGCATGAGAAATTTGTTCATTGTATTTCTGAGTGTGATCAATAGCCTCGGTTGTAGGGGCGATGCCTTTAGATGCCCCTTCAAAGTTTTTAATCGCTTCACCCAACTTATTCATGAGGGCTACATCTATTTGAGCCTCATTCATTAATTTATCAATTTTTTGAGCCAACACACCTTGTGCAGTGCGATTTTTGGCATCACCTCCAGTTTCATTTAATTCTGGATACGCCAATGACCAGTCGTATTCTTTTTCTGGTGTTTCAAAAGCTGAAAGTGCAAAAATAAAGGCCTCTGTAATAAGACCGATTGCCAATAATTGGTTTCCTGTTACTATACCAGCAATTTCCCAGTGTGTAATCTTTAATAATGCACCGAGAATTACTACTGATGCTCCAAGGCCATAGGCCATGTTCATGAATCTTTTTGATGAGTTAGTTTTTGCCATTTTAAATTTTTTTTGAAGGATTAAATTCAGTTAATCTATATTTTCTAACACTTAAACGATAAAAAATGATCTTTAGTATATCTTAATTGATGTATTTTATTTTCTTCTCGATAAAAGATTCATTACCCATATAGTCTTGTACGGTTCTAAAACCGATATAGCTTCTAGCAGAATCTCTGTATTCATAATCACGAGTACTCACTTGCAAGAAGTAAGCAACATCTTTCCACGAACCTCCTCTTGTTACCTTTTTAACATTGTCTTTATCTAAGGCATCAGGATTCATCGAGGACATCATCTCATAAGAATTGGGGTCGTATGAAGAGTTCGTCCACTCCGCAACATTTCCAGCCATATTGTACAGGCCAAAATCGTTAGGGTCATAACTTTTTGCCTCAACAGTATATAATGCACCGTCAACGGCGTAATCTCCACGTTGTGGCTTAAAGTTAGCTTTAAACTCCCCTCCTTCATCAATGAGGTAGGGTCCTCCCCATGGATATGAAGCACCTTCTAAACCTCCTCTTGCAGCGTATTCCCATTCTGCCTCTGTCGGCAGTCTAAACTGGTTGATGCGCTGTTCTCTATTGCGTTTTAAAAAGTCGTTTTTAAATTTTGTTCTCCAGTTGCAAAAGGCTTTAGCCTGTTCCCAATTGATTCCAACCACTGGATAATCTCCGTAAGCATCATGCCAAAAGTAATCGTTGTGCATAGGTTCATTATAGGAGTAATCAAAGTCTCTTATCCAAACTGTGGTGTCTGGATAAATTTTAAGCACTTCGCTTTTGACGAAATCCGAACGGCTTCGACCTCTATTTCGTGCAGCCTCCGCAACATCAAGTGATACGTATTTGTATTGTAATTTTTCAATATCAATAGCCCGCTCTCCGTTGAAGCTCTCAGAAGGAGGAAGATACATAGAGTCCATTACCTCAGCATAGTATTGATCTATATAATCTCGAGTATCCCATTCGATATCTACTTTCCAGTTTAACCTGCGTCCTTCGTATAAGTCATCTCCAAAACCGTAGTAATTGTTATACATGTATTTTTCGTACTCGCTCATATCTGTGGTATCCGCATCCATAAACGCATATCGAGCGATACCTCTATCATCACCATCTTCTGCAAGACCCATTTCATCAATGAAAATAGCGAGCTTAGCACGCACAACAGAATCTTTTACCCAATTCACAAATTGACGGTATTCAGAGTTTGTAATTTCTGTTTCGTCCATATAAAAAGATCGAACAGAAACCGTTCGTGCTGGAGCATTTTGCAAGTCAGCTATATCTTCTTCAGTTTTACCAATAGTGAAGGTACCTCTTGGAACCAAAACCATACCCAAGGGTGTTTCTGATCGCCACTTACCATTGGTTTGAACACCAGTAAGCTCTCCATTACGTCCTGTGGAATCTCCCAAGAGATTACAAGACTGTAATGACATGCCAAATAAGACGATTGT
This sequence comes from Flavobacteriaceae bacterium, assembly GCA_049596955.1. Lineage (GTDB taxonomy): Bacteria > Bacteroidota > Bacteroidia > Flavobacteriales > Flavobacteriaceae > UBA3478. The sequence continues at coordinate 23,518 of JBMYMD010000002.1, forward strand.
AAGAATAGAATAAACTTTTCTCATAATACTTTTGTTGAAATTGTTTTTTAGTTTAAACTGCATTTTGTCCATAATATTGTGCCGTTCATCGATTTAATACTATTAAATCTGTGATCGCCTTTGCGCTAAAATGTACCGATGCGGTAATTCATTTGCGCAGGCCATTTGATAATCTTCTTCATCACAAGCAATCACAAAGGGATACCTATCGTCCATATTCGGTAAATCCAATGTGCTAGGCTGTACTTGCAACCACCAGCGATTTGTGACCAAACTTTTGTAAAAAGTCAATGCATCTATATCAGTGGTCACGGTATATTTCACATAATTATCATCGTTCAAGGTAGGCCGTTCAGAATACCTCAAATTCAAACCTTCAAAGAAATACCACACGATTTGTGCCAAAAGAGCAAAACTCATCTCTCCATTGGGGATATTGTAGATTCCAAAGAGAGATAGACTGTCTCCCATGGCGCTGTATCTGGCTAAGGCACATATTTCTCTTCCGTCAAAACCATTAGGTGAAAAATGTTCATATACTCCAACCTCCGAGGCCTTTATCGCCTGCATGTCCATACTGACCAAGTCTAATCCCCTAAGTATGGGTTCTAAACTTCGTATATCTTTAGTAACCTCACCTAATCGGTAGGTTTCAAAATTCATTTGTTCAGCAAGATCTAACACCTCTTGAGCGACAAAATAGCTTTGATACCCCAACTGTGTAAGTTGTCTTAGATTATTAGGTGGTTTGGTTATTATTCGACTCATGTAAGAGAGGTCACTTATGAGTTCATCTCCAACTCCAAAGTCAAATTTGCTATCGATAAGTCCCATATGCACCATGACCTTTTTCTGATCAAAAGCCCTGTAAGTTGCATAACTCAAGTCTTGTGTAGCGCCAAGGACAAGAGGTACAATATTGAGTTCTAATAATTCTTCAACAATATTTTTGACAGCGTACTCTGTATCTTCTTTGGTATTACCTGAGGGAACATCTCCTAAATCGACAATGTTCAGATTCCAATTGCCAAACATCAGTTTGTACAGTTCCATTCGCATGGCATCTGTATCTAGCTCGTAGGGTATCTTTCCTTCAGCAGTTCGACGATCCAATACCCCAAAAATGGCCACCGATCGACCCTCTAATTCAGGTATTCCAAATTGTGAGCTGTGTTTATCTAAGTGATGACCAACACATTGTACATTGAGCAATTCTGTTGCCGCTAGAACTTTATCTCCAACCGGAATTAGAATATCTTCATTTATGACACTGCTCATTTCTTTTTAGCTTTGGTGGATGTCTTTTTTTTGCGAGTTGTTTTTTTAGGTGTTTTTGATTCGATAAGGGCTTTGACTTCTTCGAGACTCAAGGCAGTAGGATCAACATCCTTAAGTAATTCTACCTTTATTTTTTTGTGTATGATATTGTGCCTTCCCCAACGCGCTTTTTCAATTCTAATATCCTCCTCTGGCCAATTACAAACTACTTTTTCAGCTTCTTTCTTCTTTTTGTCTTCAATGAGCGCAACGATATCACTTTCACTCAAATGATCAAAGTCGTATTTCTTATTGACATTGATGAATAGTCCATTCCATTTGATAAAGGGGCCAAATCGGCCTTTACCCTTGGTAACATCCATACCTTCATAAACATATATAGGCGCATCAGCGCGCTCCTTTTCTTCAATAAGCTCTGAAGCTCGGTCCAAATCAACACTAAAAACGTCATCTGATGCCATGAGTGAAACAAACTTTTTTCCATAGCGTACATACGGTCCAAATCTACCTACGTTTGCTTCTACTTCCTCTCCTTTGTAAATCCCAAGTTTACGCGGGAGTTTAAACAAATCAAGTGCCTCTTCAAAACTTATATTCGTAATAGATTGATGAGGCAGTAAACTTGCATACACTGGGGTTTGCTCATCATCTGGACTCCCAATTTGTGCCATTGCACCGTATCGTCCAAGGCGCACAATAACTTGTCGGCCAGATTTAGGATCTTCACCGAGATAACGCTCTCCACTTGCACGGTCTGCATGAGCAGCAACCTTTTCTACATCCGGATGAAAATCCGCATAAAACGATTTCATCAATTGCTGCCAGTCTTTAGAACCTGCGGCAATTTCATCAAAATCTTCTTCAACTTTTGCCGTAAAATTATAGTCTAATATGCGTTCAAAATGGTCAACCAGAAAATCGTTAACCACAAAACCTATATCCGTAGGTACTAGTTTACCTTTGTCAGAACCTGTATTTTCTTTAAGTTCATTGCTGTTGACAACACCCTCTTTTAGAATCAATTGTGTGTAGGCTCTTTCCTTTCCCTCAATACTTCCTTTTTCGACGTATTTCTTATCAATAATTCTAGAAATAGTGGCAGCATAAGTTGAAGGTCTACCAATACCCAACTCTTCTAATTTTTTGACCAAGCTCGCTTCAGAATACCTGTAAGGGGGTCTACTAAAACGTTCAGTAGCAGTGATACTCTTATATTGTAGCGGCTGTTCTTTTTGAAGCGGAGGTAATATCGTGTTGTCTTCTTTGAGGTCTTCATCATCGACACTCTCAAGGTATACTTTTAAAAATCCGTCAAAAGTGACAATCTCTCCATTAGCTGCAAAATATTGATCATTAGCCGTATTCTTTATTTTGACCTTTGTGCGCTCTAGTTGTGCATCACTCATTTGCGAGGCTAATGCTCTTTTGTAAATAAGCTCGTATAAACGATCTTGATCTCTGTCTTTTGCAATTGATTTCAGCTCAAAATTTGTAGGCCTTATCGCTTCGTGTGCTTCTTGTGCTCCCTTACTTTTTGAACTGAACTGACGTTGTTTTGCATAGTTGGCACCAAATTGATCCGTAATTGCTTTTTCAGCAGCTTGAATTGCCTCTGAAGAAAGGTTTACACTGTCGGTTCTCATGTAGGTGATTAAACCTGCTTCATAAAGCCTTTGTGCCACCTGCATGGTTTTTCGAACAGGAAAATAGAGTTTTCTCGAAGCTTCTTGCTGTAAGGTAGAAGTCGTAAAAGGAGCCGAAGGGGCGCGTTTGGCGGGCTTTTTTTCTAATGTATCTATTGAAAATTGCGCTGAAGACAATTCGTTTAAAAAGTCTGCAGATTCCTGGGCTGTCTTAAAAGTCTTACTGAGTTTTGCTTCAAAAGATTGACCATTCTCTGTGCTGAAAATGGCCTTTATGCGAAAGCTTGCCTCAGTTTTAAAGTCTTGTATTTCACGCTCCCGCTCAACGATCAATCGAACAGCAACAGATTGCACACGTCCGGCAGATAAGCCCGGCTTTATTTTTTTCCACAGTACAGGGGAGAGTTCATACCCCACAATACGATCAAGCACTCTTCTGGCCTGTTGTGCGTTAACCAGGTCAATATTGATTGAACGGGGATTTTGAATCGCTTTCTCTATAGCCGTTTTCGTAATGGAATTAAAAACAATTCGCTTTGTTTTTGAAGCATCTAGCTCCAAGGTTTCCATTAGGTGCCAAGAAATAGCCTCTCCCTCTCGATCTTCATCACTTGCCAGCCAAATAGTATCCGCTTTATTAGAAAGGGATTTTAATTTTGCGACCTGAGGTTTGCTGCGATCACTTACCGTATATTTTACTTGAAAATTTTGTGCTATGTCAATGCCCATTTCATTTTCAGGGAGGTCAGCAATATGACCATAACTCGACTCCACCTTAAAATCTTTTCCGAGAATTTTCTCAATCGTTTTCGCCTTTGCGGGCGACTCCACAATCACCAAATTTGAAGCCATAGAATTCTTTTAATGAAAACAAAAATAGGAACATTTTGAGCTAACATCAGCCATATATATAGTAAGAAAAACGTTAAAAATTTATCAAAATACTGATTACCAATAATTTAAATAATTGTAAATCAAGGCCAAAGAAGTACAAAACAGCAGTTGCCTAATGCGTATCAGAGGTGTTTTTTTAAAAAAAAGAACGAGAACTTTTTTCTCACCTGCCCTATTCTGAAAGCCTTACAAGTCGAAGGAAAAGTTACCAAAGTTCGACTGACAAAATGTCATTTTTTTAGATTATTTCTTACCTTTGCCAGGCTGTAGTAAATGCTTGTTATAAACATAAATGCTACAGCAAAACTCAATTTTTAAGATAAATGCTACAAGAAGAGAATAAAAATCCCAACAAATACAACGGAGAGGTTTTAGAGCTTCATACCGATGAGGCTGGCTCTAGGACGAAAAAAATGTTTATTGAAAGCTACGGTTGTCAAATGAATTTCTCCGATAGTGAAATTGTCGCATCTATCTTATCAAAAGAAGGGTTTCAAACTACAACAGCAATAGATCAGGCTGATTTAATTCTAGTCAACACCTGTTCAATACGAGAAAAAGCAGAACAAACCGTTCGAAATCGCTTAGACAAATTCAACAGTCTAAAACGAAATAATCCCAATCTTAAAGTTGGTGTCTTAGGTTGTATGGCTGAACGACTAAAACACAAATTTTTAGAAGAAGAAAAGATTGTAGATATGGTGGTGGGGCCTGACGCTTACAAAGACCTACCTAATCTCATCGCAGAGGTGGAACAAGGAAGAGATGCAGTCAATGTCATACTTTCTAAGGAAGAGACTTACGGAGATATTGCTCCAGTGCGCTTGAATTCAAATGGAGTTACAGCTTTCGTTTCAATAACACGTGGCTGCGACAATATGTGTACCTTTTGTGTAGTGCCCTTTACTAGAGGTAGAGAGCGAAGTAGAGATCCCCAATCTATCGTAGAAGAAATCAATGAACTTTGGGATAAAGGCTTTAAAGAAGTTACACTACTTGGACAAAATGTAGACAGTTATTTGTGGTATGGTGGAGGATTAAAAAAAGACTTCGAAAAAGCCAGTGATTTTCAAAAAGCCACAGCAGTTCGCTTTTCAGACCTATTAGAAAAAGTGGCGCTAGCTCAGCCAAAAATGAGAATTCGATTTTCGACTTCAAATCCTCAAGACATGACACTTGACGTGATTCATACCATGGCCAAATACGAGAACATTTGCAATTATATTCACCTGCCAGTCCAAAGTGGATCAGATCGAATCTTAAAGAAAATGAATCGTCTTCACACTCGAGCTGAATACATCACTCTTATTGAACAAATTAAAAATATCATTCCAGATTGCGCCATATCACAAGATATGATTGCCGGCTTTCCAACTGAGACTGAGGAAGATCATCAGGACACCCTATCGCTTATGGAAACTGTGCAATACGCCTTTGGATTCATGTTTGCCTATTCAGAGCGTCCCGGCACAATGGCAGCACGAAAATTTGAAGATGACATTCCGTTAGAAACCAAAAAACGCAGACTTACTGAAATCATCAATATGCAGCAAAAGCACAGTTTGTCAGAAATGAAAAAACACATCGGTAAAACTGAAGAAGTACTCATTGAAGGGGATTCTAAAAAATCAGCAGACTTTTTTATGGGCAGAAACACCCAAAACGCAGTAGTCGTCTTTCCTAAAGAGTCCTATAAAGTAGGTGATTATGTAATGGTTGCCATTGAAGACTGCACTGCAGCCACGCTCAAAGGAAATGCAATAGGATACAGCAAAAACAATTAAGCCTATGAGTCAATTACAAAGTTTAAAACAGCGTTTTGAAATCATTGGCAACGATGTAAAACTCAATCGTGCCCTAGAAAAAGCAGTTCAAGTAGGCCCAACCGACATCTCAGTCTTAGTCACTGGTGAAAGCGGAGTGGGTAAAGAAGTTGTACCAAAAATCATACATGCCTTATCGCATCGAAAACACAGTAAATACATTGCTGTGAACTGCGGTGCAATTCCAGAAGGAACTATAGATTCTGAACTATTCGGTCACGAAAAAGGCGCATTTACCGGAGCGACTCAAACGCGTTCAGGGTATTTTGAAGAAGCTGATGGCGGCACCATTTTTTTAGATGAGGTCGGAGAATTACCACTGACCACCCAGGTGCGATTATTGAGGGTTCTCGAAAATGGAGAGTTTTTGAAAGTAGGATCTTCAGCGGTTCAAAAGACGAACGTTAGAATCGTGGCTGCAACGAATGTCAATATGCAAGAGGCCATTGCTAAAAATAAATTTAGAGAAGACCTCTACTATAGACTCTCCACGGTAGAAATTGAAATTCCACCACTTAGAGAGCGAAGAGAAGACATTCATTTACTGTTTAGAAAGTTTGCTTCTGACTTTGCCAAAAAATACAATATGCCAACCATTAGGCTAGATGAGAATGCCATTCACCTTTTGCAATCCTATTATTGGCCAGGTAATATTAGACAGTTGAGAAACACAGCTGAACAATTATCTGTTTTAGAAAAAGAGCGTTTGGTAGAGGGTACTACCCTTCATAACTATTTACCCAATAGAGTGGCCAATAGACTTCCGGCAATAGTCAACAATAACAGTGAACAGACATCAGATTTTATGCACGAGCGTCAAATCATGTACAAATACTTACACGACCTCAAAAAAGACGTCACTGATTTGAAGCGAATTGTGGCAACCATGCACAATACGAATGAAACAGATCCGGTGGAGACAGATGAAATTTTGATCGCCAATCAAGTGTCAAAACCAAGTGAACACAAGCTAGGTAATCCCATTAAACCCGCATTGTTAGAAATGCCTCAAAACAAGCTTGAAAATGATCCTTACGATTATGCAGAAGATATCGCAGAAGAAGAAACCCTATCTTTACACGATACCGAAATCGAGCTGATTAAAAAATCACTCGAACGCAACAGAGGAAAACGAAAGGCGGCTGCCCAAGAATTAGGGATCTCGGAGCGAACCCTTTACCGAAAGATTAAACAATACGATCTCTGAGCCATGACCAAAAAAATAAGACATTATTGTTTTTACACCTTCGCTTTTTTACTCTCAGCATGCGGATTAAAAGTGAATTATAACTTTTCTGGAGCGAGTACCGGAACAGCTACGAGTTTTCAAGTCAATTTCTTTCAGAATTACGCAGATCAAAGTCCAGGTTCAACCATAGAACCAGGTTTAGATCGCGATTTCACACTTTCGCTACAAGATTTGATTTTGGGATTGACTTCACTAGATTTGACCAACACAAATGGGGATTTAATTTACGAAGGAGAAATTACAGAATATCGGGTAGCTCCCATGACTGCTACAGCTAATCAGACTGCAGCACAAAATCGATTAAGCATGACTGTTAACGTTCGTTTTTACAATACCACCAAAGAAGATGTAGATTTCGAAAGACGTTTTAACTTTTTTTATGACTTTCCAGCCTCACAATTGCTGGAATCAGTCAAATCCGAAGCACATGCAGCCCTTTTTGAACGTTTGACACAAGATATTTTTAACGCCTCACTGGCGGATTGGTAATGATGAATAAGGAACAGTTTTTATCAGTATTGCAAAATAAAAAAGCCCCGAGAAATGAGGCTGAAATCAATGGTTTAAAAGAATTGATAAAGGCCTACCCCTACATGCAAAACGCTTGGGCTCTTTACCTAAAAAGCTTAGATATAGACAAAGACGAGGCATTTGATGCTACACTGAAAAAAACAGCAATTCGCACAAATGACAGATCACTTCTCTTCGATTACATCAATGCAAAAGAAGAGGTCAAAGAAGAAGAAAGCCCTGATCTGGTCAAAGCCTCAAATAGTAACTCAGAGAATCGATTAGACGATGCACTTGAATTGAGTTCAGAGCAAGGAAAAAAAGAAGAACAGAGCTCCGAAAATTTTGTAAATGAACTACTTCAAAACGAATCAGTACATGATTTAAGTTCTAGCGAAGAAAAAGAAGAGCCCGAAGAAAAAGAAACAACTCCAATTGAAATTCCAGGTCAGAACATTAGTTTCGGAGAAGAAAAAAATACTTTCAACACCAGAGAAGAAAAACTTGAGATTGTTGAAAACGAGTCTGTTCTTGAAGAAATTTTACCTGCCCAAGAAGTGACTGAAATACCTTCTGAGTTATCCATCGAAGATTCTTTACAGAATAGTGAAGAACAAGTGAAGGACTCCGTTGAAGAAGATATTGAAACCACTGATGAGTCACACCTGATTGAAGACGAAAATCAATTCAATGATGAACTCAACAACGACGATGAATATGATGATGAAGACATTAACTCCAAGATTAGAAGATTAGAGGTCATCATAGGCGAAATGAGTTTTGACGAAAAAGAAGTGAGCTCTGAGCAAGTTAACAATGAAACTAGCCCATCTGAAATAGAAGCTGAAAATGCAGAAGAGCAACATGAGGAAAGTAAAGACGTTGAAGCTAAAACAGAAATAGAGGGTACAGTCTCCGAAGGCAGTGAGGCCCAACAAAGAGAAAATAACACAGAGCAAGCCCAAGAGGAGCAGCTGAATTACTTTGAATGGATTAAGCAAAGCTCAAAAAACAGTGTAGACGCCTCAAATGAATTAGAAACAGAAGAGCAAGAACGCAAATATGCGCTGTTAGATGCTTTTTTAGAGCGCAACCCGAAAATAGTGCCTTCGGACGAAATCAAAGAAATCGACATCGATGCTGCAAGTTCCATCGAAGACAACAATTTGATAACAGAGACTATGGCGCAACTTTACATGGGTCAAAAGCAATTCAAAAAGGCAATTGAGGCCTATAAGACCTTAATTTTGAAATATCCAGAAAAAAGTAGTTTCTTTGCCATCCAAATTCAAGAAGCCCAGAGGCTTATTGATCATCAAAAAGACACAGAATGAGTACATTTTCAATTTTTATGGTTTTAATAGTGATTGTATCACTTTTATTAATGTTAGTTGTCATGGTGCAGAATCCAAAAGGAGGAGGTTTATCTTCAGCCTTTGGAGGAGAAGGTACTCAGGTCGTTGGTGGAGTTCAAAACACCAATAATTTCTTAGATAAAAGTACTTGGACTTTGGCTACAATTCTTGTAGTGCTTATTCTATTATCCAATGTATCACTTAAGGGTAGTTTTGGAGAAGGTGATTCTCGTTTACTCGACTCATCAGACGAGAACTTTGAATTGGTTCCAGAAGAAGTTGTTCCAGAAGAATTACCTGCAATCCCAGCTGGAGAAGATCCTCAAGAATAAACACAGAAAACATCAAGAAGATGCCAGCTTATGACAAGCTGGCATTTTTTTTTACCGCTAATGTCAGTTTTTTTAAATTGGCACAATTTATGACCCTAGAGCAACAAATTAAAATGAACATAAAATGGCAAACGTTACAATTAAACCTTTAGCAGACAGAGTTCTAGTTGAACCTATGGAGGCTGAAACCACAACTGCCTCTGGAATTATTATACCAGATACAGCTAAAGAAAAACCACAAAAAGGAACTGTGGTAGCTGTTGGACCTGGGACAAAAGATGAATCAATGACTGTTTCAGTTGGAGACCAAGTGCTCTATGGAAAATACGCTGGAACAGAGTTAAAACTCGACGGCAATGATTACCTCATCATGCGCGAGAGTGACATCTTAGCAATTGTTTAATTAAAAAATTTATAAAAGAATATAGATCATGGCAAAAGATATAAAATTTGACATTGAAGCAAGAGACGGTCTGAAAAGAGGTGTGGATGCCTTGGCAAACGCAGTTAAAGTAACTCTAGGACCAAAAGGAAGAAATGTAATCATCAGCAAGGCTTTCGGTGGACCCTCAGTTACCAAAGACGGTGTCAGTGTGGCAAAAGAAATCGAGCTTGAAGATGCACTTGAAAACATGGGTGCTCAGATGGTTAAAGAGGTTGCTTCAAAAACCAACGATTTAGCAGGAGACGGTACGACAACCGCAACTGTTTTGGCACAAGCCATAGTTAAAGAAGGATTGAAAAATGTAGCAGCCGGTGCAAATCCTATGGACCTCAAAAGAGGAATCGAAAAAGCAGTAGACGCTATTGTTGGAGATCTTGAAAAACAATCTCAGACGGTTGGAGATGCAATTGAAAAAATCAAGCAGGTTGCTGCAGTTTCTGCGAACAATGATGAAACTATCGGTGATCTGATTGCCCAAGCTTTTGAAAAGGTCGGTAAAGAAGGTGTAATTACTGTTGAAGAGGCAAAAGGAATGGACACTTATGTGGACGTAGTGGAGGGAATGCAATTTGACAGAGGATATCTATCTCCTTACTTCGTTACTGATTCTGAAAAAATGACAACAGAATTAGACAGCCCTTACATTTTGCTTTTTGACAAAAAGATTTCAGCAATGAAAGATCTTTTACCTGTACTCGAGCCTGTTGCTCAATCAGGAAAACCTCTTTTAATTATTGCAGAAGACGTAGACGGTGAAGCTCTAGCTACACTTGTGGTAAACAAACTTCGAGGTTCTTTAAAAATTGCAGCCGTGAAAGCTCCTGGATTTGGAGATCGTCGTAAGGCAATGCTTGAAGATATTGCAATTCTTACTGGAGGTACAGTTATTGCTGAAGAAAGAGGATTTACTCTTGAAAATGCCACAATCGACATGCTCGGAACTTGCGAAAAAGTATCCATCGATAAAGACAACACAACCATTGTCAATGGTGCAGGTGCAGGAGACGATATCACTGCTCGCGTGAGTCAAATCAAATCTCAAATTGAAACAACTACCTCAGATTACGATAAAGAAAAACTACAAGAGCGTTTGGCAAAATTAGCCGGCGGTGTTGCAGTACTTTATGTAGGTGCAGCTTCTGAAGTAGAGATGAAAGAGAAGAAAGATCGCGTTGACGATGCACTTCACGCCACGCGTGCAGCTGTAGAAGAAGGAATTGTTGCCGGAGGTGGAGTTGCTCTTGTTCGAGCGAAAAAAGCCCTTTCTGGTGTAGAAACAACAAATGCTGATGAAGTCACTGGTTTACAAATCGTAGAACGCGCAATTGAAGCTCCTTTGAGAACAATTGTTGAAAACGCTGGTGGTGAAGGATCTGTTGTTGTAGCTAAAGTAATGGAAGGTAAAAATGACTTTGGGTACGATGCAAAATCAGAAACATACGTGAATTTAATGGAAGCAGGAATTATCGATCCTAAAAAAGTGACTCGTGTTGCTATCGAAAACGCCGCTTCAGTTTCAGGCATGATCTTAACTACAGAATGTGCATTAATCGATATTAAAGAAGATGCTCCTCCTGCAGGTCCTCCAATGGGTGGTGGAATGCCAGGAATGATGTAATAAAATTGAAACTTGAATAAAAAAAGCCACCTCAAGTAGGTGGCTTTTTTAGTTAACTTTATTTTAGCCTAAATTCATCTACCATGGTAAATTTTAAAGAGTTAGAAGTAGCAATACAACAAATAACTACAAACGAAGAACTGACCGTTTCAGAACGCTTAGAAAACATCTGTGCACATCTTCAATCCTCTGTGGCTCATTACGATTGGGTCGGCTTTTATTTTCACCATGAAGAGAAGCCAGAACTACATCTAAAAGCATTTGCTGGTGAACCCACTGATCACACAGTTATTCCATTCGGAAAAGGAATCTGTGGACAAGTTGCAGAAAGCAAGAACAACTTTATTGTTCCAGATGTTCAAGCCCAAGACAATTACATCGCATGCAGCATCAATGTCAAAAGTGAAATCGTAGTACCCCTCTTTGTAGACGGTAAAAACATAGGTCAAATTGATATCGATTCAAACACTATAGATGCTTTTGACAAAAAAGATGAACAATTTCTTGAACTTGTTAACAGAATGGTCGCAAGCATTTTGGCTTAGCCTCAAAAACATCTAATTTCGCCCTCTTAAAATCAACTCGTTTTGGAAAAAAAGATACAAAACGCCCTTATCTCGGTATTTCACAAAGAAGGGCTTGAGCCTATAGTTCAAAAACTGAAGAAATTAGGTGTTCGCATATACTCTACTGGAGGAACAGAAAAATTCATAAAAGAATGCGGAGTCGATGTTATTCCTATTGAAGATTTAACGGCATACCCCTCTATCTTAGGAGGTCGAGTAAAAACACTTCACCCAAAAGTCTTTGGCGGTATTTTAAATCGTCAAGACGTGAATTCTGATCAGGAAGAATGCAGCAAGTACGACATTCCACAACTCGATTTAGTCATCGTAGATCTTTATCCATTCGAGAAAACCGTAGCTTCAGGTCAAAGCCATACAGATATCATTGAAAAAATAGATATTGGTGGAATTTCATTGATCAGAGCTGCAGCAAAAAATTACAAAGATGTACTCTGTATTTCCTCACAAGACCAATACGCAGGACTATTAGAAATCTTAAGCAATAAGGAGGCTAAGACCAACTTGGAAGAAAGGCAGCGTTTTGCAGCGGCTTCATTTCAACTTTCGTCGCATTACGACACGGCCATATTCAATTATTTCACAGGACAAAACGAAGACTCAGACCCTGTTTTAAAATTGAGCGAACAGCAACATATGCCTCTTAGATACGGAGAAAATCCACATCAAAAAGGAAGGTTTTTTGGAGACTTCAACGGCTTGTTTGATCAGCTTCACGGAAAGGCACTTTCCTATAACAACTTACTCGATATCGATGCTGCCGTTCAACTCATGCGAGAATTTAAAGACGACTCTCCCACATTTGCCATTCTCAAACACAATAATGCATGTGGATTAGCCACTAGGGACAATGTTCATCAAGCCTATGTAGATGCTCTTGCAGGCGACCCTATTTCTGCTTTTGGCGGCATCTTAATTGCAAACACTACTATCGATTTAAAGACGGCAGAAGAAATATCAAGCTTGTTTTGTGAGGTAGTCATTGCACCAGAATTTGATGCTGAAGCACAGGTCAAACTACAAGAAAAAAAGAATCGCATATTACTTGTTCAAAAAAATTGGAATTTGCCTAAAACACAAGTCAGAACAGCACTTAACGGTTACTTATGGCAAGAACAAGACAGTCTAACCGAAACCCAAGATCAATTAAAAACTGTAACCACAATTAGCCCAAGTCAAGATGAAATTGACGACTTGCTTTTTGCAGCAAAAATTTGCAAACACACCAAGAGTAACACTATAGTTTTAGCCAAAAACCGTCAACTTATCGCCTCGGGAACAGGACAAACTTCTCGAGTAGACGCACTTAGACAAGCGATACAGAAAGCAAAAGCATTCAAATTTGAACTCGAAGGAGCGGTAATGGCTAGTGATGCCTTTTTTCCTTTTCCAGACTGTGTTGAAATTGCCCACAATGAAAAAATCTCTTCCGTAATACAACCTGGAGGATCGATCAAAGACGAGTTGAGTATAAATTTTTGCAATAATGCAAAAATGTCAATGTTAATGACCGGAATTCGTCATTTTAAACACTAAAAATCTTACATTTACAAGAGTAGTAGTTACGTTAAATTAAAACCCCTTATTTGATATGGCATTTCTTGATTTCCTAACCGAAGAAATCGCTATTGACCTCGGAACGGCCAATACCCTCATAATACATAATGACAAAGTTGTTGTCGACTCTCCTTCTATTGTAGCTCGTGATCGCAGCTCTGGTAAAATTATTGCAGTAGGTCGAGAGGCCAATATGATGCAAGGAAAGACGCATGAAAATATCAAAACCATTCGTCCTCTTAAAGATGGAGTCATTGCAGACTTTGACGCATCGGAAAAAATGATCAGTATGCTAATCAAGGCGATTCCAGCATTGAAGAAAAAATTATTTCCACCTTCACTTCGTATGGTGATTTGTATTCCATCAGGCATTACTGAAGTAGAAATGCGCGCTGTTAAAGAATCAGCTGAACGAGTTAACGGCAAAGAGGTACATCTAATACACGAACCCATGGCAGCGGCTATCGGTATCGGTTTAGACATCATGGAACCAAAAGGAAATATGATTGTTGATATAGGTGGAGGAACCACTGAAATAGCAGTTATTGCTTTAGGAGGTATTGTTTGCGACCGTTCGGTTAAAATTGCAGGAGACGTCTTTACCAACGACATTGTAAATTATATGCGTACGCAGTTTAACCTCTTTATTGGTGAGAGTACAGGTGAAAAAATAAAAATTGAATGTGGCTCAGCACTTGACGACCTAGAGAATCCACCAAATGAAATGGAGATTCAAGGTAGAGATCTTTTAACCGGAAAACCTAAGTCTGTGTTAATGACGCACAAAGACGTAGCAAAAGCCTTAGATAAGAGTATCATTCGAATTGAAGACGCTGTCATGGAAACACTTTCTCAAACTCCTCCCGAACTCGCATCGGACATTTACAATTCAGGAATATACTTAGCAGGTGGAGGGGCCCTACTCAGAGGACTAGACACCAGACTTTCAAACAAAACAGATTTACCCGTTTATATTTCAGAAGACCCCTTACGAGCAGTAGTACGGGGAACAGGCATTGCCCTTAAAAATTTAGAAATCTTTAAAAATATTTTAGTGAGGTAATACGTTGAATCTGTGATATGCAGCAAATCATTTCATTCTTATTTAAAAGACAAGTAGAACTTCTCTACCTTCTGTTACTATTGATAAGTTTGATGCTGAGTATCAATTCTCACTCTTATCATCAAAGACAATATTTAAACTCGGCCAATGCACTTAGCAGTGGATTGCAGCTGTGGAGCACCGAAGCCTTTACTTATTTTGATTTGAAAAAGGTAAACAGCGCATTGAATGAAGAAAACGTAGCGTTAAAAAACGAGCTGGAACAGTTAAAAAGTTCTGTTCAGCTATTAAACCGAGCTGCATTAAATACTGCATTCGGTGAGAGTCAATTCAAATATTATTCAGCAAAAATTATCAAGAACAGTATTAGTCGTTATAGAAATTACCTCACCATCGATCTAGGTGCCAATGATAAGGTGACCACTGACATGGGCGTTATTAATGAAAAAGGAATCGTGGGGGTAGTAGACGAAGTATCTGCACAATATGCAACTATCGCTTCGGTAGCACATGCAGATGTACAAATCAATGCCAAGCTCAAAAATTCAGACCACTTTGGTTTTCTAAGTTGGGATGGATTAGACTATACATTATTCAATTTATTTGACGTTCCTAAAAATGCAGCTGTTTCGCTTGGTGACACTATAGTCACCGGAGGAATGTCCAATATTTTTCCAGAAGATATTTTAATTGGAACTGTGGTAGATTACAGCATTCCGAACAACCAAAGTTTTTATGAGATCACGGTTAAATTGAACAATGATTTAGCCAACCTTGATTACGTTAAATTGATCTCCAATAAAAACAAAAATGAAATCAGTACACTTCAGTCTAAAACCACTCTTGAATGATTACCAATGATCTAGGAAATCTCGCCCTACGTTTTATTGGATTAATATTTGTTCAAGTGTTAATTCTAAATAACCTCATTGTTTTCGGACAATATATCCCTTTCATTCCTGCACTTTTTCTGTTTTGGTTTCCGATGTATATTCCAAAAAATATCATGATGGTGGTGGCCTTTTTTCTTGGACTGATCATCGATATATTTACTGATACAGTTGCGTTTCACGCATTTTCTTTAAGTACAATAGCTTATTTACGTCCTAGCATCTTAAAATTTTGCTTTGGAAATAATATTGAATTTCAAAGCAATCATTTTCAAGGTACTTCCAGAGTTCAAAGACTGAGTTTTTTGTTCATACTGTTGTCCCTCGAAGCATTTTTGTTTTTCATCTTAGAAATATTCAATTTTAAACACATCTTACTTATTTTTAACAAAACAGTGCTCACCACATTTTTAAGTTTCGGAGTTAGTTTAATTATCACCTCTATAATACCTAGGAATATCTAAATGCAACGATTTGTTTTTAATATACTGACCACACTCATAGGCCTTACTTTCATTTTTAGGTTGGGGTATTTACAGATCATTAAATACGACAAGAGCAAACAAATGATGGACAACCTGGCCATCAAAGTTGAAAAAACATATCCAGAGCGCGGTTTTATCTACGACAGAAATAACCAATTACTCGTTGCCAATCAACCGGCCTATGACATTATGGTCATACCTCGAGATATTGAGAATTTAGATACTTTAGCCTTCTGTCAAATGCTTAATATCAGCAAAAAACAACTTGACAAAACCTTGGCGCGAGCCAAGCGATATTCCACTCGATTACCTTCTGTTGTACTGTCGAATTTATCTAAAAATGAATACGCCGTTTTTCAAGAAAAAATGAGGCGTTTTCCTGGTTTTTTCGTTCGTGCAAAATCATTGAGAGATTACTACACTGCAGCTGGAGCGAATGTACTTGGATACATCTCAGAAGTCAATCAAGACGATATTAATAAGAACGCTTACTATATCCAAGGTGAAAATATCGGTCGCACTGGAATCGAAAAACAATATGAGAAATACTTAAGAGGGAGCAAAGGCGTAAAATACATTCAAAAAGACCGTTTCAATAGAGAAATAGGTCCCTATGAAAACGGTATATATGATACCCTAGCTAGAATTGGACTTGATATTAATATCACCATAGATAAAGAACTCCAAGAGTATGCCGAAAAGCTCATGAACGGGAAAAGAGGAGGAATCGTTGCGCTCGAACCCAAAACAGGAGAAATTTTGAGTATGGTCAGCGGACCAACCTATGACCCATCGCTTCTTGTAGGACGAAAAAGATCAAAAAATTATACCAAATTACATTACGACTCCATTTCAAAACCTACTTGGGACCGTTCCATACTAGCTGAACCTTCTCCTGGTTCTCCTTTCAAGGTCTTAAATGCGCTTGCTGCCCTTCAAGAAGGCACACTCGATCAAAACGAAAAAGTACGCTGTTATGAAGGCTTTTATGTGGGTGGTGTAAAAAGAGGGTGTCACTGCGGTGGTGGTCATCGCGATTTAAATGACGGAATTCGACACTCGTGTAATGCCTATTTCGCAGATGTTTTCAAAAATTTTTACGACAAGTATGAAAATACTGCTCAAGCTCACGACTCTTGGACAAAGCACATGAAAAGTTTTGGACTTGGAAACTATTTGGGAACAGATCTGCCCACAGGTCGACCAGGGCGAATTCCAAACAATGCATATTACGATAGAGCCTATGGAAAAAATAAATGGTACAATAGTTATATCATTTCTAATGCCATAGGTCAAGGTGAAGTAGCCGCTACTCCTATACAACTTGCCAATATGACAGCGGCCATTGCCAATAGAGGTTATTTTATCACTCCTCATATCATTAAAAATATTTCAGACGGTTCAGAAATTCCATCGAGATTTAAACGAAAACGATTTACATCAATTGATAGCAAGCACTTTGATCCCATTATAAAAGGTATGAGTGAAGTCTACAAAAGAGGAACTGCGAGATGGCTTCAAGTGCCTGAGGTTGAAATTGCCGGAAAAACAGGAACGGTAGAAAATTTCACCATCATAAATGGTGTAAAAACACAGTTGACCGACCACTCAGTGTTCGTAGCCTTTGCTCCTGTTGAAAATCCGAGGATAGCCCTGGCGGTTTATATTGAACATGGCTATTACGGAGCGCGTTATGCAGGACACATCGCTTCTTTGATGATCGAAAAATACATCAAAGGAGAAATCAGCCGAAAAGATTTAGAAGCGCGTATGTTGACCAAAACACTCGATCGTGAATACGCCAAGCCACTAAGTGGAGAGCCTTTCGAAATCAACGAGTATGTCTGGTAAATCATTTCTTTGGAGAGTCGATTGGCTCGTTATACTGCTTTACGTTTCACTCAGTTTTTTCGGATGGCTAAACCTGTATTCAACAACCGTTAGCGACACCGACGCCTCTTTATTCGATTTTAGCACCTATTATGGAAAACAGCTTTTCTTCTTTTGCTTATCTATTGTGATGTTTTTCAGCATCTCACTTCTAGACGATCGATTTTTTGAGCGCTTTTCGTCCATTTTTTACTTCGTAGGCTTATTTCTACTCATCGGTTTATTTGTCTTTGGAGAAACTATAGCTGGAGCAACATCCTGGTATGATTTGGGCGCCTTTAATTTTCAGCCTTCCGAATTTGCCAAGCTTACTACTGTATTGGGATTAGCCAAATACCTAAGTGACTTTCAAACCGATATCAAAAAAACATCTAGCCAGGCATTTGCAGTTCTTTTAATTCTAGCACCGGTAATACTGATAGTTCCGCAACCTGATCCCGGAAGTGCACTTATCTTTTTGGCTTTGTTTTTGGTTTTATTTTACGAGGGATTTCCTATTTACTTTCTCGTCTTTGCCATTGTATTAGCCCTTTTGTTTGGACTTACATTAATCTTTGATGCAATACTTATAGGGATTATTTACGGTGTATTACTGCTTTTTTACTTTGGATTTAAATCGCCAAGGATTAAAGTTCCGAGGATAACTATGACGACTTTTGTACTTTTTTCTGGTTTAATTATCTCGGGAACAACTTATGTGTTTGAAGAAGTGTTTGAAGACCGTCACCGAGACCGATTCAATTTATGGTTGAACCTTGAGAAAAATACAAATGAACTTGAATCTATTCGCAAAAGTATCGGATACAACACAATTCAGGCAGAAGAAGCCATCGCCTCAGGTAGATGGTTCGGGAAAGGATTTTTAAAAGGAACTCGAACAAAAGGAGATTTCGTTCCTCAACAACATACCGACTACATCTTTAGTTCTGTGGGCGAGGAATGGGGGTTTGTAGCATCTGCTTTGGTCATCGTTGCTTTCGTAGTTTTACTCAATAGATTAGTGAAAATTGCAGAGCGTCAAAAAAGACATTTTAATCGCCTATTCGGTTATGGAATTACGGCAATACTGTTGTTTCACTTTGTAATCAACATCGGTATGGTTCTAGGGCTTTTACCAACTATAGGCATCCCTTTGCCGTTTTTTAGCTATGGCGGTTCAGGACAATTATTTATGTCTTTAATGCTGTTTATACTCCTCAAAATGGACGCCAATAGGCTGAATCAAGATGGAGGACTTTAATCTACCCCTTAATTGACGATGGCCTTTTAAAAGTATACTTTTTCAAGTCTTTTAGTACTTCTACAGCTTCTTCGACGTACAAATCTCGAGAGAGTTCCTTATGCCACCTGTCTCTTTTTTCGCGAAGTATAGAATCGGTAGAAAACAAACGCTCTTCGTCTTTCAAGGATGAAAAATTAAGTTTCGAATCATACTCATCCAACACATCAAATCGATCCGTTTCTGCTTTGAGCACCTTTTCTTCTTCTAAGTATTTGTCGTAATTGAGAGAAACCAACTTGTTTTCGCGCTGCTCCATAATCCACTTTGCTTCCTGGTCAATAAGTTGCATTTCCTTTGACTTAGAAATACGGGCCTCACTATTTGCGATGATTTGTTCAAAATCAATTTCCTTCTCCCAAACCGAATAGTTCGTGGGTGAAATTTGGTCCCATTTCATGGGATTATCGTGGTCGCGCTCACCAATGTCAATGTAGGAGTATCGATCTGGAAGGGGTATATCCGAAGTAACTCCTCTGAGTTGTGTTGAACCTCCATTGATGCGATAAAATTTCTGAGTAGTAATCTTTAAGGCACCTAATTCTCCAAATTCATTAGACCGCACAATATTGTCAAGTGGAATCAAATTCTGCACCGTTCCTTTCCCGAAAGTCTGAGTACTTCCTAAAATAACCCCACGCTTGTAGTCTTGAATGGCCGCAGCTAAAATCTCTGAGGCAGAAGCAGACAACTCATTGACGAGAATAACTAAAGGTCCATCCCATTGTACACGTTCATCATTATCCTCGTGAATTTCTTTGCGTTTACCTAGAGAACTCACTTGAACAATTGGGCCCTCTGAGATAAAGTATCCAGCCATATCAATAACGGTCTTCAACGAGCCTCCTCCATTGTTTCGCAAATCAAGTATAAGTCCTTCTACACCTTCTTTTTTTAAATTTTCGATCTCTTTCAACACATCTGTAGCGGCGTTTCGATTGTCATAATCTTCAAAATCGATATAAAACTTAGGGAGGTTAATCAAACCAAAATTACTCTTCCCTTGATCTTCAATAATGACAGACTTAGCGTAAGACTCCTCTAATTCTACAACATCACGAACAATGGCTACCTCATCGATTTGCCCATCCACTCTTTTAACAGTCAAAAACACCTCTGTTCCCTTAGGTCCCTTGATAAGTTTGATCGCATCATCGATAGGCATACCGACAATATTTACGCTCAATTCTTCACCTGCTTGCCTGACCTTCAAAATTTCATCTCCTACTTCTAGGGATTGAGCCCTCCAAACTGGACCACCTGAAATAATCTCTACAATTTTGGTTCCCTCGGGTTTTTTCTGAAGACGAGCTCCAATTCCCTCAAACTTTCCTGACATACTAATGTCAAAACGGTCTTTGTCCGTAGGGGCCATATAATAAGTGTGAGGATCGTATTCCTCTACTATGGCGTTTAAGAATTCTACGAAAGTATCTTCTTTATCAAAGTCTTCTAAAAAATCAAAATATTCAAAAAGATCTTTTCGAGTTTGTTCGCGAGATTCAGCTTCAATTTCTTTAAGCTTTGAGCGTTTTACGGCTTTTAACTCTACTTCATTTTCACTCAAGAAAGTTTCAATCTTAGAATCGTAGGTGTTTAGGGCATTCAACTTCAATTGTTTGCGCCAACGATTAGCCAATTCTTTTTCGGTCTCAACAAATCCTAATTCGTCATAGTCGACTAAAATTTCATCTTCTGAATAGAAGTCGAAAGGCTTGGAAAGTACTTTTTGATAGCGCTCTTTAGCTTGGCTTTGTCTCTGATCAAAACGCTCATATACTTTATTAAAAAAGCTCAAATCGGTATTTTTTATTTGATCGTCAATTTGAAATCGATAGGGCTCGAACTCTTCAAGATCTGAAGAGAGAAAGTATCGTTTTAGAGGATCTAAATTTTCAAATAAGCGATCAAAAACTTTTGAAGAAAAACGATCGTTGAGATTCTTAGGCTCATAGTGACCTTTCTCAAGCACGTAGCTGATTAAATCTATGAGCAGTTTATCTTTATCACTATCGTCAAAAGACGATTTATTGGTAAAACTGCAAGAGGCAACGGCTAAGAAAAAAAAGCCGAAACCAAAAATTAAATTCCTTTTCATCTAAACAAACAATTATTTTACATTGTAAAACTCGTAAAGTTAAAGAAAAATTAATGCCAAAGCGAAGTTAAAAAGAACGTAAATTTGATAAACTACAGTAATGCACAAGCCTTTAATACTCATAACAAACGATGATGGAATCAATTCTAGAGGATTGAGAAGGCTTATTGAATTCATGCAAGAAATTGGAAATGTCTTTGTGGTAGCTCCTGACAGCCCTCAATCAGGAATGGGTCACGCAATAACATTAGACAGTACATTGAGTGTGCAAAAGGTAAGTTTACACGGTCTTGACAACAAGTTTGAAGCATACAGTTGCAGTGGAACACCCGCAGACTGTGTAAAACTCGCGCTACAAGAATTATTGCCCGAAAAGCCAGATCTCTGTGTGTCTGGAATTAATCACGGCTCTAATGCCTCGATTAATGTCATTTACTCAGGAACAATGTCGGCTGCAATGGAAGCGGGAATTGAAGGAATCCCAGCCATAGGATTCTCCTTGTGTGATTTTGCGTATGATGCCGATTTTGAATCGTGTAAACACGGTGTACAGCTGTTGGTCAATGAGGCTTTACAGCATGGAATGCCAAAAGACACCGTCTTGAATGTCAATTTCCCCAAAACTAGAGGAGAAGAACCTTATAAGGGAATACGAATATGTCGCCAAGCTAAGGCTAATTGGAAAGAGAGATTCGATAAAAGACAAAGCCCTTCAGGTAAAGATTACTATTGGCTCACAGGAGATTTTCGATTATTAGATCAAGGAGAAGACACAGATATTAATGCCTTAGAAGATTATTTTATCTCTGTAGTTCCTTGTCAATTTGATTTAACTGCGCATCACAGCATAGCAACTCTTAATTCTTGGAACATTCATGACAATTAAACAAAAGGAAATCGCCTATGGTTTTTCAGTGGGCTTTGCCCTTCACTTTTTAGGCGTGTGCTTTTATATATTGCTATTTTCTAAACTGGGAATAGAAAAAAGCCTTGAAGTTGCCTACGAAGACGGTTATCTAGATAGTCTTTTAAGTTTAGGAGCAGTACTGGATTTAGGCGCCTTTTTCCTCATGCTCAAAAAGAACTTGGAACTTAGAGCGAGAGGGATTTTAATGTATACGATATTCTTAGCCGTAGGGCTTCTGCTTGGAAAGCTATTTTTTAATTTATAAACTGCAAAAACAAAGAGTCGAACTTATCTATTTTAGAGCCAAACCGTTCATATGAGATACTATATCATTTCTGGAGAAGCTTCTGGTGATTTACACGGGTCAAATTTGGTCAAGCGTATCCGAACACTTGATTCAGAGGCTGAAATTCGATGTTTTGGCGGTGATTTAATGCAAAAGGCTGGAGCTGAATTGGCAAGACATTACAAACAAATGTCGTTTATGGGTTTTATTGAAGTTCTATTTAACCTTCGTAAAATCTTTAATAATCTCAAATACTGCAAAAGAGACATTACAGCCTTTAAACCAGACGCTTTAATTTTCATTGACTTTTCTGGATTTAATTTGAGAATTGCCAAATGGGCAAAAACACAAAATTTAAAAACCCATTACTATATCACTCCTCAAATTTGGGCTTCTCGAGAAAATCGAATTTCCAAAATAAAAAGTACAATTGATCACCTCTATGTGATTTTGCCTTTCGAACCTGACTTTTATCAAAAACACAGTGTTAAAGTCAACTTTGTGGGACATCCGTTAATTGATGCGATTCATGAATACAGCAGCGTAAAAAAGGTGAAAGAAGACCTCAATAAACCCTTGATTGTATTACTACCAGGAAGCAGAAAACAAGAAATTAAGAGAATGCTACCTGTAATGTCTTCTGTATGCAACGCCCCAGAACAGTACCAATATATTATTGCTGGCGCATCGCATATCGATCAAGGATTTTACGAATCAAATTTGAAAAAGCCTATTGAAGTAAGGTATAATCAAACATATGATTTGCTTTCTCAAGCGCATGCAGCTCTTGTTACCTCAGGAACAGCTACTCTTGAAACTGCCTTGTTCAAAGTTCCCCAAGTGGTCTGCTATAAGGCCAATACACTAACCTATTTTATCGCCAAACAAATTATTGATTTGAAATACATTTCACTAGTGAATATTATTTTAGATCGACCCGCTGTAACGGAACTCATTCAAAATGATTTAACCACACCACATTTGAGTCAAGCATTAGAAGCTATTTTAGATACCACAAAAAGAACCCAGTTAAGAGACGATTATACAGAACTTGAACAACTTTTAGGCAGTAAAGGTGCAAGTGAAAGGGCGGCAAAACTAATTATTGAAAAGACAGAGCAACAATTTAATTCTTCTGCTAGTCTTTCAGATTAGTGGAATTCTAATTGCACATTATTATCCTTTTGCCATACCTAATTTGCTGTTTGCATTTTGCGTTTTTATATTGAGTTTTTACCTCTTTCCAGAACTTTTTTGGATGGCTTTTGGATTTTTTGTCGTGGCGTTGAGTGCACATCACACCATAGATTCCCATCCTAAAGAAATAGCCCATACCTCTGAACAGTGGCGTGTTTTTTTTATTGAAGAAGAGCAGAAGAAAACAGCAAAATTCTACAAATACCAAGCGATATTTGAACAACATCAAATCGTGCTGTTCTCAAAAATACCACTTGTTAAAAATGCCTTTTATTTGGTAAAAAGCCACTTGAGTGAAATTGAAAATTTCAGTTCAACTTTCGATTATAAAACCCATTTAGCCAAAAAGGGAATTCGTTATCAATCGTGGATCACCACAGCTCATTATCTCTACAGTTCAAAAAAATTAAAATCTAGAGTGAAAAGTAAGCTGCAAACGATATGGAAAAATCATTTGCCCGAGCATTTATACGGCTTTACCCAAACCCTACTTTTAGGAGATAAAAAAGATTTAGATCCTTTAGTGTTAAGCAAATTTCAAAATGCCGGAATCGCCCATATGCTGGCAATATCTGGAATGCATATCGGATTGCTTTTTATAATGCTCGAGCGAATCACCTTGTGGTTCAATAAAGAGATACAATTGATTCTACCCTTATCAATTCTATGGTCTTATGCAGCGCTTCTAGGATTTTCACCTTCAGCGAGTCGTGCAGTATTGGGCATAAGTATTTGGCTTTTTCTAAAACACATACACAAATGGACCTCTTCTATTCATATTCTATTGCTCACAGCCTTTGGCAGTTTATGTTTTAACCCTTATCTGATTTTTGATGTCGGTTTTCAATTTTCATATAGCGCTGTATTGAGCATCTTACTTTTTTATCCGCTGTTAAACAAAAGGGTGTTATTCGAAAACAGAATTCTTAAAAATATAGCTCAAATAGTACTCATCAGTTTTTGTGCCCAACTAGGTGTGTTGCCCTTAAGTCTGTACTACTTTCATTTGTTTCCTTCGCTCTTTTTAGTGAGTAATCTCTTAACATCACCTCTATTTCCCATCGTTCTTTTCACAGCAATAGGAGTGAGCATCTTTCCTTGCCTAGCAAACCTTTATATACATAGTGTAGAACTTTTGTTTCAAATTGTAAACTGGTTTGACAGTCAATGTTGGATTTACTTTTACGTTTTTCAAGTCTCAAAATTGCATGTTTTAGGTATGTATATCATTGCTTATCAAGCCTATCTCTATCTTCTTTTTCAGTCAAAAAACGAAATACACAGTCTTTATATTCCCAAAAAAATAGGTCCTTGGTACCAGTATTTTTATTTGAAATGCAAACAAAAACCCCTCCTATACATTGTAAGAGGGGCTATAACTCTTTTGATTACTGTACTGTTTAGTGAACCTCTCCCATTAATTTATTGATAATTGGAGCGCAAATTAACACTAATGCACCTGCTGCGAGTGAATAAATCGCAATAAGCTCAAAGCCTTCTGTATATACCGATAGGGTCTCAAAACCTCCAACTTGAGCATCTGAACTTTCAATCGCTAATTTTTTTCCGATAAAACCGACAACCTGAAATGCAAATGCAGAAGATAAGAACCATACCCCCATAACAAAGGCGACAATTCTTTTTGGCGATAGATCTGTAATTTTAGAAAGACCCACAGGTGACATAAATAATTCACCTACAGAAATCAAGAAATACATAATGAATAGATAGCTAAATGGAACTAAACCTTCCTCATTAGCACTGGCATCAGATATAGATAAAATGTAAAAACTCAATCCTGCAAACAACAATCCCATTCCAAATTTGTAAGGGGTTCGTGGATTTTTACCTCGCTTAGCAAGTCGAGTCCACATCATAGAAATCGGTATAGCCAAAAGAATGATAAACATCGAATTCAATGAGTTCGTTTGTGCAGCCGTCATGATGGTCAAATCGACATTACGCGCAGAGAAAAGGGTGATTACACTTCCAGATAGTTCGTGAAAGCCCCAGAATACTGTCATAAACAAGGTGATTAATATGGCTACAAAGAGTTTTTTACGCTCTTCAGCAGTAACTTGATACAGGATGTAAGCCAGGTAGACCAAAATAAATATCCCTATACCTTTAAAAATGATATTGACCAGGTTTTGATCGTCATAAATCGGTTGGTAAGACGATAAAAGCAAAGCGATAACAGGAGCCGCAAGAAAGGCTAGAATGGTTACCCAATTTCCGCGTTTCACCCCTGCAAATTTGGCATCAACCACGGCTTGATCTGGGGCCTGTCCTTTATCTCCAAATACACCCTTTCGAATTCCACTCCAGAAAAATAACAGACCTACAAGCATTCCGATTCCAGCTAGCCCAAAACCATAGTGCCAACCATAAGTAGCAGCTAACCAGCCGCAAAGAAGCGGTGCAGCCCATCCTCCAATATTAATACCCATATAAAAAATGGTAAATCCAGATTCTTTTCGAGGATCTCCATCCTTATACAAGGTTCCTACAAATGTTGAAATATTGGGTTTAAAAAACCCATTTCCAACGATTATAAAAGAGAGCGCCAGAAAAAAGGCTACATTATTTTCAATCGCCAAAACAAAGTGACCAATGGCCATTAAAATTCCTCCTAAAAAAATAGATTTTCGCATTCCGATTAGAGAATCAGAGATACGACCTCCAATCACTGTTGAAGCATAAACCAAAGATCCATAAGAAGAGTAGACCGCAGCAGTTGCAAAGTCTCTCTCTACGAGAGCTTCAAAAATAACGTTAACCATGTAAAGCGAGAGCAATGCTCGCATTCCATAGAAACTAAATCGTTCCCATAATTCTGCAAAAAACAGATAAAACAATCCCTGAGGATGTCCTAAAATTTGTCGTTCTTGGTGAGGTGTGTCCATAAGTTTTATAAGTTGTCTTTAATAAAGCTAGTCATTTTATTATAGAGGTGTAATCTTGTATTACCCCCGTATATACCGTGATTGCGGTCCGGGTAAATGGCCCAATCAAAAGGTTTATTCGCCTGAATAAGAGCGTCTATCATTCGCATTGAATTTTGCACATGTACGTTGTCGTCTCCACTACCGTGAACAAGCAAGTATTTTCCTTTTAAGAGTTCTGGATAATTAAATGGAGATTCATTGTCATATCCTTCTGGATTCTCTTCAGGCGTTCTTAAAAAACGTTCAGTATAAATGGTATCGTAGAATCTCCAGCTCGTTACAGGAGCAACGGCAATGGCTACCTCAAAAGTGTCATTTCCTTTGAGTATAGCATTGGTAGACATATGACCTCCAAAGCTCCAGCCCCAAATTCCGGTGCGCTGTTCATCGATATACGAGCGTTGACTCAATATTTTCGCAGCCTCAATTTGATCTTCCGTTTCGTATTTTACTAAATTCAAGTAGGTGCTCTTTTTAAAGTCTCTTCCTTTAAATCCAGTACCTCTTCCGTCAACACAAGCAATTATATATCCTTGTTGAGCCAACATTTGGTGCCAATAATCATTGGTTCCATTCCATCGGTCACCTACCTGTTGAGAACCTGGTCCGCTGTATTGAAACATCAAAAGAGGATAGGTTTTAGAAGCATCAAAATCAAGCGGTTTAATCATGTACATATTCAAATCGTGGTCTCCGACGCGAAGCGTAGAAAATTCTTTTGGAGACATCGCAAAGTCAGCAACGCGATTTTTTAGCGCCTTGTTGTCTTTTAGCATCATCATCTGCATTCCATTTCGAGCTAAGTGCAATGTAAATTGATAAGGCGTATTTGCCGAATGGTGGGTGTTTATGAAGTAGTAAAATTGTTTGCTAAACTGAGCGCTATTTGTTCCAGACTCTGGAGTGAGCAAGGTTTTGCGTTTTCCTTTCGCATTGATACTGTAGACGTGACGCTGGGTTGAGCCTTGCTCTGTCGATTGATAGAAAATTCGATCTCGCTTGGCATCATAGCCGTAATATGCTGTAACCTCCCAATTGCCCGTAGTAATTTGTCGTTTTAGTGTACCGTCAGAATTGTAGAGATAGAGGTGGTTAAATCCGTCTCGCTCAGAAGTCCATATAAAATCGTCATCATCCAAAAAGGTCAAATTATCATGAATGTCAACATAAGCATCGTCTTGCTCTTCAAAAAACAAATCCACCGAATTGTTTGTTGTATTCACTTGAAACATCTTGAGGTGGTTTTGATGTCTATTCAAGGTTTGCACAGTGAGTAACTCAGGCGCATTCATCCATTTTATTCGGGGAATGTAATCAACCTCAGGAAGTTTGACTTTGGCGTGGGAATTCTGATTGACATCGAAGAGGTGCAAACTCAACTCTGCATTTTTCTCGCCAGCCTTTGGATACTTAAAGGTGTATGGATATTGATAAAGATCTTTACCGTAAATGTCCATTGAAAACATGGGGACCTCAGATTCATCGAATTTTAAATAGGCAATATGCGAGCCTGACGAGTTCCATTCAAAAGCTCTAACGATAGAAAACTCCTCCTCATACACCCAATCTGATAATCCATTGATGATTTTACCTTTTTCGCCATCTGAGGTAATTTGAATACGTGCATTATTTTCAATATCAAAAATGTAAATATTGTTGTCCTTGACATAAGCCACCTTATCTCCATTTGGAGAAAATGCCGGAGATTGAATAGGGTCGTTGTCTACGGCAACTAAAGACTTCCCGTCTAAGGTATAGACATAGTATACTCCAATTCGAGACCTTCTAAAAATGGGTCTTATTTTGGTTCCAATAAGTATTTTGCTTTCGTCATCACTAAAGGCATAAGTGCTAAAATCAGGGATTTCTTCGTCTCCAGAAGTAAGTACCACTCCTTTTTTGGTCATCCCCTTATATTCGTACTGCACAATTTCTGAATCTCCCTCGTTGAATTCAATAACGGTATAATCGTAGCCGTTATTCATCGATCGAAGTGAGGCTATGGATTCGGTTCTAAAAGTTCCATTAGACCAAATATCTTCGAGTGTAATTTGCTTTTGTTGTGCGCTTAAGACCAAGCTTAAACTCAAAAGCGCAGTTAACATTAGTTGTTTCATTGATATGAATTTAGAATTTCAAGTTTACTAATTATTATTCAGAATTTAAATTCTTATTGAATTGTATATTTGAGTAAATAACTTAATTGCTATGAAAAATGTCATTTCTGGTTTTTCAAAGCTCACAAAAGAGCAGAAAATAGACTGGTTGTGCGACTATTATTCCAACAATCCAGAAGAAACGAAATCTCTGCTCAATCGCTACAATAACAGCGATCCAGACGTACAAAAAATTCACGACGAATTCATTGAAAATACCCTGAGCAATTATTACATGCCATTTGCCATTGCTCCGAATTTTTTAATTGACCAGAAAGTACATGCCATTCCAATGGCTATTGAAGAAAGTTCTGTAGTCGCAGCGGCATCGAAAGCCGCAAAATTTTGGTTAAACAGAGGCGGCTTTAAAACAGAAGTGATTCAAACCGAAAAAGTAGGCCAAATTCATTTGACCTATTCTGATAATCCATTGAAGCTCAAAGATTTCTTTGAATCTCATAGACATGAACTTTTAGAAAGTACTGCGGAAATTACCAAAAACATGCAGGCTCGAGGAGGTGGGATTCTCGACATGAAACTCGTAGATAAAACAGCTCAACTCGAGGGCTA
Organism: Flavobacteriaceae bacterium; assembly: GCA_049596955.1. Taxonomy (GTDB): domain Bacteria; phylum Bacteroidota; class Bacteroidia; order Flavobacteriales; family Flavobacteriaceae; genus UBA3478. The sequence continues at coordinate 52,575 of JBMYMD010000002.1, forward strand.
TTTTCAAATACATATGTGCTTTGAAACCTTAGACGCCATGGGTGCAAATTTCATCAATTCATGTTTAGAACAAGTTGCCAAGACCTTTGAAACTCTAGTGGAACAACAAAGCTCTTTCGAGAGTCACAAACCCAAGGTAGTCATGAGTATCTTGAGTAATTACGTTCCTAACTGCCTTGTTAGAGCAGAGGTGAGTTGCCCAATCGAAGAGCTCACAGAAAATGATATAGATGGCCAAGAGTTTGCAGAAAATTTTCTTACAGCCTTACAAATCGCCCATGCCGAACCCTATAGAGCCGTAACACACAATAAAGGCATTATGAATGGTATTGATGCCGTGGTAATCGCCACCGGAAATGATTTTAGAGCTGTGGAGGCAGGAGTTCACGCATATGCCGCTAAAAATGGTAGTTATCAGAGCCTTACTCATGCTAAAATTGAGAAAGGTAATTTTCATTTTTGGATTGAACTTCCTCTAGCCCTAGGCACTGTGGGAGGACTAACCAAATTACACCCTTTGGTTCGCTTAGCACTGGGAGTTTTAGGTAATCCAAACGCTAAAGAACTAATGAAGATTACAGCGGTAGCAGGACTAGCTCAAAATTTCGCTGCCGTAAAGTCACTCGTTACTACTGGTATTCAAAAAGGTCATATGAAAATGCATTTATTGAATATACTCAATGGATTTGGAGCGACAACAGAAGAAAAAAATAAGCTTGTTGTACACTTTAAAAATGAAACGGTGAGTAATGCAGCCGTGCAAAAAGCCTTAGAAGAACTCAGAAAATGAAGCAAAGCTATCGCGCCAATGGAAAACTTTTAATCAGCGGAGAATACGCTGTTTTAGACGGTGCACTAGCCTTAGCCGTACCTTGTAAACAAGGGCAAAAAATAGAAGTTTCAACTGAAAAAACCTTCAAAGAACAGATACACTGGCGCTCTTATTTGGAAGATGGAAGTTTATGGTACGAAGATGTTTTTTCACTTTTAAATTTTGAGCCATTAAACCAAAATAATCCCGTCTCAAAAACACTCGAAACACTTTTAAAACAAGCGAGAAAACTCAATACCAACTTTCTTGTAAACGGAAATCAAGATATTCGAGTTCAGACTTACCTAGAATTCCCTAGACTTTGGGGGTTCGGTTCTTCGTCAACACTGATCAGCTGCATTGCGCAATGGGCAAAAGTAAATCCCTTTGAACTCTTACATACAGGATTCGGAGGCAGTGGTTACGATGTAGCTTGCGCAACAGCAGCAGGGCCTATTCTATATCAAAAAACATCTCCCTCAAAGCCCTACATTGAAGAAATTGCTTTTCGACCCTCGTTTATAGAGGAGCTTGGTTGTGTTTACCTCAACCAAAAAAAAAGCAGTAAAGAGGCTATAGCTGCCTACAACAAAATAGCGCAGTCAGAGTCACTGATCAGTAAAGTCAGTTCATTGAGTAAAGCCATTGCAGAGGCCCAAGAGTTAGATGAATTTGAATCGCTGCTCTTAGAACATGAAAAATTACTGGCAGGCCATCTCAATGTTCCGACAATTCAAGAAAGTCTATTCGATGATTTTTCTAAGGATAGTGGGCAAATTAAAAGCTTAGGAGCTTGGGGAGGAGACTTTATTTTAGTAACTCAAATTGAAAAAAATATCCCCTACTTTAAAAGCAAGGGATATGAAACTATTTTAAAATTATCTGACCTGATACCTACTTCTTAATAGAAGAGTAAGCGATTGTCATTAATTTCTGCCATGTCTTTTAAGGCATCGTAAGTACCAATACTAGCGTTTTGGATATTCTTGGCTGTAAGTGTCTGTGTAAATGGAGCAAAATTTGGTAGTTCTATAGCCTCATTTAAATTAACCAAACGCACCATAAATACTCCTGTATTACCTTGAATGAGCTCCGATTCTTCACCAATTTGGAGACCAAGAGCAGTTCCAACTACAGTAGGCTCAGGTCCTGAACCTGAAATTACTGGCGAGTTCAGTGTTAAAGCCATTGCTCGTGAAAGCATCACACTAGCATCTTTAGCAGTTTGATCTAAATTCTTTCCACCGTATTGTGCTCTAATCATTTGAAGCTTACGTTCTTTTCTTATCATTGGAGTAGCAATAAAAGAGGCGTCTTCTACAGATTGTAACCCTTCTTCATAAACATTAGTCATTTGTGCTACAACATAACCCGAAGCCAAATCAAATCTTCTGATATCACCAGGATTTGTTTCAGCATCAAAAGCCCATTTCACGATATTTCTCTGCTCACCTAGACCAGGTAAGTTTTCATCTACAGAACGAATTTTACTCACAGGACGTGGAGATAAATTCATCTCTACAGCTATATTCGTAAACTCGCTTGCCTCGGCATCATTCACCTTCATTTCGAAAGAAGTAGCATCTGTAAAAAGTTGGTTTACGGTTAAATCCGAAGGCTCAATTCTACGCATCAAAGTGGCTACTTGATAAACATCTCGTTTATCCTCAATTTTTACAATGTGATAACCAAAATCGGTCTCTACTAAACCAATTGCTCCTGTACTGTTTCTAAAACAAAAGTCATTGAACGCATCAACCATAGCACCTTCTTGAAAATAACCAAGGTCTCCACCTCTGCTACCCGATGGTCCATCAGAATTTTCACGAGCTAAATCAGCAAATACCACATCATCTCTTCTCGCCTGCGTTAAAAGTGCACGAGCTTCAGTTCTAGCCTCACTCTTTGAACGCTTAACTGATTCTGCAGCTCGCTCAGCACCTTCATAAGCAATTAAGATGTGAGAAGCTCTTACCTCTCCTTGCATCTTTTTGCCCATAAGTTTACTAATCATGTACGCTCCATTTTCTTTATACGGTCCAAAAGTCTCACCAGCGTTTAAACCAACAATAGAATCGCCATAGGCTACAGAGATTGCTTCTTTAGGTCTGTAAATACTATCGTAAGCTAAATCAGAATTTAAATCTAAGAAAGCTTGTAAATCATTAGTTTGAGAAAATCCAGCGATGGTATCATAACTATCGCTTGCCTGATTATAAGTCACTTTTGCGTCTAATAGCTCATTTACTGAAGCTAATGCATTTTGCTCATCTTCTAATGAAGCGACTTCTGGAAAAAACACATAACGTATATCTCGGGCTGCATCTTGTTGAAATAGCGCTGAATTTTCGTCTATATATTTCTGTATGTCATTTCTGCTCACCTGAATGGTGCTGTCAGGGATGGTATTATATGGAATTTTGATGTATTGAATGTCTGCTTTATCATTTTGCAATTTGAATTCAAAAGCTCCTTCTTTAAGGGTAGATACTACACCTGCTTTCACAAAGTTGAAGTAAATACGTTCTTTCGCGGCATTGATGATTGAAGATTCTTCTTTCAACCAAGAGTCATAGCGAAGAGGATCATTTTCTTTCCAATTTTGAATCGCATTTTTAAAAATTACACTATTAAAAACACCATTTTCATCTTGAAATTCTGGAATATTAGCGTAAGCTGAAGTCGATAAGTAATCAGCAATTTGATCACCTTCAATTTCTAACCCTAACGCATTAAATTCTTGTTTTAAAATTTCTCCTCTAACCATCTGATCGTAAACAATATTCACCAGTCTGTTATTAGAGTATTGATTTTGGTACGCGACAGAGGCTTGCTCCATTCGCTCTCTAAAATCTTCAATTGATATTTCTGAATCGTTTACCTCAGCAATCACACTTGAAAATGTTCCTCCACCGCTAAAATTGTTGCTAGAGAATATTCCAGAGATGACAAATGCAAAAAGTGCTAAACCAATTATTAAGATCAATATCGTCGTTCGCTTTCTTATATTACCTAAAATCGCCATAGTATTGTATTTCTAAGAGGGGCGAAAGTACAAAAATCTTTTGAAAAATAAATCCTATATCCCTAGCTAATCAGCGATATTACGGTGTATTTTAACCAATACAATTTTGGTGCTAGAAACCTCAACGATATCGAGGACATAGCTGTCGATGTCCATTTTAAATCCCTTTTCAGGAATATCCTCGGTTTGATTCATAATCAATCCGCCCAATGTTTCGTATTCTTCGCTCTCTGGAAGATTTAATTTATACTGCTCATTTAGGTAATCTACCTCTAAACGCGCTGAAAACAAATAAGTACAATCATCAATTTGCTCCTCGTGGTATTCCACCACATCGTGTTCATCTTCTATTTCTCCAAATAATTCTTCGATAATATCTTCGACTGTTAATATTCCAGAAGTTCCTCCGTACTCATCAATAACAACAGCCATAGATCTTCGTTTTTTAGTCAAAAGGTTCAAAGTGTCTTGTATGAGCATAGTCTCAGGAACATACTCGACAGCCTTCATTATCGATCTTATACTTTGAGGATTTTTAAACAAATCAAAGGAATGCACATATCCGATAATATCATCTATATTCTCCCGGTAAACAAGGATTTTTGAAAATCCTGTCTCTGTAAAAAGCTTACTTAAATCAGATAAGCGATCTCGATATTCCACAGCACAGATTTCTGTTCTTGGAATCATTGCTTCTCTTGTTTTAACCTCAGAAAATTCAAGTGCGTTTTGAAAAATCTGAACCTCGGAATCAATTTCGTCGTTGTCGCTTACTGCTTCCATTTGTTCATTGATGTAATCGCCCAATTCGTCTTTACTAAAGGCTTGTGTGATTTCATCTCCTGCTGTCTTAAAAAAGATCCGCAAAACGAAATCGCTCACTTTCATTACAAGCCAAGATAAACCTGAAAATAAGATATAGAAGAAATAAGCAGGGAGCGCCATTACTTTAATCAAGGAATTGGCATAAATCTGAAATAGCACTTTGGGTAAGAACTCTGCAGTAATTAAAATAACTGCCGTTGAGATTACGGTTTGCGTCAAAACGACAAAATCATTGAGCAAAAGTTGCATCCAATAAGGATCAACAGCTGTAGCCGAGGGAAGCATTTTGGTGAGCACATCACCCATGTAATAACCGTATACCACTAAGGCAATATTATTACCGATCAACATACTTGCGATGAACTTCGAAGGGTTTGCCGTTAGGCGGCCTAGAATCTGTGATAAAAATCCCTCCTGTTTCTTTTCGATCTCTACATGGATTTTATTCGCTGAGACGAAGGCAATTTCCATTCCTGAAAAAAACGCAGAGAGCAATAAAGCGAATCCGATTATAATCCAATAATGTTCAATCAAAGGCAGCAAGTTTTAGGTTATTCACCTTGACGTTTTTCAAATTTCTTTCGGTAGTTTCTTCTAAAAAAGAACATTCCCAATGAGATCACTAAAAAAAACGCAAATATCATTCGATCTGAATTCGGTTCATTGTAAATAGAAAACAGTCGGACTGCTGAAAAAAAGGCTACGACTAAATAGAGGTACTCTGTATATTTTAAAATCTTAATCATCTGATTCTTCTTCGACGTTCATTACGCCATAAGTTTGCATAGCATAAAAATACGTGAAATCTCTGTTGAAATCCAATCCTAATCCATGCATGACCGTCCCGTCTTCAGGATTTTCAAAAGTGAAGGCTTCAGGAGTAAAAATCCAAGAGTCTTGTCGATCCCAAAAGAGTCTATCCGTATACAATATCTTATTATCGTGAGTTTCAATGACAACATTTCCTTCCAACTCAATGAGGTTGGTAAGTGAATACACCGTGGCATAATCGGCCTTAATGATTGTTTTTTGGTCAGATTCATCGAAAAAATCTAAAACAATACCTTCTGGAAACAACTGATGTCTAAAACGTAAGTTCTCGTAATTTTCATTGAGTGAACTGCGTAAAACAACCACCACCCGAGCGGTGTCTTTATCCTGCAATCGCAACGGTTTAGCGACCTCCGTGTATGTCAGTACAAAATCTTTAGTAATTCCCTGTGGAAAAATCTCCTTTTGTTTCTCCTCTAAAACGCGTTCATATTCTCCTCCACAGCTATAAAAAAGAGATGCCACGACAATTACTGTCATGGCATTCTTAAAAATTTTATTTAGAACCTCAGTTCTCAAATCATTAGTCAAGAGTTGGTACTTTCACACTTCCACCTACCCAGCATGAGAACGATATCGTTTGGCCCGCACGTCCTGAATTGAAAATATCTGTTTTAGATGGTGCTTTAGCGTTGTATGAAGCAACTGCTTTTGAGGCTGTACTTCTAAGTGATGGATCTACACGACCTGCCTTAGCAGCCGTTTGAGCGGCTAACCAATAAATTGATCTTTTTTCAAATTGTGACTCACCACAGCTGTTCGCCGAATTAGCGTACAAACTCGCAAGCAATAAATACGCTCTACCGTTTGCTGGATAAGCCTGAATTGCCTTATTCAAATAGGTTCTTGCTTGTGAAGAACTTCTCTTTCTCGCAATTGTAGCAATTTTATATAGGATATTTGATTTTCTATAGTTGTCTTCTTCCAACTCAACGGCTTTATTAAAGTCGGCCATAGCTCCACTGGTATCCCCATCTTTTTGCTTGAGTGTACCTCCGTAAAGGTAGGCATCAGCAGAAGGGTCTAATGCGAGTTGTGCCTCGAATAATTTCTTGAACATTGGATCATCTGTACATTCTTTTGAGAACATTCGTCCAACTGCACTCTTTACCCACTTAACATCGCCTTTACGCTCTTCGTAATTCTTTTCGTAAAGCGGAATGAGATTATCACAATCTGCAAGCGCTCCCAACTTAGAGTCTATACTCTGGGCAATTTTACCATAGGATTCTGAATTAGTGGTATACGCCTTAAGTCTTCTCTTATCCTTAGAGGTGATTGTACCGTCTTCTTCTTTAGGCAAAAGTCTTTGGATAGCATTAGTCAGCTTCATATTCTCAGCTTCTACTTTAGAAACAACCTCATCATAAACGTCAAATACTGTTTGAATTTCTTGTTTTCCTTCATCGTGAAGGTCTACCAAGCTTGAGAAATACATATATAGCGCCTGAGGATTAGAGAAATTGGATCGATCGTTCATAAAGGCATCATTGAGCTGCGCATATATATCGTCCTTTCCAATCATTTTCTGTTTGTATTTGAACAGAACCTTGTCGATGATGACGTCTGCCATTGCATAATTTTTAGGAAAATACTGCATAGAATCATCATACAGCTTCATCAAATCAACAATAAAAGCGTCTTTGTCAGCTCCACTGCTATTTGAAATCTTGTGCTTTAAGATGCGCTCACCGTACAAAAAGTTAGCTCTGTTTATATCCGGACAAGCCTCTAAAACCATTTTCCATGGTTCGTAAGCGGCATCGTAATTTTTAACTTTAGCGTATTCTACGTAGATAGACAAGTTTGTCATACACTCTTGGTTTGGTGCTTGACTCATTGTCATTTGAATGGCAAAGAACAGGGTTAATGTGCTCATTAATAATGTCTTTCTCATATCGTGCATTTTTGTGTGGGTAAATTTATCTATTTTCTATTTTTAGTCTATTCTTCTTTTAATGAACCATTTGTCATTCAAAGCGAGTCCAATATTTATGCCAAAGTAATTTTCCTTAACTAAATCAGCACTTACGGTACCTTTGGACCCTATTTCAATTCCGACGTTCAAATTAGAAAATCGGTCGTTATAAGTACCTCCCATAGGGAGTCCAATACCAAACGAAAACAAGGATTCTTTTATTGTTTCTCCGTTTACAATCATTCCGGTATTACTCGATCTGAATCCTGCTCTATAAGTCATGCGATTATAGATTCCGCTAAGCGCTTGGTAATTAGGGATGAAATATCCTCCAATAATGAAATTAGATGCTTTGCCATAACCTACATTTTCTGCGTTTAAAAACTCATTTTTGAAGGCGCTCATGTCTTTATAGTGATATTCTGCTCCGACAAACCACTTATAATCCTTGCCTATTCCTAAACCGTATTTGTAAGTAGTAGGAACATTTACATCTGTATTTTTTAAGTTTTCTTGTTCTAAATCAACATCTACCAGTTCCACATTTCTACCATTAGAAACGAAAAAAGAACCTATAGCCTGACGATTTTCTGAGGTAAAACTTAGGGGAGAGTTCACTCCAAAATAAGCTCTAAGTCTGTAGTAATCATTTTTGAGGTACACTTCTGGACTATAGGTGAAAGCGTAATTCACATCTAAACCGTTTATTCGTGAATCTCGATTGTCAAAGGTTCCAAACTGCAAGCCTTGTACTGTTTGAGAGCGATCATAAGCCAGATTTCCAAAATTAAAGTGGGCAGATAATCCGACATTAAAATCTGGACTGACCTGAATTCCAGTACCTATAAAGACTTTGTTAAGTCCCCCCGATCCTTCATAGAAGGTGCTAAGTGTATCTTGAGACTGATTGACAGTTTCATCTAAAATATTGTACCCAACAGAAGAATAGGGTATAAGACCAAAACCTACAGACATTTTTTGAGAGACCGGAAAAGCTAAGGCCAAATATTCCAAGTTTGCTACTACACTTTCAGCACTGAGGTCATTGGTTTTGAAGTCAATGGTACGGTAAGAAATACCCACAGTGTAAGCAGTAATTCTCAAATCACCATAAGCAGCAGGGTTTTGAAGATTGATATGTATACTGTCTCCAGCCATACTAAGGCCACCCATGGCTCTATTGTCAATAGTTGTGCCACTTCGAAACTCTCCAATCCCAAATATAGAATAAGGAGAGACCGTTCCATTTTGGGCCATGGTCGTTATTGTTGTCACTAAGGCGATTACCGCAAAACCTACTCTCATCATTCAGTTTAAATTTTCTTTCAATAAAGAGTGAATTCCCTTCAATAAAAAATTAGAATGGGCAAAGATGGAGTTTTTTAACTTTTTCTCAAAAAAATGAGCGTCTCCACCTGTTAAAATCACTGTTAAATCTTCATAAATCTCAGAAAAATGAGAAATAAATCCCTTGAGTTCTTGATGTACTCCTTCGATCACACCAATATGCATACACTCTTCAGTAGTTTCTCCAATGCCTATCTCCAAATCTTTTGCTTTCAATTGGGGCAAACCATGAGTATCATTGTGCATAGCATCATATCTAGATGTACAACCAGGAGAGATGATACCTCCGTGATAAACCCCCTTAGTATCTTTCAAATCATAGGTGATACAGGTTCCCAAGTCAATTATCAAGCAATTTTGATCGGGATATTCTTCTTGTGCAGCAGCAACAAGGGCCAAACGATCTGCACCCAAAGAAGTCATTGATTTATAATTCGATTTAAAAGTCAAGTTGCAGTCAGCATTGACATAAAAAATAATAGGAACAGAACTAAAAAATTTAATAAGCTCTTCAGGGATTTTATTCACTGAACAGACTCCTATTCGACTTATCTTGTCAAATGAATGTTGAGCTTTGATTTCAGGGAGGAAAAAATCTTTTAGTGAAACACCATCTGCAGTGATCATCTCATTTTCAAAAAAAGCCCATTTAATTCGAGTATTGCCTATATCGACAATTAAATCCATATCAAATCTGTGATTGTTAGATAAATCGTCTTCGAAGATACTTTTTAAAGGTTTTATTTTTGTTATAAATCAAATAAAATTATATTTGCACCCGCTATTTAGCGAGGTACCTTAGCTCAGTTGGTAGAGCAACGGACTGAAAATCCGTGTGTCCCTGGTTCGATTCCTGGAGGTACCACAAAAAGCCCTCTCCTTTGCTGGACAGGGCTTTTTTGTTTAATGGGTTATAAAATCAAATCTTCAACAGTAAATCATTCTGTCTTTTCGCTTGTACTCATTAGTATCAGACTAAGTAGGTTATGCTCACTCTTTTAATTTGCATAATCACAGACAGAATTAGATTGCCAAAACCACTACTAGCCTTGACGTGATTGAATTACTCATTCAGAAATTCTTCAAAAGATTTAAGCTCCTCGAATGAAATTTTAGACTTCTTTTTTAATCGATTGAACTCCTTTTCTGCAGTTGAGTAAAGATCTAAAATGACCTCCATATACTCCATTTCATTTGGAGATGGAACTGAATAACTGTCAGCTATTTTACTGTACAAGTTGGCCAATTTTTCTCGAAGTTCTGGCTCAGCAGCTCCAACATAATTATCTCCAGTTGTGATAACCAATGTCTTCTTTAAGTCCATTAATTTAGACTTTAATTTGCCTTGACTACCTTCAATCATTTCGTCTACTTGATAGACCATATAAGCTAAGTCTTGTGTAAGATCATAAAGTGACATAACAATGTCATTCTTTTGCTTAAAATAGGCTGAATCCACACTTGTTGTGGGGTCATTCGTTAGTTCGAATTCCTGCTCAAATTTATCTCGGCCTTTATTAATTACAACTTTATACGTTCCGGCTAATACTCTTGGCGAAGTAAATCCTCCAAAAGCTAGTGTTTTACCTTTTGCAACTTTGGGTTGTTTCATGGTGTAATTCCACCTAACAATATTCACTCCTTTGGATTTTCCAGGGCTAAGCTTAGAAATTACATTCCCTTCTAAATCGTGAATTTCCATTGTCATTTTTCCAAAGGTGTGTCTTTTTGGGAGTAAATATTTGAATTGAGCAATCGTTGTTGGATTTTCTCCAACAAACTGTGTTTCCGCTCCAAATGAACTTCCAAAGCCGTAACTCTTATCGCTCATAAGCATACCTGTAGGCTCAAAAAAGTGCAGTTTTGAAGACAACTGATCACTGTTTATTTCTCTCAGTGGTGATATATCGTCTAAAATAATGACCCCTCTTCCGTGAGTACCCATTACTAAGTCATTCGTTTTCGATTGAAGTTCGATATAATGAACAGCAACAGGTGGCATATTTTTGGTAAAGTGACTCCAACTTTCGCCACCGTTATTTGTGATAAATAACCCTTTTTCTGTGCCGAGAAATAAAAGATCTGGATTTACATAATCCTCTTGAATATTTCTTGCAAAAATGGGTATATCGTCAGTGACTATTGAATTCCAAGTAAGGCCGTAATCTGTTGTTTTATAAACATAAGGCGCAAAATCTCCACTGGTATGGCCATCAAAAACCGCATAGGCCGTTGCTTTATCATGAACGCTTGCTTCTATGTGGTAGACCCAAGTATTAGCTGGTAAACCACTTATGTTTTTTGTAGTATTGCTCCAGGTTTTTCCTCCATTTTTGGTGACCTGCACATTACCATCATCGGTACCCACCCAAATCACGTTTTCATCGAGTCTTGATTCCGCTATAGTAAAAATGGTAGTATGGTTTTCAGCTCCAGAATTATCCATAGACAATCCACCTGAGTCTTGTTGATTTTGTTTTTCTGGATTATTAGTGGTTAAATCCTCAGAGATTGTCCTCCAGCTTTCGCCCATATCCTCTGAAACGTGAAGGAATTGACTCCCGACATAAAGTCTATCCGGTTGATTGTAACTGATTTCTATTGGAGTGTTCCAATTAAACCTCAATTTAGGTTGACCTGATTTAGGTAAAGGATGAATGGTCTTAACTCTTTGTTTTTCTGTATCGTATCTCCAAATATTTTCAGCACCCTGCATTTCAGAATAAATTATTCTTTTTGTAGGATGACTCAACACTCTGAAACCGTCTCCTGCCCCAACTGATTTCCAATCAGCAGCTGTAACTCCTCCGCCTGATAAATTTGGACCATACCATGACCCGTTATCTTGTAATCCTCCGTAAACATTATAAGGTTCCTCGTTATCGACAGAAATATGATAAAATTGTGATAGCGGTAAATTTTCAACAATTTCAAAGGTCGTTCCGCCATTCCAAGACCTGTAGACACCTCCATCTGTTCCTGCATAAATATTATCTGAATTCTCTATGTTAAATGCAAGATCGTGTATATCACTGTGCATAACCCCTAAGTCTTTAAAGGTCTCTCCTCCATCTCGAGAAATAGATCCAGACAACCCAGCTTTTAAGATTACATCTGGATTTGTGGGGTCTACCACAATTCTTGAAAAATAAAAGGGTCTAACTGTAATTCCAAAATCGTTGTTAGACTGTGTCCAAGAATCTCCCCCATCTAAACTTTTGTAAAGTCCTTTTTTCTCCTGTTTCTCGGCTTCTATGACGGTGTAGAGAATGTTAGGACTCGATGGAGCAATTGCAATAGCTAATCTTCCAAGCTTGCCCTCAGGAAAACCATTGTGTATTTTATTCCATGTTTTTCCTCCATCAACTGATTTGTAAAGGGCACTCTTTTCTCCTCCAGAATTAAAGGACCAGCCTGTTCTTCTAAATTCCCACATTGAGGCGTATAATACATTTGGATTTGTTGGGTCCATAGCTAAATCAGCGCAACCAGTCGAAGGACCGTCGTATAGAATTTGAGCCCATGTTTTTCCTCCATCTTCAGATTTATAGACTCCCCTTTCATCACTGTCAGACCACAGGGCTCCTAAAACCCCTACAAAGATTTCATCAGAGTTGTTTGGATTGACAATAACATTAGCAATTCGCTCTGAGTTTTCAAATCCAATTTTATCCCAATTAATTCCACCATCGACAGACTTATAAAGCCCATCTCCAACGGATACACTATTTCTCGTCCAGGTTTCACCTGTACCGACATAGATTGTATTATCAGGATCATTTGGATCTAAAGTAACAGCCCCAATCGATTGAATATGATCGTCAAAAATTGGGTTAAAAGTTGCCCCGCCGTTATTTGATTTCCAAACGCCACCCCCTGCAGTTCCTGCATAGAGTATTCTGGGATTAGTCGGGTGAAGTTCCAAGTCATTTATTCTCCCGCTCATAAGAGCGGGTCCAATATGTCTAGCCCTTAGGTCACCAAAATATGATTCTAAATTTAAGTTGTCTTTTTGTTGGCTTTGTGCAAAAAATGAACACAGAAATAAAGCTAATAGAAAGCCATAGGTATATTTTCTCATAATGGAATTTAAAGTACAGTGAAAATTAAAAGCTTAGTTATTTTCAGGAAATGCAAATACACTATCGTCAATTTCAGGATTTAAAACGATTTTGTTGATGGTGACAGATGCTCCATCTTGCCCGACCATTCCTTGTGATTGTGAAAAAGGAAAATACAATCCTTCTACCTCTTGGTAATCGCTAAATTTGACCTCACTCATTTGACCTTTCATAGGACCAGACTTAATTTCAGATTGTTGAGCAATGGGTACAAAATTGTCCATATCAAAGAAATAAAAGTCTACATTCTCTACCTCTTCTCCATCGGCCAGAACTGGTGTTTTTGTCAATTTCACTTTAAAACATTCCGTACCATCTATTTCTTCTGTACCTAAAAGTTCAGCAGAATAACCTTTTGATTTGTAATCTAGTAGTGGTTCTGGAAAATCTGCCATTGCTCTTTTGACATTTTCAGTCGTCTCATCATCACTTTTTTCAGCTTTCTGATTCATCAGGTTTATACTCCAAGAAACCTCCCCGTCAAAAACACCTTGTTTTATTTCCTGTCCTTGAAACTTAATAACCGACATTTGCTTTCCAGATTTTAACTGGGTAATTTCTATGGGGATTTCCATACCCATTTGGTTAACCGTAGCATAAAAAACGACACCTTCAAGAGCTCTCCACTGCTCTGCTCCCCCCGTATTTTCAAAGTAATTATCGATAATCTCATCTACCGTTTGAGCATGAGACGAAATGTTTACACTAAAAATAAGTGCAACTAAAAGTAAAACTGAATTTTTCATATTATTTGAGTTAAGTATTGATAAATAAATATTAGCTGCAAGATTCGCATTTGCCTTGGAGTAATATTTGTGAAGTTATTATTTTTATGTTAGGGACATTTGGAATGTGAATGTCAACTTGAAGACAATCCATTTTACCACACTCAATACATTGGAAATGAGGGTGTCGATCCTGATGATAATGCTTGGAACAATCGCTGCACTTTGCATAGCACTTACTGCCATTTTTATCCAGAAAAGAATGCAAAACTCCATCGTCTTCTAATTTGTCTAAAACACGGTAGATTGTTGTCTTATTGATTTGCATTTGTAGACGATTTACCAATTCAATTACTGAAATAGCACCATTAGAATTGTGAAACTCTTTCATCAACAAGTCCACAGATGGCGTTCTGCGTTTAATACCCATAACACAAACTTATAACAACATAGTTGCATTAACAAACAAATTTCATAGTTTTGCAACTCAGTTGCATTAATTAAAAGATGAAAAATTTAAGCTATAAGAATGATATTGCGGGAAGTGCTGTAGGAGCCTTTTGTGTTCTTCACTGTGCCTTAACTCCACTATTGTTTCTCTCTCCAAATTTTATAGAACTAAGTAACCACTCTTCTGCGTTGTTTTGGTGGAAAAATGCAGATTTTTTGTTTTTGACACTGGCATTTATTGCTGTATTACGCTCTTCATCAACAACTTCAATAAAAGCGCTGAAATTTATTTTTTGGGTGTCTTGGTTATTTCTATCAGTTACTATTCTAAACGAAAGGATGGCTTTTTTCGAATCGACAGAAATCTACATATACCTATCTAGTACACTTCTTATAGCAGTTCACCTTTACAATTTAAAATTTTGTCAAGTAAAAAACTATGAGCCTAGCAGACCATAAACTACCTGTTACCGTACTAAGTGGATTTCTTGGTGCAGGAAAAACTACTTTACTCAACCATGTATTGCACAACAAAGAAGGTTTAAAGGTTGCAGTAATTGTAAATGATATGAGCGAGGTGAACGTCGACGCGAACCTGGTCAAAAACGAAAATATACTATCTAGAACAGAAGAAAAATTGGTCGAGATGAGTAACGGCTGTATTTGTTGCACCTTACGAGAAGATTTGATGATTGAGGTAGAACGGCTCGCTAATGAAAAACGATTTGATTACTTATTAATAGAAAGTACAGGAATTAGTGAACCAATCCCAGTGGCTCAAACATTTAGTTTCATAGACGAAGAAAGCGGTATCGATTTATCGAGATTCAGTTACGTGGATACCATGGTCACCGTAGTTGATGCCTATAATTTCTTTAAAGATTTTGGTAGCCCAGAAACTTTAGAGGATAGATCTCTTACTAATATTGAAAACGACCATAGGACGATAGTAAACCTTCTTACGGACCAGGTTGAATTCGCCGATGTAATCATTTTGAACAAGACAGATTTGATTACTGCTCCTCATCTTGAATTATTGAAAGCAACACTGCACAAATTGAATCCTGCAGCACAAATTATTGAAACAGCTTTTGGTAAAATAAATCCAGCACAAATTCTGAATACCAAACTATTTGATTTTGAAAAAGCTGAACAAAGTGCCGGTTGGATTGAAGAACTCAATAAAGAAGAACACACGCCTGAAACCGATGAATACGGCATTGGTTCGTTTGTCTTTCGCAGTAAAAAACCTTTTGACTCAAATCGGTTCAGAGCATTTGTTCAAAATAAGTTTCCCATGAATGTGATAAGAAGTAAAGGGCTTTTTTGGATCACATCAAGACCAGATCAAGCCTTGATTTGGGGTCAAGCAGGGGGTTCATTAAGAACAGATAGTGCAGGTGTATGGTGGGCGAGTATGTCCTTCAGCCAAAGATTCAATAATCCTGTTTTCATAAATAATCAGGAAGAAATCGAAAAAGACTGGCACAATACTTTCGGTGATCGAAAAAATGAAATTGTTTTTATTGGACAAGATATGGATCATGACCAAATCATAAATGAACTTAACAAATGTCTGGCTACAGATAAAGAACTCTCATCAAAGAATTGGAAAAAGGGAAGTAAAGACAATTGGCCAATAGAGAGAGCTTATGCTCTAGAAAATTAATAACCACTTTAAATTTTAAATACTATGATAACAAAAGAACAAGTAATGGAGGCCCAAGAAAAATGGGGTAATGGAGTCGTACAAATAGGCTCGCTAAAGGAAAGCAGAGAAGAATGTGAGGCATTCACAAGTCAATTTCTGGACGATCGCTATGCCTTTGACAAAACAGTATTATTTAAACCCACAAAATGCGAAATAGAACAATTCAGACCATCTAAAGCAGAAGCTACCTCTTATTTTATTGCAGGAGATGGCAGGGCTTGTTCAGAGGATCATGGATTCGCAATTCAGCCATGGACCAAAGTAAGATTTGAGAATCACGGTATTATTCTAGAGGAATCACGTGCAATCGCAATGGGAAACTACTTTTTTACAGATTTAAACGGCAATGAGGCAAAAGTAGAATACACTTTTGGGTATCAATTGATTAATGGCGAATTAAAAATTGATTTACACCACTCGTCATTTCCCTTTGCACATTAAAAGAAATTCGGTAAACAATGAATAAGCTTTTTCTTGTATGTCCAACCGATTTTTTAGAATCAAAAATCAATGAGGTTAACTATAATTCCAACAATTATTTTTACACTTCTCTGGGCAATTCATTAAATACCGATTTAAAGACACTTTTACACATCAAAGAAATTTTGAATAAGCATTCCATTGATGAAGTCCACTTTGTCCTTTCATCTTCTAATAAAATTATTTTAGACGCACTGAAAGGGCAAAGCTTTTCTCGTATTAGAAATATGGACAATTATTACAAAAAAATAAATCGGCTTAAGGCACATAAAATCTGTAATACTCCGGAGGACACAAAATATTTGCCAATTTCGTATTATCTGAACAATAAAATAAAAGAAGTTCAGCAATTTCTGAACATTTCATCTTCGGCATCAATAAATGTGACAGGTCTGATCTACGACAGTAAAACCGATAATTTTGAGAACATTTATCCTGCCTTGTATTGTCTTGAATATTTTCAATTAAACTAATGACAATTGAAAAGCTTTAATTTTCGGCACTATTCAAGTCTTCGCTCACTTAAAATTCTTCGGTCAGTAAATCACAATTCAATAATCTTAGGCCATAAAAAATCAATTGTATTGCAATTTTAAATTAATCGATTTAGATTTAAGACAAATCTTAACCACATTTTATGAAAACAAGTTTCTACACCCTTTGTCTTAGCTCAATTTTACTGTTGATTTCATGCCAACAGAACAACCGCTCTACAATTGAAAAAATTAAAGAAGAGGAAGTGCTGACTGCCCTAGACGAACTCTTTGAGATTGTAGACAAGGATATTGACCGTATCGATGATATCGTGACAGAAGACTACTTTATTTTTGAAAACTCAAGAAAATACTCTACCGAAGAATTCGTAGAATACGTCAAGAGTTTTGGAGAATTTGACTCAAAGCGTGACTTTGCCAATATAGAAATTGACACCGATCTAAACAGCGCTCATTTGAGTATGAATCACCACGGAGAATTTGATTTGCAATCTGAATCAGGAAAAATTCGTATGATTTATGACTGGATTGAAAGTGCCTATTTGGTAAAATCTGACAATAAATTGAAGTTCAAATTTTTCTTTTCGGAAGTGACTTATGATACTATTATCCCTTTAGATTAACGGATTTTACAGCATTTCATAACATATGTTATGATTAATGTAGCACATTAATACAATAAATCTCTAACTTTGCACCACAAAAGTGCAAGGTATGAATTACATTATCGAACCGACCTTTAGGTCAGGCTGTTCAGTTTCTACATCCTTAGATTTGCTTGGAGATAAATGGTCTCTTCTTATCATAAGAGATATTTTTATGCATAGAAATACGTTTAGCCAATTTCTAAAAGACAGCCCTGAAGGAATTGCGACCAACATTCTTACAGATCGTTTAAAAAAACTAAGAGCCTTTGGAGTGATTGATTTCATTCAAAAATCAGCGGACAAAAAAATTAAAAGTTTTTACTTAACACAAAAAGGTATCGATTTGTTCCCTGTTCTTCACAGTTTTCACAATTGGTCGACCAAACATGTAGCGTTCGAACAACACGATGTAGTCAAAAAAACACTCAAGTCCAATAAAGGAAAAACAGATGCTGAGATTATTCAGTCAGCTCAAGAAGAGTATATGTCTTACAGAAAAGAGGAATTTGGATTTTAATGCTGTTAATTAGAAACTTCGCTTTGTACGAATTTGAAGTAAAATAAAAGAATCAAGTAACCAAATAGGCTTCCTGCCAAAATAAAGGCGACATTGAGAACACCTGTGGCACTAAACGAAATTCGCATAAGTATTGTCGCAATAATGAATCCCGTATTTCTCAAGAGCTTGAAATTCTCCTGTGTAATTCCGTAGGAGAAAAGCAATACCAGAACATCAGCCAAAATCAATAAGGTAAAAAAGTCCTTGTAAAAAATAGAGTTCAAATTATTACTCATTCCAGGAATCAAATGCGCTTTAGTGAACGAATAATTGATGAAATCCACTAAATGTACACAGCTTACAACAACAATAATCAATAATAAGACTACTGATAATTTCTTCTTATATCCTTTAAAAATAAAGTCTCTTTCTTCTTCGAACAGTGTCCTAGAAAGGGCATTTAGTTTTAGATGAATTCGAGAGAATAATAAAACAATTGCCAATAATAGCAATACAGCTAAAATATCAATTCCCAAATTGAAAAGCTCCTCGTTCGTTTCTATAGCCTGCTCGAAGTCTATCTTTGTTATATCTCCAAAAATTCTGCGGATTAATACAAGCGCAATAATCTCGTATTGCTTTAAGAGCGAAGTAGTGAATGACCGCGGTATAAAAAAGATTAGAAGGTAAATCTCATACACTAAAATAAAAGAAAATGGAGTGTAAATCGCGTTAATCGGATTCCCAAAATAATCCTCGTTTAAAGCGCTAAACACTTCAATATTATAAAGTAATACAAGTAAGAGATGGATAAAAAATCCAGCAATAGAGAGAATTAAAATTACTTTTTCAAATTTCTTTCTGACTTGCTTAGAAAAAAACAACTCAAAATAATCTCTCTGACTGAATACGGAACTCATAGCTATGGCTTGCGAAGAAAATTTTTGTTTAAAGTTAATGATAAATATTTAAACAAAATTTAAACCAATGATTATCAAAAATTTAGGAAGCTCATAGAATTACAATTCATTTTACAGGGGATTGTATTTTTGTTGCATGCAAAAACCACTAACCGTAAGCGAGGCAATAGCCTTTAGAAGATCTGTTCGAAATTATACGGACGAAGCACTAGACGACAAACTTGTCAAAAAATGTATCGAAAACGCTACCCTAGCTCCTAACAGCAGTAATATGCAATTATGGGAATTCATTCACGTCAAAAACACCAAACTCAAAGATCTTTTAAATACAGCTTGTTTCAAACAACAAGCTTCCAGAACTGCTGAGCGCTTTGTGGTTGTTGTAGTAAGACGGGATTTATGGAAAAAAAGAGCAAAGGCCAATGCTGAATTTATAGCACAAAATAAGGCAGAAACAGAATCTCAAATTCGAAGAAAAAAGTTTGCACTACGCTATTATCAAAAACTAATGCCCACCATTTATGGATTTGACAATCTAGGTCTACTGAGCAGTATCAAAAAAATATCCACTTGGGTAAGCGGAATCTTTAGACCCATATACAGGCAAGTCTCCATAAGTGATATGCGTATAGTCACGCATAAAAGTGCGGGCTTAGCAGCGCAAAATTTTATGCTTTCTATGGCAGAGTTAGAATACGACACCTGTCCAATGGAAGGTTTTGATTCCAAATTGGTTAAAAAGGCCTTAAATCTTCCAAAAAAAGCAGAAATCAATATGATTTTAGCTTGCGGAAAAAGAAGCGAAACAGGCATTTACGGCAAACGATTTAGAGTTCCTTTCAAAGAAGTCTACAGCGAGCGCTTTTAAACGAAAGATTATTTAATCGGCATCAAAAGTAATTTCAGCCACTAATTCGTAGAACGCACTCCATAAAATCTCTTTAGACTCAGAATTAACACAACTTGATTCGTTAGGCATGACTTTTATCGAATACAACATTGTATCTTTTTCAATCGTTTCAGAAGGTGCTTGTTTAGAAGTTTCATCTGTGGCCAATTCTTCGAAGGAATAAGTGTTGGCTGTAAAAGCATCAATCTTATCTAAGAGAAGCTTTGCTCTTTTCTGATCAATACGTCCAAACTCGTCTCTGATGAGTGCCCCTAGTTCTAACAGCAATTTGTTAGAGGCTACAGAAGTGTTTTGAATAGAAAAATTGGGATTAGCATAGGTATAACGACCCTCTTTGACTATGATAGGTGCATTGTATCCTAAAATATCAGAACGCATTACACGAATATCATCTCGGATTGTTCGTTCAGAAACCATTTTATAGACACCTCTGTGTTCAGCCAAGGCTTCAGAGCAAGCGAGCTGTAATTTATCTATGGAATAATAAATCGCTCCTCCTTGCAAAAGAGTGTCTATGGTCTTGTAGCGAATTAAGGCGTTTAGATTCGTTGGCATTTTATTTTGCAATTGCAAAAAGACTGCATAAAAGGCAATCATATTTGTTATACAAAATACAATAATTATGAAAGAAATTGCCCTTCTACTAGACAAATCAGGCTCTATGACTAATCTTCAAAAAACGACGGTAAAAGCAGTAAACAATTTTATCTGCGAGCAAAAATCAATTCATCCCAAACAACGTTTATCGCTGATACAATTTAACGAAAAACCAAGTTGGACTTATGAGTATCAAAAACTAAAAGATATTCCAGGCCTTGAGCATAAAGATTACCAACCCTCAGGACTGACTGCGATTTACGACACCTTGGGAGATGTGATAAAAAAGTACGAAAATAACAATACAGAAGTGACCATTGCCCTACTCACAGATGGATATGAAAATGCAAGCCAAAAATTTACAGCGAAGAACATTCGCAAAAAAATAAAACAACTCGAAAAGGACAAAAAATGGAAATTCATCTATCTAGGTGCTGACGCATCTACATTTCTCGATGCTGAAATTCTAGGTATTTCTAAACAAAATACTATTCAAATAGAAGCCTCCGAAAAAGGTATTCCTATCGCTTTTTCATTAATACAAAAAAAGATAAGTGAGGTTTAGCCATTGTATTCTTTAAATTCACAACTTAAATTTTAATTTTTACTAGCCTTTCCCTTATCATTGTAAAAAATTAATTCATGCGCAATCTAACAGGCTTACTGATTCTAATCTTATTGTTGTCTTGTGAAAAGGATACCGAAAACCCTGATACCACATTTTTTTCTGTACAGGTAAACTCTGGTGAGGGAGGAAGCGTCTCTGTTTCTTCAGGAAATTATCCGGAAGGCAGTTCCTTGAGCATACAAGCTGTTCCTTTGGCTGACTACAATTTTAGCAGTTGGAGTGGAAGCCTAAGCAGTACAGCAAACCCTCTAGAAGTAACCCTTACACAAAACTTGCAACTCCAAGCTAATTTTGTCAAAAAACAATTTGAATTAAATGTTAGTGTGACCGGAGAGGGAAGCGTAGATCAAAAACTCATAAATAGCGGAAAATCATACGAAATAGGTTCACAAGTTGAACTGAGCGCTACCCCGGCTTCAGGGTGGGAGTTTGAACAATGGACCGGTGCAATAGAATCTAGTGAAAATCCAGTAACGATTGATTTAACAGAAGCCAAAGAAATCACCGCTATTTTTATTCGCAAACAATACAACCTCAACTTAACAATTACAGGTGAGGGAACAGTAAACGAACAAGTAATCAGTCAGCCTTCGCAATACGATTTTGAAACTGAAGTAAGACTTACTGCCGTAGCTGCAGCTGATTGGGAATTCGAATCATGGACTGGGGATATAAACAGCGGTGAAAACCCAATCGAAATATCTTTCGACAAGGAGTACCAACTCAGTGCTAACTTTCAACTTAAAGACAGCGATTTAGATGGTGTTCCTGATCGAGACGACTCCTGTCCAAATACATCCGCAGGAACACAGGTGAATCAAGATGGGTGTCCCATTCAAAGTGATGTGCCTCTTGTAGCCGCACCTACACCAATTCACGATGCATCTGAGGTCATCTCAATATTTAGCAACCACTACAATAACGTTACTGTGGACACTTTCAAAACAGACTGGTCTCAGTCAAATTTTGAATTTGTCAACATCGCAAACGATCAAACACTGCGTTATTTCAACTTAAATTATGTCGGAATTGAAACGGTCAATCAACAAATCAATGCCAATTCAAAAACACACATACATTTTGATTATTGGACTGCTGATGCAAACTCGATTCGGTTTAAACTAGTGGACTTTGGTGCAAACGGAGTGTACAATGGGGTGGGAAATGCAGATGATACCGAACACGAAATCGCAATAGAGAACACAACTAAAAATAATTGGCAAAGTATTGACCTCTCCTTAGACGATTTTAGCGGTTTAGCCTCCAGAAAAAATCTTGCTCAATACATCCTTGTAGCCCAACCTTCAGGTACTAGCACTGTATATTTAGATAACATCTACTTCTATGGAGATAACGGCAATGGCGATGGTGGAGGTGACGGCGGCGGAGATCCCAATTTAGAACTCATTTGGAGCGATGAATTCGACTATCAAGGCAGACCAGATAATAGTAAATGGCATCACCAAACCTTTGCCCCTAATGGTGGTAGTTGGTTTAATGGAGAACTCCAGCATTATGTAGATAAAGAAAACACCACTTATGTAAGTAATGGAACCTTGAAAATCATTGCTAGAAAGGAAACATACACTACACAAAACACTACTAAGGAGTACACGTCTGCGCGTCTTAACTCAAAATTTGACTTTAAATACGGACGCATAGATGTACGCGCGAAGTTACCTTCTGGAGCTGGAACCTGGCCAGCTATCTGGACCTTAGGGTCTAATATCAATGAGGCAGGAAATTATTTTGGTGACTCTAGAGGTAGTGTAGGTTGGCCAGCATGCGGAGAAATCGACATCATGGAACAAAACGGATGGGACAAAACCCGTTCCTATGGTTATTTCCATTGGGCTAATACCCAAACAGGAGAATATCAAACTCAAGGAACAACCACCTTTATCGCTGATAGCGCTTCTGAATTTCACCTTTACTCTTTAATATGGGATGAAACTAAAATGCAGATATTGTTAGACAATCAAGTTTTTATAGAATTACCAAATGAGGTAAGTAACCCGTTCGACAATCCACATTACCTCTTGCTAAACATAGCAATTGGTGGTAACTTAGGAGGTGAAGTTCCTGCGAATTTCCCTAACCAAGTAATGGAAGTCGACTATGTCAGAATCTATCAATAAACAATTCAAGCTATATGGCCTCGGTATAATCCTAAGCCTATTTTTCTCTTGTACCACTACTAAAGAAAGTACGTCTAGATTTGATGTGCACAAAGATCTTCTTTTAGCACATTACGATTGCAAGACTGATGTTGATGATTTGCATTCAATGGCAGCTTTTAGGAGTTTACTCTCTTTATCCGCATTTAAAGATTTGAATTTTCATGTAGTTACGGGAGCTTATGGTACACAAGAAGGTTTGTATGTGCCTCCTGAAAGCTTACTTAACAAGGCGTTTCAAACATGGTCAGATGCACATACCGATTTTGACAAGGCATTAAACGAAACCTATACCAAGGCTTTAGCCACTCTTCAAAATAAGGGTAGCATCTGGATTGCTGAGGCTGGTCAATCAGATTTCTCAGCAGCCTTAGTAGAATTGATTCGAAATAAACATCCAGAAATAGATACTAAAAACTCGATTCATATTGTACAACATTCGGATTGGAATGAAGAAGTTACCTCTGAAAAAGCGCGTAATTATGTTCATCAGCACACAAGCTATCATAAAATACCAGATGGAAATGCCCTTGATAACGGTAGTCCTGGCTTTAGATCTGATCAAAAAATAGCATTGGATTTATTTCTAAATGAGGAGCTAGAAGAAATTTGGTCTGAAGCTATAGATTTAGGCAACACCTATAATGGTGTTGACGGCAGGTATTACAATGAATCGATTGCTAAAGGAGGTCTCGATTTTTCAGACACTTCAGAAATATGCTACATATTAAATCTTGCTGAAATAAAAGACAGTATTTCTTTCTTTGAGTATCTCAGCAATTAGCTTCGCTCAAGTTTTCGTTCTACGTGAACTGCTTTCTCTTCTTTTTCAAAGGATTGAATGGCGGTAATCAAAGCAGCATTAGCCCAATCGTAAAAAGGAGCATTGAACTTAAGTTCTTTTGTTTCAAAATGGAAGGTTTCTTTGTCAATTACCCTTACTAAAGCGCTGTACTCGTACGAATATTTTGCCTTGGCATCTTTGTCTGCCAATACTTCCACTACTGCAGTTTTTATTTCAGATTCCTTCACCTCTAAAAAATGAAACAACTGCGTTTTAAAATTTAAGAGTTTTGGAGTGTAAGGCTCCTCAAGTGAAAAATCTGCCGCATAAATTGCAATCAAGCCTCTTAGAAGGTCTAATTTTTGGACTGAGGATAGTATCCTAAGTCGTTGTTTCAAGTTTTGTGTAATTTCTAAAAAGGATTGATTTCCCACAAAGTGATGAGCTTTAAAAATATTATTCTTTAACTCGTAAGGAATCAAGTCTTCGAAGAAATGTAGAGGCTTTTGATCTAAAACATCCGGGTAGGCCAAGACTAATAAGCAGCCTATTCCAAAATTCAGTTCACTTTTTTCATTTGTTTTTTTTTGGGAAATTGAATTTCTTAAAATACGCTCAACATCTGCATAAGTATAATCTGAAGCTTTGGCCACTCGCAGCAAACGACTGACTGTTTTGTTATCTAAGTTTTTTTTGTAGGCAATCTTTGCTAAGTGAACTAAAAATGTCTCCTTTTCATTATCAGAAAAATAAGAAACACTTCTTTGAAAATGTTGGAAAAGAAAAAGTTCAAAATCTTCTTGTCTACTAATTTGAGTGTAAAGATTTAAGTATTTTACCTTAACCCAATGTCCAATTAAGGGGTCTTCTTTAATAAAATCTAAGGACTTCGTATCTGTCTTTTTAAAATCGATAAGGTATAAAGCACTTAGAAGCAACACCTCCCTAGGCAGGTATGTTTTTTGTTTGTAAGTCGAAGTCATTTCCCAAATCTTTAATGAGTAAACGTCAAATCAATCGAATTAGTACTGTATATTTCAATAATTTTACGCTGAAACAACCTAGAACTAATGATTTTATCTTTTGCACATAACAAGAACAAAGTCGTACTTCTATGTATTGGAATTCTCGCTTTAACGGCGATTATTTTTGAAAGTTACAACACCCTTATTTACGGAATCAGCAAAGGCTTGACTACTACTCTCGTTATTTTAATGGCCGTGAAGAATAGTTCCTGTCTACTAAATAAAATTATTGTAGCAGGCTTGCTATTTTGTTTGTTTGGGGATCTCTTGCTCTTAAATCAAGACTACTTTGTCTTTGGCCTAATTTCCTTTTTTTTGGCACATGCCCTTTTTTTAATTGGATTGTTGCGGCACTACAATAGCAAACAAAAACTTTGGATTTACTTCATATTTTGGAGTGTAGGAGCAATAATATTCTACGGCTTATACCCAAATTTAAAAGCGTTGACCTATCCTGTATTGGCCTATGTATTTATCATATCGAGCATGAGTGCTCAAGCCGCACGAGCCTATATACTCAACAGAAATAATAAGACTGCACTGCTTTTTGCAGGCGCCTTATTTTTTATGCTGTCTGATACTGTTTTGGCCTATTCTAAATTCGTACACACTTATAAATTTTCTTCAGTTCTAATACTTTCAACCTATTGGATTGCGATAAGTCTTATCGGACTTTCAAACTCCTACTTAAACCAACCGTATGAAAACCAATCTTAAACTTTTTTTCAGCTCATTCTGCATCCTTTTTTTAACGTCTTGTATAAACGAAGACAGTTATAAATTACAAGCAGAGAACGAACTTAAAACGGCCATGAATCAATGGAATAAAACCGCGGTATCATCATACCAATTCATCGAACGCAGTTCTGGCTTTATTGGGGTATTTGAAGTAAAACACCTTGTAGATACTCAAGGAGCCGTCGTCGATGATTACGGATGTATAACAAGTGATTTGAATTGTGATTATTACGGTTCAGAATATGTACCTGAGCCAAAAACAATAACTGATGTCTACGCTTTACTCTCAAGAGCTATTAATGAAGCTGATTACTTTCAAATTCAATATGATTTTAACTATGGCTATCCCAAATTTTTAAGCGTTGATTGGGATGAGAATGCTGTTGATGACGAAATGGGTTACGATTGGTTATTTTCATTTGAAGGGATGAATTGCATATCAGAATACGATCAAGCTTTAATCGCCTGTCCTGAAATTTACGATCCAGTTTGTGGTTGCGATTTAGTGACCTACGGAAATACTTGTGAAGCAAGAGCAAATGGCGTAAGATATTTTGAAAAAGGAGCCTGCCCATAAAAAAACGGGTGATTGAAAAATCAATACACCCGCTATCCGAAAACACAAATGATAAATCACCTAGGATTTTTCAATCCTAGCTGCCAATTAAGAATAATGCAATATAGAAAAGAAATTTTAAATATTTAAAAAATAAAAGCTATTATTATTTAATATTATTTAAAGTTAAACAAAACGACTGCTCGTCTACTTTGTTTAATCCTGATAACCAGGACCTTTCACAAATTGACCAGGAAACTCATTGGTGTGTTCACCTTCTTCTAAGACCATTACTCCATTGACTAAAACGTACTCCATGCCAGTGGCAAATTGCAAGGGATCATTAAAAGTGGCATGATCTTGAACTTGTTCAGGATCAAAAACAACGACATCGGCATAATAACCATCATACAAGAATCCACGATCTTTAAGTTTAAGATTAGTCGCTGGATATCCACTGAGTTTATAAATGGCTTCTTCGAGTGTTAGCAATCCTAAATCACGAGTATACTTTCCAAGTACGCGGATAAAACTGCCAAAAGCCCTCGGGTGAGTGCGAAAATCTTCGTCAAAAGTGGTATAAGAACCTGCATCCGAACAAAAGCTCATCCATGGAATCTGAATTTTTCGCTGAATATTTTCTTCACTCATGCTGAAATAAATACACTGGATTCGACTGTCATCTTCAAGCATTAAATCGATGATGGTTTCAGCTTCAGACTGCCCTCTCATGAGGGCACTTTGCGCAATAGTCTTGCCTCTATAAATTTGGGCTAAAGAATCTTTATTAAATCCTACCATCAAAATACCGTCTGCGGGTTGCATAGTCAGTTCTGCTTCTATATCCTTAATCAAACGCTTCCTAGGCTCATCCTCTCGCATCCTATTCATCCAAGCCCTGTGACCTCCAGCTTGCACCCATGTTGGAATCACTCCTGTTAGTCCTGTACTGCTGGCATTATACGTATACATGTCAGCTGTAATCTGTAACCCTTCTGCTCTGGCCTGTTCTACTCGTTCAATAACAGTGTCTAACAGATGCCAGTTGGCTGGACGCGATGCTTTAAGGTGATAAATTTCGGCGGGTATATCAGCTTTTTCTGCAATCTCTATCAACTCTTCCAAAGCTTGCATTACATTTCTGCCTTCATCGCGCATATGGGAGATATACATGCCTCCATGTTCAGAAGCAATAGAAGAAATTCTGATCAACTCTTCGGTATCTGCAAAATCACCTGGTGCATAAATTAATGAGGATCCAATGCCCATAGCACCTTCTAACATAGCCTCCTCAACAATTTGATCCATCTCAAGAAACTCCTCATCGGTCGCCTTTCTATTGTCATAACCCACTGTTTGAACCCTCACTGTGGCCGCTCCCAAAAATGAAGCAACATTAGTTGAAATTCCTTGATCTTCTAACTTTTGCATTGCCTGACCAAACGAGATATAATCTCCCCCGTCTTTAGAACCTGAAGGTCCTGCAGACCTACCTTCACCAAAAACTTCAAGAGTTACCCCTTGCTTGATATCTGATAAAGAACGCCCGTCTTTGTCGAGTGAACTATAACCCCAGCTCAACATATTTATAAATCCAGGAGCTACGGCTTTGCCCGAGGCATCAACTACCTTTTTGGCTTTAACCTCAATCGATGGACCTACATAAGTAATACGCTGGTTAGAAATAAGCACATCCCCTACAAATGAAGCTGCTCCAGAACCGTTGTATATCGTTCCATTTTTAATGTGAATATCGTATTGTTCTTGTGCATGAATTAGACCTGCACTCAAGAGTATTATCCCTAAAATTCTCAACTGTAATTTCATCTTTTCAAGTTTTAGAAACTAGTACTTACCCATTGATTACCTTTTGCGGTTGAAGACACTACAGCTTTGACCAAAGCCATACCTTTAACACCGTCGTCAACTGTTGGAAAATCAAGTTTTTCTTCATCGTAAGCTTCGCCAAATTTATGTTTACGCACAGCCAGGGCATAATTGCGATAAATATTTGCGAAGGCTTCAAGATAGCCTTCAGGATGCCCAGAAGGAGTCCTTGTATGCAGCATTGCCTCGTCTGTGAGATAGCCACCACGATCTGCACCTGTTCTGTAGATTTTATCGGGATTTCCGTGGTCTCGAACGAGTAGGCTATTGAGATCTTCTTGCTTCCATTCTAATCCTCCTTTATCGCCAAAGACCCGAATTTTTAAATTATTTTCTTCACCATTAGCAACCTGAGAAGCCATTAAAACTCCATTCGCACCATTCTCAAAGTGTAAAAGTACATTGGCGTCATCATCTAATAATCTTCCCGACATCGTGGGTCTAATTTCTGACAGCACTTCAGTAATTTTTAACCCACTTACATATTCTGCAAGATGGGCAGCATGTGTCCCAATATCTCCAAAACAATTAGAAATACCTGCTTCATCTGGGTTCGTCCTCCAAGCTGCTTGCTTTTGTCCTGTATCTTCTAATTTTTGAGTCAACCATCCTTGAGGATATTCTACAAGAATCTTGTGTATTTTTCCCAAAGCACCATTTTTGACCATAGCCCTAGCCTGTTTAATCATAGGATAAGCACTATAAGTATAGGTCACTCCAAATGGAAGTCTAGTTTCTGCGACTTTAGCCTTCAAAGAAATAGCTTCTTCCAAGTTGAAGGCCAGTGGTTTGTCTATGATCACCGGAAAACCGAGGCTCATTGCCTTCATTGCCGGATCGTAATGGGCTACATTAGGCGTTACAATAGCGACAAAATCCATTCGTTCTGCCTCGTCCAATTGGGCTTCACTATTAAGCATCTCATCGTAATTAGCATATACTCGGCTTTCTGGCAAAAATAAACTGTGACCTGATTTTTTACTTTGTTCAGGATCTCTATTAAAGGCTCCACAAACCAATTCAATTTGACCATCTAGAAAAGCGGCAATTCGATGCACCCCTCCTATAAAAGAACCCTCTCCACCACCTATCATACCCATTCTAAGTTTTCTGTGTGAATTCATGATGTTTAGTTATTGACTTATTGTATAAGAATAAGTGAGTTGTACTCTAAAATACAAAAGATTTGTGTCCCTTGATGAAATTAAAAAATCCACGCTACATAGCGTGGATTTTCACCACAGATTCTACTAACAAAACAACATATTTAAAATAAAATTTAGATTGACCTAATAAATTAAGAATCTAAAACATCTCAACGAAAAACCTTGAGATGACTGTGATATACTATACTTTCTTGATAGGACTTTAAATGAAACTCAATGAATCTCTAAGGTTTTGATACTGTTATACCAATTTTCAGTATCGTCATAGAGCATTAAATTCACAGATCCGCGTGAACCAATTTTGGAAATTCTGAAATTGTTTTCTTCCTCTTTTGTTCCAGGATAAAACAATAGAAATATATCATTCCCTAGTCGAATAGTTTCAAATTCTCTCTTTCTCATGTAAAATGGAGTCATTTTCAAGTTCGTTGCGAAAGAAAAAACCTCAGACATTAAATTTTGCAAATAATCTTTTCTCATACTTTTTGGTTATAGGTAAGATTTGGGCCGATTAAAAAAACAAAAACATCCAAGGTTTTACCATCGCATAACAAACTAAAAATGAAAACACAGTCATCATCATTAAACCTGTCATTAGAAAAAAAGAGGTTATAGCCGGTTTGTTTTTTGATTTGATCATTAAGCAATATTACAATTATTTTCGACATAAGACAATTATTTTCGATGAACTGCAAATATTTTTGTTTTACAACCGTTTAAAGACGTTTCAACTCATAAAAAACAGAAGTTATCAAGACTTGTGATTGACTAAAAAATTAGCGCTTATATTTGAATGAATCGTTTCTTAACCCTTGCAAGTATGCTCACTTTTATAGATAAAAACACTCCGTTAGATCTTATTGAAAACCTCACTGTAGTTCAAAAAGTGTTAAGTGACGATGAACACGTTCTTTCTTCAGATATAGCTGGTGAAGGCAATATGAATGTCGTGTTGAGAATTAAAACAGACAGACAATCATTCATATTAAAACAATCCAGACCCTTTGTACAGAAATATCAAGACATTGTAGCTCCATTAGATCGCATACATACAGAATACAGTTTCTATAGAGCATTAAGCCTTCAAGGTGAACGCCATTACCTTCCAAAAATATTAGCTTATGAGCCTGAGAATCACCTGCTAATTTTGTCTGATCTTGGTTCAGCAACAGATTGTACTTCTATTTATAAAAACAACAGTGAAATACAAAAGTTAATTTCTCCACTTTGCACTTATGCTAAAGATATTCATCAAACAGAGCCCCTTAACACTTTTCCTAAAAACAAAGAGCTCAAGGCGCTTAATCACCAACACATATTTGCACTGCCTTTTGTAGAAAACGGTTTCGACTTAAATGATATTCAAGAGGGATTAGCGGCACTGGCTAAACCCTTTAAACACAATCTAAGCCTGCAAAAACACGTAGACGAAATAGGAGCCCTATACTTATCAGATACAGGAAATACCCTCATCCATGGAGACTACTATCCAGGAAGTTGGCTCTCTGTCAATCAAATGACGTACATCATTGACCCTGAGTTCAGTTTTAAAGGATTCGCTGAATTCGACCTCGGTGTAATGGGCGCTCATTTTATTATGGCTTCTTCTTCAATAGAACACCTTAGCAACATTCTAGAGCATTATAAAGCTTATGCCGATAAACTCTTAGTTCGAAAAATTGCTGGAATAGAAATCAGCAGAAGACTAATCGGACTAGCACAACTCCCATTAGAACGAAGCATTCAAGAAAAAAAAGAATTACTAGACATCGCTTATGACCTCATCACTACATAAAAAATTGCTTTTAAGTATCGGACTACTTCTGCTCATATCGTGTAAGAGCAAGAACGAAAATCAACTACTTATTCCCGAACCAAGTAGATTAAAGAAAGAGATTAATAAAAGCGCTTTGAATTATGATCAAATTCTCGGTGCCCTTGTAGGATCTGCCATTGGTGATGCTATGGGAGCAAGTACTGAAATGTGGAACAGAGAAGAAATTTACAAAACCTATGGATACATTAGCACCTTAACTCCCGCGATTCGCATTCAGTCGCCAGAGGGAACTTGGGACCACAATCTACCGGCAGGATCAAGTACAGACGACACTAGGTGGAAGCTTTTAATGCTAAACTATTTTGAAAATTTCAAGCCCAATCCAGTTAATTTCTCCACCTTCATCAACGGTTATTACGAAAAAAGTCTAGAGCTGCTAAAGCAAAAAAATTCCAGCAGTTCCATTGATGAACTCGAACATCCTATCGAGCAGATAGACTGGATTAAGGAGTGGGCCAGAGTGAGCCGCGCCTATCTAAAAGGCCCAGAAGAATATATGCTTGCCAAAGACCGGTTCTACGGAGGTGAGATGTCATGCGCAGGAATGTTATACAGTTCGACATTAGCGATGATTTCAAATGATGCTGAAGAAGCCTACACAAAAGCCTATGAGCATGCCCTTTTTGACCAGGGCTATGCCAAAGACATCAGCGGGCTCGTTTCGAGTTTGTCGTTTAATGCCTTTCAAATTCACAGTGCAGACAGTCTGTTAAACAGCCTTTATTTCATCGACCCTATGCGATTTCAAGATTCAAGGCTAGTAGGTCGAATTGCTCAAGATATTCTTCTTAACACACAGAATAATGCCCGAAATGCAAGGCTTCAAGAAATTCCTGACACAGGCAGTGCAGCTTACCAAAGTCTAACTCGTTCAATTCCTAAAAATTATCCTTACGAATTAAAAGACTGGATCATTCAAAAAGAGATGTATCGTTTTCTGGACTCAAATCAAAGAGCAATAGCATTTCACGCCGCAGAAATATGGCAAATATTAATTGCCAGTCTAGCCTTCGCAGAAGGAGATTTTAATAAAGGTGTTGAATTTGCAGTTAACTACGGAAGAGACAACGATACAGTAGCAGCAATTACAGGATTTGTATTAGGTGCTCAAATCGGATTTGATCGTCTAGATGAGTCATTAAAACAACAGATACTCGATACGCATAAAAACGTTCTTGGCATCGATTTAGAAGCCATGGCAAAGCGCTATGCAGAACTCTTGAAATAAGCCTAATCTGTATACTGATCTTCTAGGTTCAAAGCGTCAACCTCAGCATAAAAACCAGCCAGTTTTTTGGTCAGTGCAGTAAACATTTGAGAACCTTTTTCTTTGCTTGATTTTGAAGGGTCTCCAACCCCTGTATCTTCGGTTACCTGAGACCACTTTCGCTCTGACCACGCCCAAGATGACGAAATGGCTTCCACTCGATGCTTTTTTGATTTTCCACTGCCCCATTTACTGGAGTCAAGAATTAAATCAGCGTGTAGATGAAGCATCAGACTGGTCTCCATCTCATCGGCATGATCTCCTGGATTTTCAAAATACAAGGTCTTATCAGGAACTTGAAACCAATTACACAAACTCAAAAACATTTCGGGAAATTCATAGCCTAATTCTCTAAGTAAAGGCTTAAAATTATTTCCTCCGTGACCATTCAAAAGAATAAGCTTTTTTAACCCTTGTCGATTTAAGACCGTAATTAAATCCTTTAAAATAATGAGCTGTGTACTTGGGTTTAGATTCATGTCTAAATAAATGTCTGACTGCCCCGTATTAACCCCGAATGGGATATTAGGCAGCACAACAAGATTGACATCATTTTCCCAGGCCAATCGAGCAGATTCCTTGGCTATGGCTTCTACTTGATAATTATCCGTACCATAAGGCAAATGAAAGTTATGAGCCTCAGTCGCACCCCAAGGTAAAATGGCTAATTCATATTTGTGCTTCTGAAGAAATTCAAAATTGGTTTCAGAAAGTAAATAAGGGCGAATCACAACAATTTTTAGTATTTAGGAGTAACCCACGATTCCATAGGCAAATATTTACTCGCACTCGCCCACTGAATTCCACGTTTGATAATAGTCATTCCCGAAGGCTGATCGATAACGTGCGCTAAATTATGCCCTAAAGAGGTGTAAAATATTCGGCCTTTACCATAGGATTTTTTCCATATAACGGGCATAGTACAACCGTTAATCCAAGGGTCATGTTCTCCATTAAAACGAGTAGTAGCCAATACATTACAGTTAGGGTCTATATGCATATAATACTGCTCGGAGGTCATCTGAAAATCACTTAAGCCTCTGGTTATAGGATCATCATTAGAACTAATAGAAACTTTATAATCAATATTTCCACCTGGATGAGACACCCATTGACCACCTACCATGTATTGGTACTCGGTGTTTACACGAAATGCATCACCCATACCACCGTGCCATCCAGCCATGCCTGTTCCGTTTTCTTTAACCGCCTTTAGCAGGCCTTTTTCTTGTTCTTTTGTAATTTCTGACATGGTGAAAATTTGTACCACCAAATCGATTTCTTTCATCAAAGACTCGTCAGCATAACAATCGAGATTGTCAAACAATAAAACTTCAGCACCTTCTTCTCTTAACCACGGGCTTAGATAATCTCTGAATTTTTTCGGCTCGTGACCGTCCCATCCTCCATAGGTGAAAAGAATTTTACGTCCTTCTAAACTTGGAAGCACAGGTTGAGTCAATAAATCTACACTAGCTTTAACTGAAGTTGTGCTGGATAACAAGGCCGATGCACCTGCGATCTTACCCATAAATTTTCGTCTTGAATTCATTTGTTGTTCTTTAAAAAAACCATGTTAATGTAATAAATAATATCGATGGACATAAAAGACAGCCTAATCCGGTATAAAAGGTAGCCGTAAATGCCCCATAAGGCACAAGCTTTGGATTGGTAGCAGCCAATCCGGCCGTCACTCCGCTTGTAGTTCCAATAAGCCCTCCGAAAACCAATGCAGTTTTGGCATTATCCAACTTCATATATTTCGCCAAAAGAGGAGTGCCAATAGTAGCGACAATAGTCTTTACAACACCTGCAGCTATTGAAATGGCAATAACATCTGAACTCACACCCAATGCAGATCCTGTAACAGGACCCACGATGTAGGTACAAGCTCCTGCACCTATGGTCGCCATACTTTTAACGTCGGTATACCCCATAAAATAAGCCAATATGGCACCCACATAAAATGTGACAATTACTCCTGCAAAAAGGGCTACCACTCCTGCCACACCAGCAGCTTTAATTTTTGACAGTTGTGCTCCCATAGCCGTAGCCACAACTGTAAAATCCCTAAACATCGAACTGCCTAAAATCGCTAAACCAGCAAAAACAGGATAGTCTGCTATACCCTTTTCTCCTCCAAAAAAAGCCAACACCAGAGCAGACAAAACAGCAATAGCAACTCCTGGAATCCTTCCCTTAAATAGGTGTTTAGAAATGGCATAGGAAAAATAAATCAGCAATCCCACCAATAAAAAGGCGAAGATCAAACCGTTTTTTGCTAATAATTGATCAATTACTTCCATCTTCTTCTATATGTTCTGAAGCAGGGCCAATTTTGGCAATTAAAGGAACTAGAATAAATCCAACCAAAGTAGTCAATGCGCCAGCGGCAATAGCCAACCATCCCGCAGAATAAGCCGCCTTTGCATTTAAGCTTGCAGCCATAGCGATAATTACAGGAATGTACATCGCACTCCAAAAGGTGATCCCTGTGATTTCCTTTTCGTCAATCCATTGTTTTTTTCTCATATAGCCACTGAGCACAATGAGCAGCAACATGGCAAAACCTACACCTCCAACATCATTGCTGAGATTGATGAGTCTTCCCAAACCCAGTCCCAGAAGTTTTCCTACTAAAAAACAAAAGGCCAATAATCCTACGCCGTAAATTTTCATTTCTTAATTGATTTGATCTTTTATAATTTGTTTCAATACGTTTTTGGTCACCTTACCTAAAACATTACGGGGTAAATCCTCCTGAAAAATATAATGTCTCGGTAATTTATAAGAAGGTATGCGAGACCTCAACCAATTGTCAAGAGCTTTCAAGTCTATTTCAGTCTCCTTTTCTAAGATCAGACTCGCCGCAATTAGTTCACCCCACTCATCATCGGGAATTCCAACTACAGCACACTCATTGATTCCCTGATATTTTCGAAGTACTTCTTCAATCTCCAGGGCTGAGATTTTATAGCCTCCAGATTTGATAATATCCACTGAATTTCTACCTAAAATGCGAAAATAACCCTTGTCTAAAACAGCCATATCACCCGTTTTGAACCATCCGTCTTGAGTAAATCCTTTTGAGGTGGCCTCTTTCTTGTTCCAGTATCTAGAAAAGACATTTGCTCCTTTGACCAGGATCTCGCCTTGAGCTCCGGGCACAACCTCTTCACCGTTTTCTTGAACAATTTTTACAGAAACCCCAGGCAAAGGCTGCCCGATATGTCCTGGTCTTCGTTCTCCATCGTAAGGGTTGCTAATAGCCATTCCTATTTCGGTCATTCCATAGCGCTCAAGTAAAGTATGAGAACTAATTTTTTTCCATTTCTCAAGTACTGACACAGGCAAGGCAGCCGAACCAGAGACCATCAGACGAAACTGCTTTAAAACTGTACTAATACCCTTTTGCTCCTTAGACGATAATTCTTCATAAAAAGCAATGAGTTTAAAATAAATGGTAGGCACAGCCATAAATACATTAATCTTTCCACTTAAAAAGGCAGAAAAAACATTCTTTGGCGTAAATCGATCTACAAAAACCACTTCAGCACCGATATATAATGGACACAGCATCGCATTTACAATTCCGTGAATATGGTGTAAGGGTAATACATTGAGAATGGTATCATTGTTCGACCATTTCCAAGCCTCAATAAGCGCAGTGATTTGGGCATTTAAGTTGGAGTGTGATAAAACTACTCCCTTAGGATTTCCTGTAGTACCACTAGTGTAAAGAATTAAGGCATCTTCATCTAAATGCACCTCAGGTAGCTCACAAAGCTCAGTGTTTAAATTAGTTACATGCACCATAGGTATGTCTTTGTGAAGCGCTTCAAGCTCTTGAATTGTAGTTTTAAAGTCAGAGCTATAAATCACATGAGACGCGGTAGTGTCACTTAACACATAACTCAGAGAAGGAACGGGATGCTTTACACATAAAGGAACAGCAATTCCACCTGCCCGCCAAATACCCCACTGAATTGAGACATAATCAAAACCAGGGTTCACCAGATAGGCAATCCGAGCGCCATTTAGATGCGATTGACCGTTCAACAAAAAAGAAGCGATAAGATGAGAGCGACTTAATAAATCGCTATAGGTAAATACCTCTTCTTCAAATCTTACACAATTACGCTCCAGATAGTTTTGAGCGTTACGCAGTAGTGGAATCATTTATTAAGTTAGTCTTAGTCGGTAAAAATTAAGCATAAATTTGTTGACATTCCAATAATCCTACTCCTATATTTTGATCCAATAAGAATATCCGATATTTGAAAGACGAACCCCCTGATCTTTTTTAGATATGAATTTCGGATTTATTGCAGCCATCTTAACCACTTCAGCCTTCTTGCCACAGGCCATAAAAACAATTCGCACTCGTGATACCAAAAGCTTGAGTCTTATGACCTTTGGGCTTATGTTTTGCGGAACCATTTGTTGGTTCATTCACGGGCTCACAATTCAAGATCTCGCAGTGATTTATGCCAATGCAATTACGGCCATTCCATTACTCATTATCTTGGTGATGAAAGTGATACATATGACAAAAAAAAGCACCTAAAAAGGTGCTTTCTTATAAGTATGTTATTGAATTTTCTATTCAACTGTTACATTGAAGCTTACATCGATATCAGTTTCGCCTCCAGCACCAGCGAGCGTACCGTCATTTGGTTTAGTAGGCTCATGACGCAATACGATTCTTAAAGTTCCTGATCCAGCAGCAGCTGTGCTTAAACTAAACTGAGTACCTAAATCATTACCATTCCCATCCTTATTCAAGTCTGATACAGAAAGGGCAACTCCAGAAGATACGAATATCACCTGATGCTCATCATCTTCTTCTTCAACTTCTTCAGTTATATCTTCAGCAGGGCTTTCGAGTTCGTTTAAAAAAGTTACAGAACCAGTATATGTTGTATTTGCACTTAAATTACCGCTAACAGTAACACTTGGTGGGTTTGGCCCATCACCATCTAAATCCTGAGATTGTAGGGTAATATTTCCTGGATTAAGCACAACAGTCATAGTTGTAATTACTTCTTCTTCATTGATTGGTTCTGGACTGTCGTCGTCTTTTGAACATGAGATAAGGGCAACGGTAAATAACCCCATGATGAGGTATTTGAAATTTGATTTCATTTTGAATGTGTTTTAAAATTTAAAAAATGTAAGATTAGATTTGGGTAAGAAATCAAATTTGGCTTGGTGGCCCTCGGTCATTGGGATTAACGACGTTTAGAGAAGAGTAAAACGAAGATTTATAAAGACCTTGCAGATCTTGCAGCACAATCATTTCTTCTACTGCAAATGTCAGATCTACCTCAAAGGGCGCATGCACTATTTCAGTCTCAGAGGACCAAAGTTGACACACCACACAATCACTATCCATTGAAGTCTGGTGCTCAACAGAGTGTGCACTTAAAATTCCTGTGAATAGCGCAAAAAATAAATAGGTAAGCCTGATTTTCTTCTTCACTTAACGAAAGTAGTTAAGAAAAATAAGACTTAAAAAC
Source organism: Flavobacteriaceae bacterium (assembly GCA_049596955.1). GTDB lineage: Bacteria > Bacteroidota > Bacteroidia > Flavobacteriales > Flavobacteriaceae > UBA3478. The sequence continues at coordinate 90,470 of JBMYMD010000002.1, forward strand.
TTACTGATTTAAATTTAGTGGATTTCTTCTCCGTTCGGCGGCATCTTCAGGAAATGCCTTTAAAATTTCATCAAGCCTTACAAAGATGACATTACCAGTGACCGCCTCTTTATATGAAATGATGTTATCGTTGACAAAGTCAAAACTATAGCCGTATCTAAGGTCCTGAACTTTCATAGGCAATCTCCATCTTCCATCTCTATACCTGGCAAAATAAATTCCGTTTAGACGTGCATCGTTCTTTCCTTGTACGGCCATCAGCAACATATTACGACCAATGCGTAAGGGAGAGAAATAGATGAGCTCTGCGGTATCTAAATATATGGGAATTGCTCCCGTACAAGGCTCTGTAGAGCACAATGAGGCATAAATTCCATTTTTATCGCTGCTACTTCCAAAAAAGGCATAGTAATAAAAAATCCCATCCTTATCCATTGAAAAATAGTAGAGACTTCCAAGGTTGAGTTCTTCCTTGAGGTTTCTCTTTCGCTCCATTTGACCTAAAGAACTGTATTTTCTCAAATAGGTTTGTTGCCCCTTCTTTCCCTTATCTTCAATTTCATTATAAATGATAAATTCGCCGTCATCAGAAAATTTAGACCTGTTTGGTCTTACTGTACTCAGGGTATCCACAGTTGGCTCATCTTGGGTTACATCGTCAACTAGAAGCATATACTGAGATTTAGTTTCTTTTGAGTACTGCGTAGAAATGAGCACTTCTCCATTAGGGTGATAGCTAATCGTCGTAGGGACGATTCCATTTTTATATAGAAACTGATTTACTCCATTTTCGATAGACGCTCCAATGGTATCAAGTTGTTTTTCCGAATCTTTGTTATTTGACCCTGTAGTTTCTTGTGCATTCACTTGCAGGGACAAAACAAGAAGACTCGAAAAAATAAAATTGATCATGAATCTCATAAATGCAAAAATCTTTACTTACATGCAAAATGAAAGAAAAATCGGTCGATTTACCAAAAAAAAAGAATAAATGACCTGATTCTTGTTCAAAACAAGAAGTGTAAAAAAAGTTCAACCAAATATTGAAGCTAAATTCCAAATAGATATCTTTAAGAATACTAAAATCAATACACATGAAAAATACTCGGCACTTAATGCTTTCGCTTGTCCTTGTTCTTGGATTAACCGCCCAAGATGTACAAGCTCAACGAAAGAAAAAAGCTGCAGCCCCAGCAAAAGAAGTAAATATTAATGCATTTAAATTCAGAAATGTCGGACCTGCTTTTCTTTCAGGACGTATAGCAGACATCGCTATTCATCCAGACAATGACAATCATTGGTATGTAGCGGTAGGATCTGCGGGAGTTTGGAAAACCGAAAATGCCGGAACCACATGGATTCCATTATTTGACAATCAAAAATCCTATTCTACCGGATGCGTGAGTATCGATCCGTCTAATCCCTCAACCATCTGGGTTGGTAGTGGTGAAAATGTAGGTGGACGTCACGTGGGTTACGGAGATGGTATTTACCGCTCAGACGATGATGGTAAATCATGGAAAAATATGGGATTAAATAAGTCAGAGCACATTTCTAAAATCATTGTTCATCCAGATAATTCTAACACCATTTGGGTAGCTGCTCAAGGACCCTTATGGAGCAAAGGAGGAGAAAGAGGAGTCTACAAAAGTACAGATGGCGGCAGCAACTGGAAGCAAGTACTTGGAAACAACGAATGGACTGGTGCTACAGACCTCTTAATCGATCCTAGAAACCCTCAAGTTTTATACGCTGCAACATGGGATAGACATAGAACAGTAGCAGCTTATATGGGAGGTGGACCTGGTACCGCTATTTACAAATCAACAGATGGCGGAGAAAACTGGACTAAAATTCACAACGGCCTGCCACGCTCAAATATGGGGAAAATAGGTTTGGCGATCTCACCTCAAAATCCAGATGTAGTATATGCCGCGATAGAACTTGATCGCACCAAAGGAGGTGTCTTTCGATCGGCAAATGCAGGAGGCTCTTGGACCAAAATGTCTAATACCGTTTCAGGTGGAACCGGACCACACTACTATCAAGAATTATATGCCTCACCGCATAAGTTCGACAGATTATATCTCATGAATGTGCGCGTATTAACCTCTGAGGATGGGGGTAAAAACTTTACACAACTCAAAGAGCGTCAAAAACACTCTGACAATCACGCCATCGCATTTAAAAAAGATGATCCAAATTATTTAATGATTGGAACAGATGCTGGTATTTACGAATCCTTTGATTTAGCTGAAAATTGGAAGTACCATAAGAATCTTCCACTAACACAATTTTACAAAGTGGCTGTAAACAACGCCAAGCCATTTTATCACATCTTCGGCGGAACACAGGACAACGGTTCTGCTGGTGGACCATCAGCTACTGATGAGAGAGAAGGAATTTCAAACAAACACTGGTATAAGACTTTAGGAGCCGATGGACATCAATCCGCAACCGACCCAGAGTTTAACAACATCATCTATGCCGAAACACAACAAGGTGGATTACACCGAGTAGATTTAGTCACTGGAGAACAAGTTTACGTACAACCACAAGCTCAAAAAGGTGATCCACACGAGCGATTTAATTGGGACGCCCCAATACTTGTCTCACCCCACAAAGCCTCAACAATATATTTCGCTTCTTATCGCGTGTGGAAATCTGAGGATAGAGGAGATAGCTGGACACCAATATCAGGTGATTTAACACGTAATGAAAATCGTATTGAACTTCCAATTATGGGCAGACAACAATCTTGGGATAACGCTTGGGATGTAAATGCAATGTCAAATTACAACACCATCACCTCTTTAAGTGAATCACCAGTTCAAAAAGGACTGCTCTATGCAGGTACAGATGACGGATTTGTGCACGTCAGTGAAAACGACGGTCAAACTTGGACAAAAATACCAGTTTCTCAATTCGGCTTACCGGGCAGAAGTTTCGTGAACGACATTAGAGCAGATTTACATGACGCCAATACGGTATACGTTGCGTTGGATAATCACAAAGAAGGTGATTTTAGACCGTTTTTATACAAGAGTACAGACAAAGGAAAAACGTGGAAATCAATGAGCTCCAATATTCCAGAAAACACCTTAATCTGGAGAATCGTTCAGGATCACGTCAACCCTGAGTTACTGTTTTTAGCAACAGAATTTGGTATTTATGTCACTCTTGACGGTGGTCAAAAATGGCAGAAAATGAAAGGCACTCCGAATATGAGTTTTAGAGATATTACCATACAAAGAGAAGAAAATGATGTCGTTGCCGCCTCTTTCGGACGAGGATTCTACGTTTTAGATGACTACAGCCCGCTAAGAAATATTAACAAGGCCGCTGAAGCAGATAAAGGCATGCTATTTGCTCCTCGAACAGCAAAATGGTATGTGCCCAGATCAAATTTAGGAAACACAGGTGCTGACTATTATATCGCCGAAAATCCTGAATATGGAGCTGTTTTCAGCTACTATTTAAATGGGGACTATTCGACAGCCAAACAAGCACGTAAAAAACGTGAGGGTGCTCTAAATAAAGGCAACAAAGATGTTCCGTTTCCAGGATACGACGAACTGGATAAGGAAAATAGCGAAAAGCCTGCCATGGCCTATCTCACCATTAAAGATGGAGAAGGTCATATCATTAAACACCTTAAAACGCCAGCTCGTAAAGGAAGTCATCGTATCGCTTGGAATATGAGACACGATAGTGGAACACCAATTAATCCAAACAGCTCTTCAAGAGGATGGTTTTCTAGAGGACCTATGGTAATTCCTGGAACTTATACAGCCAGTTTATCTGTTGAAAAAGACGGTGAGTTTACAACTATTGGAGAAGAGGTGAGTTTTGATTTAAAGCCTATTTATGAAGGAACCCTTAAAGGAATAAGTTATGAGGATTACGAGAGCTATCGAAAAGGCTTTACCGAACTCAGAACCGCTATCGAAATTTTAAGTCACAAAGCCGAAAAAGTGGAGACCTATATGAAGGGACTAAACAAAGCAGTAGATCAAACAAATCAAATGCCTTCAAATTTCAAAGCTGAACTGGTAACACTCGAAAATAAACTCTCAAGTTTATCAAAGCAAATCGAAGGAAGTCCCTCTAGAAATGAAATTGGAGAGCGAAATCCTCCTTCAATTTCTAACCATTTTAGTGTGGCATTTAGAGGCCTCTCTACCACATATGGTCCGACAAAAAATCACACTAATAGCATGAACCTCGCAAAGGAAATGCTAACAGATATTCAACCCGAATTGGATTCATTGATTCAGGAAGTTCAAGCATTTGCTAAAAAATTAGAAGATGCTGGAGCTCCAGTGATTTTGGGAAGTTTATAATACTCCAAAAAAAGCACCTCAATCGAGGTGCTTTTTTCTTAAATCTTAGCAGCAAGTCGAATAAACTTTCGAACAGTACTGAGTTTGTTTTTAAAAGGAGGATAGCGTAAAGGTACATCTATCCAATTGCTGCGGTACATCACTGGCTTTTCTCTACTAAACGTATTGAAGCCAAATTTGCCGTGATAGGCTCCCATACCGCTATTTCCTACACCACCAAAAGGAAGGTTCTTTTCTGCAATATGCATGATAGTGTCATTTACACAGCCTCCACCAAATTGGTAGTTTTGAACCAAAGCTTTGATTCTTTTTGCATTCTCAGAAAAAATGTAAAAAGCCAAAGGTTTATCATATTTTTTTAAATAGTAGTCTGTCTCCTCAAACCGATCATAGGAAATTACCGGCAAAACCGGTCCAAAAATTTCCTCTTGCATTGACTTAGAATTGTAATCGACATCTTCAATTATTGTAGGAGCAACAAAACGAGTTTCTTCGTCTAATTCTCCTCCAATACGGACTTTAGAATCCGCTATAAACGATTTCATGCGGACCACGTGTCTAGGGTGAATAAGTCGACCATAATCAGAGCTTTCTCGGGGATTTTTTCCATATAGTCGCTCGATTTCATTAGACATATGAAAAATGAGATCTTCTTTAATCTTTGAATCAACCAAAACGTAATCTGGAGCGATACAGGTTTGACCTGCGTTCATATACTTACCCCAAACAATGCGTTTGGCTGCAAGTTTTACTTTAGCCGTATCATCAACAATACAAGGTGATTTTCCTCCAAGTTCAAGTGTGCATGGAGTCAATTTCTCTGCAGCAGCCTTAGCAACGATTTTACCTATATGCGTACTCCCCGTAAAGAAAATATGATCCCACTTTAATTCAAGCAGTGCTTTAGCCGTTTCAGCTCCCCCTAAAACCACATGAAAATAGGCTTCATCAAAATGAGTGTTAATTAATCGCGCCAATAACTCAGAGGTCTTTACACTAAATTCACTAGGCTTCAATACCACCGTATTACCAGCGGCTAAAGCAGCCAAAGCGGGGGCGATTGCCAATTGAAATGGATAATTCCAAGGAGAAAGTTGAAGTGAAAGGCCATAGGGTTCTGGCTGAATGACTCCAAAGGCAGGAGCAGATAGTAGACCCGTTTTTACCTTTCTGGGCTTAGACCATTTTTTAAGCTGTTTAATCGCTGTATTTAGCTCCTCTATAACGAAGGAAAACTCAGCCGTGTAAGCTTCAAAATTGGGCTTATGTAAATCAGATTTTAAGGCCTCGAGCACTTCACTTTCGTGTGTTTGTAAAACTTGCCTGAGTTTTTTTAACTGTGTAATCCGAAAAGAACAATCCAAAGTTTTGGAGGTAGCAAAGAAATCAGCTTGCTTTTTTCTTAATTCTAGATAGATATTCTTTTCAGACATTAGAGGCCTTTAGGTATTAAAAATTTAAATTCACTTGAACAGCAATATCATCATAAATAAGCTTATCTCCAAGATTTTCAAAAAATGAACCCGATCTAAAACGAACATCATATACAGAACGGTCAAAAACCATTTGAGCCTTAGCCATACTAGCCGTTACTTCTGTAAATTCCACTTGAACTGGAGCTGTTTTTCCTTTAATCGTTAAATCTCCCTGTAAAATCTGCACTCCATTAGTATCAGAAATCACAGTATTTAAGATCAAGAAGGCTTCTGGATTTGCATCAACCGAAAAGAAGTCATCTGAACGAAGGTGACCTTCAAGCCGTGTTTTACCTCCTCCAGATAGATCTTGAACATCTAAGGAAGTCATGTCAACGATGAATGAGCCTCCCTGAATTTTTGTGCCCTTTAATTTTAGGTCTCCTGATTTAAAAGAAAGTCCTCCGTAGTGGGATTTTGATGAGCGCTCTTTGCCCTCCCATCTGAGTTTGCTCGTTTCTAAATTGATGCTTTTCTCTTGGGAATAACTAAATACAAATGCTGTTACAGCAAGTGCCAAAAATAAGTTCTTCATGCTTTTTTTAACCAAAGATAAGCCTTTCAGCAATCTTCAGCTAGATAAGAGAGAATAGCCTTAGGCAGCGATTTCTCTTTCAAGAGCGATGTAGTGACTCAACTCGTTGTTTTGATTGTAAAGAGGAACAATTTTAACCTCACAGATATATGCCTGTCCAGATTTTTTGTGATTGGTGATTCTGGTCGTAAATACCTCATTAGAAGCCAATAAGTTTCTGAATAACTTACGCTCTGCATCTTTGGTATTCTGTCCGTGAAGCATATTAGGTTTTTTACCTATCACATCGTGAGAATGATAGCCTGTCATATCAGAAAAGCCTTGATCTACCCAAAGAAGTTTGTAAGAAGGATCAGTCAAAACAAAAGCTTCGTAATCTTCAAAATTTAAGACAGAAGAATCGTATTGATCAGACCAGTTGAATGCTTTCGAAAAACGGGTAAATTGTTGGTCGATATGATCTCCTCTACTTATTTCAAGTAGTTTATGATACGATTCTAAATAGAAATCTCCACTAAGTAAAGGCAATTTATTCATCACAATTTTTTTTGTTACTCAAATTTATTATTACAAATCTGTTTGTACAAAACTTGTTTAACTTTTTAAGCTTTTGTAAACCGCTAAAAGAGAACTATTTAAAATTTAGAAGAACCGTTAATTGAATTTCATCCTTCACTTTTTTCAACAAAAATGAAGGTCTAGGAACATCAAAATCACTGAGCTTGACTTCAAAAGTTCCTTTGATTTGAACCTGGTCAGCATTCGTTTCAAAACGAAGAGGGATGGTTTTTTCTACCTTCTTACCTGCCAACTCTATGTAGCCCAAAAATGTAATTTCACTTTCGTCGACTACAATAGAACTGCTGTAAAACCTAACATTAGCGTGGATTAAAGCATTGAGTATTTCTAAAGCATGTGCATCTCGATTAGCATTTTGACTATTGAAATCAGTTAAGGCTGCAGTAACTGCAATTTGTTTTGGAATTCCATTTTCATCTAATACTAGAAGTCCTTTTGGTTTCTCATTTGTACCGGCCCAGTTATGTGTAAAATGTTCTGCATCATAAGTCAAATAACTATTAGATTGATCTAATTGTAATTTTTTCACATTTTGTCCAAACACTTGAACAAAACCTAAAAACAGAAAGCAATAGGTTAACGATTGTAGCTTCATATCTTTATTTAAATCTCAATACAAGGGTCGCAGCCGCATAAGAACCAACCAAAGTATAAGCCGCTGCTTTATGCATATCCCGATCGCGATCGGAATAGTATTGGGTTGCAATCATAGCGCTTAGGTGAATTGTAGCAAGCCATTTGTGCATTCTTGCAGAATTCAGTCCTTTAGTTTTATTTAATTGAATAGCAGGCGGAGCAAAAAGTGAAAGTCCAGCACCTGTAAAATAAAGGGCAGTCACGGCGTTACCCATGTCTTTATGGAGCTTGTAGAGACTGTAATCTCCGTTGTATAATTTTCCGCCTATTATACCTTGAGCAATCATGGCTGCCAAAGTGGTGTAGCCTATAACTTGATGGGTTTTAAGCATCCCTCTTCTCCATTTCAATTCCCTCAGCCGATTTTCTTCTGATAGCGGAACAATCCCCGTTATTCTTGCCAATCCGTTTTTACCCCATATTAAACGTTGGGTAATTAACATTTTTGATGGCAGTAATTCTGTTTTTTTATTTTCTGACTCTAATTCGGCAAATAAATCATCTTCCAAGGAAATTTGATTCACATCTGGGCAATCCAAACATTTAACCTGAGCCAAAACAGGGGCGGCACAAATTAAATAGAGTGCTGAGACATACAATCCTAGAACTACTGATTTATTTGTTTTAAGCACGAATCAAAAAATTAAGATGTTGTAACGGTCAATGTCGTTCCAGAAATCGAAGTGCTAAAAGATCTCAAATTTCCTGATGTTGAACCAGAATTACAATTGACCACATTGGCATTATCTATCCCGTAACTATTTCCGTGATTACCGCAGGTAAATTTGTTATTTGCGTAAGACCACTGCGAAGAAGTCCCAACATGAGGACAGCAATTATCAAAAGCTAATATCTCATTTGAAGAAATTCTCAGTAGCAATACCCCTGCATCTAATAAATTTTTAAATCCTCCGGAAGTACCAATTGCTGAAAAATTTGAGTTTGACAAGTCTATAGTCACCGTATTTCCGTTGATGCTATAACCATCGTCACCGGTATTACCTTGACCTGGGTCAGGCCCTTCTGGCTCTGAGGAACTATCTTTTGAGCAAGCCTCTAAAAAGGATAATCCAAAAAAAGCAAAAGCAACCGTTGGACAAACTTGGGTTAAAAACGAACGTCTATCTTTTTTCATAAGGTTTAGAGTTTTTGTTTTAAAGTTAAACAAATAAGTCCGTAAATACCCTAATTAAGGATTTTAAATTTAATCCCAAATACGTTCTACAGCATATGCTTTAAAATCAAGCACCTCTTTATCAGCATTCAAACTGAAGTCAGAAAAGGGTTCCTCAGGAAAAACCTGAACCGTGAGCGACACCAATCCTCCATCTATAAATAACTCCACCGAGGAATGATCTACAAAAACTTCAATTTTATGAACCTTCTCGTTTTTAAGATCAGCTAAAGATGCCTTGATTGGAATAGTGGCAAAAGTATCCTCAAAATCTACGCGACCTGAATCTGAACGATCAACCAGAATCTCTTGTCCATCAGCGGAAATTAAAAGTGTGTTTCCAGCGGCATTTTTCCATTTCATTTCAAAGTCAAGCTCGGTTTCGAATAGAATTCGAGACTGCATCAGTTCAAAATCCTCGTCGTTTTGAAGATGAATTTGCCGAGCCTCTTTTTGGTCTAGCGCTAGAGGCTGAATTTTAGAAATACTATCGAGCTTGCTAATAGGAGTGTTTACAAGCCTAATGCCGTTAGGTGTCTTTCGAAGTGATAGCACTCTTGGAATCGTCATTGAGCTCCTCCATTTTTGGGTCGGTGTTATGTTGGCATAATTCCAATTACTCATCCAGCCGATAAAGATTCTGTCTTCGTTAGGAACATCGTTGTAAGTCACCCCTGCATAATTGTCAGGACCCAAGTCTATCCACAGATGTTCTTCTTGGTCTGAACTAAAGGTGTAACCGTCAAATTCGCCTGTAAAGTATTGAGTTCCACTACCGCCGTTAGGAGCGCCAGGGTTGATGCTAATTAGCAGCACCCAATGAGTTTCACCCTCAACTTCTAAAGGAAAGAGGTCGGGGCATTCCCATACTCCGCCGTGTGCACCTTGATTATGACCAAATGAAGAGGCGTATTCCCAATCGATTAAATTTACAGAACGGTACAGTTGTAAGTGATCTCCAGCTACTAAACACATGATCCAAGATGATGACTCTTCGTGCCAAAATACCTTGGGGTCTCTAAAGTCTCTGATTTTATCTTCGTTTTTGATTACTGGATTGTCCTTGTACATGGTCCAGTTTTCGCCATGGTCGAGACTATAGGCAATACCTTGAGTTTGATGATCATCAGTTCCTAACTTTGCTTTTTCAGGGTGGTGATAAGTGAAAATAGCAATCAGGGGTGGGTTTTCATCGGTGCCCAGTCCAGAACTATTATTTTTATCGAAAACAGCAGAACCTGAAAATATATAACCGTGTTCATCTGGATATAAGGCTATAGGCCTATTTTCCCAATGCACTAAGTCTTTTGAAATGGCGTGACCCCAGTGCATGGGTCCCCACACGATATCCTCTGGATAATGCTGATAAAACAAGTGATATACACCATTTTCATAAAGCAAGCCGTTGGGGTCATTCATCCAATGACTGGGAGGGCTAAAATGAAATTGAGGCCTATACATTTCACTGTAAACATCCTGATTCTCAGATTTGTTCTTCATAGCAGTTTCCGTATTCATTTGAGCGCACGAAGAAAGAACACATAGTCCAATTAAAAAAACCTTTTTCATAAAAACTGTTTTAATCTTAAATGTTACTGAATTTACTTAAATTCGATTAATCGCCATGAATACAAAAAGTCACCTCTTTTATCTTCTATTTTTAAGTTTATTTAATTTGAACGCACAACAACAGAAAAGTATTGATCAAACGCTAAAGCTATTGAACGACAAGACTGTACCTTATATAAGTGTTGATCAGTTAAATGAAGAACTCAATAACAGTGATGTATTATTGCTTGATTCAAGAAAAAAAGAAGAGTATCAAGTAAGCAGAATAAAAGATGCAAAGTTCATTGGAGAACAATTTAACTCAGAAAGTTTAGCACTCGATAATGTTGATAAAAATAAACCTATAGTCGTTTATTGTTCAATAGGGGTGCGTTCAGAAGATCTTGGAGAAGTACTTCTAAAAAAAGGTTTTACCAATGTAAAAAACTTATACGGTGGTATTTTTTTATGGAAAAATAAAGGTTTCGAAGTATACGATGAGAATAACCGCCAAACAGAAAACGTCCATGCTTACAACAGGTTCTGGGGTATGCTTTTAAAAAGCGGAAAAAAGGTTTACTGATGAAAAGTTTGCTGTTAATTTTTGCTAAAAACCCAGACTTAGGAAAGGTTAAAACACGATTAGCAAAAAGCATTGGCGAACAAAAAGCCTTAAAAATTTATCAAATCTTGCTGAATCACACCCTTGAAATTGCATCATCTGTTAATGCCGATAAAAAGGTGCTATTTACACAGCGGCTTGAAAAACACCCCTTACTTAAAAAACATGAATTCGAGCAGGGGATTCAAATAGGAAAAGACCTCGGAGATCGAATGAGTAATGCCGTAAAAATCGGTTTTGAAAAAGGGTATCAAAAAATCGTGATCATCGGAGCAGACCTTTTCAATCTACAAACCACAGATATTGAAAAAGCCTTTGAGAATTTGGAATCCTATGAAACCTGCATTGGACCCGCTGAAGACGGAGGTTATTATTTATTGGGATTGTCTTTTTGGGAGAAGTCACTATTTGAGAATAAAGATTGGGGAACAGATCAAGTACTTGCTCAAACCCTTAATGACCTTTCGTCTAAAAGCGTGCTTTTACTTGATGAAAAAAATGACATTGACACCGTCGATGATTTAAAAAAGTCACCAAAACTCGAAGCTTTACTAAATAACCTCTGAGCAAGAAAAACCGATGAAAAAAGATCGAATCAGTATCATCATTCCTGTTTTAAATGAAGAGAAGACGATTTCAAAAGTTCTTTCATCTGTTGCGAATTCCATTAAATCAGAAGATTTTGAACTTATCGTCGTTGACGGAGGAAGTCAAGATCAAACCAAAAAAAAATGTTTCAACCAAATTGAGAAACTTGAACTCCATTCAAAATGTACTTGGGTAGATTGTAAAAAGGGTAGAGCACATCAAATGAATGCAGGTGCTCTAATTGCTAAATACAATGTGCTTTATTTTGTTCATTCAGACACTCTTTTGCCTAAAGGTTTTGATGAGCATATTGTGAAGACTCTGCAAAAAGCATCTGCCGGCTGTTTTAGATTGAAATTTGATTCGAACAAATGGTTTTTAAGGTTTTTCGCCTTTTTTACCCGCTTTAATTACCTTATTTGCCGTGGTGGCGACCAAACCTTATTTCTCCAAAAACGAGTTTTCGAAGAACTTTCAGGTTTTGATTCGAGGTATAAGATTTATGAAGACAACGAGTTTATATCGCGAGTATACAAACAGTATAAGTTTGGAATAGCGGAAGATATAGTTATCACTTCAGCTCGAAAGTACCGTAAAATCGGCTTTTTGAAGTTACAGTTTCATTACGCCTTGATTCACGCCTTCTATTTTTTTGGTTTCGGTCCAGAAACCTTAAAATATCATTACAATCGCTTTATTAAATCTCAATTGTAATACTGAGATATTATTCTTTCCACAGGTTTGTTTTGTGGGGTAAATCTGTTGTCAGATGCTCCTCCTGATCGCGGATAGTCAATAAACCATTTCCAAAGAAAACCTCCAGAAAACCATGACTCCTTCCAAAACACTTCATACAGAGCCTTGTACGCCTCATTTTGATTATTGAAATCAACCGCAGTTAAGGTTCTGTCCACAAGCCAAGGTTTGGCCGTTGCGTATTTCATACTTCTGTAACCGTACTCCGTGAATAATACTGGCCGAGAATTAGTGCGAGACACCTTTTTAATTCGCTCTAGCCACGGGTTCCAGGCTGAAATAAGTTCTTCTGAGCTTACCTCTTCTTTTTCGAGTAAAGGAAAATATGCATCAATCCCAATATGATCTAATTCATTCCAAAACGAAACGCCTTCAAATTCATCCCAATTTGCGGCATAGGTTAATTGACCTGAATACAATTGACGAACTTCTTCGATTAGCGTGCAAAAAAAGTCAGGGCGACTATTTGCAAAGCGCTTTAGTTCAGTTCCGATGCAATAGACTGAAGCATTGAGCTCTTCAGCTACTTCTGCAAAAGTCAAAATATAAGAACGGTAGGTGTCTTCAAACTTTAACCAATCCGCTTCAGTTTTCATTTCAATAGTGCCTGTAAAAACGCCTCCTCTTATCCAAATTTGAGGTTTGATCATCAACTGATAGCCCTCGGCTCTAAGCAAATCTCCGTATTGTTTGATGCCTGCTTTGGTCTCGCCAAACCATTGATTATCCCGATTAAATCTCAACACAGGACCTTGCTCATCAGGCATAAAAGCAAAGGGCATCAATGCGGCTGCGTCTGCATTAATCACAGCTAAATGCTTGAGCTGTTCTTTTTGCAATTGAGCTCTACTTGCCACAAAACTCACGCCATTGAAAAACTCCTGAGCCTGAATACCGAAAGTAATCCAAAACAATAGTATTTGAAGTAAGATACGCACCTTATAAAGTTATTATCTTTAATCCATAATCTTGGGATATTGAAAAAATTAGTCATCATAGGAAACGGTATAGCCGGAACTACTTTAGCGCGATGGGTTCGAAAGCTAAGTGACTTTGAAATTGAAATGATTTCTGATGAATCTCCCCTTTTTTACTCGAGAACAGCTTTGATGTACGTCTTTATGGGAGATGTAAAACTACAGGATACTTATGGCTATCCAGAGGCATTTTTTGAAAAAAACAATATCAAATTAATCCATGCAAGAGCTGAGCATATTGACACTGCTCAAAAAACCATACTACTAAAAAAAGAGGGTGCAAACTTTGAAACTTCTTATGATTATTTGGTCATCGCCACAGGCTCTAAACCCACATTCTACAACTGGCCCAATCAAAATGCAAAAGGAGTTCAAGGTTTTTATCATTTAGATGATTTACAAGAGCTCGAAAAAAATGCTAAACATGCTAAAAACGCAGTGCTAGTGGGCGGCGGATTAATTGGTATAGAGCTCGCAGAGATGCTTCAACGAAGAGCGATTAACACTCATTTTTTAATCAGAGAAAAATGGTATTGGAACGGTGTTTTACCTGATTGTGATGCCCAATTACTCACTTCGTATATCGCAGAAGAATGCCCAGGCTTAGCATTAGAAACCAGTCTGGATAAAATAGAAGTCAATGCGCAAAACGAGGTCATTGGGGTTACCACAACTACTGGCCAAAGCATCCCTTGTGATTTAGTTGGCATTGCAACAGGGGTACATCCAAATATCGATTGGCTTAAAGAAACCTCTATTGAAACCGACAAAGGAATATTGATTGATGCTCATTTTGAAACCAATGTCAAAGATGTTTTTGCCATAGGAGATTGTGCACAACACAAGATGCCTCCTAAAGACAGACGAAATGTTGAAGCCGTGTGGTACACCGGGCGTATAATGGGAGAAACCCTCGCGAGACACCTCTGCCTTGAACCCTCAGTTTACGCCCCAGGCCCTTGGTTCAATTCAGCTAAATTTTTTGAATTGGAATATCAAACCTATGGCCTAGTCAGTTCAGACCGAATGAAGAAAGAAAATGAAATCCATTTTCAATGTGTACTCGACAGTACTAATCACAAATGGATAACCATAGCACTAGACCGAAATAACAACACTTTTTTAGGTATCAACAGTTTTGGAATTCGATGGAGACACGAGGTGTTTGAGCAATGGCTCATTGAAAAAAAGACAAGCGATTTTATCGTAAATAATATGACCAAAGCCCTTTTTGACCCTGAATTTTTTAAGGATTACAGTCAAGACATTCAAACGGCTTACAAAAGGTATAAAGATGAAAAAAATATATAGTATTCTAGGCCTTATAGGTCTTGTCAGTCTAATTGTAGGTGGAATTTTATCCCTTGCACAAACGGTGATTTTGATCGTTAGCTTTAGCTGTATGACTTTAGGGGTTGTGGGCTATGGATATGAACTTCACAAACACCACAAAAACGGCGTTTATCAAAATAAATTGAGCTCAAGAGGATTCACTGCCTGGGTCTTAGGCTTGATTTTGTGCGTCTTTTACATTTTACTTTATTTCTACAGCTCGTATTTGGAACCAATCATTCGACTTTTCGATCCACTCAGCGCCAATTTATCTGGAAAACCGGCCACGCAATGGTTTGTATATGGTTGTTTGTACACCTTTTCTATTCTCGTCTTTGGAGTCAAGTTCTTATTTAAATACCGAGGCAATTCGTATCAACAAATCAGAACGTTGAGCGTGATGTTTTTTCAGTTCGTATTTGCCTTTTTTCTTCCGGAGATTATGGCCCGTCTTCATGGCGATATACCTTATTATGATTTTAAAAACATTTGGCCCTTAAACTATTATCAATTCGAAGGATGGAGGGTCAAACAATTCGTGAGCTCAGGAGGATTAGGAATAGGATTACTGCTCTTTAGCGTGCTCAGTATATTTATCATCAGCCCTATTTTGACTTATAAATTTGGTAAACGCTGGTATTGCTCCTGGGTTTGCGGATGTGGAGCCCTTGCAGAAACAGCAGGTGATACCTTTAGACATTTGAGTGATAAATCCGTAAAAGCCTGGAAATTGGAACGCTGGCTCATTCATGTTGTGCTGGGATTTGCCATCTTAATGACCGTAGCAGTAGTGTACTCCTATCTCAGAAGTGACTACTCCAAATACCTGGTCAGAAGGCAAGACTTTCTCTGGTTTATTTTAGCAGTGAACGGGCTACTTTTGTTTTACCTGCTGAAAATCAAAAAATCATTTTTAGCAAAAGATGCTCGTAATGGGATTTTATTGTTTGGAATTCTTTTAGGAGGTTTTGTTTGTTATGGTCTAATCGCAGAACCCAAACAGTTGTTCTTACTTCAAAGTGAAACACTTCGAAAATCGTATTCCTTTATGATCGGAAGTATGTTTTCTGGAGTTGTGGGCACTGGCTTTTATCCAATTTTTGGAAGCCGAGTATGGTGCCGCTTTGGATGTCCTATGGCAGCAATCTTAGGCATGCAGCAAAAGCTCTTTTCAAAATTCAAAATAACCACAAATGGAGGTCAATGTATTTCCTGTGGAAATTGCAGCACTTACTGTGAAATGGGAATAGACGTGAAGTCTTATGCCCAACGGGGTGAAAATATTGTAAGATCTAGTTGCGTTGGCTGCGGTATTTGCTCAGCGGTTTGTCCTAGAGGTGTGCTCAAGTTAGAAAACGATTCTCCTAGCGGAAAATTAAAGAATCCATTATTTATGACAGGAAACACTTACAGTTTAAATACAGATGTCCTCAATAAAAAATAATCTAGCTGTTTGGGTGATTATACCCGCTTTTAATGAGGAGCAATCGATAGCAAAAGTTATTGCTGAAATTCCGAAAGATGTTACTGAAATAATTGTGGTCGATAACAATTCGACCGATCAAACAACATCCGTCGCTCTCAAGGCTGGAGCTACAGTAGTACATCAAAAACAAATGGGATATGGAAACGCTTGTCTCAAAGGAATAGCACATATAGAGTCCAAAGCCAAAAATCAAGATATTGTCGTCTTTCTCGATGGAGACTACTCAGATTTTCCAGAAGAGATGCCACTTTTAATCAAACCAATAGCAGCTGAAAAGGTCGAATTTGTTATTGGGGCTCGTAGCGCAGCACTGCGCTCCAAAAATTCGATGACACCCCAACAAGTTTTTGGAAACGCGCTTGCCACCACCTTGATGAGGTGGTTTTTTAAATCGAAATTCACTGATTTAGGACCCTTTAGAGCGATACGTTACGAGACTTTACAAAAACTTAATATGAGTGATAAAACCTATGGATGGACCGTAGAGATGCAGTTAAAAGTGCTCAAGCAAGGTATAACATATGACGAAGTCTCAGTGAGTTACAAAGACAGAATTGGTACATCCAAGGTGTCGGGTACAGTAAAAGGCACTATATTTGCAGGCGTAAAAATACTGGGCTGGATTTTCAAGTACAGTTTGAAGTAAGCTATGGAATACAATTTGTCTATTTTCGCGATCCTGATTTATACAGGATGCCTCCTGCTTATTTTTTTATACAGCCTCTCTCAACTCAATTTGTTGATCAATTACCTAGGGTACAAAAAAGCAGAGCAATCAGCGCCAAAATTCAACTTGTTTGATCCAACTGAAATCCCTTACGTAACGATTCAATTACCTATCTACAATGAAAAATATGTACTTGAGCGTTTGCTTCACAATATCGCTAAAATAGAATACCCACGAAATAAACTTGAGATTCAAGTATTAGATGATTCAACGGATGATTCAATCTCAAAAACAGCAAAAATAATTGCTGAACTGCAGGAATCAGGTCTAGACATCGTTCACATTTGTCGCACAAATCGACAGGGCTTTAAAGCAGGTGCCCTCAAAGAAGGTCTTGAAATTGCCAAAGGAAATCTCATTGCTATTTTTGATGCCGATTTTCTTCCTGACCCTGATTGGCTCAAAAAGACCGTGCCTTATTTTAAAGACCAGCAAGTAGGAGCCGTTCAAACCAGATGGGGGCACCTCAACAGAGACTACTCTATTTTAACACAAATACAAGCATTTGCACTGGACGCGCACTTCACTTTAGAACAAGTAGGAAGAAGCTCAAAAGGGCATTTTATCAACTTTAATGGAACTGCCGGAATCTGGAATAAGGAATGCATCATTGATGCAGGTAATTGGGAAGGCGACACCCTTACAGAGGATTTAGATCTGAGTTATAGAGCCCAACTTAAAAATTGGAAAATCAAATACCTTGAAGACGTAGAAACTCCAGCTGAATTACCAGTGGTAATTTCTGCAACGCGCTCACAACAATTTAGATGGAATAAAGGAGGAGCAGAAAACTTCAAGAAGACCGCCATTAGAGTGCTAAGTGCTTCTCATATTTCAATGAAAACAAAATTTCATGCACTGATGCATTTACTCAGTAGCTCAGTATTTTTATTTGTCTTCACTGTGGCGCTTTTAAGTGTTCCTATGCTTTACATCAAAGCAGCTTTTCCAGAATTGGGGTGGGTTTTTCAATTGACGAGTTTCTTTATCATCAGTACTATAATTCTATTCTTCTGTTACTACGCGACTTATAGAACAAATCAAGGAAAAGGGCTGGATAATTTTATCGATTATTTACGTCTATTTTTTGCTTATTTCTCTGTGGCTTTAGGCCTATCGCTCCACAATTCGGTCGCAGTAATTGAAGGCCATTTAGGTAAGAGAAGCGAATTTGTTCGCACGCCAAAATTCAACATTAAGAGCATCAGCGACAGCTGGAAAGGAAACCAATACATTTCGAATAAACTCTCCCCTAAATTGATGTTTGAATTTGGTTTAATGCTTTACTTTTTGTTTGGTATGTATTCTGCCATACCTTTAAACGACTATGGATTATTCAGTTTTCATTTAATGTTGTTTATAGGTTATGGATACGTATTCTTCGCAACCCTATTTGCGAAAGCTTAAAATTTATATCCCTTTCTTATCGGTTCTGTGTTATGCCTTATTCGCGCATTTTACGCAGAGATCAGCAGTATTTGAATTTTCTGTACTCTACTTTCTGAGTTTTGCGCTTTATTTACGGACCTCTAACATCCTGTCCCTCAGGCAAATAATAGTACTAGGGATTCTTTCAAGATTTGTTTTTTACGGCAGTACGCCCTTATTATCTCAAGATTTTAGCAGATTCATCTGGGATGGTCATTTGATTTTAGAGGGTATTGATCCCTACCAATTTACCCCCAGCGAACTCATTGAACAGTACAATTCAGATCGTTTGATGAGCTCAATGTATGAAATTATGGGAGATTTGAGTCAAAACAATTATTCCAATTACCCTCCTTTTAATCAATTCTTCTTTTATCTCGCAGCCCTCTGCAATCCCTATGAAATTGAAGCTTTACGAACCGTTCTTTTTGCAGCCGATTTGGGTGTTCTTTGGCTACTTCAAAAATTGATTAAGCCCCCTAAAGCTAATCTTTGGATTGGGCTGTATTTTTTAAATCCATTGGTAATTGTTGAAGGTGTTGGGAATTTACATTTTGAAGGCCTGATGGTCTTTTTCTTTGCCCTGGCCATCTGGCTGATTCAAAAAAACAGAACAAACTTATCTGGCTTATTTTGGTCGCTTTCTGTATTTGTCAAATTGATTCCATTGATGTTTCTACCCCTATTTTTGAAATCCTTTAAACAAACAAAAAAACTGGGATTTTACCTAGTGTTTAGCGGCTCTTCTATCGTTTTATTACTCCCTCTTTTTCAAGGGAATGAACTTGCCAATTTTTGGGCAACACTACAATTGTGGTTTTCCAATTTCGCCTTTAATGGAAGTTTTTACAAGCTGGGGAAATTTACGGCTGAATCTCTTTTTAATTATCCCGCCTATAAATTCATTAAAACCTATAGTGCCGCAGTTTCAGCTATGGTTTTTTTCACCTCATTTTATCTTGGAATCAAAGATTCTTCAACAGACAAAGCCCTTAAAAATGCGCTGCTGATCTTGAGTTTATACTTGTTCACCACTGCTACCGTTCATCCCTGGTATTTAATAACCCTATTGTTTTTAGCGGTATTACATCAGCAGAAGTTTGTGGTGGTTTGGAGCGCAAGTATATTTCTCAGTTACCTGTTCTACACTGGTTACTCAGCTCAACCTTGGACTGCTTTGAGTTTTATAATTTACCTGCCGGTTTTTGCCTTTTTGATTTACGAAAATCAACGAATCATTTTAAGCGTGCTGAGTTCTTGGGGCGTGAGGCGTCGCCAATGACCTCGAGGTAAGTCTTTTTTAGTAAGACCCGCAAAAACAACACGGTCTAACTTTTGAACTTCATAACCCAAATGCTCAAAGATTCTTCGCACAATTCTGTTTTTTCCCGAATGGATTTCAATTCCAACTTCAGACTTGGGGGCATTGGCGATAAAACTTATAGCGTCAACCTGAATAGGTCCATCCGAAAGCGTTACTCCTGCCTCTATTTGTTGAAGGTGATTCACCTTTAAAGAGCTGTTGAGCTGCACGTGGTAAATCTTTCGCACTCCGTGTTTGGGATGGGTTAATTTGGCAGCTATATCACCGTCATTGGTAAATAAGAGTAGACCCGTAGTATTGCGGTCAAGCCTTCCCACTGGAACAAGTCGGTTTTTTGTAGCAGATGATATGAGTTCCATCACAGTACGTCTTCCACGATCATCACTTGTAGTGGTAATAAAGTTTTTGGGTTTATTGAGAAGGATGTATTCCTTTTTTTCAGGAGTAATAAGTCGGCCATCAAACTCTACTTTGTCCCTTGACTGTACTTTAAAACCCATTTCTGTAATTGTCTTGCCGTTTACTTTCACACTTCCCGCAGCAATGAAAGTATCTGCCTCCCTTCTGGAGCAAATTCCCGCATGTGCGATATAGCGATTTAATCTAATTCCGTCTTGACGGGATTTTTTAGGGGTTGGCATAGCAATTTAATTTAGAATTGGAGGAATTGCCGCACACTGATACCTAATTCTGACCAAAACTGCTGATCTAAAAATGCAAGGCTAGCAATACCCATGACGATATTTAACTTGACAAAATTATAAAGAAAAAGGTAAGACTTGTTGTTGTTGACTAAAAATAAAGTAATGGTCAAAACCCCTAAAAATATGATGGTATACAAAAAGTAGGGTTTCAAAATTTGCATTTGTTCTTGTTCAAACAAAAAGGCCGCTGAAACAATACAACCAACAGCGACGAATGCTATTATTTTTTTAGTACTGCGCTCTCCGTTTTCGACCGCATAAGTCGAATAAGAAAGTGCTAAATCTCCTTTCAGATTTTCAAGATCCTTAATCAGTTCTTTGATCACCAATAATAAAAAGAGAAAAAGCGCCTGATAGGCATTCAATAAATCAAATTTATCAAAGTAAATACTCACCGCTAATATTGGAATCACAGATAGGATAGCCGCAAAAAAATTACCCAGAAGAGGGATTCGTTTTATGCGATGCGAATACATCCAAATAGAGAAAATATAGAAGTTGAAAAACAGAAAAGATTTTAGTGAAATAAGCAGTGAAAGACTGAGTGCCAAAACATTGATCCCAACTAAAAAACTCCATTTGTGTCCTCTGCTGATTTGACCGTCAATTATGCTCTTATACGGTCTATTGATCAAGTCTTTTTGACTGTCGTAAAGGTGATTCAAAATATATCCGGCTGCAATGATACAGCTAGTGATAAAGACAATGAGATGAAGTTCAAAATTCCGAAGCAATAGGAGTTTATTATCGCCCACTCCAAAAATGAAAAAAGCGACAAAATACTGGGCGAGAACGACCCAAAAAAGGTTGTAGACGCGCACCAAAGAGAGTAGTCCAAAAAGTTGGTAACCCATTTGTTTATTTATTTGTGAGCATTGCGCTCAAACTTTTGGTTAAAAGGTATATACTACCTCCAGGTCGTAATCTTTTAACTCAGCCCTAGCCTTTTCAAGGTTTTCAGTGAATCCCAAGAAGTAGCCTCCACCTCCAGAACCGCACAACTTTAAATAGTAACTATCTCCTTCAAGTCCCTTTTTCCAAAGCTCGTGAAATTGACCTGGAATCATGGGCTTAAAATGATCAAAAACTACTTGTGACAATTTCTTTAAATCACCAAAAAGTCCTTTGAAGTCTGCCTTGAGGAAGTGTTCAATACACGCATCCGTATAGGTGACAAATTCTTCTTGTATGACGCGCTCGTATTTTTCATTTTTCATGTTCTCTAAGAACAAATTTACCATAGGTGCAGTCTCACCGACCATACCGCTGTCAAGCAAAAAAACTGCGCCTTTACCCACCTCATTTTGAGATGGAATTCTAGTAGATTCAATGTGCTGTTTGGAATGTATTAAAATCGGCAAACTCAGATAACTATTGAGCGGATCTAAACCCGAAGAACTCCCGTGAAAATGAGACTCCATTTTACCAAATAAAGCCTTGAGATGTAAAAGCTTTTCTCGAGTAAGATTTTCTAAAATTGTTATTTTCTCTAGGGCGTATTTGTCGTAAAAAGCAGCTACGATAGCTCCGCTACTTCCAACGCCGTATCCCCTTGGAATAGAACTGTCGAAATACATTCCTTGGTTGAGATCCTTGAACATGAGCTCAAAATCAAAGGCAACAGTAATTTCACCTTTTTCAACGCAGGTTTTTAAATAACTCGCGAATTTCTTTAGATGTGAATTTGACTCTAAAGCAACCTCAGACTGCACATCTTCATTTTTAAGGGCTCCTTTGAATGCGTTAAAAGGAATGGCCAGGCCCTTAGAATCTTTGATGATTCCGTATTCGCCGAAAAGTAAAATTTTAGCGTAAAATAATGGGCCTTTCATTTTGTTTATAGTTTAAAGAGTAAAGTTAAACAATTTTTTGAGATCCTTTACCCACAGCATCTGAGAGGAAGGCGCCTTGTTCACAAAACAAACTCAATTCCTGTTCAATAAAAGGCAAAATTTGTCTCGCATAGGACTCTGGATATAACAAGTGAACATTTGCTCCAGCATCTAAAGTAAAACACAATGGAATTTTTGTCTCCTGTCTGAAACGCATTACACCGTGAAGAATAGCTAAAGTATTTGGCTGCATCAAAATGTAATACGGATGGCTACTCATCATCATCGCGTGCAGACTAAGTGCCTCAGATTCTACAATACGGATAAAGTGTTCTAAATCTCCATTTTGTAAGACTGATTTCAGTTCTGTCAAATGTATTTGCGCTTGCTCAAATCGAGATTGAGCAAAAATGTGACCCTTCATTAAATCGTGCCCAGCCGTACTACTTACTGATTTTTGTCCCTTATGAACCAGAAGAATGGTGTCTTTGTATGATCTAAAAACCTCTTGCAATTCCGCCTCGAAAACTGTCCCGTATAAATCTGAGCTATTTTCTAAATCAGGGTGTACACCCCAACTCATCATTGGACCTTGAATACTTCGACAGGCACTTCCTGAACCTAAACGCGATAAAAATGAGGCTTTTTGAAAAAATAAGGCATCATTTTGAAGACCCCCGAGCTCTCGTTCTAAACTGCAAATACTCAATGCTAGTGCAGCCATAGCTGAGGCAGAAGAAGCAATTCCACTGCTGTGCGGAAAAGAATTACTCGTCTCAATACTCAGGTGATATGCACTTAAGAAGGGACAATAGGGTAATATACGATCGAGAAAGTCTTGAATTTTTGGATGAAAGCTTGGCTTAGCCTTTCCTTCAAACACTAAATCAAAAGAGGGTGCCTCTGCCAAACTAAATTGAACTTCTGTGCTAGTGCACGATTCACTTAGGGTAAAACTCAATGAGGCATTTGCGGGAATTTGAACTGGCTTTTTTCCCCAATATTTAACCAAAGCTATATTGCTTGGGCTCTTCCAGCCTACGCTAAAATCACTATAATTTGATGAATTTAATTGCGCCTTAAAGACCTCTTCAGTCATATTGAGAATTTTGTTTAAAGATAGTGCAGATTACTGATTTAAGCCGGCATAGGCAGAATTAGCGATAGCAGAAGCGGCCAAATAAGCAGAGGTCCATGCATTTTGAAAGTTGTAGCCCCCTGTAATGCCGTCAATATTTAAAACTTCTCCTGTAAAATAAAGACCTTGTCGTATTTTACTCTCAAAGGTTTTAAGGTCTACATCTTTTAAACGAACCCCTCCTGCCGTAACAAATTCTTGTTTGTAGGTACTTTTATTGACCACCCTATAGGTGTCATGGGTCAAAACTTCTTGTAATTTTTGCAGTTCTTTTCGAGAGCATTCTGCCCAATTTTTCTCTGACAAGTCTGCGCGATCGATAAGATAGCCCCACAGTCTTTTAGATAATCCCCACTGCGGTTTTAAAATACTTTCGGTCGCATTTTGATGTTTGAACCGTTCCAATTCTACCAAAACCTCTTGTTGCTTTTTTCTCACCCAATTGAGCTTCAATTCAAACTTATACTCCTTTTCATTAAAATGTCTAGCTCCCCAAGCGGATAATTTTAATATGGCAGGACCACTAAGACCCCAATGTGTGATAAGCAGAGGTCCATCGGTTTCTATGCCCTCAGCCTTTGCCTCAACCTCAGCCGAAATACCCTGTAACTTCAATAATTTTGGCTCCTCTATATGAAAGGTGAATAAAGAGGGTACTGCAGCCACCAATTTGTGTCCTAAGGCGGTAATTACCTTATTCATATTTGGTGCACTTCCCGTTGCGACAATCACTGCCTCCGCTTTGTATTCTCTGGATGTGGTTCCAACAACAAAATAAGCTTCTTGTTTCGAAATCGCTTTCACCCCTTGTGGATAAATCAGTTTCACCCTATTGTCATAAAGTTTTTGCATCAAGGCATCAATAACCGTTTGAGAGTCGTCGCTTACAGGAAAAATACGACCGTCTGATTCGGCTTTCCACCGCACTCCCAAAGATTCAAAATAGGATAAGGTTTCATCCACTGCATATCGAAAAAAAGAGCCCAATAACTCTTTAGAACCTCTGGGGTAATTTTGACTGAGGAGTTGAGGTTCAAATTGATGATGAGTAATATTGCATCGCCCCCCTCCAGAAATTTTAACCTTTGAAAGAAACGAAGAAGTCTTTTCTACAATCGCAATAGATAAATCAGGTCTTAAATCGCTCAGTTGAGCGGCTGCATAGCATCCAGAGGCACCTCCACCTACAATGATGACATCATAATGCACGGTCGGGATAGTCACAAAATATTCCGTCTACACCCATGTCTTTTACGGACGCGATATCCGCTTCTTCATTCACCGTATAGGTATAAACTTTGAATCCAGCATTGTGAATTTGTTCAACGATTTCAGCATTGATATTTTTATAGTAAGGATTGATAGCGATAGCATTTAGTTCTTGAGCCTTAGAAATCGCTTGTAGAGGATCAGCATCAGTCAATACAGCAACATCTACCTCTTGATTAAGAGCTCTAAAGGCATCGAGTTCCTCCCAATCAAAACTGGAAATGACATAATTACTCAGAGGGTAACCTTCTCGTCTTTCATATACACGAATGATTTGGTCGACCTTCGAAGCCGTTCTCTTACCCTTCAGTTCAATATTGATTTTAACTCTCCCGTCTACTGCTTTTAACACCTTTTGAAGTGTTGGAATTTTATGTCCTCCAACAAGATTTAAGGCCAAAACATCTGTCATATAATAGTCTTCAATTTCACCGGCTCCGTTGGTAAGTCTATCTACGCGTTTGTCGTGAAAAACCATTACTTCACCACTCTTTATGCGTAAAACATCGATTTCAATCATGGATACGCCAAGCTCAATGGCTTTTTCTATCGATGCAATAGTGTTTTCAGTTTCGTAACCCATAGCTCCTCGATGTCCAATAACCAAAAAATTTGAAGACGAATCACAAGCCATAAACAACACTCCTAGAATTAAAATTAATTTTCTCATGCAATCATAAACTTTAATGTTTACAAAAATAAAAATACATGCTAAAAATCAACGTTTAAAAAGAAAGATTCTAGATTCTAGGGGTTTTAAATCCATTGAAACATGACCAATCTCCTCTGAAATATGCAGCTTTGAAGTGTCATTAGTCAACAAATCACTCAAATCGTAATCGTCTTGGTCGAGCTGAAGAAGGCTAACTATACTGGGGTCTAATTTGAGATCAATCTTGTAGTTTTTATCTTTCTCAAAATTACTGACCACTAAAACAACCTCTTTATCATCGTATCTGACAAAAGAGTAAATACGGTGGTCATATCCATCTGTGTGGGCTTTATTGTAATAGTGATTTTCAACATATGGGCCCAAAAAAGCACCAGATTTGTGCACAGCTTTTAAAATCTTTTGGTAGTAGGCTCGTAGTTGTTTTTGTTCTTCAGTTAATTGTCCTCCATCGAAAGCGCCCTCATTCATCCAAGCCTGGTGATTGGGAACACCCACATAGTCAAATATAGAGGTGCGACTCGGCTTGCCAAAGCCAGGGTTTTCGCTGCCATCTTCTCCTACCTCTTGACCAAAGTACAGCATCACAGGAGCAGAATTTAAGGTCGCAGAAACGACCATTGCAGGTTTTCCAAGTGCCGCATCACCAGCAAATTCAGGACTTGCTATACGCTGCTCATCGTGATTTTCTAAAAAACGAAGCATATGCCCTTCTATGTCATTGAGTTCTAGTTGCACCGTATGAATATGATCTGTCCAGCCGTATCCTTTCATGATGTGTTTGAGACTATCGTATAAATCAACCTTATCGTAGAGATAATCCATTTTACCTTTTTTCAAGTAGTCTCTATACAGCTTTGGATTGTACACCTCAGCGAGCAAGATGGCATCCTCATTTATGGCTTTAATCGAAGAATTCAAATAGCTCCAAAACTCTACCGGAACCATCTCGGCCATATCAAATCGAAACCCATCTACCCCTAGTCCTAACCAGTATTCTGCGATTTGCCTCATTTTTATCCAGGTGTTAGGCACTTGCTTGTCTTTCCAAAAAGAAGCGTGTTTGGAGGTAGCCCTATTAGAATATTCATCTCCCAACTCGGGAAAATCTTTGGTTCCATTTGGTTGAACTCCAAAGTTTATTTTGACAGTTTCATACCAATCGTGCACATTTGGTTTAGCACTTCGCGCACCGTTACCTGTCCACTTTGCAGGATACTCTTTAAATTTTTTGTCGACGAGTTCAGGTTGTTTCCCTCCTAGTGGAACAAATCCTTCTTCCCAATCTGGTGTTTGAAACGAAACTCCCGGCAGATAATAGAAATTATTATCCTTATGATATTCTAGGGTCGTGTCATCGTCTTCTCCTAAGTCGAGAATACCCTCGGGCTTGGTCAAACTTTTATAACCCCTAGCAACATGATTAGGAACCATGTCAATCATTACCTTCATTCCGTTGTTGTGTGTACGTTCAATAAGCGCCTTGAACTCCTCTAAACGATTATTAACATCAGAAGCCAAATCAGGATCAACGTTGTAATAATCTCGTATGGCATAGGGAGAACCCGCTCGTCCTTTGACAACGTCTGCATCATCCGCTGGAATTCCATAGGCTGAATAATCCGTGACCGAGGCGTGGTGTAAAACCCCGGTATACCAAATCGTTGTTACTCCTAAGTCTGCAATTTCTTTTAAGGCCTGATCAGTGAAATCACTAAATTTTCCAACGCTATTTTGCGCCTTTGTGCCCCATTGAACTGCATTTTTTCCCTTAGCTCCAAACAGTCTAGTAAATACTTGATATATGACCTCTTTCTTTTTCACTTTTTTTTTAAAATGTAATAACAAACTAGAATTTGCTTCAACCTTGATTTCAGTAGCATCTAGGAATACTTCTTTGGTTAAGGCATCCGAAATGTGATATTGATCAAAATTCAACTCCTTGTAATGCGATAAATCAAGACCTTGCTCACGCTCATTTTTATTGACTAAAAGTACGACCTGCTCATTTGTAGTATATCGACTTAAGATATATAAACCCTCTTTGGGAGCAAAATGCTTGGTTTTACCTTGGTGTAGCACCTTAGTCTTCTTTCTAAACTGCAATAAATCTCTTGTGAATTGCTGTAAATCTAAAGCCGCTGGGCTTAAGTTTTTTCCAGTAAAGGCATTTTGAATATCGCCTTTCCAACCTCCTGGAAAATCAGTACGAATAAGGCCGTGATCACCTGGTTTAGCTGTGTTTTGCATACCGATTTCAGAGCCGTAATAAAACTGTGGAATTCTAGGTAAAACGCTCAAAATACTCAAGGCTGTTTTTTGAAGCTTGTAGTCTTCTCCCAGTTGAGTAAACAGGCGATCCATATCGTGGTTATCTCCAAATATCATAAGGTCTAAGGGGTCTCCATATCCAAAGTCGTTGGCGAGTGCCTCGTACAATTTGACCAAACCTTTATCCCAGGATTCATTTTCGGTGAGAGACTCAACTATGGCTTTTTGCAAAGGAAAATCCATAGAAACATCGAGCTTAGATCGGTAGCCATCTCTGTTGTTAGCAGCATCCTGCCAATATCCTACAAGCAGCGGATTGTAACTCCATTCCTCACCTACAATTGAAAAGTTTGGGTATTCATTCATAATTCGCCGGGTCCAATAACTCATGAAATTTTTGTCTGGATAGGGATAGGTGTCTTGTCGTATTCCACCTAGCTTCAAGGTTTCAATCCACCATATGCTATTTTGAGTGATGTACTCGGCCATAAATGGATTGTTCTGATTCAAATCAGGCATGCTGGGCACAAACCACCCCTCATTCATTTCAATTTTATCTACCTCTGAAGCATAAGCATCTTGATTGGTCGTTCTTCTGTGATTCGAAATGCTAAGCGCCTCTCCATTTTCATAGGCCATTTGTTGATTGATCCAATCCTTGAAAGGAAGGTCTTTCATAAACCAATGTTCCAAACCAGCATGATTAGCGACCTGATCCATAATGAGCTTCATGCCTCTTTTGCGCATTTCCTCTGCGAGTGCTTTATAGGAGTCTAATGTTCCAAAGCGAGGATCAACCTTATAAAAATCAGTGATGGCATATCCGTGATAGGACTGCTCTTTCATGTCGTTCTCTAAAAGTGGAGACGACCAAATCGCCGTGAACCCCATCTTTTCAATATAATCCAGATGGTCAAGTATCCCTTGAATATCTCCCCCATGTCTTTTGTAATCATCACTTCTATCAATATCCGATTCTCTCATGCCCAAGACCACATCGTTATTTGGGTCGCCATTGGCGAATCGATCAGGAGTAATCAAGTAAATCGCATCTGAACTGTCAAAGCCTAAAAAATCTTGAGCCTCTTGTTTTCTTTCTAGAAATTCATATTCGAATTGCAGTTGCCCTGCCTCACCTTGAAGTGCAAAAAGATGTTTACCGCTGTTGACATTAGGGTCAATTCTGAGGTCAACAAATAAATAATCCGGGTGGTCAGCCCCATGCGTCTCAAGGACTTCAATCCCCTTGGAATAAGCTCGAACCTGGTCGAATTGATTTAAATTGGTCCCCTTCAACATGAGTTGAAGCGAATGGTCTTTCATACCGACCCACCAATTTGGAGGTTCAATACGCGCTAACTGAGCAGTAGCCGAAACACTTAATAACAGATAAAAAATAGATACTAATAATCTCATACTTTAATGGTCTTGTTTGGAGCAAGTTCAATTTTCTTGCCAAAAACTCTTAGACTCATTGGAATATCAGATTTTAAGTGCAATTCTACCCCATTGCGATCGACATGAACCGAAATAATTCGACCTCTGAAATTAATTTTAAACCGATAAGAATCCCATTGTTCTGGAATTTGCGGTCTCAAACTGAGTTTATCGTTCTCCATCCTCAATCCGCCAAAGCCTTCTATAATACTCAACCAAGTTCCAGCCATTGAAGTGATATGTAAGCCTTCTTCTACCTCCTTATTGTAATCATCCAAATCCAATCGAGAGGTCCTCAGATAAAAGGCATAGGCCTGATCCATCTTTCCGAGTTTAGCGGCCTGAATACTGTGAATACAGGGTGAGAGTGAAGATTCATGTACCGTAAAGGGTTCGTAGAAATTATAATGTCGTTCAAGTTCTTCAATACTGAAGTGATCTTCAAAGAAATAAAATCCCTGAAGCACATCGGCTTGTTTGATATAAGGAGACCTGAGGATTCGATCCCAAGACCATTTTTGATTGATAGGTCGTTGGTCGTTTTGTAATTCCGAAACTGGTCTCAACTGCTTGTCTAAAAATCCATCTTGCTGCAAATAAATCTGGTGTTCGTCACTATAAGGAAAGTACATTTGAGCAGCAATCTCACCCCATTGTTCCAATTCGATTTCTGTTAAACCGCAAATTCCTTTGATTCTGTCGTATTCTTCAAGTGCGCCATCTCGTACTTTATGGAGTTGAGTCAAGGTATATTCTAAACACCACTTCGCGATGTAATTGGTGTACCAGTTATTATTGACATTGTTTTCGTATTCATTTGGACCTGTAACCCCGAGCATAACATAGGCCTTCTTCGCTTGAGAGAAATGCACGCGTTGTTGCCAAAAACGAGCGATTCCGATTAAAACCTCCATACCCATCTCTTTGAGGTAGTCGTAGTCTCCTGTAAACCTCACATAATTATAAATAGCAAATGCGATAGCTCCATTTCTGTGAATTTCTTCAAATGTAATTTCCCACTCATTGTGACACTCTTCACCATTCATAGTAACCATAGGGTATAATGCAGCTCCTGAACTGAACCCAAGTTTTTTAGCATTTTCTATGGCGCGTTCAAGATGATTATATCTATAGACCAAAAGATTTCGTGCCACATCTTGATTCTTTGTAAGCATGTAAAATGGAAGACAATAAGCCTCGGTATCCCAATAAGTACTCCCACCGTATTTTTCACCTGTAAATCCTTTAGGTCCGATATTTAGTCTAGCATCCTTTCCTGAATAGGTCTGGTTTAAATGAAAAATATTAAAGCGTATCCCTTGTTGCGCTTTTACATCTCCTTCAATTACAATATCACTGGTGTCCCAAATATTGGCCCAAGCCTCTTCTTGTTCTGCAAATAAGGACTTAAATCCTTTTGTAATAGCTGTATCTATACAGTAGTCAGCGGCCTGAACTAAACCATCTTCGCTGTGATTTAATGAAGTAGTGTATCCTCCGTATTTATAGAATTGAGCAGTTTGACCCTTTTCGAGTTGAACTCCCGATACCGTTTTGATCGAAGTATCTTCTTTACTCAAAATATCAAATTGAGATTTATTTTGATCCACATGGAGCTCACAATACATATAAGTACAGGTTTTAAATTCTGTCTTTAGTGTTTGGGCAAGAATGTATGAACGTCCATTGCGATAACTCACAGAAGTGGTTTTCCAAAAATCATCATCCCAATTACTGTCTTGGTTTTTTATTCCTGAATCTAAATAAGGTTCGAATCTGATTTCAATTGCTTGGTCTAGAGCCGTAACCCTGTAAGAAATCACTCCAAGTTCATTTTCGGTCATACTCAAAAAACGAAGAGCTTCGATTTTTAGTTTGATCCCTTTGGTAGTTACGCATTCAAAAGAACGAGATAAATACCCAGATTTCATGTTGAGCTCTCTCCTGAAATTCTGTACTTCTAAACAAGTATTTAGGTCAAATAGGTCATCATTAACATAAAAGTCAATCCCTATCCAGCTTGGGGCATTAAGCACTTTAGCAAAATACTCTGGATAGCCGTTTTTCCACCACCCTACCTTGGTTTTGTCAGGATAATAAACCCCTCCTATATAGCTTCCTTGAAAACATGGCCCAGAATAAAACTCTTCAAAGTTTGCCCTTTGACCCATAGCACCATTTCCTAAACTAAACAGACTTTCAGAGGATTTAAATCGCTCAGGTTCGTAGCCTTCTTCTATGATACTCCAAGGGTCCGCTATGATGTAGTTTTGATGCATGAACTGTGTTATAAGATTTAAGAATGGAAATTTTAAGCCACAAACATATACTAAAACTTAAGAAAAGAGTAAAAAATGTACAATTTATGTTTGCACTTTTAAATTTTTTAATACTTTTAGCCAGATTTACATTAACTAAACTTAAAAATTAACATTTATGAAGATTACGTTACGCAAAGGCCTTTTGCTTTTCGCTGCCGTTTTAGGTATGGCGACTGCACAGGCTCAAACAGTATCGGGTACCATATCTGATGCCAATGGTCCTCTTCCAGGAGCAAGCGTTTTAGTGAAAGGTACTACTAACGGAACACAGTCTGACTTTGATGGTAATTACAGCCTAAGCAACGTCTCTGGAGACGCTACTCTTGTTGTAAGTTATATCGGTTTCAAAACAGCAGAAATTTCCGTTAATGGAAGATCGACAATCAATGTCGTTCTTGAAGAAGACTTACAAGCACTTGATGAAGTTGTAATCATTGGTTATGGTGCAACAACGGTTAAAGATGCAACTGGTGCAGTTGCTGCCGTTACCTCAGATGATTTCAACGTGGGCGCTATTGCATCACCAGAACAATTGATCCAAGGTAAAGTTGCCGGGGTTCAAATCTCTTCTAACAGTGGTGAACCTGGAGCTGGAATCGCATTAAACATTCGTGGTTCTAACTCTATTAGATCGAACAACAATCCACTTTACGTAGTTGATGGAGTTCCATTATCAGGTGAAAGTAATGTACCTACAATTGGAGGTGCAACAGGTGGTAACTCTGCGAGAAACCCTCTTAACTTTATCAACCCTAACGACATCGAAAGTATCTCTATTCTTAAGGATGCTTCTGCGACTGCGATTTACGGATCTAGAGGAGCGAATGGTGTTGTTATCATTACAACAAAAAGCGGTAAGACAGCTAACCAACCAACAATTGAGTACTCTTCTACATTGAGTGTTTCAAGTTTAGCTAACGGTCTTGACCTTTTAGGTAGAGATCAATTCCTTGCCTTAGTT
The DNA here is from genome assembly GCA_049596955.1 of Flavobacteriaceae bacterium. Taxonomy (GTDB): domain Bacteria; phylum Bacteroidota; class Bacteroidia; order Flavobacteriales; family Flavobacteriaceae; genus UBA3478. The sequence continues at coordinate 122,603 of JBMYMD010000002.1, forward strand.
GGAAACGTAGGTGGTGATGTAGCAGCAGCTGATGCAGGTTCTGATACTGATTGGGTAGACTACATTTCAAGAAATGCAGCTTCTCAAAATCAAAATATCTCTTACTCTAGTCAATTAGGTAACGGTTATATCCGTGCTACATTAGGTTATGGTAAGCAATTCGGTATCATCAAAAATTCAAGTTTTGAGCGTATTACAGGTAGAATCAATGCTACACAACGCTACTTAGATGATAAATTAACGTTAAATGTACAGGCGTCTGTATCTAGAGTAAATGATGAGGCAGCTCCTCTATCATCTACAGCAGGTTTCCGTGGTGACCTTATTGGTGCAGCTTACTCAGCTAATCCAACTTGGCCAGCAGATCCTAATTACCTTCCAGGTGGGTCGTTGATTAATCCTGCAGTTCTTTTAACTAGAACGCAAACTTTAACAAACACTGAGAGAGCACTTTTAAATGCATCTTTAGAATACGAATTAGCTGATGGTCTTAAAGCCAAAGTAAACGCTGGTTATGATGAGTCAAGATCTCTTGCTGCTTCAATCACTAATGCAACTGATATTGCTGTTGCTGGTGTAAATCAAGGACAGACAAGAGGTAATATGCAAGCTATTGAGTTTACAAACAGACTTCTTGAAGCTACTTTAAGCTACAACAAGACTTTCGGTTCTGTTAACGTTGATGCCCTTGCTGGTTATTCTTTCCAAAGTTTTGCTAGGTCAGGAACATTTGCAACAGGTGCTGGTTTCGCATCTAGCGATTTATCAGAAATGAGAGATCAATTAATAAACTCTACTCAAACAACTAGAAATTCACTTCAGGGTGAAAACTTCCAGCAATTTGGATACGATGCATCTTCTACAGGTAGTAACGTTGTTGTAAACTCTATTTTACCAACAGGAGATAACAGATTTATCTCAGAAACTGTTAGAGGAGAGAAGACTGGATTAGTTGCAGCTTTAGCAGCAGATCGTTTTAATGTTATTGATGACATTCAATCTTACTTCGCTAGAGTTAATTTAACAATAGCAGATAAATACTTATTAACTGGTACAATGAGAGCTGATGGTTCTTCAAGATTCGGACCAGAGAATCAGTACGGTTACTTCCCTTCTGGAGCAGTAGCTTGGAAACTTTCTGAAGAAGATTTCATGGGAGATGCTTTCTCTACTTTAAAACTTAGAGCTGGTGCTGGGGTAACTGGTAACCAAGAAGGTTTAGGTCACGCACTATACTTGAGACGTGAGCGATTTGGAGGAGTTGGAATCAATGATAACCTCGATGTAAACTTCATCCTTAACGGTCCTGGTGTAAACGTAGTATCTAACCCTAATCCAGAGCTTAAGTGGGAATCTACTATTTCATATAACGCCGGTATCGATTTCGGATTTAACGATGACAAATTCTCAGGTAGTATTGATGTTTATCAGTCTACAACGGATGATCAGATTATCGGACTTCCTGCTGCGGCACCTGCATTCGGTGGTAGTATCATTTTGAACTTACCAGCTGAAATTGAAAACAAAGGGGTGGAATTAGCCTTAAATAACATTTGGGCTAGCACTGAGGATATGACATTCTCTACTGCCTTCAATATCTCATACAACGAGAACTTAGTTACTGGATTGAATGAAAACATTTACTTCGAAACAGGAGCTGTAAACGGACCTGGTTTATCAGGTGCTTATGCACAGCGTCTATCGAACAATGTTCCTTTATTCTCTTTCTACATGGCTGAGTTTACAGGATTTGATTCTGCTGGTTTCCCAACTTATGCTGATGTTGATGGAAACGGAGTTGGTGATCCTGACGCAGATAAGAAATATGTTGATGCTAATGCATTACCTGATGTTAACGCAGGTCTTTCATTAAATATGACTTATAAAAATTGGGACTTCAGTTCTTATTTCACAGGTCAATTTGGATTCTATGTATACAACGGTACAGCAAATGCTTACTTTACAAAAGCAAACATTGTAACGTCTAGAAATGTAACGGCTAATGTATTCGACGAGCCTGAGGCTGTTGGATCTTCGTTAGCAGTATCTACAAGATTCCTTGAGAAAGGTGACTTTATCAGATGGCAGAATGCATCAATCGGATATAATGTTCCTTTAAGTGGTGATGGTGTCTTAGACAACTTAAGATTATCTCTTACTGGACAGAATTTATTGTTATTCACTGATTACAGTGGTGTTGATCCTGAAGTATCGGCGGCAACGGGTGATTTAGGTAGTGGAGTTCCAACAAGTGGAATTGACTACAACTCATTCCCAAGACCTCGTACAATTACATTCGGTATTAATGCACGTTTCTAAACAAACAAAAAAATTAATATGAGAACTAATCGTTTAAATTTATTTTTATCATTGTCAGCAGCAGCCTTTGTGGCCGTTTCATGTACTGATTTAGAAGTTACAGAAACAGATTCTGTAATTACTCCAGCTGACGCGAATGGATCAACATTTGTCGGAGTGGCAGATGTTGAAGGTGCTCTGAACTCAGGGTACGGAACAATTAATGGCCTTTACACAGACCAGGCCAATTATTACGCTTTACAAGAAGTAACAGCAGATTCATACTTGATTCCAACAAGAGGATCTGACTGGGGAGACAACGGTCTTTGGAGACAGCTTCACCAACACGAATGGAATGCTACACAAGCATTCGTAGGAAATGTTTGGGGCGGTGTTAACGGGCTTCAGCTCGTTATGTCTGAAGTAATTGATCCTCAATCTAATGCTTCATCAACACAAAAGGCAGAAGCACATTTCTTACGTGCTTGGTCTATGATGACAACACTTGATCTATTTGGACAAGTTCCTGTTAGAGATGTGACATTGGCGTTAGCTTCTTTTCCAGAAGTATTAACTGGTGCAGATGCTGTTGCATTTATCGCCGGAGATCTTGATGCTGCAATCTCAGGATTACCATCTGCTTCGGATTTTGCTTCAAGAGAGAAAGCTACTAAAGAAGCTGCTCAATTCATGAAAGCAAGATTAATGCTGAACAAGCACATCTTCACTAACGCCGGTGCTCCTGATGCATCAGATATGGCTGCGGTTATCAGTCTTGTAGACGCGATCAGCGGAAGCCATAGCTTACAATCTGGATACTTCGATATCTTTAGAGATACTGAAGATTCTGAAACAATCTGGTGGGTTCCTGCATCTGTAGGTAACAACATCTGGAATGGTATGCACTACAATATGGCCCCTGAAATGGCAGGTGGAGGATGGAATGGATTCTCTACTTTGGCTGAGTACTACGATTTATTTGAAGGGGATCCTTTCAGTAATAACGTTGACGAAATGGGAATGGCTGTTGATGGACAGGAAGAAAGAAGAGGAGGAGTTCCTTCTGGAGGAAAACTTATCGGAGATGTTCCTGGTGGTTCTGACGGCAATGGTGACGGTTACGCTGATGGTTCAAACATCGGTAACGGATTCTTAATTGGACAGCAGTACAATTATGATGGAACACCACTACAGCAAAGACAAGGTAGACCGCTTAACTTCACTAGAGGTTTCGGAAAATTCGAAAACCTTGATGCTAATGGTAACAACTCTTCTCCTGAGTTAATCAATAACCCAGAAGAAACTGGAATCCGTGTGATCAAGTACAATCCTACTTACGGGGCATTTACTAATCACAAAATCGCTTTCCGTTACGCTGATGCGCACTTAATGAAAGCTGAGGCTTTACACAGAAGTGGTAACTCAGGTCAAGCGCTTACCATGGTCAATGAGTTAAGAGCAATCAGAGGTGCACAACCCTTAGGTTCGATCTCTGACCAAGACTTATTAGACGAAAGAGGAAGAGAACTATACGGAGAGTTTGTTCGTAGAACAGATATGATTCGTTTTGGACAGTATACAAGAGGATGGGAATTAAAGGCTTCAGCATCAGTTGGAGACTCTAAATGGAATCTATTTCCAATTCCTTTATCTCAGCTTGCGTTAAATCCAAATTTAACTCAGAATCCTGGCTACTAATAACTTATTATAAGTCAATAAAAGCCTCTCTTTTGAGAGGCTTTTTTATTTTGTAGAATTTATATCTATTGCGCTCAAAAACAATTGTTTGTAACTTGCAGCCCCATTTTTATTTGATGAAAAAACAAGGGTATTTCTTACTGTACATCTGGCTTATCATGACGAGCTGTGAAACTCCTGAGACCAAATTATTTCAGAATTTGAATGCTACATCATCTGGAGTCAATTTCAGCAATAACATTACATCTACACCAGAGTTAAATATTTTGAGTTATCTCTACTTCTATAACGGCGCTGGAGTAGCGGCTGAAGACTTTAATAACGACGGAAAGATAGATCTGTATTTTACAGGAAATATGCAACAAGATGCCCTTTACATACAAACCGACTCTTTGAGTTTCCAAAACGTAATAAAAGAATCCAAAATTGACAATGCCGAGGGATGGACAACTGGTGTAACTGTAATCGATATCAATCAAGACGGTCTTAAGGACATCTATATCAGTAAGGCGTCAGGATTTAAAGAATTAAAAGGACATAATTTGCTCTACGTTAATCAGGGAATTTCTAAGCAGGGAACTCCCTTATTTAAGGAGATGTCAAAAGACTACAACTTAGACTTTGAAGGCCTTTCAACCCAAGCCTATTTTTTTGATTTCGACCTAGACAACGATTTAGATTTGTTTCTACTCAACCATTCCGTTTATCCCAACAGAAATTACAGCAATGGAGAGCAGAGACAATCCTATGATCCACTGGCTGGAGACCGTTTTTATGAAAATCAAGGAGGAAGCTATGTCGACATCTCATCAAAAGTCAAACTTTTTCAAGGAATTTCTGGTTATGGATTATCTGCCTCAATTTCAGATCTCAATGGAGATGGCTATCCCGATATCTACGTGGGAAACGACTTCTTCGAAAACGATTACCTCTACATAAACAAAGGAGGAACTCATTTTGAAGAAATCAATCACCAACAACCAGAACAACTAGGTCACACGACACATTTTTCAATGGGCAGTGTTATTTCCGACCTCAATAACGATTCACAACCGGATATTTTGAGTTTGGACATGTTACCTAATGACCTGATGGACTACAAAACTTCTGGTCAAGAATACCCCTATCCTATTTATACCCAAAATCTAAAGCGAGGTTACAGTCCGCAATTCATGCAAAATACACTTCACCTCAATCTAGGATCTTTAGAATTTTCAGAGGTTGCGCAATTATCCGGAATAGCAGCTACAGACTGGTCTTGGTCTATACTCGATGCAGATTTTGATTTGGACGGATATAAAGACTTATTTGTAAGCAATGGTATTATAGGGGCTACTAATGATTTAGATTACATCAACTTTATCTCAAACGATCAAATTCAGCACCAACTCGATGAGGGAATGAATCAACAAGATCTAGAGCTCATCAAAAAGATACCTGCTAAGAAAAAACCAAATTACCTTTTTAAAAATTTAGACGGCCTTTCACTTGAAAACGCACAAAACACTTGGTTTGATTTTAAGCCTTCATTTGCTCACGGAGCTGCAGTGGCAGATTTAAATGCAGATGGAGCTCCAGATTTAATTATTAGCAACAACAGTGAGCCAGCACAAATTTTAATCAACCAAAGCCGCGATCACAACAGTTTAGAAATATCTTTTAATGGACCTCAAGGGAACCTCAATGGCCTAGGTGCTAAAGTTTGGGTGTTTCATGATGGTCACAGTCAATTTCGAGAAAACTTTCCTCATAAATCCTATTTGTCTTCACAGCCCAGTTCTTTACTTTTTGGATTGGGAGAGACACAAACAATAGACTCTGTAAAAGTTATATGGCCAGATCAAAAAACACAAACCCTAACCCGTCAAGATAAAGGACATCTACGACTCAACTACGAGGAGGCGAAATTCAATCATAGACCAAGCTTAAACCAAAAGTCTATCGACGCTTCAATCGTCGATTTTACACACCGAGAAAATGTTGTTCTTGATTTTAACAGGGAGCCACTTTTACCTTTTGCACTGTCCGTAGAAGGTCCTGAAATAATAGTTGAAGACTACAACGATGACGGTCTTAAAGATTTCTTTATAACCGGTGCTAAATCTCAAGCCTCTGCACTATTTACTCAACAAAAAGAGGGTTCTTTTTCAAAAGACCAAAAGAGCTTTGAAGCACACGCCCTAAACGAGGATACTGCCGCTGCCTTTGCCGATCTTAATGCAGACGGACGATTAGACCTTGTCGTGGGTTCAGCAGGCTATGAATTCAATTCAGGTGCAGCTGTACAATTAAGGGCTTATTTACAAAATCAAGAACGACAATTCATTTATACGCCTAAGTTGCTTTCATCATTCGAAGTCGAGGCTTCAAAAATTATTGCTGCAGATATAGATAACGACGGTTTAGTAGATCTGAGTATTACTTCTTCAGCAACGGCGATGAATTTTGGCAGTGCTACCAAGCACCTTTTACTGAAAAACACAGGAGTTTCTTTTAAGCCCTTCCCAACCCATTTTACATCAGAAATCGATAAGATATCGTCGATAACAGATCACACCTGGATTGATATCGACGCAAACAATACCTTAGATTTTATCAGTGTGGGCTTATTCGAAGCACCACAAGTACTTCTAAATGATGGTAAAACACTCAAAAGCTGCAAAGATTGTATTCCAACAAATATGAACGGCTTATGGAACACGCTCTATATAGCAGATGTTAATCTCGACGGACAAACAGACATTTTGTTGGGAAATTGGGGGTCAAATTCAATGCTAAAAGCCTCGAAAGAAGAACCCCTAACCTTATACCTGAACGATTTTGACAACAATGGTAAAACAGACGCCTTATTGACGTATTACTTTGAACACAAAGAGACTCTCTTTTCTCAAAAAGATGAAATCATCAAGCAAATTCCAATGCTAAACAAAAATCGATTATCCTATAATGCATTTGCAAAAACAAATTTAAAGGACCTCTTAGGTGACGGATTGCAAAATGCTGTTCAAAAACAAGTTCACACCTTGTATTCAGGAGTTTTAAGACAGGGTGAGGGTTTAAAATTTGAATGGGTCCCCTTTGATAAAATGGGACAAATTGGACCTATCTTTGCAATTGAAAAATGGAGCAAAGATGAACTTTTTTTAGGAGGAAATCATACGGAAATAAATACCCTAATGGCCAGGCAAGATGCAATACGAGGTTTATTTTACAATACTAAGAACAATAGTATTTCTCAACGACCGCTATACCGAGGTGCATTGAGATCCGCAAAAAGAACAATTATAAATGAGAAGCCTTATTTATTACTAGGCATCAATAATAAAGCATTAAAAACAATATCCGTTTTAGAATGAATTACGCAAAAACATTACTAACACTATCAATTGTTATACTACTATTTTCTTGCTCAAGCAGCGAACAAAAGCAAGAGAAAGACACTTTATTTGAATTGCTCAATGCTGAGCAAACAGGATTGTCATTTGTCAATGAAGTATACAATCAAAAGGACTTTAACATTTTTAAATACCGAAACTTTTACAATGGTGGAGGAGTTGCTATAGGAGATATCAACAACGACAGTCTTCCTGATATTTACCTCACTGCGAATATGGGTGAAAACAAACTCTTTTTAAACAAAGGAAATTTAGTTTTTGAAGACATCACTGAATCTGCTGGAGTAGGAGGATTTAAACCTTGGTCTACTGGAGTAGTGATGGCAGATATCAATGCAGATGGCCTACTCGATATCTATGTCAGTAATGCAGGTAATTTAGAAGGTAACAATCACGACAACGACCTTTACATCAACAATGGTGATTTAACCTTTACCGAAAGTGCTAAGAAATTTAACTTATCAGAAACCGGATTTAGCACACATGCATCTTTTTTTGACTACGACCTTGACGGAGATCTCGACGCTTACATCTTAAATAACAGTAACATTCCCGTAAGTTCATTAGGCTATGCCGCCCAACGTGAAGTAAGAGCTCAAGATTGGGAAGGGGTGCCACACATTTTTAAAGGAGTCGGAGACATGTTATTGCGCAATGATGGCGGAACCTTTACCAATGTTAGTGAAGAAGCAGGAATCTACGGAAGTCTTATCGGTTTTGGTCTAGGGGTTATGGTTACAGATTTCAATAAAGATTTATACCCTGACATTTATGTGTCTAATGATTTTTACGAAAGAGATTATCTCTACATCAATAATACAGATGGTACGTTTACAGAGTCTATCAAAGAGTATACAAATCACCTGAGTTTATCTGCAATGGGTATCGACATCGCCGACATTAACAACGATGGAAACAACGATATTTTTGTCACAGATATGTTGCCAGAAGCAGAGCAACGCGTCAAATCTGTTATGGAGTTTGAAGGCTATAACGTCTTTCAACTCAAACAAGAAAAAGATTTCTTTCAGCAATATATTCAAAACACACTTCAACTGAACAATGGAAATCAAACCTTTTCAGAAATCGCATACTACAGTGGAATCCATGCCACAGACTGGAGTTGGGCTGGTCTCATTTTCGATATGGACAACGATGGTTTTAAAGATATTTTTATCACTAATGGCATCAATCACGATTTGACAGATTTAGACTTTGTCGACTTTTTTGCCAATGAAATCATCCAAAAAATGGCCCTTACAGGACGAAAAGAGTCTATTGATTCCATTATCAATAAGATGCCTGTCAAACCTCAGCCCAATTTTGCTTATAAAAATTTGAAATCGCTGAAGTTTGAAAATGCCAACAAAGAATGGGGCTTTGACCACGACACACGCTCAAATGGAGCCGCCTATGCAGACTTAGATCTCGACGGAGATTTAGACTTGGTAATCAACAATGTCAACGAACAAGTCGCATTGTATAAAAACACCTCTGATCAGCTTGAAAACAATTACATTCAAGTCCAATTAAAAGGGCCTGAAAAAAATCTCTTTGCCGTGGGTTCTAGCGTTGTTTTTTACATCAAAGATCAAATCATTCACAATGAACTCATTCCGTCTCGTGGATTTCAATCCTCAATTTCTTACCCAATTACACAAGGACTAGGGCAATACGCATCAATAGATTCTATTCGGGTTATTTGGCCTGACCGCAAAAGTGTACTCTTAGAAGATGTAGAGGCCAATCAGCGTGTATATGTAGCGTACGATGATTCGCATGCTACATTTAGATATCCCTCCAAAAAAACGCAACCCCTATTTCAGACTAAAGATAATAGCAGCTTCGCAGCACATCAAGAAAACAGTTTCAATGACTTTGATCAAGAAGGTTTACTCTACAACAAATTATCTGAAGAAGGACCTGCTTTTGCAGTTGGAGACCTAAACGCTGATGGTTTGGAAGACCTCTTTATAGGTGGTGGAAAAGGACAGTCAGCTCAAGTCTACCTTCAAAAGAAAAATGCGGAATTCACCACAAAACGCAATGCCGTCTTTCAGAAAGATGCCGCTTTTGAAGATACCGCCGCAACATTAGTCGATATCGATGGAGATAATGATTTAGACCTGGTTGTCGGAAGTGGAGGTAATCAGCAAACCGAAATGCTGAACTATAAAACACGGATTTACCTCAATGATGGGAGAGGCAATTTCAATTTATCCGAACAAGTCTTACCCTCGAATAGAACAAACATCTCAGTGATTAAAGCTGCAGATTACGACAATGATGGCGATCATGATTTATTTATAGGTTCGAGATCTGTTGCCGGAGTTTACGGAGTTGATCCAAATCATCTCCTGCTCGAAAACAATGGACAAGGACAGTTTGAAGATGTGAGTAAACGAAACGCTTTCGATCTCAAAAATGCTGGAATGGTTACCGATGCCATGTGGGTAGACATCAATACGGATGGCGACATAGATTTGATTACCGTCTCTGATTGGGGAAGTCCTAAAATATTCCAAAGCAATGGAAAACAACTCATTCTTCAATCTTCGGAATTAGACGAGCTTACTGGATGGTGGAATACCATTGAAAGTGTAGACATCGATAAAGATGGGGATTTAGACTTTATTTTGGGTAATCAAGGCGAAAATATTCACTACAGGCCTTCGGAAGAGCAAGCCATTAGAATGTTCATCAACGATTTTGACGCTAATGGAAGTATCGAGCAAATCGTCTGTATCGCTCAAGAAAATGGTGATTATCCCATCCACCAAAAAAGAGAGATTACGGCTCAATTGGTTTCTTTGAAAAAACAAAATCTAAAGGCCTCAGATTACGCAAGACGAAATATTCAAGACCTTTTTGGCCCAGATTTATTGAGGTCTGCCATTGTCAAAGAGGTGCGTTATTCGAGTTCTATCCTTTTGATCAATGAAAATGGAAGTTTTACCTCAAAGGCATTGCCTCCGCGAGCTCAATTTTCGTGTATCTGTGATATCAGCTGCAGTGATGTTAACAATGATGGGAACCTAGACTTAATTACTGTAGGGAACGATCATGAATTTAAACCACAATTCTCTCGTCTAGATGCGAGTTATGGAGATGTCTTTTTAGGCGATGGACAAAACAACTTTACATGGATGAAGGCCGAAAACAGTGGTCTATCGATTAAAGGAGAAGCCAAGCATTTAGCAAAGATTAAATCAGCTAACAACAAAGAACTACTTGTAGTGATTCGAAATAATATGAAGCCTTTACTCTATGAAGCGCAGTAAAATATTTAGTGGAGTTGTCGCAGCACTCCTTATACTTATTTCTTCATGCAAGCCAAAAGAAGGCTTTGAAATGATTGACGCTCAAAGTGCAGGCATTGATTTTGAAAACCTACTCGATCAAAAAGAAGACCTGACTATTCTAGATTACCTCTATTACTACAATGGAGGGGGAGTTGCAGTTGGAGATGTGAATGGCGATGGTCTTGCAGATGTTTTCTTATCCGCCAATCAAGGCGAAAATAAGTTGTACCTCAACAAGGGAGATTGGAAGTTCGAAAATGTCACAGAAAAATCTGGAATTACGAAAAAAAGCAGTTGGAATACGGGAGCCGTCATGGCCGATGTCAATGGAGACGGCCATTTAGACATCTATGTTTGTGCTGTGGTCGGAATCAATGGTTTTTACGGGTTCAACGAACTTTACATCAACGACGGAAGCGGGCAGTTTTCAGAGCAGGCAGCAGAGTATGGGCTTGACCTGGATACCTACAGTACCGCTGCAAGTTTTTTTGATTATGATTTAGATGGCGACTTAGACGTTTATATTTTAAATCATGCCATACACACTGATCGTTCCTTTGGAAATGCGGATTTAAGAAATTCAAGAAATTACGCAACGGGAGACAGGTTGTTAAAAAATGAAAATGGAAAATTTATCGATGTCAGTGAAGAAGCTGGAATTTTTGGAGGCATCAACGGATATGGACTTGGTCTGAGTACCGCTGACTTTAACGATGATGGCTATCCCGATATTTACGTTGGAAACGACTTTCATGAAGACGACTATTTTTACATCAATAACGGAGATGGAACATTTAGCGAACGTCTAAAAGAATTTTTTACATATTCTACTAGGTTTTCCATGGGGAATGACATTGCAGACCTTAATGGAGATGGTAAACTTGACCTCATCAGTCTAGATATGTTGCCAGAAGATGAATTCAACTTAAAATCATCCGAGGGAGACGACAACATTCAAACCCAGAAAATGAGAGTTGAAGATTTTGGATACCACTATCAATTCACAAGAAATATGCTATTTCTATCTGAAGCAGACAACTCTTATAGGGAAACAGCTCTCTTAAGTGGAGTGGCAGCGACAGATTGGTCATGGAGTGCGCTGTTTACAGATATAGATTTAGACAGTAAGCAAGATCTATTTATATCGAATGGAATACCAAAAAGACCAAATAATCTGGACTTTATTCGATTTTTATCCAACGAACAAGTCCAGCAAAAAATCAACAACACCTCTCTTGTAGATACCGATGCCCTCGAAATGATGCCAGGAGGCACAGTCGCTACCAAGGTGTTTAAAGGTGAAAAGGGTCCTTCCTTTACAGATGTCTCCTCAAAATGGATTAAAAACGATATCAGTAATACTTCAGCAACAGCTTATGCCGATTTCGATTTAGACGGAGATTTAGACTTCATTAGCAATGCCATAGATGGGTCTCCCAAGCTCTATAAAAATATCCAAGAAACAGCAAATAATTACCTCAGTATCAAGCTCTCCTACCCTGGCAAAAATAGGCTTGCCATTGGCGCTAAAGTAATGCTTTACAACAAAGGAAGCATTCAAACCAAATATTTGAACAACCTAAAAGGATTTCAAGCCAGTTCAGAGCCCATCATACATTTTGGATTAGGTGCGCAAAGTCAAGTAGACTCTATCGTAGTGCGTTGGCCTAACAATACCTATACCAAAGAATTAAACCTACAAGGCAATAGGCATTTGACTTTAGACTACAAGGCAGAAGAGGTGTATACCCCAGAATTCAACCAAAAGAATTACGCCCTCAGCTTTGAAAAAATCGATCCTAATGCAATCGGTCTAGACTACAGACATATAGAAGACAACTACCTAGATTTTAATAGAGAAAAGCTCATGCCCTACCGAATTTCAGACAGAGGGCCTGCAGCACTTTATACTGATTTGAATAATGATGGTCAAAAAGATCTTTTTATTGGAGGAGCCAAATTTGAATCGAACACGATTTTTATTTTCAAGGATTCACTCTTTACAAATCAAAGTACTGAAGAGAGGTTTCTTCCCTTAACTGAAAATAAACTCAAAGAAATCGTCGCAGCATCGAGTTTCACCGATGAGACTGAGCAAAAAAAATTAATTCTAGGAGCGGCAGGGGCAGATTTTTTCGGAAAAGCCTCGGCTTTACAAGACGATCTATTTACACTGTCAGATGCAGGTGTGTTGCAAGAGACAAATTCAGGCTTGGAAGAATTTTTTCTCAACACGAAGGTTATTGAGCCCATAGATTTTGACAACGACGGTGACACTGATTTATTCGTGGGCAACCAGCACAACACGGGACAATTCGGATTGGCCCCTCAGTCGTATATTCTCGAAAATAAAGAGGGTGCTTTCCATCCACTTCCAATAACTATAAAAGGTGCAGTTACAGACGCCATTTGGCATGATGTCAATGAAGACGAGAAATTAGATTTACTCGTAGTTGGAGAATTCATGAAACCCAGCTGGTACCTGCAGGGAGAAAACAAAAACTTTATTCAAAAAGAAACTCAGGCTCCAAGTGGTCTATATCAAATGGTAGACACCTATGACATCGATAAAGATGGAGATTTAGATTTTGTACTGGGCAACTGGGGGTTAAATTCTAAGTTCAAGGCGAGTAATGAACATCCGTTACGCGTTTACACTTCAGACTTTGACGGAAATGGGCAGACAGAGCCAATAGTGGCCGTTTATAAGGAAAACGCTTACTATCCGCTGAGTTCCACAGATGATTTAAGCAAACAGATGGTTTCACTGCGCAAATCATTTTCATCCTACAACGAATTTGCAGGAAAATCAATAGTTGAAATATTTAGTGAAGATCAACTGAAAGCGGCAAGCTTATATGAAGCTGAATTCTTAGGGTCAGGATTTTTACGAAATGAGAATGGAGTTTCAAACCAGCCCTTTATCCCATTTGAAAATGAACTTCAAACCTCACCCATAAGCAGTAGTCTAAAGATCGAAACCCCTTCAGGAGAGCAAAGTTTGCTCTTAGGAGGTAACTATCTAGGCGTAAAACCCTATCACGGTAAATACGACACCTTCTCAGGGGCTTTAATAAACAAAGAGAATGATGTAATTTTGGGGTCTGAATTGGGCTTAGATTTTAAAGGTAAAGCATTGAGGGCGTTAATACAGTTGCAAATAGAAAACACAGACTACCTCTTGGCCATTTTTAATAATGAAGCCCTTCAACTCTATAAAATAAACACAAAATGAAAAACACCTTAGCCTTAGCATTCGCATGCATGCTTCTCAGTTGTTCGAACGAACCGCTAAGTGTAAGTACAGAAGATTATCACATGGCCTTGGATCAAACGACCGAAATCATGATCCATGATATCTTTTCACCTCCTGTGGCAAGTCGTATTTATGCCTATCCAACAATTGCTGCCTATGAAATTATGACACAGCAAGACTCGACCTATACGTCACTCTCAGGCCAACTCAACGAATTTGAAGGGATTCCCCAAGCAACAGATGGAGTTAATCACAAGGTAGCCGCTTGGATTGCCTATACCGAACTCAGCAAGAAGTTAGTTTTCTCAGAACACATGATGGAGAGTTTTCAAGAAACCTATTTTGAGCGCTGGAAAAAGGCCAATAAGCGAGAATTCGAAAGCAGTAAAACCTATGCGACAGAAGTAGTCAATACCATGTTAGAATGGATGAAAAATGACATGTACAATCAAACGCGTACCATGCCTAAATTCACTATTGACACCGACGATCCTTCGAGGTGGCAACCTACCCCTCCAGCCTATATGGATGGTATTGAGCCCCACTGGAACAAAATAAGACCTTTTACCTTGACCAGTGCCGATCAGTTTAAACCTGAGACGCATCCAGAATTCTCACTAGATGCAGATTCGGCCTTCTACAAAGAACTGCTAGAGGTTTACACCATTAGCAAAGAGCTTGAAGAAGAAGGAGACGAATCAGAAGGAATCAAAATTGCTCAGTTTTGGGATTGTAATCCTTATGTCTCGGTTCAACGAGGACATTTGATGTTTGCCACTAAGAAAATTACTCCTGGAGCACATTGGATGGGTATCACCAAAATTGCAGCGCGAACTTCAGAGGCTGATTACATGAAAACAGCAGCTGCTTATGCCCTGACTGCAATCAGTTTAGCAGATGGGTTTATCAGTTGCTGGGACGAAAAATACAGGTCCAATTTAATTCGTCCTGAAACGCTAATCAATCAACATATCGATGACTCTTGGCAACCCATTCTTCAAACACCACCTTTTCCGGAGTATACAAGTGGACATAGTGTAGTCTCTGGTGCAGCATCAACTGCATTAACCACCTTGTTTGGAGATGATTTTGCCTTCACAGATGACACAGAAGTACCTTATGGGCTTCCCATAAGATCTTATACATCATTCAATCAAGCTGCGGCAGAAGCTGCTATCAGTAGAATGTATGGAGGAATTCACTACCGTTCAGCAGTAGACATAGGACTTACCCAAGGAAAAAGCATAGGTCAATGGGTAACACAAAATGTTAAAATGAAATAAATCATGTCACTAAGGAATAAAGTTGTTCTCGGAATTTTGAGCTTACTTGGAGTTGTATCACTTGGATATTTTATTTTATGGCCAGCGGATTATATCATTAGATTTCAAGCTCCTGCTCTTCCAGGAACCATCAATCAAACTTTAAAAATTTGGAGCAGTGCAAATCCAAATGCAAAAGAAATTGAACAAGAGGGTTCTATGCTCAGTTTAAGACAAGAATTTCAATTCGCTGACTCCACTCATGTTTACCTTTGGAATTTAGATCAGGTTCACGATTCACTAACGAATGTAAAGGTCTATATCAATGACCCTAAGCACAGGATAAGCAATAGATGGAGTAACCTTTTCTCCTCTGATACCGATTTAAAAAAGAGCGCTAAGAAAACCGTATTGGACTTTTACGACAAACTTATAGAGCACAAAGAGTCTTTTAAAGTCGAAATTATTGGTGAAGTTGAGATGCCCACAACCTACACCGCTTATGTCGAGTCAAAAGCAAAGCAGTATTCTAAGGCTGCACAGATGATGCGTCAACTGCCCTTACTTGAAGGATTTGTAGTTGAAAACGGGATTGAGCTTAAAGGTTATCCCTTTATTGAAATCACCAAATGGGATAGAGCAAATGACAGTATACATTTGAGATTTGGATATCCTGTAGTTCGCAACGAAAAATTAATTGTTCATCCAGAAATCAAATACAAGCGTTTTTTTGGTAAAAAGGCGCTCAAAGCTGTTTTTAATGGCAATTACATCAATTCAGATCGCGCTTGGTACGCATTGCTGAACTACGCAGAAAAAAATGGCATAGAAGTTGAAGAAACTCCTATTGAAATATTTCACAACAATCCCAACTACGGTGGAAATTCCATGCGTTGGAAGGCTGAAATCTTTTTACCGATTAAAGAATAAGGAATGAAAATGAGTCTTAGGTTATATGGTCTTATACTATTGATTGTCGCAAGTCAATATACTTGGGCACAAGGCGATATACCACTCACTCGTCCTATAGAAATTGGAACGAACAACAACTTGGATTTTAAATCTTCAAATAATAGCGGAAGTTTACTCAAAATTCCTTCAGTCATTGACAAAAACCTCATCAGTAAAGAAGAGAAAAAACCTTCTATGATGCCCAATACAAATCTCAAACAAGCGGGATTTGACCTGGAGATTGATACGAATATTGCCGTTTCGGAAAGAAACAACAGTCAATTACCCGCTGGTGACATGTACCTAGGTGATTTTAAAACAAGAGATTCAATTGTAGGTGTAGCCTTTAGAGATCACGGGGAAATCGATGGTGACCGAATCATGATTGTGGTCAACGATGAAATTGTGTCTTATAATACATTGCTAAGTGGAAGTTATAAAACACTTCAAATCAAACTCAAAGAAGGGTTTAATAATATTGAATTTAGAGCTCTAAATCAAGGCTATGCTGGACTCAACACTGCTCAATTGGTCGCTCTAAACAAAGAGAATGAAATACTGATGGGCAACAATTGGTTTTTATCTA
>JBMYMD010000002.1:139359-149985 GCA_049596955.1 Flavobacteriaceae bacterium
GGTCGCTCTAAACAAAGAGAATGAAATACTGATGGGCAACAATTGGTTTTTATCTACTGGAAGCAAAGCCAATATGATGATTTACAAGGAGAAAACGCCTGACAGACTGGAATAAATTATTCTCTAATCCCCAGGATGATAAATGCGTTCTGCCGATTTCATTACATCCTCATCGTAAAAAGAAACCTCTTTAAAATTAGCTCTTCTATACGCCTCAATTTGGTCATTGAAATGTGTGTTTTCAGGATCTCCACTTTGTCCACCAGCTAACAAACTCTTCGCTTTTAATCGCTCACCAAATTCTACTACAGCGATAAAACTATTTCCCCTTGTGCCATAAATCTTTTTTGTGTTGTTGTGATAGCGAGCACCATAAGCAGCTAAAGCACCCCATCGTCCACTTGCTAGACCGATTGGAGTACTGGGTAAACTGTCCGAAAAAGCTTGACGAATCGCTCCATCTACGCGCTGAAAACGATTGACTTCTCCCCATTCAAGAGCAGCATTGCCAAAAGAATCACGCAATTCATCTACCGTCTTATAAAATATTGATCTTCGCTCTTCTAAGGAAGAATTCTCTGCCCAATGACTCAATAATTTCATAAATGATAACCCTTTGGGGCGATCTCCATATTTCATATAAGCCGTGGCATAAAAATGAGCCAAAGTCATGGCAATAGAACCTTCGGTAGTTCTATAATCCCAATTTCTTAAATAAGTAATCTCTTTCTTATAAGCCTTGTTTGGATT
Source organism: Flavobacteriaceae bacterium (assembly GCA_049596955.1). GTDB lineage: Bacteria > Bacteroidota > Bacteroidia > Flavobacteriales > Flavobacteriaceae > UBA3478. The sequence goes on from JBMYMD010000002.1 coordinate 140,110, forward strand.
GGCATCAAATGCTTTTATTAGTCCTGGAATTAGTACTTCGAAAGCAGGCAGTCGATTGTCATAGGCCAAATCAATAAGACCGTCTAATGATAACTTTTCAGTATTTTTTAATAAATCAATCGCATGAATTCCTCTAAAGTTTTCCGGTGCCGTACTCATGTAATAAGGATAATCTTCTGCCTTAGGACTATCTATATCCGCAGCTGTAAATGGAGTAGAATTGCAATTTTGTAGCCAGCCCACAGAAGGATTCAATAACTTGATGTGATCGTCAACATCGTGCAATCCATTCCAATCTGTTGCGGGATTACTACCATCAACGGGCTTGGCATAATCGAAATTCACGTCTCGTTTTGGAATGAAATTACCGTGAAAATAGGCGATATTACCCTCTGAATCGGCATATACTGTATTGTTAGACGAGTTCGTTTTAATATCCATCATCTGGCGAAACCCTTTGTAATCAGACTGAATAGTACGTTCAAAAGATTGTTTAAGCGCATTTACAGGATCCCACATCATAGCTGTAGCTACCCAACTATCTCCTTCTTTATGGGTAATCGGTCCGTGATGAGTTCTATACACAGTAAAGGTCTTTTCTTGTAGACCTTCATCAGTTCTGTATTTTAAAGGAACCTCAAGAGCTATAACTTCTCTTAATTCTTCCCCGTACTTGTAATACAGCTTATCATTTTTAGTTATAATGTCTTCTTTAAATTCATCTATAACATCTGTGTAGGTCGAGGTGTGCATCCAGCCTGTATGTTCATTAAAACCTTGATAAATAAAAAATTGCCCCCATGTCACTGCTCCATATGCATTTAAGTTTTCATTACTCTTCATTTGAAGTTCACCTCGGAAGTAAAAAGAGGTATGTGGATTAATCAAAAGCATGGCATTACCACTTTCGGTCATTGAACCGTCCAGTGCAATACCATTAGAGCCTTGAGGTTCTTGAAATTGAACAAGATCGGCATCCATGGATGCATAGGCTAAGTCTTGATTAGAATCTTGCTCATAAAAAGACTTGATTTTTCGAGTTGAAACACGTTCGATATCACCACCTATAGATCCCTCACTAAAATAGAGCGGCATCCAGGGTTCGAATTTGGTCAAAAGTCGGGGTTGCACTTCTGGATTTGTCATTAAATAATAATTCACTCCATCAGCAAAGGCCTGGCACCATTGCTTCACATCTTCAGGTGCGTTCTCGTACATTTGTTTCGCCTCATCTTGAGTCATAAACATATTTGCGCGTAGATCACTGTATATCGCGGATTCGCCTTCAACCTCAGCAAGTCTTCCGGTGGCCCAGATGTAATTCTGTTCTACCCGATTAAAATCATCTTCACATTGAGCATAGAGCATACCAAAGATGGCATCTGCGTCGCTTTCACCATAAATGTGAGGTACGCCAAAACTATCTCTAACAATGGTGACTCTACTTGCAATTTCTGCAAGGCGTTGGGCTTCACTGATATCACCTTTTCTAGTAGAACATGATGAAAAACTAAGAATTATCGATGTGAGAACTAAGAAAACGGGTCTCATAAAATGGTATTTAAGTGATAAAGAAAGGTACTATTTTAAGGACTAAAGCACAAACTTGGAGCAGGCTGCTTAATTCTTGCAAAAGAAGACCCTATTTTTGTAGCACATGAAAGAGAAATACTCCCTTAAGATTGCCTTTAAAGAAATCATTCGTCCCCGTTTGAAGGTTTTAGCCGTAGGACTAATTCTTATATTTATCAGTAAAGGGGCCTCCTTTGTGGCGCCAACTGCAGTCAAACAAATGATGGACGAGGTCATTCCAAACGGTGACATTCAATTACTTACGAATCTTATTGTCTTTGTTTTGGCCGCCCTTATTATTCAAGCCATCACATCGTTTTTATTGACCAAACTAGTCAGTATTCAGGCCCAATACGTCATCTCAGAATTGAGAATTCAAGTACAGCAAAAACTACTTGAATTACCCATACATTTTTTCAAAGAAAACCAATCAGGAGCTTTGGTTTCAAGAGTCATGAACGATGTAGAAGGCGTACGCTATTTAATCGGTACCGGCTTAGTTCAACTTATCGGCGCCATTTTTACGGCTATAGTCGCATTTTCTCTATTGGTAAGCGTCAATATAAAATTGACCTTAGGTTGTATTATTCCCATGATAATCGTGGGCTTAATATCCAAAAAAGCATTTTCTAAAGTTCGGCCTGTATATAAAGAGCGGAGAAAAATTGAAGCCAGCGTATCTGGAAGATTGAATGAGAGTATCTCTGGAATTCGTGTTATTAAAGGTTTCAATGCAGAGTCATTTGAAAAATCCATTTTTGAAAAAGGTGTTCAATCTCTTTTTGATAACATCAGAAAGTCGATGACTTTTATGGCCATTATTCAAAGTTCATCTTCAATCATTATCGGAATTGTAACCACAACCATCATGGGTGTTGGTGGATTTTTAATCATGAATGACGAACTCAGCATTGGTGAGTTTTTACAATTTACTTTTTTACTTGGTTTAATGTTGAGTCCCATCATTCAATTGACCGCTATTGGATCAGAAATTACAGAAGCATTTGCCGGTCTTGAGCGGACCAAAGAACTTATGGAAACCCCTAGTGAAGAGGACTTACAAAAAGGAAAAAAAGTGTTGACCGATATTGAGGGACATTTGCGTTTTAAACAGGTGAACTTTTCTTATGAAAAAGATAGACCTACCTTAAAAAATATAAATTTTGAAGTGCCTCCTGGTAAGGTCACTGCCCTAGTGGGAAGTTCTGGTTCAGGCAAATCTACCATATTCGCTCTAGCGGCAGGGTTTATTACTGCCGATCAAGGTGAAGTCAGTATAGACGGACTTGATTTGAACTATTTAGATCTCAGCGCCTATCGAAAGAACCTAGGTGTAGTGCTTCAAGATGAGTTTCTTTTTGATGGCAGCATAGAAGACAATATAAAATTTGCCAATCCGAATTGTAGCGATGAGGAGTTTGAAAACGCTATCAAAGTTGCCCACGTTGATGAATTTACAAACGAACTAAATGAAGGTGTACAAACTAAAATAGGTGAGCGCGGAGTAAAGTTGTCAGGAGGACAACAGCAGCGTATTGCCATTGCAAGAGCAATTCTTGCAAATCCTAAAATATTACTTCTAGATGAGGCTACTTCGAATCTAGATTCATTAAGTGAACACTTCATACAAGAAGGGCTCAAAAAATTGACCTCAGGACGAACGACATTAGTTATCGCTCACAGATTGAGCACGATTAAAGATGCACATCAAATTTTAGTCGTTGACCAAGGAGAAATCGCGGAACGAGGAACACATGAAGAGCTCTTAGCACAAGATGGAAAATATAAAGAATTGTATACCAAGCAGGCGAAAATTTAATCTTCTTGAGCAATTTCAATATGAAGGTTTTCAAGTGCTTCGCTAATGGGAATTTGACAAGACAATCTAGAGTTTTCTCGAACGTTAAAAGCTTCAGACAACATGGCTTCTTCTTCGTCACCTCTGGTAAGTACATCGTGATCAGAAAGAACGTAACATTGACAAGAAGCACACATAGCCATTCCACCGCATATACCAATTGTGCCCTCTTCGGCCAATTCATATGAACGAATCACCTCCATTAGATTCATATTTAAATCAGTAGGAGCCATGACTTCGTGCGAAGTGCCATTTCTATCTGTAATCTGAATTCGGACCTCGTTACTCACTTTTAATCAATTGTCTTCACTACTGCTTTGGGAGCTTGTTTGACTGAACCATCAAAACCGTTGACACCTCCAACAGTCGTGTATTTTAAAACATTTCGCTTGTCTGGATGTATTCGAGCGAAAGCACTTTGGCACATTAAGGTTGCCTCGTGAAAACCACAAAGAATTAATTTTAATTTACCCGGATAAGTATTTACATCTCCGATAGCGTAAATCCCTGGAATGTTCGTTTGATAATCCAGTGTATTATCTACTTTAATAGCATTCTTCTCAATTTCTAAACCCCAGTTGGCAATGGGTCCTAGCTTCGGGGTTAATCCAAACAACGGAATAAAAAAGTCAGTTTCAACATTTAATTCAGTCTCTGTCTGGTTACTCTTTAGCCTAAGAGATTTGAGTTGGTTATCCCCTTCAATTTTAGTCACCTCATAAGGGGTATATAATTTTATTTTACCTGCTGATTTCAAATCCTGCACCTTTTCGACACTGTCAAGTGCTCCTCTAAACTCATTTCTTCGGTGTACCAAGACGACCTCAGAAGCGATATCACTCAGGTAAATACTCCAATCCAAAGCCGAATCACCTCCTCCTGCAATAACTACTCGCTTGTCTTTAAATTGAGCAGGGTTTTTGACCATGTATAGAAGTCCTTTATCTTCAAATTTTTCGATATTGGGCAATTGAGGTTTGCGAGGTTCAAAACTGCCTAAACCCCCTGCAATAGCAACAACCGCGGCCCTGTGAATAGTGCCTTTATCTGTTTCTACCTCAAAAAGGTTTTCATCGATTTTAGTAATCTTTTCAGCGCGTTCACCTAATGTAAATCCAGGTTGAAAGGGCTTGATTTGTTCCATTAAATTGTCGACCAATTCTTGAGCCCCTACTTCTGGGTATCCTGGAATATCATAGATAGGCTTTTTGGGATAAAGCTCTGACAGTTGGCCGCCTGGCTGAGCTAGCGCATCAATAATATGGCATTTCAATTTTAATAGACCTGCCTCAAATACGGCAAACAAGCCTGTTGGTCCAGCACCAATAATTAAAATATCAGTCTGAATCATTTTAACTCTTTTCTCTTATTGAACATTATAGACATTTTCAATTTCGGGAGCGTACTTTTTAATCGTCATTTCAACTCCACTTTTTAAGGTCATTTGATTGACCGAACAACTCACGCAATTTCCCAGAAGGCGAACGGTTACTGACTTGTTTTCTTCTATAGAAACCAATTCGATATCACCTCCGTCATTTTGCAAAAATGGACGAATCTCTTCAAGTGCCTTTTCAATTTTTTTAGTTAGTTCAATTGTTGTCATGATTTATTGGATTGTACAGGTGCGCAACCTGCCATAGTTGTAATTTTAACTGCTTCAGTTGGAGGTAAATCTTTATTTCGCTTTACCAACTGTGAGACTGTATTTTGGGTAAGGGTTTTAAAAGACTTTGCAATGAGCGTATCTGATTGAAAAGCGGCAGGTCTTCCTATATCACCAGCTTCTCTAACACTCTGAACTATTGGAACCTGGCCTAGAAGTACTATATCCATATCTTCTGCTAAGTTTTTAGCGCCGTCTTTTCCGAAGATATAGTACTTGTTGTCTGGAAGTTCTTCTGGTGTAAAGTAAGCCATATTCTCAACAACCCCTAAAACAGGCACGTCAATAGATTCTTGTTGAAACATCGCAATTCCTTTTCGCGCATCTGCCAAAGCAATAGTTTGAGGTGTACTCACAACCACAGCTCCTGTAATAGGTAAAGACTGTAAAATACTCAAATGAATATCCCCCGTTCCTGGCGGTAAGTCCACCAATAAAAAATCTAATTCACCCCAGTGCGCATCGAAAATCATTTGATTGAGCGCTTTAGAAGCCATTGGGCCTCTCCAAATTACGGCTTGATCTGATTTAGTGAAAAATCCAATGGACAGAATTTTTAAACCGTAGTTAGACACAGGCTTCATTTTAGATTTGCCATCTACATTAACAGCCAATGGCTTTTCATTTTCAACATCAAACATGATTGGAATAGATGGACCGTATATATCAGCGTCTAGAATTCCGACCTCAAATCCCATTTGAGTCAGTGAAACTGCTAAGTTCGCTGTAATTGTAGACTTTCCTACTCCCCCTTTTCCAGAGGCAACAGCAATGATATTTTTAATTCCCGCAATGGGTTTTCCTTTAATTTGTGGTTTTTCTTGTTCTGGGGCAACTACCTTGAGATTGACCTTAATTTTTGCCTTTTCGTAAACCTTTTCGTGGATTGTCTGCAAAATTGCTACCTCAGTCTTTTTTTTAGCCTGAAGGCTAGGGTTATTTATCGTGATATCAACCTCTACTTCATCACCAAAAACTTGAACATTGGTAACTGCTCCACTCTCGACCATATTTTGACCCTCTCCAGGCACAGAGATGGATTTTAAGGCGGATATAATCTCATCTTTTTTCATAAAAGGCAGCAATCTTTATAAGGACAAAGATAAAATATATTAAACTTCTTTAAAGCAAGCTATTGAGTTAAACTTACCGGATCCCAAAATACTTCTTTAAAGCCAACGACCTGATCATCTTTAATTTGGATACCCTCATTCTCCAAAAGCTGTTGCATCAAAGTCGAACCAGGAAAATGGTGCTTACCAGTGAGTAATCCATTTCGATTGACCACGCGATGAGCAGGAATATTCAAATTATGAGAATTATTCATTGCGTAGCCCACCATTCTTGAAGATCGGGGCATTCCGAGATGTCGGGCGATTGCGCCATAAGAAGTTACGCGGCCTTCTGGGATTTGCGCGACTACTTCATATACTTTTTTAAAGAAATCAAGTGAACTTTGTTTCATCCGTAAAGCAATCTGAACAAACTTATTACCATCAGCACCAACATCATAAACCCGATGATTGCATTGGATTTATTCGAAAAAAATGAATTTTGATGACTCGCACGAATAAATAAAAAAACATAGGCGTATAAGACGGTTAAGGTTCCAAGGCAAACAGCCAATACAAAAGTGATCATATCCGCAGCCTCAAAACGCACCCATCCCGAAGAGGTCCACATGGCGTGTACCCCACTGTAATAAGGAATGGTCAAGATATTTAAGGTGGCGAGCAGTACGCCTTTGAAAAAATTGTTTTTGCGCTTGACCTTTATCTTTTTTGTCTTCTTCTTTTTGGTAAAGAAGTATATCGACAATAGAAAAAATATACTGATGGCTATTTTTAAAATGAGCTGAATAACCTCAGGATTGCGAAATAAAAACTTTGAAATCTGTATCGCTAATACCGCTTGAATCGCAATGGTTAGGATGACTCCTGCCACAAACCACAAGGCACTTTTCTTTCCTTTGTCTACACTTATTTTGGCCGCGTTTAAATTCAGAAGCCCCGGTGGTGCGGTAGCCATAAATGCAGCCGCATAAGTGGCGAAAAACAAGAGTACGAGTTGTACGATATAATCAGAGTCTAAATTGGAGATAGGTGATAGGTTTAAAAGATTCTAAATATTGTTTTTCATAAAAGGTTTGAACACTTGTCACAATTTGAGGACTGCCCTCTAATCGATAAATGTCGTGGTTGGAATATACTATTTCTTTTTCTAATGCCTGTAGAAGCCCCAATGTATAGCCATGTAAAAACTCCGAATCGGTTTTCAAGTGAATAAGCCCATCCTCTTTGAGAAGTGCTTTATACATGTTCAAGAATTTAAGATTAACCAATCTGTGTTTCTGGCGTTTGTATTTGATTTGAGGGTCTGGAAATGTAATCCATATTTCACTGATTTCAGAAGTGTTAAATACCTGTGGAAGCAATTCAATTTGGGCTCGTAAAAAACGAACATTCTCAAGCCCAGTTTCTAATGCGGTTTTAGCACCCCTCCACAAACGAGCTCCTTTAATGTCTACTCCAATAACATTTATGTTTGGAAATTCTTTTGCCAAAGCCAAAGTGTATTCGCCTTTACCGCATCCCAATTCGAGTACAATAGGATTGTCGTTTTTGAACTCATCCTTCCAGTTTCCTTTTAAATTAAAATCACTTAATAATTCTTCACGAGTGGGTTGAATGAGATTCAAAAAGGTTTCATTTTCTTTAAATCGCCTTAACTTATTTTTACTGCCCAAATCCTTACTTTTAGCTCACAAAAATATTAAGAACCTCAGAGCGTATGAAGGCTTCTTCCAAAAAAATATTGGTCTCTCCCTTAAACTGGGGCTTAGGACACGCCACCAGATGTGTTCCAATTATAAAGGCTTTACTAGACAACCACTTTGAAGTCGTTCTGGCCTCAGATGGTGTGGCACTAAAATTGCTTCAAAAGGAATTTCCAAAACTGACTTCTTATGAATTGAGCTCTTATCAAATCGAATACGCCACTAAAGCACATCTGTTTAAACTCAAAATGCTTTTAAATTCACACAAGGTTTTCAATGCCATGAGAAAAGAGCGAAAAGAAGTAGAACAAATCATTGAAAAAGAACAGATTGATGGGTTAATTTCAGATAACCGACTTGGTGTATTTTCCCGTAAAGTTCCCAATGTATTTATCACACATCAACTCAATGTGCTCTCTGGTGCAACCACAGCCCTCTCATCTTGGTGGCATAGACGCATCTTTAAAAAGTACGATTTTATTTGGGTGCCCGATTTTGAACACGAGCCCAATTTAACTGGTAAATTAGGCCACCTCAAAAAAAAATTAAATCAAATGAGGTATCTGGGGCCATTGTCTAGATTCACGCCTTCAGCTCAAAAAGAAAGCTTCGACCTCATGGTATTATTGTCAGGTCCTGAACCACAAAGAACCTTACTCGAAAAAAAGCTGCTTTTTGAGTTAAGTAGTTTTAAAGGAAAAATCATTTTTGTTCAGGGTAAAATACAAGCCGAACAAAAGAGCACGTCAATAACAAATACAAGTAATACAATCCAGAAAGTAAATTTTATGCAATCCGAAGAATTGGAGCAGCATTTAAAACAGTCTAAACTGATTTTATGTCGTTCTGGATACACCACTGTAATGGATCTGGCTAAGTTGGGTAAAAAAGCCTTTTTTATTCCAACTCCTGGGCAATACGAACAAGAATATCTGGCCGAAAGACTTGATGCCCTACAAATAGTGCCTTTCTGCTCCCAAAACGATTTCAGTTTGACAGCCTTAGATCGGGTACAAGATTACGAAGGGCTTTCTGTTTTTTCAGAATCCATAGACTGGAGCTCTCTGTTTAAGGAGGTTTTTTGAAGGGTAAAAGAAAACTCAGAGCCCAATTCAGGTTCGCTTTCTACAAATATTTTTTCTTCATGGGCTTCCACAATGTGTTTCACGATGGCTAATCCTAACCCAGATCCTCCTTCTTTGCGACTTCCACTCTGATCTACCCGGTAAAATCGTTCAAATAATCGTGAGAGATGAACTTCTGGAATACCCTCACCATTATCAGTAACGCGAACAATGATTTTATTGGCAGTCAAGTTTTCAACGCTGACTTCTGTAGTACCCTCAGGGCTTCCGTATTTAATGCTGTTTTGAATCAAATTGTACAAAACCTGTTCGATTTTCTCTTCATCTGCATAAACCATAACTGCCTCGCTGTAGTCCTTGTCTAAAATCAAATTAATAGCAGCTTTTTGAGCTTCCATTTCGAGCATTTCAAAGATGTCTTCAATAAGGTCAATGATATTGAAATCACTGAAGTTCATAGTCGTTGAGCCAGATTCTAGTCGTGTGATGTCATCTAAGTCTCTTACGATATGTAAAAGGCGCTCAACACTTTTATTGGCGCGGTCCAAATACTTTTTTCTGACCTTTTTATCATCCATTGCTCCCTCTAAAAGAGTAAGCAAATAGCCCTGTACAGTAAAAAGTGGGGTTTTCAGTTCGTGCGCGACATTTCCGATAAAATCTTTACGATACTCTTCTTTGATTTTTAAGGTTTCGATTTCGATTTTCTTTCCCTCGGCAAAATTTTCAATTTCACTTCTCAAAGAATCCATATCTGTGGTGACGCTCAAATTTCTATAGTCTGAATTTTCTAAAAGTGAAACGTCGTTGTACAACTGTTTAATGGTTCTTACGATGTACTTTTCTGCATTGTAATTAATTACGGCTGTAGCAATAAAGAATCCAAAAAAAGCACTCCATAGAATTAAAGCATACTCTT
>JBMYMD010000003.1:0-134243 GCA_049596955.1 Flavobacteriaceae bacterium
AATAGGTTAACAGAATATTCAATCAACCAAGATTTATCCTCTTGGAATACAGAAAGAGTTAGCGATTGTGCTTCATTTTCAGATGGAGCATCATCTTGGACACTATCTAAACCTAATTTTACGTATTGTAATCCTGATTAGATGACTCTTAACTATTAATTTTTTAACTCATGCCTTTAGTTAATTCTGGGTTTTTTTTATTGTATTGTGATATATTTATAATCAAATAAACCTCTTAGGTAGAAAGTTGAGGAAAAAAACTGAGGAGGCTCAGTTAATAAGAGAGGTTATTTACGAATGTATTAAACGTGAGAGTTAAGAATACGTCCAAGGATTTAGTATAATTAAGGCTAGAGAGTTGAATTATAATAAGTTAGACTTAAGTGCGATTTAATGAAGAATCTAATTAATATGTTTTGGTCATATCACTGTCTACAACAACTATAAAATCTGCCTTGTTTAAATGATCCTTATGCATTGATTTGAGCTGATCTTGTTCAACAGTGGTAATGGTTTTTATGGTTAAGTTTGGATTTAATCGCTTTAAATACCATAGTATACCTTGATGAAAATCACTGTGGTAGCTACCATTAATGTGATAGAACATTTGATTTTCTTTTAGGTTAAGATTTATAAAGTGCGCCATAGTAGCATCTTTAATGGCCTGTGCTTTAACTAAATCCACAGAACCGTGGTCTCCCATCATAGTCAACATATTTTTATATTGAGAGAGCTCTAAGTCAAAGGCGATAGGTGAAGGAGCAATCCACTTTTTTTCAGAAGTATCTAAACTGTTAAGAGCATCAAAACCACCTTCCTTATATACTTTTGAGGCGTATTTTCGAGGAATATTTGTCGCAATGAACGGTAAATTATTCAATTTAGCATAGTCTACCAACGGTTTGTAATCAGTGCTATAATTTGGCCAAAGTCTCGCCATAGAGTCGAGTTGGGCTTGATTAATTTCACCGGACAGATAAGCATTTAAGGCTTCTTGATTGTCTGACTCAAACATTTCTGCACCTATATTGACATCGGTTTGTTCGTCTATTTCTTGAAGTAATTTAAGTTGTAACCAATGTGCGATGCTATTATTATGTAGCTCTCCAAAAAACACTACATCAGACTTCAATAAGAATTTTAGCATTTTTTTAGCCTTGACTTTTTTTCCATTTGAGTTAAAAATAGAATAGGGTATAAGGTTTTGCCCAATTAAACTAGAAGAAAGACTTACGGTTAATAGAAAGGCTAGAATTTTGTTACGCATAATCGCAATTTAACTAAATATTGTTCAACATATTGAGTAAATAATTGAACGAGATAATATTTTCTTAACATAAATTATGAGAACAACTTATGCATGCATAGTATTTTTGCAGCTTCAAACTTATATTGTTTGATGATTTAGTTAGTTGTAAGGCGCTCTTGTAGCGCCTTTTTTTGTAATCGATTAGGATTGAAAACAAAAAAACCAACTGATTTTCAGCTGGTTTTTTTAGTAGCGAGAGGGAGACTTGAACTCCCGACCTCAGGGTTATGAATCCTGCGCTCTAACCACCTGAGCTACCTCGCCATATCTTTAGTGGTTTAAAGGCTGCAAATATAAACTTAAATTTTTTTTTATCGGAACAATTTGATTATTTTGCCCTTCACGTACGATTTAAAAGTATTATGGAAAAGTTTGTGATGGAGTTTGTGATTCAAGCTTCTCCTAAATTATTGTTCAATTACATCGCCACACCTTCAGGTCTTTCAGAGTGGTATGCCGATAATGTGAATTCAAGAGGAGAAGTATTCGTCTTTATTTGGGATGGAGCAGAAGAGCGAGCTCATATGCTGAAGAAAAAAAATGAAGATTATATTCGCTTTAGATGGGAAGAATCTGAAGAAGATGATGTCTATTTCGAATTTAAGATAGAGGTTGATGAAATAACTAAAGACCTTTCTTTATTTGTTACAGACTTTGCCGAAGAAGACGAAGTCGAAGAGGCCAAAATGTTATGGGAAAACCAAATTGGTGATTTAAAACAGATCTTAGGTTCCGTTTAATGCAACAAATCAATTATAACGGTCAGATTATAGATCGTGATATACCCTTATTTTCGTCTGGGTTCTTTTTAAAATCAACTGTCAATAGACTTGTTGAACGCATGAAAATAAGCACTGTTCAAGACGATATTTTCGAGTCTCATTACTTTGCTTTAATGTCTGCGATGCGCGTGTTTCGTTATGAAATACCCATGAGTTTTACGTATGAATTTTTTCAATCTGAAGTGCAGAGGCTGATAGATGGTTTACCCAAACAATCATTTTATCTTATTTCATTTGAGATTTTTCAAAATGCCTTGTCTAAAATAGAGTTCTTAATTACCGTAGAAAATATTTCTAAAAATAATTGGGAGCTATCTTATATTGATGAGGTCACCTTGTACACTGATTTTTTGGCTTCTTCTAAAGCCTACTCTATGTCAGAGCTTCACACGAATCAGCTTATAGAATTAGCCAAAGGATTTCTTAGTGATCACCCTTACGGAGATTGTTTACTGCTCAATGAAAAAAAAGAATTACTACGGGCTACAAAAGGAGATATCATACTTCGTTTTAAGGATGAGCTTAAACTACCCTCCCAATCTTGTGGGGTCGTAGGCAGCACCTTTAGATTAAGTGTAATCGATAAATTAAAACGACTTTCTGATTACACGCCTTCGGAGACAGAATTGAGTCCATTTGATATTCAAAGAGCAGATGAGTTTATTATTTATGATGTTTTTGGTGGAATACAAAGTGTCAAAAGATATAAGAAATCAACCTTTGACGATTCTTTTGCCCGAAAGCTACAGGAGTTAGTTTAAGTTGGGATCCTCAGGGGTGTTCACCCATAATAAGTAAGTACCACCAAGGTTTTTAAGCTTTTCTTTCCAAAGACTTTCAGCGCTTTTTGAAAGTATTTGAGCAGAAATATCGTCGTCTAGTGCAATCCAAGAATTTTGTTCCATTTCAAATTCTAATTGATTGGCAGACCATCCAGAATATCCCACAAAAAATCGAACATCATCCGGGTCTAAGACCTTATCGTTTAAAAGCTCGCTGAGTTGTTCAAAGTCACCACCCCAATATAATTCTTCATTGATTTGAACACTATTAGCAATTAGTTCAGGACAATTGTGAATGTAGAATAAATTATCTGTATCAACAGGGCCACCTTTATAAATCATATTGCTATTGGGTACTCCATCTAATATTTGATCAAGGCTGTAGGGTGTGGGTTTGTTTAGTACAAATCCTAGAGCTCCTTCGTCGTTATGTTCAGCCATTAAAATAATAGAACGACTAAACGAGTCGTCACCAATGAGTGATGGATCTGCGATTAATAATTTGCCTTTTAAACTTTCCACACTAAAAGATAAGCAAAAAAAAAGCACCTCAACGAGGTGCTTTTAACATATTGACTACTAGTAAATTAATTTACTGCACTTGCCAAGTCATTACCAGCCTTGAACTTAACAACTTTTTTAGCAGCTATTTTAATAGTTGCTCCTGTTTGTGGGTTTCTTCCCTCTCTAGCGCTACGCTCAGAGACTGACCAAGAACCAAATCCAACAAGAGAAACTCTATTTCCTCCTTTTAATGAAGATTCAACATTTCCTAAAAAAGACTCTAATGCTTTTTTTGCAGCGGCTTTAGTAATTCCAGCGTCAGCTGCCATTGCATCGATTAATTCCGTTTTATTCATAATAATATATTTAGGTGTTACAAATGATTAAAACAAATATAGAGTTTAAACCCTATCACGCAAGAAATAACGCAGTCTCAAGGGTGTTTTGTTAATAACTTCATCGATTTTGTTAATTGTTGAAGTAAATAGAGGGAATTTTTACTCAAAAAAGGCGTTTTCTTTTAGTTTACGCCCATTTAAGAGGTCTTTTACGTTCATTCGTTTTTTATTCGGAAACTGTAATTCATCAACGACTATGTATCCATCAGGCACTGCAATATTGATTTTTTGGTCTTTAATATCAAAATGCCCTGCTTGTAATTGATGTTTTTGATTAAGATAAGTGGCTTTGTAGATTTTGAGCCTAAAGATTTGATCATCTTCAACAAAGTGCGTCCATGCTGCAGGATAAGGAGAGAGCCCTTTGATTAAATTCTCAATGTGACCTCCATTTTGTTTCCAATCGATTTTTGTGTTTTCTTGGTTTAATTTGGGCGCAGATTTTAAATGGAAGTTTTGCTTTTGCTTTTTTGCCACTACAGATCCCTCAACTAAACCCTTAATAGTTTTAGTAATTAATGGACCACCCAAGAGCATAAGTTTGTGGTGCAGGCTTTTCAGGTCGTCTTCTTTTTGTATTTCAACTTCTTCTTGCAAAAGAACATCGCCGGTGTCAATTTTATGATCGATTAAAAAGGTGCTTACACCTGTTTTTTTCTCACCATTAATGAGCGCCCAGTTGATAGGTGCCGCTCCTCTATAATCAGGTAAAAGAGATGCGTGTAAATTAAAGGTGCCGTATTCGGGTATACTCCAAACGAGTTTGGGCAACATTCTAAATGCGACTACCACAAATAAATGCGCCTTGATGTGGGCAAGTGAATTTATAAAGGTTTCATCTTTTAAGTTTGGTGGTTGAAAGATCTTTATCTCATGAGCAATAGCTAATTCTTTTACAGCTGAAGGTTTTGTTTTTTGTCCTCGTCCAGCGCCCCTGTCAGGAGCAGTCACCACAGCGACAACGTTATAATGTTCACTGATAAGAACTTCTAATTGATGCGCAGCAAATTCTGGCGTACCGAAAAAAACGATATTTACCTTTTTAGGATCTAGCACTTTGATAGGTGTCATTTGAATAGGTGATTTTTTCTTCGAGCAATAATACTTCCAGTAAATGCCCTAATTGATGATTATCTATTTCAAGCTCTCTGAGCAAAGATTCAAAAGTTTTTGGCCGTTCACAGCTTTCTACGATGGTATTTAAGGTTTTGTTTTCATCCAGGTTTGCGTTGCAAATATCGCAGTTATTACATTTAGAAGAAGACTCGTCAAAATGGGCGTTGATGAATTGCGTTCTGCATAAATCTCGTTGTTGAAGATAAGATACAATTCCCTCGTATTTTTTGATTTTGCGCGCCTTATCTTGTTTAGCTTTTTTTCGGATTAAATTTTGAACGAATTGGTCCTCTCTTGGATGAAGAAATTCAATCATAATGGTTTGTTTTGAATTGTGATACTTCAAGAACCCATGTTGTTCTAAAAACTGCAATTGTTTATTGAGTTCTGCCTTGCTTAAATTAAATTCAGCAGTCAATTTGTGCAATGGTATCTTGATAAAGTCAGAAGTAATTCCAGCAAAGTTTCGAATCAAGTAGTGTAATCCATTCTTTATTTTATGGTTAAGCCCAGAAATTCCTTCGGCGTTCATACTTCTTCGATCTACTTTAATGGCGATGACCTGCTTGGCCTCTTCTTGAATTCGAATGATTTCAAATCGCTCTAATAATTGCAGATGTCGTTGAAGTTGATAGGTCTCCAAATTAAGCGTCTTAGCAATCGGCGTCAAATTCAAGTTGAAAATCTCAGCATTTCCTTCACCATGTGCAATTTGCAGTTGCCGATTTAATTGGGTGTATAAATCATACAAAAGATCAGCATGAGGAAGATTGTACTCAAATCTAGATTTGATTTTTTCATAATCATTAGGTGCATACACTAAAAACGCCTGAGCTGGTTGGCCATCTCGACCCGCTCTGCCGGCTTCTTGGTAGTATTGTTCTAAACTGTGTGGTGCATCGTAATGAATAATTAATCGAACATCAGCTTTATCAATACCCATTCCAAAAGCACTTGTAGCCACCATGACTGAAGAACTCTTTTGCCACTGCTCATAGGCGTAGTTTTTTTGTTCAATTGTAAGTCCACCGTGATAAATATGAGTATTTAGTTGTTTTGATTTTAGATAACGACCCAATTCTACTGTAGTTCTACGAGTGGCACAATAAACAATGGAGCTCACCTGGTCAGCCTTTAAAAGATTGTAAATAAATCTAGATTTAGATTGAACCCGCAAAGAAGATAAAAACAAATTTGACCTCGAACTACTGCCGAAAATGGTCTCTGCCTTTTTCATGTTCAAATTGGTGACAATATCTGATTTTACCTGATCGGTTGCCGTTGCGGTAAGGGCCAATTTCGGAACCTCCGGTAGTAAATCTTTAAGCATTCGATATGAAGGTCTAAAATCGTGTCCCCATTCAGAAATACAATGCGCCTCATCGATAGCCACGAACGAAATAGGTAATTCGCTTAAACGCGCTTGAATAATTTTATTTTGCAGTTTTTCTGGAGACGTGTAAACAATTTTAATATCGTTGTAGATCACACGGTCAATAAGCAGAACTAGATCCTCATCGTTTATAGCACCAAATAGACCTAAGGCTTTTATACCTCTTTTGTCTAATTGATGAATCTGATCTTTCATCAGCGCAATAAGAGGAGATATCACAAGACAAAAGCCATCTAAAGCTAAGGCCGGTAGCTGATAGCAAAGCGATTTTCCTGCTCCAGTACTCATGACAGCGAGACAATTCTTTTTCTCAAGTACAGTGTTAATAATGTCACCTTGTAGTGGTCGGAGCTTATCGAAACCCCAATGATACTTTAAAATTGAATTTAGTTCTTTAGGTATCAACACTTAGGTATTTATCATATTGAGTATAAATCGCGTCCGCTCAGCAATACTTTTTTGAGGTACAACAATAAAATTATAGTTAAGGCGATGATAACATTTTTTAAGGGTATCATCAATAGATAAAACATCTTTAAACGTTTCTAAACGCTCATCATCTTTGGTAAATATAGCTTCCCAAGGTTCAAAATAAAACACTAGGTCATATCTATTGTTTTTTATCTCAGCAGTGAAGTATGAGGGGTAGGTTTGTTTAAAATGTTCCATATAACCGACAACATCAATTAGACCTCGATCGAAGAAACATACCTCGTGCACTGCACTTTGTAGGTAATGCTCTTTTCGTTTTTCGAATAATCTTGTATTAAAATCCAAAGGGTCATCCGCAATGACAAGTGGATTAATTCCGTCAGTTTCATGTAGGTCTTCTAGAGAGGCAGTCATTTCTCGAATGACTTCTTCTTTTACGTCATAATTAAGTTCTTTTAATGCATCTATAACAGCGGTTTTTCCTGTGCCTGGGGGCCCCGTTAAAAGTATTTTTTTGGTCTTTCGAACAGATACACTCATATTTGTCTAAAATTACGCCATGAGCAAGAATACAGCAGACGAGTTTTACGATAAGTTAAAGAAACAATTAGATGAATTGACCGTTTGGCCTTCCGTTTATCCCTTTAAATTTATTCTGCCTAATGATGCTGAAAAGCATGAACAACTCAAAAATTGCTTTCATGACTTAGACGCAAAAATAGCCGTAAATACATCAAAAACTAAAAAATACTTCAGCTTTACCATACTGGTAGAAATGCCTAACGCAGATGCCATTATTGATAAATACAAAGAGGTGACCAAAATAGATGGAATCATTTCGCTTTAAGTCTCAGTCTTTATTTGTTAATTTGCAACAATATGGAAGAATTTAACTCCTCTTTTTTAGAGTACAACACCGAGCGTAACAAACTGATAATCCCTGAATACGGTCGACATTTTCAAAAGATGGTTGACTATGCACTCAGTATAGAAGATCGTGAAAAAAGAAATAAAATAGCAAATTCTATTATCTGTACGATGGGAAATCTACAACCTCATCTGAGAGATGTTGCGGACTTTCAGCACAAATTATGGGATCAACTGTTCATTATGTCAGATTTTGAACTCGATGTAGATTCTCCTTTTGAAATCCCTTCTAAAGAGTTACTAAATCAAAGGCCAGAACCTTTACCATATCCTCAAAATTTTCCAAAGTATAGGTACTACGGAAACAATATTAAACGCATGATTGATGTTGCGGTAAAGTGGGATAAGGGTGAATTGAGATCAGGCTTAGAGTTGGCAATCGCCAACCATATGAAGAAGTCATACATCAATTGGAACAAAGAAACTGTTGATGATGAGGTTATTTTTATTCACTTGAACGAATTAAGCGAAGGAAGTATCAACTTAGTTGGTTCTGCAGAGCAGCTCACCCCAACTGAGCAGCTACTCAAAAACAAAAACATGAGATCGAACAGGTCTTCATTTGGTTCTAAAAAGAACAACAGAAACAACCGTAACAAGAAGAATAATAAATAATATTCTAAATGGGAACATTTACCATTGAAGGTGGAGCCAAATTAAAAGGCGAAATCACTCCTCAGGGAGCAAAAAATGAAGCTTTACAAATTTTATGTGCCGTACTGTTAACCGACCAAGAGGTCGTTATAAACAATGTACCTGATATCATAGATGTCAATAAACTCATTACTTTATTGCAAAACCTAGGGGTGAAAGTTCAAAAGCTGTCTTCGAATTCCTACTCTTTTTGTGCAGACCAAGTAGATGTATCTTATTTAGAATCAGAGAAATACAAAAAAGAGGGTAGTGGTCTAAGGGGTTCAATCATGCTTGTAGGACCAATGCTCGCCCGTTTTGGTAAAGGTTATATTCCAAAACCAGGAGGAGATAAAATAGGTCGAAGACGCTTGGATACACATTTTGAAGGTTTTATTAAACTAGGTGCGGATTTTAGATACAATGAGAAAGAATCTTTTTACGGAGTAGAGGCTCAAAAATTAAAGGGTGCCTACATGTTATTGGATGAAGCTTCTGTTACTGGAACGGCAAATATTGTAATGGCAGCTGTTTTAGCTGAAGGAGAGACCAGCATTTACAATGCGGCTTGTGAACCTTACTTACAACAATTGTGTAAAATGCTTGTAAGAATGGGAGCTAAGATCGAAGGCATTGGTTCAAATTTATTGAAAATACAAGGTGTTTCATCTTTACAAGGTACAACCCACACCATGCTTTCAGATATGATTGAAATTGGTAGTTGGATAGGTTTAGCTGCTATGACGCAATCTGAACTCACCATAAAAAATGTGGGATGGGAACATCTGGGACAAATCCCTAGAGTTTTTGAACGATTGGGAATAACCTTAAATCGTGTAAATGATGATATACACATACCTGCACATATTGACGGTTATCGAATACAAAATTATATAGACGGATCTATCTTGACCATTTCAGATGCACCTTGGCCTGGTCTGACACCAGATTTACTTAGTGTTTTATTAGTAGTGGCCATTCAAGCTGAAGGGTCTTGTTTGATTCATCAAAAGATGTTTGAGAGTCGTTTGTTTTTTGTAGACAAGTTAATAGATATGGGAGCGAAGATCATTCTGTGTGACCCCCATAGGGCAACAGTTATTGGACACAACTTCAAATCTAAGCTCAAAGCTACCACCATGACTTCGCCTGATATTCGAGCAGGTGTTTCACTGCTAATTGCGGCATTAAGTGCAGAGGGTACTTCCACAATTCACAATATTGAACAAATCGACAGGGGATATCAATATATCGATTCAAGACTTAAAGCTATAGGAGCACAAATAGAGCGGTCTTAATTTACATTAAGCCATTTACAACAGCATACTTCTTGCTTGATCAAAGAAGGTTTTGGTGAGACTAGTATTTACCAAATATGATTTTGATTGTTTAAAGATCTGATCGATTTGCATCAATTTCATGTCTGCTTTAGATTCAAAAGCTTCAAATTCAAAAAAGGCCATACTCCAATCCTTAAATAATCGATCATTTTGTTTTTCCTCTAGAATTAATTCTACAGTGTGATGACGATTGTCTTCACTTATTTTCTCATATAACGAGAGTACATCTTTTCGTTCTCCTTCTAAGAGTTGAAGAAATCCGTTTTCGTGATACAATAAACAACCTGTAATGTTCTGTTTAAAGTTTCGTTCTCTGGCTTTACTGAGCATATCATAGATATCAGATAGAGAAAACGAATCATTAGCTACAGATCGATAGATAATGGAATACATGCGTATAATGGTTGTTAGGTCAGTTAAACGCTACTAAAATATGTAATTTATTGAAAAAAACAATTATGGTTTTTGAGTTTTTCCATCTGGATATTTAGCGAATCGTTCAAGACTAGAGGAATGGGTGTGATCATTTTTCGACCAAGGCCACCCTCCAAAGAACGTTAAACGAAATTCATTTATTTTTTGATTTATTTCGTTTTGTTCATTCATTACAAAAGGACCGTATTTGGCTACCGGTTCATTGATAGGCTTTGATTGCAGAAGAAGCATTTTACTCTTTTGCTTAGAGCAAATTGTATAAGTCTTAGAAGAATCTAGAATTATTTGGTGGGCTTCAGTTATAAGTTGTTTATTAATTTCAATACCTCCCTCATATAGATATAAAGACTTTATAACCGAATTTTGACTAGAGGGAATGCTTATTTCTGTCGCTTCATCCATTTTAAAATGAGCTACACATAATTCATTTTCAGTCTCAGCGGCCCAAGAATCTGGTGGGCATTTTTGTTGTTTAAGGGTCTCAAGAGAGCCATATATGAGTTCAATTTTAACACCGTTTAAATTGAATTTAGGGATTTCGTGTTCCCAAAGCATCTGAAAATAAGGCGGGACTGATTTAGCTTTTTTTGGAAGGTTTAACCATATTTGGAAGAGCTCCAACGAATTTGATTCTTTTTTGTTGAGTAATGGAAACATTTCGGAGTGCTGAACTCCAGAGCCAGCAGTCATCCATTGCACGTCTCCTTCACCAAATCGCGCTGCAGCACCTAAAGAATCGCTGTGATCGATATAACCTTGTCGCACAAAAGTTATGGTTTCAAATCCACAGTGTGGATGGGCTGGAAAACCAGGAACCGATGAGCCGTGGTACATTCGCCATTCATGATTAGGATCAAAATCACTTCCTATACTTCTACCTAGAAGAAGTTCTTTGTCAATACCCATGTGCTCGTTTCCTGCAGGGTAATGATCTAAATGATGAACACAAAATAGAAAGGGGTCTTGAGTAGGCCAAGGCACTCCTTTTTGTAAAGGTGTTAATTTCATAGCTTTTTTATGTAAAAAAATAAGCACAGCAAAAGGCTGTGCTCTTAGTGTTATCATTGTCCAATTGGTGGTGGACCAGGAGGTATAATAGCCTCGTACTGAGCATCTCCTTTGCGCTCTACGTATTCTGCTTTTACCTCTTCAACATATTTTGGATTCTTGAATAAATCAAGCATTGTCATACTCATTGCTTTAGCAGCGTAAAGCATTCCCTTGTGACCTATACTCATTCCTGCACAAGAGACAACAGCCCAAGAGTGCCATGGGGTATCGATAGGAGCAGTGGTTACTCCTAAATTTATATTAGCCACATTCCAACTTACATCGCCCACATCTGTAGAACCACCTCCAGGGTTTTCTCGAGTATCTAATAATGGGTGAATAGTACCGTCTATACCTAGTTGAGGCTTCTCTGTGGCTATCTGAATTTTCTTTCCGAACGCAATTTCCTCGTCGGTATAAGATATAGGCCCTAATAATTCTAAATTATTCTGCATGATTTCTCCACCTCTTCTATTGACAAGAACTTCATAGATCCCTGAGATTAATGAAATCTTGTAATCTACGTTTGCTAAGATAGCAGCACCTTCTGCCATTTCTTTAACTCGTTCGTAAACTGGAATCATTCCATCTCTATTAGAGTCTCTAACACGAACCCAAAGTTTTGAATAATCTGGAACAACGTTCACAACCTGACCACCGTCTTGTATGTGATAATGAATTCGGACGCTTGGTTTAATGTGTTCTCTATAATAATTAATTCCCGAGGTATATAATTCAAGCGCATCAGAAGCCGATCTTCCATTCCAAGGATCAGCTGAAGCATGAGCGGTTTGACCAAAAAACTCAACCTTAAAGTCAACTAAAGCCAATGTAGACTGCACATCAGCTTCAATTTTAGCCGAGGGATGCCAACTTACGTTTACATCTACATCGTTCCAAATACCTTCATTGACCATCCATATTTTTCCGAAAAACTTCTCTTCCGCAGGAGTACCCATAAATTTAACTGTACCCTTGATTTTTCCAGCCTCAATAAGTTCTTTTACTGCGATTGCAGCACCGAGTGAAGCTGTCCCAAATAGATTATGACCACATCCATGTCCAGCAGCACCTTCGTTAAGCGCCTCTTTAACCGGACTGACCTTTTGAGAAATTCCAGGGAGGGCGTCAAATTCACCAAGTACACTGATTACTGGAGAACCACTGCCATAGGTCGCCACAAATGCTGTAGGCATACCGGCAACTCCTTTTGTTACCGTAAACCCTTGGCTTTCGGCATAATCTGAGAGTAATTTTGAGGAGTTCGTCTCATTAAAAGCAGTCTCGGCATAGGCCCAAATGGAATCACTTATGGCTATGAGTTTATCAGAATGCTTTTCAATAGAATTGATAATTTCTTTTTTGTGCTTGCTTAACTTTTGACCCTGTACTGAAAGGGGCAGTATGAAAAGGGCAACAAGAATAATGTATATGTTTTTCATAATATGTTGTAAAAGAACTTGAATTTACAAAATTACAAGGACTCTAGAGATTCTTTATACACCTTTAAACAACGCTCTCTCGCCCATTTGTGTTCGACAATGGGTTGGGGGTAAGTGAGTTCTTGAAAATCGGGCACCCATTTTGAAATGTATTTCAGACGTTGGTCAAATTTTTTAATTTGAGATTCTGGGTTAAATATTCTAAAGTAGGGAGCAGCATCAACACCACTTCCTGCGGCCCATTGCCAATTACCTACATTACTAGCTAGTTCAAAGTCCAATAGTTTTGAAGCAAAATAAGCCTCTCCCCATCGCCAGTCGATAAGCAAATGTTTGCATAAAAAGCTGGCACAAAGCATTCGTACTCTATTGTGCATATATCCTGAGGTATTTAGTTCTCTCATACCAGCATCCACAAGGGGGTATCCAGTAGTACCAGATTTCCATCGTTCAAAATCTTCAGGATTGTTATTCCATTGAATACGGTCGTATTTCGGTTTAAAAGATTGATCTATAGTGTATGGAAAATGCCATAGAATCTGCATAAAAAACTCCCGCCATATCAATTCACTTAAAAAAGTATGGTTTTTTGCCGCGTAGGCCTTTTCTACTAATTTTCGAATAGAAATCGTACCAAATCTCAAGTGAACGCCAATACGTGAGGTTCCATTTTCAGCAGGAAAATTACGCTTAGCTTCGTAATTTTCAATCAATTCTAAACTTAAGTCAAACTCTTGTAATGCCACTGTTGTAGACTCAAATCCAATGTCTTTAAGATTGGAGATTATATGCTCATCAGCGTTTAGAGGTCTTAAATTAGACCAATTGCATTCTTTATTTGTAGTGTATTTCGGCAAAGACTCAAAGTGTTGAATCCATTTTCGTTTGTAAGGAGTGAAGACCACATAGGGTTTACCATCGTCTTTGAGTACATCATTTTTTTCAAAAATAACTTGGTCTTTACTGCTGTTAAATTGAATTTCATGTTGAGCTGCCCAATCTGCTATCTTTTGATCTCTACCAATTGCGTAGGGTTCGTAGTCGTGATTGATGTAAATCGAGTTCAGACCTATTTTTTGGTGGAGTTCACTGAATACATCTTTCGGAGAACCATAGCGAATAAGAACAGAGGAGCCTTTCTCACGAACTTTCTCATTTATAGCATGAAGTTGTTGGAAAATAAAACTTACGCGAGCATCGTCTTTTTCTAATCGATCTAAAATTGCAGCATCGAAAATAAAAAGGAGCTGTACATTTTTTTCTCTCGCCAATGCGTTGCTCAGTGCGGTATTGTCTTCTATACGCAAATCTCTGCGCAACCAAACTACAGTAGTCTTGCTCATCACAAACTGATACTAGATTTACCTCCGTCAACACCGATAATTTGTCCTGTAATCCAAGAGGCTGATGCGCTGAGCAAAAAACAGGCCAATTCCGAAATATCTTCTACTTCACCCACACGCTTTAAGGGATGTTTGTCTGAAATAAGTTCACGCTTGCGATCATTATTTAGTAATCTTTTGGCCAGAGGCGTATCTACAATCGAAGGGGCAATGGCATTTACTCTTACCTTAGGCGCGAACTCAGCCGCAAGAGATCTAGTAAGACCTTCAATGGCTCCTTTAGCAGAAGAAATACTTGCGTGAAATGGCATACCCTGTTGTACGGCAACCGTTGAAAAAAGAAGGATGCTTGAGTTTTGTTGTAGACGATCACTCACTGCTTTAATACAATTCATGGCTCCAAAGAAATTGATTTCCATGTCTTCACGAATGACCTTGTCGGTGAGCATTTTAAGAGGCTTAAGTTGAATACTGCCTGGGCAGTAAACCAAACCATCAATTTGTTCTGGAAAAGGAATGGTATCCCATGAGTCTTCTAAAAGGTCAAAGGAGAATTGGGTGTAATTGGTGTGGTTTACTTCTGAATGTTCTCTGCGAGATACTCCAAAAACACGATTGTTTTGAATCAATTTTTGGGTTATACTCAATCCGATTCCAGAAGTTGAACCAATAATAACGAATGTTTTCATTTAATTTTCTTTAAGTGTAGTGCATAGTTTTTTTGAAAGTCCGTTTTTGTATTGAAGAGCATTTCTATCTTTTCTCGTCTAAATTCGAATGCTTTTAGAATACTAGGTTTTACAACAAGGGTGTAAAGGAGTGAATTAAGTGGTCCGAACTTTAGACTAAATAGCACCTTGTCAATAACAAAGCACCCTTTCCCTTGGTAATCCTCGACAATATGTTGGTGAATCCACGTCTTGTAAGGGCCGTCTAATTGAATATCACTGAAAGAATGTCCCTGTTCAAATTGCGTGATATAAGAGGTCCAAGTCAAACCAATAAGTGAAAAAGGCTTAATCTTATGTACAAAAACAACCCCATGTTTGACTTTGTCATGAGATTTATACTGCGTTTGAAAATTCAGAAAGGAGGGAGTTAAAATTGCTAAATTATCAACATCACACAGAAAGTTCCATGCGGTAGCTTGTGAGCAGTTTACGAGTTGTTTGACGTGTAATTCGTAAGGCATATTGTTCAAAGATATTGCAAAAAAATTAAACAAAATGAATTTTAAAATGTGCTACTTTTACAATTATCTATTAATACAGACATGAAAAAGATTCTTTTTACATTGCTTTTGAGTATGAGTATTTCGACTTTTCTTTATAGTCAATTACGCACTCCAGCACCAAGTCCTAAAACGAAAATAACCCAACAAGCGGGCTTAACCGATTTCACTATCGAATATGCTAGACCGGCAAAAAGGGGTAGAGCCATTTTTGGTGAGCTCGTACCTTATGGAGAGCTGTGGAGAACGGGAGCAAATGAAAATACTTTAATTCGTCTCAGCGAGGATATTATGTTTGGCGAGCAGAAGTTGACAAAGGGATCGTATAGTTTATATACCATTCCGGGTAAAGAAAAATGGGAAATACTTTTTTATAACACCACTGATAATTGGGGACTTCCTGCTGAGTTTAAAGAAGAAATGGTGGCTTTACGGGTTGAAGCTACACCCAAAGAAATCAATCATTTAGAAGAGAGTTTATCTATATATATTGGTGATATAACCAATAATTCCTGCAGTTTAAATCTGCATTGGGACACTACTTTAGTACAAATTCCGATTCAATTAATGACAAAAGAAATAGCTGTTGCTTCTATAGTCGATGTATTGAATACGAATCCAACGGCATCTGATTACTACCGAGCAGCTCAATACTACCATGAAGAGAAACTTGACCTTTCACTTGCTAAACTTTGGATTGATACTGCAACTGATGGCAATACCAATGCTTATTGGATGTATCGATTAAAATCATTGATTTACAAAGATTTAGGAGATATTTCCTCTGCACTAAAAGCCGCAGAAACCTCATTGGAGATGGCCAAGCGCGCCGGTAATATGGACTATGTTCGTATGAACAATGCCTTCATAGGTGCAAATCGCTAAAAATCAAAACCTAGCTTCTTTTGGAAATGAATTGTAAGCTTGTTGCTGTTAGTACTAATAATAGGCATCCAATTGCATTTAGCCATAGGTAACCTACAACATCTATAAAGTATATGACAAAGACTGCGATTTGAGTTAGAATCGCAGCATAGAATACCGCTTTAGCATTGATGTGTTTTAAAAAGAAGGCCACAAGAAAAATTCCGAGAACATTACCATAAAATAGGGATCCGATAATATTTACCAATTGAATGAGATTATCGAATAAGTTGGCTATGCTCGCAATGAAAATGGCAACAATTCCCCATAAAAAAGTAAAAACTTTGGTGTGCTTTGCCAAACCTTCTTTGGTTATTTCTTTACCTGAATGTCGTCCGTAAATATCAATAGCTGTGGTGACTCCTAAGGCATTTAATTCAGAGGCGGTTGAAGACATCGCTGCAGATAAAATAACAGCCAATAATAACCCGATAAGACCAATAGGTAACTGGGTTAAAATGAAATGTATAAAAACGTAATCTTTGTCGTTGACCACTGCGTCCTGATCTATTTTAGTTGCTATTGTTTTTGTCTGTGCTCTCAACGCTTTTTCAGCTGTATTCAAGGCAAGCAATTCTTCTTTCTGCTCTTCAACAGCAGATGAAGAAGCATAAATCTTATGCCTTTTCAATTCGATTTGTTCGTATTCGTTTTGAAGGACTTCATAGTCTGAAGCATAGGTAGAGTTTTGAATCATTTTCTCAACCGACGGATTGAAATGAAGTGGACTAGAATTAAATTGATAGAAAACAAAAACCAATACCCCAATAAAAAGTATAAAGAGTTGAAGCGGGATTTTAAAGATTCCATTAAAAAATAAACCCCACTGACTTTCTTTTACAGAATTCCCGGATAAATACCGCTGTACTTGACTTTGATCTGTTCCAAAATAAGCAAGAGCTAAAAAGAAACCACCCGTAATACCACTCCAAAAGGTATATCTGTTTTTTGGATCTATGCTAAAATCCAAAGCATTAAGCTTTGAATTTATTCTTGCAATTTCAAAAACACGATTGCTAGAGACATAATCGGGCATCAGTTGAAAGAGGTAGAAAAAAACGAAAAGTAGACCTGTAAAAATTACAGTCATCTGTTGCTTTTGGGTGATATTGACCGCAGCGGTTCCCCCAACAACAGTATATAAAACCACTATTGACCCTATAACAATATTGAGTAGTCTCAAATCCCATCCCAAGACCGCTGAAAGAATAATCGAAGGGGCAAAAATGGTTATTCCAGCAGCCATTCCCCTTTGAATTAAAAATAAAATCGCGGTAAGTGTTCGTGTAGATTTATCAAACCTATTTTCCAAGAGCTCATAAGCAGTAAATACATTTTGTTTGTAATAATAGGGCACAAAGAATTTTGATATAACAACCATTGCAATGGGAAGTCCAAAATAAAACTGAACAAATCCCAAACCATCGTGAAAAGCCTGTCCTGGGGTTGATAAAAACGTAATGGCACTTGCCTGCGTGGCCATTACTGAAAGTCCAATAGTCCACCATTTACTACCGTCTTTTCCGCGTAAATAGTTTTCTGCACTCGCTTTTGAGGTGCTTTTATAAATGCCATAAACAACTATAAAAGTTAGAGTAGAACAAAGAACAATCCAATCGAAACTGCTCATTAATTAGAGTTTAATGCAATTAAATTAGAGAGTAAGCGGTAGGCACCTGCAACGCCCTCAGGAAGCTGCCTAAATAGACTCAATGAAGTGTATATATAATTTCCTTTCCCAAGAGGAGCTATGAGCAAGCTACCTTGTAAAGGCGCTTCTCCCTTGTCTTGAAATTCCAG
This sequence comes from Flavobacteriaceae bacterium, assembly GCA_049596955.1. Classification (GTDB taxonomy): domain Bacteria; phylum Bacteroidota; class Bacteroidia; order Flavobacteriales; family Flavobacteriaceae; genus UBA3478. Next base: position 17,842 of record JBMYMD010000003.1, read on the forward strand.
TAATGGGGTGAAATTAGTACTCCAAGTTTCAGGAAAATATAATCCTCTTTCTTGCACCCATCCGTCAAAATCCCGAACCGATATTTTATTGGGATAATTCATCGCCCGATGTTTTGGATTTAGAAGTTTCACAGGAGCATATTCATCGGTAACTCTATTGTAAGATAGTTTCATGGGATAGGGGGCTAACTTTTCAAATTGAGATCCCCATCTATTAGCCGTATTGTATTGTATAATTAAATTTCCGCCCTGACGCACAAAATCAAAGAGCAGCTCTTGATTTGCCTTTAAATCATCTAGGACATTGTATGCACGTATTCCAGTAATAATAGTGTTAAAACGTTTGAGATTTTGAGCATTTAAGGCAGAAGTAGGAATCAATTCAATGTCATATCCGAGATCTTGAAGATTTTCAAATACCTTATCTCCTGCACCCATGATATAACCCACCTTGTCATTGGATTTTTGCATTACAATACGACTCAATTCTATTTCAGCAGGAGTTAAAAGCGTTTGTTTGTCAATATGAGCATAAGAAATGTGCTTTTGTTGAAGTCTGTGTGATTCAAAAGATGAGGTGAGTTCAAAGCTTAAATAACCTTTAGATTGATTATTTGCTGGGGGAGTGACCATAATATCAATCGGAAATGTACCTTGATTTTTACTCCAATTTATACTTAGCTGTTTTGGAGATACGCTCCAGCCCTCAGGTGCAGTGATAGTTAAAATACCATCGTATTGTTCTTTGTTTAATAACACTTCTACACGAACATTTTTAGCTTGTTTACTGTCGAATATCTCAATGGATTTGTCAATTTTAAGGGCCGCTGATGGTAGAATATGAAACTGCTCGTAATATTCACCAAATTCAGGTTTGATTTCTTTGTACCAAACGGGTAAATCAATCATCAAGGTGGCATCTCCAACAATTAAAGAGAGTGAAACAGTCATAGAAGTGTCAGAAGCTGGTTTTCCGATATCTGAATTCGAGACTACCGTGTATTGTTTTCTATCGTGTTTTTGTTGCAACCAATAAGGACTTGAGTAAGGACTATTGCGTAAAACGTCGGGGGCAAATTTTAAATTTGTAACAGTATTTGATGTTATAATCGTATCTAGATGAACCGAATACATATCCGAATTTGAAATGGAAATGGACCCGAGTTCAACAGAAGACAAGCCTCGATTTACAACATCTAATTGAATTTCAATTTTTTCTCCTGGTTGCACAGATTTTTGAGCGACATGTGCTTCCAAATCTATTCGTGCAACGTCTAAAATAATAGCATTAATGGCCTGTAATTTTAAATTTCTCCAGAATGAATCTTCAATTTTATCAATTAATGCGTGTGCCTTAATGAGCTGCCCCAAATGTGTTGAGGGGTTTTTAAAGTCAAACGAATCTTCCACTGCATCGAGAATTTTACCGATGGCCTCTCCTTCTTTGATTCGATTCCAACTGGTATCGATGCCTCCAAAAAGATCATTTGTAGTCCCTTGAGATCCTTTTAGAATTTCTAAATATTCGGTTTCTTGATTTTTTTGAAGCGCTGTTCCAAAGCCTTGTGATTTATGCTGACTTCTTGACAATGAAGCTATTTCGTTGTATGATTGACCTCGTGTAGAATCAAATTCACCGACTTCCACTTGAACTAGATTAGATTTATCGATTTTATTAAAAGCTTCACGAGACCCATAAAACCACCAATTGGTATTGAAATACAAAAGATTAGGACGCCATGGTTCTTCTCCAAATTGGTCTTGGTAAGTGTTATCGGAAGCTAAATCAAATGCTTCGTAACTCAAGATTGAAGCTGCGGTATGATGTCCGTGAGTAGTTCCTGGGCTTCTGTGATCAAAGCGATTTATGATGATATCAGGTCTGAGTTTTCGTATCTGACCAACTACTTGTTTTAGCATATATGGTTTATCCCAAAATTCGAAAGCTTCATCAGGATGTTTGGAATAACCAAAATCTACTGCGGTCGTAAATCGTTGTTGTCCACCGTCAATTTTACGAGCTTCAATAAGTTCATTACTCCGAATTAAACCCAAGGATTCTTTGAGTTCGGAACCGATTAAATTTTGCCCTCCATCTCCCCGAGTCAGGGACAAATAAGTCACCTTAGCATGCATTTTATTGCTCAGGTAGCTTATGATTTTTGTGTTTTCGTCATCAGGGTGAGCAGCGATGTACATGGCATTGCCTAAAAAATTTAGACGTTGAATATCATCGTAAATTTCTAGCGATGATTTTGTTTGTTGAGCCGATACTAATGAGGTAAGAACACATGTGCATAGAACATATGTTTTGCAAAGGCTTCTTAAAATAAACATGTTGGGATGGCTTTATATAAATAGTAATATTGACATAAATATAACTATTAAGGAGAAGAAAACCCACACCACTTGAAAAGCAACTCCTTCGTTAGCAGGAGCGCGAAATACCATAAAAATCTCTTTGATATAATTAGCTATACTTCTCACCCCCTTAATTTAATTAGGGCACCTTAGAAGTCATAATTTTTAGTGAATTATAAAGTAAAGAAGTTGGCAGTCCGACAACAGAACTGTAAGAGCCTTCGATTTTTGAGATGCCAATCAAACCGATCCAATCTTGTATGCCATAGGCTCCAGCTTTGTCAAAAGGTTCAAAAGTATCGACGTAATACTCAATTTGGCTTAAACTGAGCTTTTCGAAGTAAACATGAGTTGATTGATGTGTTATCAATTGATCGTGAGAAGCAGTCAAACAAATGGCCGTGATTACTTCGTGAGATTTATCTGATAATTTAGTGAGCATTTCAATGGCTTCTTTCCTGTCAGCAGCTTTTTCCAAAGATTCTTCATTACACCATACTACTGTATCTGAGGTGAGTAAAATTTCGTTTGGAGCTAAAAGACCTTCATGTGCTTCTGCTTTGCGCTTTGCTAAATATTCAGCAATCTCATGACCTTTGAGCTCTTGAGGATAGGATTCATCTATTGAGATTACACGCTGGGTAAATTCAAGCCCCATTTGTTTTAAAAACGCTACTCTTCTGGGAGAATTTGATCCTAAAACCAGTTTGTAGTTGCTCAGTAGCTTATCCATTAGCCTTGGTCGATTCTGAGTTAGATGGCCAATCACCTCGAACTACCATAACTTGGCGAATTACATCTCTGACGCAACCAGCTCCACCGTTGATATGAGAAATATAATCGGCTTGCGCTTTTACCTCAGAAACCGCATCTTGAGGACAAGACGACAATCCACACAGCCCCATAGCCTCAATATCAGGCAAATCATCACCCATGTATAATACCTCTTCTGGATTGATCTCATAACTATCAAAATACTCTAATAAATCATCCTTTTTATAGTGAGATCCTAAATAAACATCCGAAATCCCTAAATCTTTAAAACGTTTTTTGACATCTTGATTAGTTCCTCCTGTAATGATACAAACTCGATAATTTTTATCTAAAGCCATTTTAACGGCAAGACCATCTTTGACATTCATCTTTCTAAGCAGTTCTCCATTTTCAGAAAGTAGTAGTGTACCGTCGGTGAAGACTCCGTCAACATCAAATACAAAGGTGTTGATTTGCTTTATTAAGGCCTTAAAGTTTTTCTTCATAAGTATCGATTATAGATTGATTTAGATGTTTGTAAATATCTTGCCAATTAGAATTTGCGAGTAATTTTAAGTGTTTATCTATTGTGTTTTTGTCTTTTCGAATAGCAGGTCCTGTTTGAGTTTCTTTGGCATTTTGTGATAATGCCTGGTTAAGACCTTGTTCTAAGAGTGGTTTAAACCAATTGAAATCCAAATCTTTTGTAAGGCATATGTCTTGAGCAATATGCCACAAATGATTCGAAAAATTTTGAGAAATAACTGCGCAGAGGTGCACATTAAGTCGTTTTTCACTTGTGAGTTCTTGAACGTCAGTGCTTATTTGTTGAGCTAAGTCATTCAAAATAGGCTTGTGATATTCTGAGTTTGTCTCTGTGAAAAGAGGGATGTTTGGAGCAAATTCCATCTGAAAGTTAAGACTCAACAATGGATACAAAACCCCGTGATGTTCATGCGCTGTGTTAGTTATGAGTTCTTGGGCACCACTGCAATGTAAAAATAAGGCCTCAGGATACGGAATTTGTTCAGCTATGCTCCTGATTTGATCATCGGGTACTGCGAGTATAAAGATGTCCGCCTCAGGAATACAAGAATAATCATAAATAGAAAAGGGAAACAGGCTTTTCGAAACCTTCCCGATATCCCTAGACACAATGCCTGTAAGCTCGAAGGTGGCAGCGGTATTTTTAAGGCGGTGGGCAAAAAAGTGTGCTGCTCTGCCTGATCCCACCACGCAAACCTTAAAATTATTCTTGTCTTTTGAGTTGATTTTCAATACTTCCTCCTGTTAATTCGGTTTAGACAAAAGTAAAGATATCACTCAAAACACCTTAATTTTGCGGAAAATCTACGAATCAATGATAAATCGAATTGCGAATGCTTTAGTATCTACCAAAATGATGGCCGTACTTTTTATACTGTTCTCCCTTGCCATGGGAATAGGAACCTTTGTTGAGAGTAATTACAGTACTGAGACAGCAAAGATTTATATCTATGAGGCCAAATGGTTTGAAATTATAATGCTATTAATGGTGGTTACTTTTATCGGTAATATCAAGAGGTATAATTTATGGCAGGTCAATAAGTGGCCTTTACTCATGTTACATTTGAGTTGGATTTTAATAATTCTTGGAGCAGGAGTCACGCGTTACATTGGATATGAAGGAAGTATGCCAATTAGAGAGGGTGAGACTTCTTCGGTATTTTTATCTGAACGAACATATTTGACAGTTCTTGTCGACGGTAAAGTAGAGGGTCAATTACAACGCAAAATTTTAGAGGATCGAATTTTGATTACAGAACAAGGCAGCCGCAACTCTTTGCCTTGGAAATCTTCTTTTGAGGATTCTAAATTTAAAATTGAACTTTTAGATTTTATTGAAGGTGCTAAACAAGATCTTATTGAAGACGAACAGGGTGAATATTATATAAAGGTCGTGGAGTCAGGAGACGGCAATCGACATGATCACTATATAAAAAGAGGAGAGATAGTCAATATTCACAATGTACTTTTCAGTTACAACAAGCTTACACAAGGTGCTATAAATATTACAGAAGATGAACGAGGGAATCTGTTTATTGAAAGTCCTTTCGAAGGAAGTTTTATGCGTATGGCTGATCAATTTCAAGGAAGTCTTGAAGCAAACACATCTTCAGAATTACAACTGAGATCTCTGTATTCAATAGGGGAGATGCAGTTTGTTTTTCCAGAGCTTCCTGTAAAAGGAACATATGGAATGGTAAAAGTACCGGAGTCTGAAAAAACAGAGGATACTTTAGATGCGATGATTTTAAGTCTCTCTTCACAAAATAAATCGAAGGAGATTGTTGTATATGGAGGACAGGGGTCTACATCATTTAGCGAGCCTATTGAATTTAACGGTTTAACCTATTATTTCAGATATGGATCTAAACAACTAAATCTCCCTTTTTCGATTAAACTCAATGATTTTATTGCTGAAAAATATCCCGGAACAGAACGCAACTATTCATCATTCATGAGCAAGGTTACCATTGAAGACGAGCGTCCCTTTGATTATGATATCTACATGAATCACGTATTAGACCACAAAGGTTTTCGATTTTTTCAGGCCAGTTTCTTTCCAGATGAAAAAGGAAGTATTCTCTCTGTAAATCACGATTTTTGGGGTACGTGGATCACCTACATTGGATACTTTTTATTGTATATCGGCTTTATGGGAATTATGTTTTTTGGCAAAACACGTTTCAAGGATTTAGCTAAATCACTTAAAAGAATTCAAAATCAAAAAACAGTAAGTGCTGTACTGTTGTTTTTTGCATTGTCTTCGGTTTATGGTCAAAATGTAAATTCACAGCTCCCATCTAATCAGGAAATTGACTCCATGATTAGGGTTACCGCTATTGACGCTGAACACGCTCAAAATTTTGCAGAACTCGTGATTCAAGACGATGGGGGACGAATGAAACCTATACACACCTTCGCCAGTGAATTACTTAGAAAATTGAGTTATAAAGATACTTATCAAGACTTGTCCGCTGAACAAGTCATGCTTTCAATGATGCTGTACCCTGGTTTATGGTATAATACCCCCTTTATAGCTTTAGATAAAAAGGCCGAAAACGATAGTATACGTAAAATTATTGGAATCGAAGAAGGGCAGGAATACGTGAAAGTCACAGACTTTTTTGATCAAAGAGGAGTAAATAAACTAGACCCCTTTTTAGAAGAGGCTTATAAAACAAACACACCCAATAAATTTCAACAAGATTTTAAGCAGGCTGGACAAAAGCTAGCCTTGTTAAACCGAGCTTTAAGCGGCGAAATCTTGAAGATTTTTCCATTGCCACAAGACGAAAACAACAAATGGATTTCTTCAATTGAATATAGAACAGGGGTTTTTACAGTTTCTGATACCTTGTATGGAAGTTTTGTTGCCAACTCATTGCCTTATTATCTACAACTATTAAATCAGGCACAGATTTCAAAAGATTATACTGAAGCAGACAAAATCTTGAATAGCCTTAAGAAAAGTCAAAGAAAGTTAGGCCAAGAAGTCATCCCTAGTGAAAGAAAAATTAAAGCTGAAATCAGTTATAATAAATGGGATGTATTCAATAAACTCTACAGATACTATGCCTTATTTGGTTTAGTGTTATTTTTTGTTCTAGTTGCCCAAATTTATAAGGATAGAAGAGCTTTAAAATTTACCATTAAAGCATTTAAAGTTATTATTTATGCCTTGGTTGTAATGCACACCTTAGGCCTCATTGCTCGCTCTTACATATCTGGACATGCACCTTGGAGTGATGCTTACGAGAGTATATTGTACGTTTCTTGGGCGACGATGGCCATAGGTATTGCTCTGGGTCGAAAGAGCAATTTCACTATTGCTTCGACTACATTTGTCAGTTCCATGTTGCTTTGGATTGCACATCAAAGTTGGGTAGATCCGGCAATTGCCAATTTGCAACCCGTTTTAGATTCTTATTGGTTAATGATACACGTTGCTGTTATTGTAGGTAGTTATGGCCCCTTAACCGTTGGAATGATTCTAGGAGTTGTGAACTTAATATTGTTGCTGCTCTTAAAACCAGAAACACGAGATCGCATGAAATCAAGTATAAAAGAATTGACGATCATCAATGAATTGTCATTGACTATTGGGTTACTTATGCTTACCATAGGTAATTTCTTAGGCGGTCAATGGGCCAATGAAAGTTGGGGGCGATATTGGGGTTGGGACCCAAAAGAAACCTGGGCTTTAATTTCAATCATGGTCTATGCATTTGTGTTGCACATGCGTCTGATTCCTAACTTAAAAGGGGTATGGGCTTTTAATCTAGCTAGTATTATCGCTTTTGCCAGTATAATGATGACTTATTTTGGAGTTAATTTTTATCTTGTAGGACTGCATTCTTACGCCAGTGGAGATCAGGTTATCACTCCAAGTTTTGTGTGGTATACGGTTGCTGGTGTTTTGGTGCTTGGATATTTCAGTTATCTGAAATACAAGAAATATTATTAAAGCCTTAATCTGAAGTCAATGAGTGAAAATTCACATATTAATACGCGGTCAGTTCACGCAGGAGAATTAAAAGACGAAACATTTAAGTCAGCTGTATCTCCCTTATATCCCTCTACATCCTATGCATGGGATCAGGTGGAAATAAAGAGATATCCAAGATATTTTAACACACCCAATCAAGAAGCCTTAAACAAAAAAATAGCGGCCTTAGAGATGGCCGAAGACGCGTTGATTTTTACCAGTGGAATGGCGGCGATTTCTACTGTGCTTATGGCGTTTTTGGCTAAAGGAGATCACGCCATCTTTCAACGAGAAATATACGGAGGAACATATCATTTCATTACTACTCAGCTGAATCGTTATGGTATAGCATATGATTTTGTTGAGGGTAACAACATAGAAGATTTTCAGGCAAAAATCCAAAACAATACCAAATTCATTTATATAGAGTCACCATCTAATCCTTTGATGCGTCTAACTGACATTAAGGCCATAGCAGATTTGTGTAAATCCAACAAGCTGATTAGCATGATCGACAATACTTTTGCAAGTCCTGTCAATCAAAATCCTATTAACTTAGGCATTGATTTGGTAATACATTCAGCGACAAAGTACATGGGTGGACATTCAGATATATCAGCCGGAGCAGTCGCTGGAAGTACTAGCCTTATCAAACAAATTTGGGATGCAGCCATCTGTTACGGAGGGAATCTAAGTGATCACACTGTCTGGCTGTTAGAAAGGAGTATAAAAACCATGGGACTTCGAGTTAAAGAACAAAGTTATAACGCAATGCGTTTGGCTTTGCATCTGCAAAAACACAGTGAGATTACTCAGGTGCATTATCCTGGCTTAGGCTCACATCCTGACCATAATTTGGCTCTTTCTCAAATGAATGATTTTGGTGGGATGCTTTCCTTTGAAATTCGACAAGAAGATAAAGCGCTAGATTTCATTCGTAATTTAAAGTTGATAAAACCTTCGCTCTCATTAGCGGGTATAGAAAGCACAATACTACTGCCGTCAGTAGCTTCTCACGCTTTAATGCCTAGAGAAGAGCGATTGGCTCAAGGAATTACAGATGGTTTATTAAGACTTTCTGTGGGAATTGAAGATTTCAACGATTTAACTGCTGATATTGATCAAGCTCTTCTTCAATTATGAAAAAAGTTGATTTATTAGTATTCGGCGCACATCCAGATGATATTGAACTTGGTGCTGGAGGAACAGTGGCAAAAGAAGTTAGTCAGGGTAAGCGTGTAGGTCTAGTTGATCTTACCCAAGGTGAACTGGGAACTAGAGGAAGTATAGATTTAAGGCGCCAAGAAGCGAACAACGCTTTAAAAATTCTCGGAGCAGATTTCAGAGAAAACATGTGTTTGGCGGATGGTTTTTTTAAAAATGATAAAGAAACCCAATTAAGAGTAATTGAAGTCATTCGAAAGTACAAACCTGATATTGTAATATGCAATGCCATAGAAGATAGACATATCGACCATGGGCGGGCGAGTCAACTTTTGAGTGATAGTTGTTTTCTTAGTGGATTGAAAAAGATAGAAACCTTTGATAGTGATGCAAATCCGCAACTACCATGGAGGCCTAAGGCCGTATATCACTACATCCAATGGAAAGATATTCGACCAGATATATTGGTAGATATTGGGGAGCATATCAATACGAAAATGGAGTCTGTAAAGGCATATAAGAGCCAGTTCTACGACCCTAACAGCAAAGAACCAACGACCCCAATTAGTAGTAAAGCTTTTTTAGATAGTGTAAGTTTTAGAGCATCAGATCTAGGACGTATGATAGGCGTAGCCTATGCAGAAGGTTTTACGGTTGAACGCTATATGGGCGTTAATTCACTTTTTGATTTGAAATAGGCTTACTTACTGATCTACCTAATTTTGCAGGAAGCTTAATCATAAAGGTAGATCCCTTACCAGGCTCACTTGCTACTGTCATTTGACCATTATTTCTTGTTACCATATCTAGACAAAGCGATAAACCAATTCCTGTCCCTTTTTCATTTTGAGTTCCATAGGTAGAATGAACTCGGCTAGTATTCAATATAGAGTCTATAACAGAAGCTTCTAAGCCAACCCCTGTATCCTTGATGTGAAGTTCCCAAAAACCATCCTTGGCATCAAATACTTCAAGGGTGATTAAACCATTTTCAGGAGTAAACTTAATAGCGTTACTGAGTAGATTTCGAATAATGATATCGATATGGTGTTTATCAGCCCAAAGTTTCACTTTTTCATTAATATTTTGAATAATCTTGATGCTTTTATCAGAAGCTGATTTTTGCAGTAATTGAATATTAGAATCAACGACCTTTCGAAGAGTCACTGTACCTTTTCGCACCTGAGTTTTATTCATTTGTGCCTGCCCCCAATTTAAGAGGTTGTTTAATGTAAATTGAACCCGTTCTACATCTGCGATAAGATTGGGGATAAAATCCATTAATTCTTTACCCTTTAATTCTTTGGTTTGAGTGAGCTCTAGTATACCTTTTAAAGAGCCAATTGGACCTCTGAGATCATGTCCAATTACGGAGAAGAGTCTGTCTTTTGTGGAATTTTCATCATTCAGTGTAGCAATTTTTTCCTCAAGCTTTGAAATGTCTTTAGTGCTGTTTCGAATTCGGCGAACAAATTTTCCTTTTTTATTCTGAACAAACACAACCCCATAAATAATAATACCGATAGAGGTGAGAAATAAAATAATTAAAAAGGTGATCAACGATTTTAAGCGAGCTATTTCATAAGCTGAAGCAAAGTCTGTGTTTTGATCTTCAATGAGATATTTTTGATAATTTTCGTTTATCGAATTAGAATTGTCACTTAATGACCAAGCAAGTTCATAGGCTTTAATCTCTTTTAAAAACTCAAGAATTTGACTGGACAATGTATAAGGGTCAATATTTGTACTTTGCGGAATTTGTTGATAGGCCAATGCCGCGTAATACTTGGTAGAGTCTAAGTCGTTTAATTGGTAAAAAGTTTGAGCAAGTTTAAAATTAAGAACCGGATTAATACTGTCATTCCGCTCTTTGTCATAGTAATGTAAGGCCCATTCAAACTTCTGATTTTCAAAAGCTTCATCGCCTAAGCTTTGTGACTCGGATTGATCTGTTTTTAGACTTTGAAAGAATAAAAATAAGGTTACAATTTTGATGTAATATGTTATGTTCACCAATGTCTTGTTAGTTGTGGCTTGTATGAAAACGAAGAACCTCAGATGATTCGTATAATACGAGTATTAGATTTTCAATTTTTCGATGAAATACATTGTTTATCAAAAAGCAGAATTCTTTGTTGAATTCTTTAAAAGAAGTACATTTGCAATCGCAAATTAAACGGTGGTTGTAGCTCAGTTGGTTAGAGCGCTGGATTGTGGTTCCAGAGGTCGCCGGTTCGAACCCGGTCTTCCACCCATTTGAAACCCTGACATAAGCTGTCGGGGTTTTTTTGTTGAGATTCTAAATCTCAAGTAGTTCTTCATTTCATGAATTTCATCGATTTCAAAAGATTATTTGAAATTTCAAGAATTTATTTAAATTTAAAATCAAACAACTAACACCATGTATAAATTTCTTTATTTTATTGCGCTATCTTTTATCATAAGTTGCGCCAGTCCTTCAAAACAATTAGAGGCCATAGATGATGCTGATTCTAAAGAGCTTACCTTTATTATAGAACTCAACACAAAAGGCAATTCAAAAGAAAAGGTAGAGGAATTCACCCAATACCTTGCAGCATTTATCAAAGAAAGAGAACCCTCTAGTATTTATGGGTACTTCATCTCTGAGGATGGTAGTAAAGTCACCTTAATTGAACGATATAACAATAGTGAAGATGGTATTCAACACGGTATCGATTTCATTAATGGTCCAAACTTTGACAAATTTTTTGAGCTTTTTGAAATAGAGTCTTTTATAACCATTGGAAACGCAACAGATGAATTTAAAACCTTCACAGCTGAAAACGGTTTTGTCATCGAATACAGAGAATCTATAGGAGGATATTCAAGAAAGTAACACGCCCAAAGAGGTACAGATTTGAAATAGAAGTAAAGTTTCAACACCACTAATAAAAACTTCAAACTAAAACACAATGAAAAATTTTATAGCACTGTTTTTTATTCTTCTACTACAAGCTTGTGATTCAAATACCATTGATGTAGAAGCTATTGTCATTGCCAATAACGAAAAATGGGTAAACAATTACAACAGCGGCAATGCGAAAGGAATTGCAGATCTTCATACCACAGATGCAGTTGTAATTCCACCTCATACCGATTTCGTTGTTGGACGAGACGCCATTCAAAAAATGTATGAAGATGAAATTGAAATGGGTAAGGGTACTCTAGATTTGAAAACCCTAGAAGTACTTCATCAAGGCGACTACGCATATGAAACAGGTCTTTATGACATACAGATGACTGTAAACCAGGAATTGATTCAAGACAATGGCAAATATATTGTGGTATGGGAAAGACAAAGTGATGGTCAATGGCTCTGTAAAAAAGACATATGGAATACGAATCTAGAACAACCTTAAAAACAATTCAGATGAAAAAACTAATTTTAATAATGTTCAGTGCTTTAATGTTCTGGTCATGTGAAATGACACCAAAAGAGAATGAATTCCAATTAAAAACCATGAAAACAAAGGAAGTTGTGCTTCAAAATTTTGAATTCATTTCTTCTGGTGATATGGATTCTTTTCAAAACACCATCAGTGATGATTTTAAGTTTATTTTATCAGGCACCTTAAAATGGAATGATGGTCGACCACTTTCACGAACTTACGAGAGTTACGATTCTTTTATCAATGAGTTTTTGACTCCTGCTTTGGCAACCATGCCTAATGGACTAATTTTCAATTTCGATAAAATCATTGCTGATGAGAACGGAGCTGCAGTAATTTGGCATGGTGAGAGTGAAGCTCTTTACGATACCTACAACAATAAATACGTTTACATCTATGAAGTCAACGAAGAAGGTTTGGTCTCGTCAATTACAGAGTATACTGATTTATTATTATCAGCCTCTTCTCTTTTAGGACAAAAAGAAAATACCAATTACAAAGAGCCGCAAGACTAAAATTAAATCTTAGGTAAAGAATAACCGTTGTGATAAGTACTATTTAAGTACCGCTCATTTATTGCGCTGTCTGTAAAGCCATTCTTTGATTTGTCCCAGTACAGTTTATCACCAGATCTAAAAGCGATATTACCCATTTGAGCCACTTTAGCAACATGCCCACCTTGTTCGATTGAACAATTCAATAAGGTAGTATCATTTGACCTAATAGCGTCAATAAAATTCTCTGCGTGCCTAAAAAGTCCGTTGTCCTCAGGGGTCACAAGAGGTTTAGTAATTTTTTGTTCGCTGTTCTTTTCTTCTATTACCTCCCATCCGCCTCTATTCAAAACAAGTGTGGCGTTATTACCAATAAAGGCAATTCCGTGATCTCTTCCATAAGAGCCGTTGTCAATACCCATTGCAGAATCCCAAACTAAATTAAAATCATCAAACTCATACAGTGTTGTCAAGGTGTCTGGTGTTTCCTCGGCCAAATTAGGATAGGCAAATTTACCACCCATGGCAACGATAGAATTAGGTAATGAGGCCTTCATTCCTAATAAGGCGTAGTCTAATAGGTGAACTCCCCAATCGGTCATTAAACCACCAGCGTAATCCCAAAACCACCTGAAATGAAAATGAAATCTACTTGAATTGAAGGGTTTTATCGGTGCAGGGCCAAGCCATTTTTCATAATTAACGCCAGTAGGCGGTGCACTGTCTTGAACAATAGGAGCAGGTCTCATCCACCCTTGATAACACCAAACCTTAACGGTTCTTATCGGTCCCAAAACTCCAGAATGCACAAAAGAAATGGCATCTTGAAAATGTTTTTGACTGCGTTGCCATTGACCGACTTGAGAGACAGTATTGTATTTTTTCTGAGCATTTTCCATTGCGATACACTCTCCAATGGAATTTCCAATCGGTTTTTCACAGTAAATATGCTTGCCAGCTTGAGCAGCATGAATCATCATCAATGGGTGCCAATGATCTGGTGTTCCAATGATAACAGCATCAATATTTTTATTGTCTAACAAATCGGTATATTCCGTATACGATTGAACTTTGATATTTTCTTTTTTTAGTTCATCTAAACGCTTGTCAATTACGTTTTGATCAACATCACAAATGGCTGCAAGTTCAACACCTTCTATGCGAACTAAAGCAAGCATATCGGCCCAGCCCATTCCATTTATACCAATCACGCCCAAACGAATGCGGTCGTTGGCACCCAGAATTCCAGTTGAATTGGCAAGACTTAAATCATAGGGATACATCATAGCTGTTCCTAATAAAAGAGAGCTTTGTCTGATAAATTTTTGTCTGTTCATATCGGTTAATTTGTTTTAAAGTACTTAAAAGTCAAAAGTTTACCGAATAAAAATCCAATAAATTTCCAACTAAACTCTTTGGCGCCAAAAAAAATGCTCCATCACAGGATATTAGTATTTTTGCAGTGCTAAACAGAAAATATGCAGAAAACCGATAAAGATTTTAGGTTGTCAGAAGATGAAATGAGAACCTATGGTTACAAGGTTATTGACGCCATAGTCAATCATTTCAGTACACAAGAAGAGAAATCTCCCATTAATTTGGCCACTCGAAAGGAGATGGACGACCTCTTTTTGGAACAAGCTCCAGAATGCGCTACGCCATCTCAAGAAGTACTTGATTTCGTTTTAAACAATGTCTTAAATAAAGCCAATATTTTATCTCATCCTAAGTTTTATTCTTTTGTTCCTGGTCCTAGTAATTTTATTTCTAGCATGTCAGATACCCTGGCAACAGGGTTCAATGTGTTCTCAGGCGGATGGAATGCATCTGCCGCGGCTGCAGAACTTGAGATTGTTTGTGTCAACTGGATGCTCAACTGGTTTAAGTTTCCTCTAAAAAGGGGAGGAGGAATCTTTACAAGTGGAGGCTCTATGGCAAATTTAACTGCTCTAGTAACGGCTAGAACACAAAAATGTGGAGAGGATTTCTCTAAGGCCGTCATTTATATGTCTGATCAGACTCATTCCTCAAATATCAAAGCCATTCGTACCATAGGATTTCGAAAAGATCAGGTTCGAATCATTCCTACAGATCAGGAATTTAAAATATCCGTCAACAAGCTCAAAAATGCAATTGCAAAAGACCGTTTAGAGAAACTCTATCCTTTTTGCATTATTGCAAACGCTGGGACCACAAATACCGGAACAATTGACAATCTTAGTGAAATTGGAAAGATTTGTGCGACTGAGGATATATGGATGCATGTAGATGCAGCTTATGGCGGTGCGACAATACTCTCTAAACAATACGCGCACTTGTTAAAGGGAATTGAAAAAGCCGATTCGATTACAGTAGATCCACATAAGTGGTTTTTTCAGCCTTACGAAATGGGATGTTTGATCGTGAGAAACGCTAAATGGCTAAGAAATACCTTCACTGAAAAACCTGAATATTTAAAAGATGTTGAAGGCAATGAATCAGAGATTAATTTTTTTGATCACGGTATTCAACTTACAAGAAGGTTTAGAGCACTAAAGTTTTATATGTCGATAAAAACCTATGGCTTAGCACATTTTAGAGCCGCAATTACCTACAATATTGATTTAGCTATCGCGCTAGAAGATAAACTGCGCAAAAGTGATCAGTGGGAAATTGTTGCTCCTGCTTCGATTGGAATCATTAATTTCAGGTATAATCCCATCGCTAAAAATCTAGATGAAAAAGCATTGGACAGGGCCAATCTAAAGATTTCAAAAGGCGTAATGGCCGAGCAGAAAGCCCACATAGTGACAACCACTCTAACGGGTCAAGTTGTTCTTAGAATGTGTTTAATCAATCCAAGAACAACCATGACTCATTTAGAGGAAACTATAAGTAGTTGCGAACAAATCGCCAAAGAACTCGGCTACTGATCTAGAGCTATGGATTCAGCTCTATTGGCAGCCACCCACGCCGTATGGAAAATCAGACGGCTGCGGTTCTCGAGTAAATCGTAATTGATTTTATCTGGAGTATCTCCAACTCTGTGATAGTCATCATGCGTTCCGTTGAAATAGAAAATGATTGGAACGTTGTTTTTAGCAAAGTTGTAATGATCTGAACGGTAATAGAATCGATTAGGATCATTCTCGTCATTAAAAGTGTAGTCAAGTTCAATATTCATAAACTTTGAATTGACCTCTTCAGATACTTGGTGTAAGTCTTGACTGAGTTTGTCAGAACCAATGAGATAGATATAATTGCGCTTGCCTTCTCGTTTAGGATCAATACGACCAATCATATCAATATTTAAGTTTGTTATGGTCTGGTTTAAAGGGAATACAGGTTGGTAATCTGTGTAATACTTCGATCCCAATAATCCCTTTTCTTCACCTGTGACATGAAGAAAAACAATGGAACGCTTGGGTGCTGAACCGTTTTCTGCAGCCAATTTAAAGGCTTGTGCAATTTCAAGCATGGCGACAGAACCTGATCCGTCGTCATCTGCGCCATTGTTAATTTCTCCATCTCTAGTCATACCGATGTGATCAAGGTGAGAAGAAATTATAACGTATTCATCTGGTTTTTCACTTCCTTCGATATAAGCCACTACATTTTCAGTGTCGATAGCAATTTTTCCAGCCTCCATTGCGACTGAAGCCGAGGTTTTAAGCAGTTCTGATTTCTTCTGATCAGAAACTTTAGCCAATAAGTTTTGAGCAACACTTTCAGAGATATGAGCACTGAAATAAGGTGCTCCTTCCGCATCTAACTGCATTCGCCCTGAATTGTTTCTCCGCATAAAATTGAGATAGCTTTTGTAGCGATCAAAATTTACAGGATCAAAAAATAGAAGTCCTTTAGCACCGTGCATTTTTGCGGCCTCAACTCGCTTAGTCAAGCCCTCTGAGCGATTGCTCCACTTGGAAATTTCAGTTGAACCACTTAAAAGATAATTACCATTAGCATCTACGGGCTCTCCACTTATTGCAAAAACAAGTTTTCCACTTACATCTACGGTCTTGTAATTTGAATATTCGGACTCATCAATTCCATAGCTCACAAAAACGATATCATCAAAGGAGGCATTAAGAGGAGTGAAACTCACAAAATCTGTTCCTAAGGACAATGTATTTCCGTCAATTTCAATACTTCCTTCAGGTGTTTTGTTCATTGAAACTGGGACTTTTTGAAAATAAGAGCCGTCGGTTTGAGCTGCACCAATATTTTGACTTACATAAAAGTCTTTGAGGTAAGCTACAGCTAACTTTTGACCTTTAGAACCTGTGTCACGACCCTCAAATTCATCTGAGGCATAAGTGTAAAGGTGTTCCTTAAGTTCATTTTCTGTAATGGTTTCTGCGAATCTTACAGCATCAGCATCAGTGTATTGTGCATGAACTAAACCAAATCCAAGTATTGTTAAGAGGAAGGTGAATACATTTGTTCTCATAATTTCGTAATGTGTATTTTTCAAAAATACTATAAAATAGTACCTTTTGATAAAATTTTACACATGATGCAATGGAAAGGGGTAATGCCCGCTGTAACGACCAAATTCAATGACGATTTAAGTCTTGATTTTAAGCTCATCGAAAAAAATACAGAGGCTCAAATTGACGCTGGAGTCCACGGAATTATATTGGCCGGAAGTCTGGGCGAGGTAAGTACATTAGAACAAGACGAAAAAAATGAGCTACTCGTATTTGTAAAAGAGGTCAGTGACGGGCGTTGTCCTGTAGTGATGAACATAGCAGAATCTTCAACTAAAAATGCGGTTAAAGCCGCACAACTCGCTGAAAAACATGGAGCAGACGGTTTAATGGTACTTCCACCAATGCGTTACAAATCTACGGATCATGAAACTATGGTGTATTTCGAAACCATTGCCAATAGCACTAGCTTACCCATTATGATCTACAACAATCCAGTAGATTATAAAATTGAAGTAACCATCGAGATGTTTGAACGCTTACTAAAACTTCAAAATGTAAAGGCCGTTAAAGAATCAACGCGTGATGTTTCAAACGTGACAAGGCTAAGAAATGCATTTGGAGATGATCTCTCTATTTTGTGTGGGGTAGACACGTTAGCCTTGGAAAGTTTATTGTTAGGTGCTGATGGATGGGTAGCAGGTTTAGTATGTGCATTTCCCAAAGAAACCGTGGCGATTTACAATGCGGCACTGAACGGAGATTTAAAAACCTCAAGAGAGCTTTATCGTTGGTTCATGCCACTTTTAGAATTAGATATTGATCCACAATTAGTTCAGAATATTAAATTGGCAGAAGTAGCCACAGGTTTAGGAAGCGAAATTGTTCGACCACCCAGGTTAAACTTAATAGGAACGCGAAGAAAAGAAGTACTTCAAATCATCGAAAAACAACTTCAAATTCGACCTAAATTATAATTCATGATTGATCAAATAGGCCCCAATTATATAGGATTTCAAACGAGTCAACTCGGAAATTCATTTTCAACACTTAATCCAAAAGAATTAAAAGATAATCAGTATACGCTCTACACGGCCACTGAAGAAGAGATAAATGGTGCTGCTGAATTTGCAGAAAAAGCCTTTTACGACTATGCGGAATTAAGTGGTTCTAGACGTGCTGCTTTTTTAGAGGCTATAGCTAGTGAAATGGAAGCAATTAAGGATGATATTGTAAAAGTCTATTGCAGTGAAAGTGGTCTGCCCGAGGGAAGAGCCAACGGTGAATTAGGCAGAACCTGCTTTCAATTAAGGTCTTATGCCAATCATGTCAGAAAAGAAGAACATTTGAACTTGAAGATTGATACGGCAGATGAAGAGCGACAACCCATGCCAAAACCAGATTTGCGAAAGCTCAGCATTCCAATTGGACCCATAGCTGTTTTTGGTTCTAGTAATTTTCCTTTAGCCTATTCTACGGCTGGAGGAGATACAGCTTCGGCCCTAGCTGCTGGGTGCACCGTAGTGCTTAAGGCACACCCTATGCACGCAGCAACTTCAAGTTTGGTTGCATTAGCCATTTTAAAGGCGGCAAAATTGACCGAAATGCCCGAGGGTGTTTTTTCACATCTCAATTCAAACACGCATCAAGAAGGTCAACTTTTAGTCTCGCATCCTGCAATTAAAGGTGTAGGTTTTACGGGGAGTTTAAAAGGAGGTAGAGCCTTATTTGACTTGGCTTTAAAACGCAAAACCCCAATACCTGTTTTTGCTGAGATGGGTTCTGTGAATCCTGTTATTATTTTGCCAAAGGCAGTTGAAAATAAAGCGAATTGGACTTCTTCAATAGCAGCTTCAATGGCACTCGCTGCAGGACAATTTTGCACCAATCCAGGACTGCTCATACTCTTTAAAGATGAAAATAGTGACGCCTTTATTTCTGATTTGACACAATCACTAGCTGAGACCGGAGATAGTTGCATGTTACACCCCTCAATTTTTGAAAACTTTCAAAAAAATAAGGCCAAATTACTGATGCAAAAAGAAGTTCAGTTATTATCAGGAACCTCTACAGCGAATACGGTAGAAAACCATATTAATGGAGAAAAAGTGTTGGCCAAAGTCAGCGCAAAGACCTTTATCGATAACCCAGAATTACACGAGGAAGTGTTTGGGGTATTTTCACTAATTATCGAGTTAGAAGATACAGAAGACCTGTTTCATTTGATTTGCTCACTTGAGGGACAATTAACTGGTTCTATACTGGGTGAGGAAGTCGAGTTTAAGACCTTTGAACGTGAAATAAAGATGCTCACGCACAAGGTGGGCCGTTTAATTTTCAATGGGGTACCAACCGGAGTAGAGGTGTGCGAATCTATGTTACACGGCGGACCTTATCCTTCAACTACTGACCCTAGATATACTGCTGTTGGGGTGGATAGTATTCAGCGCTGGTTGCGTCCATTGAGTTATCAGAACTGCCCAGAAACCCTTTTACCTGAAGCACTTCACAACAAGAATAATGCAATGAAAATGAGAAGGGTGAATTCTAAATTTAACAATGAGTCTATCGTATGAAATTCAAATGTTTTGACGGACACACTTGCGGAAACCCTGTTCGTTTAGTTACAAACAACCAGAATTAAAAGGAGAGCGCATGTCTGAAAAGCGCATTGATTTTGTACAAAATCACGATCACATTCGCAGAGGATTGATGTTTGAACCACGAGGTCACGATATGATGAGCGGCAGTTTTATCTATCCAAGTAATGATGAAGAGGTTGATTTTGGCATCTTATTCATTGAGACCAGTGGTTGTTTACCCATGTGTGGACACGGTACTATAGGTACAGTAACTTTAGGTTTAGAGCACGGTATAATAAAACCTAAAAATGATGGAAGCTTGCGAATTGAAGTTCCAGCAGGGATGATTAAAGTCAATTATGAGATGAATGCTGGAAAAGTAGATTGGGTGAAAATAGAAAACGTTGCCAGTTTTTTGCATTCAGAGGCATTGACCATCACAGATGAATTCTTCGGTGAGTTACAATTTGATGTTTCTTATGGTGGAAATTTTTATGCCATATTTGACCCTCAGACCAATTTTAAAGGCTTGGAGCATTTTTCAGCATCTGATTTGATTATGCACGCTAAAAGAATAAGAGCACAAATCAATGCGGATTATCCCAACCGATTCGTACATCCAGAAGATGATTCTATACATGGGGTTTCCCATGTTTTGTGGACAGGTGCTCCATCTGAAGGCGCCACGGCTCGAAATGCAGTATTTTATGGTGATAAAGCTATCGACAGATCTCCCTGTGGCACGGGTACTTCAGCGAGAATGGCTCAATGGTACAGCAAGGGAAAGTTAAAAAAAGGAGATCAATTTGTTCATGAGAGTATTATTAACTCCACATTTGAGGGTGAAATTATCTCTGAAACCAAAGTGGGAGACTACGATGCAATTATTCCTTCAATTAAGGGGTGGGCAAAATGCTACGGTGAAAATACCATAACAATTAATCCAGATGACGATCCATATGCCTTTGGATTTCAAGTGATATAGTTTAATATGATGAAGGTAGCAGTAATTGGAGGTGGAATAAGTGGACTGTGTACCTCCTATTATTTAGTGAAAGCAGGGGTGCAAGTTGAATTATACGAGCCTTACAAACCAAACAAAGAAAATAAAAAGGAAGTTCCGTTTGGAGCTTCTTATGTGAATGCGGGATATCTGACTCCAAGCCATATCATTCCATTATCTTCTCCTAGTTTATTTGCATCTGGACTTAAAATGATGTTTCAACGAAAAAGTCCTTTTTACATCAAACCTCGTTTGAGTACGAATTTGATGAAATGGGGATTGAACTTCGCTAAGCATTCAAATAATAAGCATGTCGATTATGCCATACCAGAAATTGCGCAAATTAATCTCTACAGTAAAGCGCTTTTTCAAGAAATATTGAGTTCCAATGAAATTGGAGATTTTCAATACAGAGACCGTGGTTTACTTATGATGTACAAAACCAAAGAAGTAGGAGAAGAGGAGCTCGAAGTTTCACATCGTGCTTCTGAATTTGGCATTAAGTCAGAACAACTCAATCATGAAGCCTTAAAGAAAATAGAACCGAATATTCATGCCTCGGTAATGGGAGCAGTCCGTTATTACAGCGATGTAAGTACGAATCCCATAGAATTCATGTCAAAAATGTGGACTTACCTGATATCACATCAAAATTTCAATTTAGTTGAAAATAAAGTAGAGGCAATTCATTTAAAAAAATCTTCTATAGATGTTCAAATCGAATGTGGCCAAGTAAACTCCTGCGATAAGGTGGTTGTTACGACAGGTGCTCAAGCAAACTTTTTACTAAAATCAGTTGGAGATTCTATTTTATTAGAAGCGGGTAAGGGGTATGCGATTCAAACCTTTAAATCAGACCACATCAGATTTCCTGCACTTTTATTAGAATCTAAGGTGGCCGTAAGTCCTTTTGAAGACAGAATTCGTTTTTCAGGCACCATGGAGCTCTCTGGAATTAATCACAATATCAATAAACTCAGGGTTTCAGCTATCGCGGAATCGGCCGAACAGTATTACCAAGGCCTTTCTACAGCTGATTTTAAACTCAATGAAGCTCGATGTGGCCTTCGGCCATTGTCTCCTGATGGTCTTCCATATATAGGTGCTTCTAAGGACCCTCGAATTGTTGTTAATACCGGTGGTGCCATGATGGGATGGAGTATTGGACCGGCTGCAGGTAAGTTGATCACTGCTGTCTTATTGGAGGAGAAAACAGAAATATCCCTGTCTCCCTTTGCCCTCAATCGTTTTTAGGCTAATTTTACATTATGAGAGTGTGGTGGACTTTATGGTTTTTAATAGTATTTATGACCTTTGGATATGGTCAAAAAAACTTCTTCACCCTAACCACTGCAGATTATGACTTAGTCGGCCCTGTGAAAAGTTGTGAGTTGTTTACAAAGTTCGGCTCTATATTATTGGAGTTCAACCCTGAGGGCACACTGACCAATGCTAAAACGTCTTATGGAGAAAAAGAATATGAAAACATAAGTTTTCATTTTGTAAACGACACTTTAAGTCAAAAGAATATTGAGTATTTCGTAGGTGATTCTTTAGACTACACCAAAACTTATTATCACACTTTCAATTATAAACCTCTTGACTCTGTTCAGGAACTCATTGAATATGTCTACTATTTTGATGGTGATTTAATGAGTTATTACACAACGGTTTTGGATAGTCTTCAAAGAGAAGTTGGTATTAGAATTGGTGGACCTGAATCCATCGCTAATTCTACTGAGATTATATATGAAGAAAGAGTTGATTCTCTAATGGTGTATAAAGTAATTTCTAATGACACCACAGAACAGAAAATAAAGGTTTACAAAGAAGATGAATTAACTCTTGAAAAATTCATTGCAGAAGAAATTACGACCAATGAATTTGGAGAAAAAAAACAAAAGCTTTTTGGTTCTGACGGTACCCTAAAATCAGAAATGCTCTTTTATCTTGTCGAAGAAGAAAATTATGAGCTTGAAGAGCAAAGTGATTATTACTACATTGAAGGCGTTCTAGATTATATTGAAAAAACTGACAGCCAGGGAAATAAAAGTAAGATCAGTTATTCTTTTCAATTCGATGGACATGACCCTCCAAATTGGGTAAAGAAAATAGAGTTACCACTGCTAGACTATACTACAAGAGTGATTACTTACTATTCTGATAATCAAGAATTAACAAATGAATAAAGTAGAGGTATTGCAAAGACTGAATGCATCGAGTAACAATACTTTGATGCAAACCTTAGAAATTGAATACGTCGATATTGGTGAAGACTTTTTAACGGCTACAATGCCCGTTACATCCAAAGTACATCAACCAGATGGTGTATTGCATGGAGGGGCGACTGTTGCATTAGCAGAAACTGTAGGAAGTGCTGCCTCTCATGCGCTTCTCGGTTCTAATGATACTGTGATTCGAGGAATCGAAATCTCGGCAAATCATCTCAAGAGTGTTACTCATGGAATGATTCAAGCGAAAGCAGTTTTAATGCATAAAGGAAAGACACTGCAGCTTTGGGATATAGAGGTGAGAGATAAGAACGATCACCTAATCTCAAAGTGTAAACTATCTACCATATGTCTCAAAAGAAGATGATTCATTAAATGAACTATTCGACTCGAGTATTAGAAGATTGTTTCAATAAAGCTTTTAAAGAAAAACAACCATTTCTGGTTTGTAAACATCCAAAAAGCACATCAGTCCATATTTATCAATCAGGTCCAGTTCAAGCGAAAAAAAGCAAAATAAAGCTTCAGTCTTTTGACAGTTCGAAACAAGGTGTTGAGTTTAATGTTTCTAAGCATATTATTTTAGCCGCAAAAGAACTACGAAAATCATTCAGAGCTTGTGATACTGAGTCTTTTGAGGAAGATTTTCAGCAATACAAAGAATTATTTGAAAAGGCTCAAAAGTTTTTAAATGAGGGCAATCAAAAGATTGTTATTTCCAGAAAAATTGAACAGAGACTTAAGGTCGATCAGTGTTCTCTTTTTAGGTACTTAATGAGCTCATTTGATAATGCTTTCGTATACATGCTATATCATCCATTATTCGATATTTGGATAGGAGCAACCCCCGAGTTGCTTGCTGAAGTTAATGATACAAAGTTAAAAACCACTGCTTTGGCTGGGACCACAACTGCTGCCGAAGGTCAGTCACCTCAATGGAGAGAAAAGGAACTTTTAGAGCAAGAAATTGTTCAAAATGAATTGGAAACACAATTTAATAAACATGAGATATCCTATCACAAAGTGCCAACCACAAATTTTAAATACGGTCACCTCTATCATTTAAAAACTGATTTTCTGGCAGAATTAGAAAGTCATCAAAAAGCAGTTGAAGCGGTTTCTATTTTACATCCAACCTCAGCGGTGTGTGGTTTCCCAAGAGATAAGGCTAGAGCATTCATTTTAGAGCACGAAAACTACAATCGAGAATTGTATACCGGGTATATAGGAATAATTCATCAGTGTTCTGCATCTTTTTACGTCAATCTCCGCTGCATGAAAATTAGAGATTCAAAGGTTTCACTCTTTGTCGGTGGAGGACTTAATCAAAGTTCAATTCTGACAGAAGAATTTGATGAAACCAATCAAAAAGCCAAAGTACTCTTAGATATTTTAAATGTGAGTTAGGTGAAGATAGGAGTAGTCCCTAACTTTGCATCATGAAATTTAGCAACATTCCAACTGCATATTTATTTATGCAACTTGCTAAGCAGAACGAAATCACAGACGTTGTAATATCGCCGGGATCTAGAAATGCTCCACTTGCATTGAGCTTTACCCTTAATGACAATTTCAATGCCTACAGTATTATAGATGAAAGAGCAGCAGGCTTTTTTGCTTTGGGTATTGCCAAAAAAAAGAAAAAACCTGTTATACTAATCTGTACTTCTGGAAGTGCACTTTTGAACTATTATCCTGCAGTTGCCGAAGCCTATTACAGCCAAATTCCACTAATAATTGCATCTGCAGATCGTCCATCGTATAAAATAGATATTGGAGACGGGCAAACAATACAACAAAATGGTGTTTTTAATAAGCTCGTCGCTTTTTGTGAGGCGTTAGAACAAGATGTATGTCACGCAACTAATGAGATTGAACTTTTTGCACCTCACTTACTGACCAAATCACAAGATGAAATTGAAAGCTTCAATATTAGAGCTATTCAAAAGGCTATGGCAGTCTCTTATTCAAAACAACTTCCTGTACATTTAAACTTTCCATTTGAAGAATCTCTTTATGGAATAAGTGAGAACCCACCTAGCAGTATTCTTAAATCAAAAGAGATTTCTTTTGAGAATGACTCACAATTATTTGAGATTTCTTCAAAAACTAGAAAATTGTGGAAGAGTTACAAGAAAAAAATGATCATCATCGGCGGTTGGCAGCCCACAGAATTGGAAAAGAAACTCTTATTTGAACTAACAGATGATGAGTCAATTTTGGTTTTTTCAGAAACAACCTCAAATTGTTTTCACGATAATTTTATCAATTCGATTGATAGCATCATTGCTCCAATTGAAAAAAGTATTGATATTGAAGAGCAATTTAAAACTTTACAGCCCGAATTAATCTTAACCATTGGCGGACAAATTGTATCTAAAAAAATTAAGACTTTTCTTAGGAGATTTAAAGCAGTAGAGCATTGGCATTTAGGAAAAAATAAAGCATTGAATACCTTTTACTGTTTGACAGCTCATTTAAACTGCGCTCCTGAACAATTTTTTAATGCAATGCTTCAAGAAGACCGCTGCAAATATGATTATCGCGGGTGTTGGCTTGAGAAGAAAAATTCTTTTTTGGCAAAGCGAGAGGACTATATCTCAGAAATTCCTTTTTCCGATTTTTGGGCTTTTTACACGCTTCAAAAAAACCTTCCATCTTCTATTGATTTACATTTAGCAAATTCTTCAAGTGTACGCTATTCTCAACTTATGCCTCTGAATAAAACTTGCGTGGTATACGCTAATAGAGGAACGAGTGGTATTGAAGGAAGTACATCAACAGCTATAGGAGCGCACCAAGTGAATCCAGATAAACTTGTGGTTTTAATTACAGGTGATTTGAGTTTTTTTTATGATATCAACGCCCTATGGAGCAACTATATAAAACCAAATTTTAGAATTATTCTGTTGAATAATAAAGGAGGTGGAATTTTTCGAATTTTACCGGGAACCAAAGCCTTACCACACTTTGAAACATTTTTTGAAACACAACACGATAGAAATGCCCAACTTGTTAGTGAAGATTTTGGATTTGAATATAATTTTGCGGACTCTAAAGAAGTTCTAGAACAGGCTTTGAATAATTTTTATGCCATTACAGAATCCCCTAAATTATTAGAGGTAAAAACACCACGTGAATTAAATGACGAGATACTATTAAATTTCTTTGAATACTTGATATGATAGGACTAGGGCACTACAATACTTTATCATTAAAAAGAAAAACTGATTTCGGTTGGTTTCTTGAAGATGATGAAGAGACAGAAATTTTATTACCGAACAAATATTGTTCGAAAAGTTTTAAGGTTGGAGATTCAATTGAAGTGTTTTGTTACCTAGACAGCAATGAGAGACCGGTTGCAACAACTTTAAGCCCTAAAATTGAACGTGGAAAATTTAGGTTTTTAAAAGTCAAGTCGATAACTAAATCTGGAGCATTTTTAGATATGGGCTTAGAAAAAGATTTGTTTTTGCCTTACAGGGAGCAAACGCGAAAATTTTCTGAAGGAGAGGTTGTATTAGTCTATTGTGACCTTGATCAAAAAAGCATGCGACTGTATGCGAGCATGCGTTGGAAAAAACATTTAAAAACAGAAATAGAGAATCTTGAATTGAATAAAGCCTATGAAGCTTTAGTGGTGACAAAAACAAATTTGGGTTTTGAGCTTATTGTTAAAGAAAAATATCAAGGACTTCTATTTTTTTCAGATTTGATTTATGACATATCTATAGGACAATCTCTTCAAGTTTATATAAAAAATATTAGGCCAGACGCCAAGCTTGATTTGAATTTAGCTTCAATAGGGGTGGACCGATTAACTCAGGCAGCTAGCGAAATTTACGAACGTCTTTTACAAGAAGATGGGTTTTTACCCTACCATGACAAGTCATCTCCAGATGAAATTTCACGAGTATTTAAAATGAGTAAAAAAACCTTTAAAAGTGCTTTGGGAATACTTTTTAAACAAACTAAAATAAAAATTGAAAAGAACGGTATCCGACTTGTGTAAGATTTTTTTTAATTTAGCCATTACCCTAGATGATATAACCGAACGATATGCCTTTCATTGAAGAAAAAGATCTCTTTTCACTCCACAAGGATTTAGAAAAATCTCAGAATACGAATATTGGATTATTAGATCAAATTCGAAATAAAAACAAAGAAATTAAAAGGCTTAATGTTCAACGTTACACCTTAATTAGCGTTCTATCCGTTTTAGTGGTATGCGTAATGGGAGTATTTGCATATGTCTCAGGGGTGAATCAAACGCAACAATTGTTGCTCAATAATTCGGCTAGGTACACGGTTAGCACGGATAGTCTAGACGCGACTAAAAAACAAATAGAAGCGCTCAGAAGAGAAAACCAAGAATTGAGTGTAGTTCAAGATTATTATTTGGCTAATAGGTTGATTAAACAGCAGGTAGTTTATAGTGTTCAAGTAAAATCTTTAAGGGATTCTAATTTGGACTTAACGCACAGCGGATTAACAAACACCTTTGTTGTCAAATCAAATCCCTTTTTGCGGTATTCTATCGGTGTTTTTGAAACTATTGATGAAGCTAGAACATTTAGAAATCACTTGGTTAAAATAGGATTTGATGATGCTTTTGTAGCTTCTTATCAGAATGGTAAGCGCATAAAAATTGAAAGTCCCTATTAGATGATTCTGCTCAGAACCTGGTTAAGAGCAGCCCGTCTACGAACCTTACCTCTTTCATTTTCAGGAATACTTATTGGAAGTGCATTTGCGTTAAATGAAAATTTTAATTTTTTCATTTTCTTTTCTTGTCTTTTCATCACAGTTCTATTTCAAGTTATCTCCAATTTTGCCAATGATTTAGGCGATGCAATTAAAGGTGTTGATGATCACACAAGAATAGGTCCGAAGCGAGCAATACAGTCGGGTTTGATTACAAAAGCACAAATGAAAAAAGGGATAGTTTTCCTTTGTTTTATGGCTTTATTCATGGTATTGCAATTATTAATCAATATAGATTTAAGACGTATCGAATTAATGTTTTTTCTTGCCTTTGGTATTGTTGCCATATGGGCCGCAATTGCTTATACTATAGGCAAAAAACCTTATGGTTATAGGGCACTGGGAGATTTGATGGTTTTTTTGTTTTTCGGACTTCTAGCCGTTTTAGGTACTTTTTATTTGCATTTAAGACGTATAAATTTAGAAGTCTTATTTATTGCGTTTGCTATTGGAGCCTTAGCCGTGGCCGTATTGAATCTCAATAATATGCGAGATCGTGAAGATGATGCCGTCAAGAATAAAATAACAATGGCAGTTATACTCGGTGCTGAAAAGTCCAAAAAATATCAGATGTTGTTGCTAATTGTATCGCTTTTAACATTTTTGATTGGAATTACCTTGAGTGGTCGCTTTTGGTATTTCATAGCTATGTTACCTCTAATCAGGTTAGTAGGGCATGTCAATAGAATAAAGGAGATCGAAAACAATCTCGATTTTGACCCCGAACTCAAGGTTATAGCTATTTCTTCCTTTATGAGCTCTCTACTATGTTTTATCATCGGATTAATTGTTTATTTTTAAGTCAAATATGAAGTCTTGGACCAAACTGTTCGAATATTAATTGTTGAAGACAATGTAATTATAGCCGATGATATGCAGTCTATGCTTGAAGAAATTGGCTATGAAATTGTTTCTAGTGTTATGGCTTATGAGCAAGCTGTCAAAGTTTTGGCGGAAAGTGACGTAGATCTAGTTCTTATTGATATTGTCTTGGCATCTGATAAAACCGGAATCGATTTAGGAAAACACATTAGAGAAAAATACAATATTCCATTTGTCTTCATCACTTCAAATTCAGACCGTTCCACAGTCGAGAGTGCTAAACTGGTAAAGCCAAACGGATATTTAGTGAAGCCATTTGAACAGCAAGATTTGTATACAGCTATAGAAATAGCATTATCAAACTTCAGTGAATCAGAGAGTGGTGATTCTTCAACCGCATTTGAGGCTCAATCCCAAGAAAATAATTCTACTTCGGGTATATTGAAAGATTCTATTTTCGTAAAAAAACAACATCTATATTACCGAATTCCGTTCAAAGATATCATGTACATTAAAGCAGATAATGTATATCTCGAAGTGTATACCAAAGAACAAATGTTTTTGGTGAGATCACCGCTCAAGGATTATTTGGAAAAACTTCCTAGCAATAGTTTTTTTAGATCTCATAAATCGTACATTATCAATGTTGAACACGTAATGGCTGTAAACTCCAAAGATGTGCTTATTGGAGAAGAACTCATTCCAATTTCCAAGGATTTTAAGGATTTTATTCTCAAAGCAATGAACCTTTAATCAAGGCCTTTTGTATTTGATTATTATATTAGATTTTTAGGCATAATTTTCTAGGTGATTTAACGTTAATATTTAAGGAAAAAGAGTGTTCAAATGCATTTGAGAACAATTCACATACTCAAATACTTTTTTATTTATGGTCTATTGCTAACGGCTTCAATTCATTTTAGCCTTAGTCAAGACCCTTTGTTTCAAGCATTTAATCAGCAAAAATCAGGTGGTGAACGACTTGAGTTGGTGATTGATAAGTTTGATCAAATTGAGAAAGATGAGATCTCTAAATGGACTTTGATTTTTGAGGACTATCAAAGTATAGAAAATCAAATGAATAATGCAGAAGAAGAATTGTATTACAAATCTTTAAGTGCTTTAATTGAAATTAAAAAAAATAAACCTCTAGAATTTCTTTCAAAATTTAAAAAATTGGCCCTTGAGAACAAGTCCAATGTGGAATCTGAAGCACTTGTACTTTCATTCGACTTTTTTTTAGGATTTTATGAGCTGCATATCGAACAAATTTTATTTCGTGCACATGTAAATCAATTAAACGAGTACACAGATTTACAACTCTCTAAGCTATATTCTCAAATAGGTTTATTCGAACAAGCAACAAAATCATCTCTTTTTGAAAATCAAATCAACAGTAGAGTGTTGCAATTAAAAGACTCGCTTCAGTCACTTTTAACTCAAGTAAATTACATAAATGAAATAGATCCTGATGTTGCTCAAATCAAACTCAATATCATAGATTCAATTTTAAAGAATGCTACTTTTTCTGAAATCGACAAAGATTACATTAAAGCTCAATGGTATTTGTATAAAGCCAAAAACCTAGCGCTTAAGAAAAACATTAATTCTGCTCTTACAATGACAGATTCAGGTTTGAATACTATTGAATCTTATAAATCCACTGAACCGTCGAAGATTTTTAATGAATTATTACTGCTTAAAGCCAAGCTGCTTTTTGAAATTGGTGAAAGCAAAGAATTAGCAGCAATTATTGAGCAAAAAAAAGAAGACTATTCTTTAAGCGAAGAAGATCAATTGAAATGGTTGATTTTAGCCCAGAAATTTTATGTAAATCGAAATGCGAGTCGAGCTTTACTAGAGTTGAAAAAATCAGCATCATCACTGCAAGAAATTATAGAAGCAAAGCAAAATAAGGCAAATCTTGTTCAAAACAAGATCAGGTTATCTGAAGATTTTCAAGAACTGAATAATTTATTCGCAGTTCCTAACAGTACTGCGATTACATCCACAGAAGCAAGGGATAACTTTCAAACTTCTAAGCAGTACATCAAAATGATCACCTTATCGCTGTTATTCACCTTAATTGGATTTTTGGGATTGATTTATGCGTATTACCGAAGTGTCAAAATTCAAAAAATTATTGAATTGCAGAATATTGAGTTAAAGAATAATTCTGATGAAAAAGACAATTTATTAAAAGAACTTCATCATCGTGTAAAGAATAATCTCCAAATGGTTTCAAGCCTATTGAGTATACAAATGCGCAAGAGTTCTCAAAATAAGATCATTAGAGTTCTAAAGACCTCAAATAGTAGGGTGAAATCAATTTCCTTAGCAAATCAGCTTTATTATCAGCGAGATAAATTAGAAGATTTACCTGTACAACCGTATTTTGAAAAATTAGTTCGCAGTGTTGAGTTGATTTTTAATCCAAAAAATGAAATTAAAATTAATGTGGATTTGAAAATTGATGATTTATCTTTTGATATTGATAAGACGGTTTCTTTAGGTCTAGTTCTAAATGAATTGTTGTCAAATTCAATACTACATGCATTCAGCAAAAAAGGATTAAACAATCAAATCACTGTAACTCTAATTAAAAAAGACACCGACGTTTTTTATTTTGAATATATCGATAACGGAAAAGGTTGGCCTGAAGATTTGAATGAAAAAATCAGCAGTCGAATTGGTTTGGTTTTAGTAAAAAGACAAGTAAATCAACTCGGTTCGGAATTGAGCTTTGATTTGGAAAATACAGGAGCTAAAGTGTGGTTTACTTTTTAGTGTATATTTTTGTTCCGTGAAGGCAAAAGTAACGGCATTTCATTACGATTTAAATTTTAAAATCCCAGGAGGGACCTCTAGAGGTGTATTAAGACAAAAAAGAACTTATTTTTTGTACGCTCAAAATAATGAGAACTGGGGTATAGGCGAGTGTAATTTATTTCAAGGCCTATCGTACGACGACCGGCCAGATTTTGATGAAAAAATTCAGCGCATTGTGCGTTGGATCGAAAATAATTTTGAGTTGTTTTTTGAACCCTCAACGACTATAAAATCATTTGAAGAACTCAGTGATTTGAGTCAATATCCGTCTATTCAATTTGGTTTAGAACAACTAAAAAAATCATACTTGAATGAAGATTCTTTTTGTCTTTTTGACACGGACTTCTATACCAATGAATACGGAATTACAATCAACGGTTTAATTTGGATGGGGCAACGCGATTTTATGACTCGTCAAATAGAGGATAAGATTGAAAGTGGTTTTCGATGTTTAAAAATGAAAATTGGCGCTATTGATTTCGATACTGAATTGTCTATTTTAAAAAATATTCGTTCAAAATTTTCCGCTGATCAATTAGAATTGAGAGTAGATGCCAATGGAGCTTTTGACCGAAACGCTGCCTTGGAAAAACTTAAACGTCTTTCAGATTTTAATATTCATTCCATTGAGCAGCCCATCGCTGTAAAACAATGGCATGAAATGGCCGAACTTGTGGCAAAATCACCTATTAAGATCGCCTTAGACGAAGAACTCATTTCACTTAGAAATTCCAAAGAGATGACAACTTGTTTAGAGACTATAAAGCCCGATTACATTATCCTTAAACCTGGTTTATTAGGTGGGTTTGAAATAGGTGATCAATACATTGAAGAAGCACAAAAATTAGATATTGGCTGGTGGATTACAAGTGCCTTAGAAAGTAATATAGGTTTAAATGCAATTAGCCAGTGGACATCGAGCAAAAATACAACAATGCCACAGGGTTTGGGAACCGGAGCACTTTACACCAACAATATTGATTCTCCCCTTCAAATTCAAGATTCAAAATTGTTTTACAAAAAAGGATTAAATTGGAATCTAAAACCAATTTTAGATCATTATGTTTATTGAACAGGCTTATAAAGGTAATACCTCACTTTTTAGATACCTTCTCATTCCAGTCGGTTTCATGGGTTTTATGGCCTTGAATTACGTCGCATTGATAACTTCTGAGGCAGACACCAAGGAATTGATGACCCAAATGATAGATCAGCTAGGTGCAAATACAGTGCTTGTTATCAATTTACTTCCTCTTGTGTTAGGTTTTTTTTTCATGCTTTTTTGGTATAAATTTATTTTGAACTTATCATTAAAATCTGCAATAAGTTCTCGTTCTAGAGTAGACTATAAGAGAATCTTCTTTTCTTTCCTATTATGGGGTTCAGTAGTTGGAGGTTTGACATTTATAGAAATCTTTAACACCCCAGAGAATTACGTTTGGAACTTTGACAAGCAGAAATTTATGACTTTTGCCCTCATTGCAGTTTTACTAATACCATTACAAACTTCATTTGAAGAACTTCTATTTAGAGGTCATATGATTCAAGGAATAGGTATACACACTAAAAGTAGAGCTGCTGCCTTAATCATCACATCTGTTTTATTCGGTCTTATGCACATTGCAAATCCTGAAGTAGGTGAGTTGGGTTACGGTATATTGGCCTACTATATTGGCACAGGATTTCTTTTTGGAATAATAACCCTAATGGATGAAGGTTTAGAGCTTGTCCTCGGTTTTCATGCCGCAAATAATTTAATTGGTGCCTTACTCGTTTCCGCAGAATGGACGGCCTTTAGAGTGGATTCTTTATACATTGACATTTCTAAGCCAGAATTGAATTTCACTATGTGGATACCATTACTGGTGATATATCCATTGATCTTATTGATTTTAGCAAAGAAATACAAATGGTCTGATTGGAACTATAGACTTTTTGGAAAGGTAAAAAATACTCTAGAATAGAATTAAGTATGAGGTTGTTTTTTAAACAACATGTTTTTGAGGTAGAAGAAGCTAAAGATTTTATTCAGGTTTTATCTAAATCAAAAGAACCATATTTACTAGAATTAAGTAAGCTTTTTGAGAAATGGTTTGACCATGAGTTAGATTTTGAGGTAAAGACTTCGGGATCAACTGGCCGCCCAAAAATCATACGGTTAACTAAGTCAAATATGCGAAAAAGCGCATCATTGACTATTTCTACTTTTGGTCTTCACTCTTTTAACACGCTCTTATTGTGTTTGCCGCTTTCTTCGATTGCAGGAATTATGATGCTCGTTAGAAGTATTGTGTTGAATTCAGATTTAGTAGTGAGCAGACCAAAGGCCAATCCTTTCAATGATCTTCCGAAAGACATTGACATAGATTTTACTGCAATTACGCCCTACCAAGCAAAAAAGTCTAAAGAACAATTAAGGGTCATCCCTAAAATAATAATTGGAGGAGCTCCAATTTCTGAGCATTTAGAAGAAGGCTTGCTAAATGCCGTCGATGAAACAAAGAATGAGCTTTTTCAAACCTATGGTATGACCGAAACCATTACTCATATCGCTGTTAGAAAATTAAATCATCATGGCGATAAGGCTTTTAAAGCGCTTGAGGGTATCTCTTTTAGTACTGATGAAAGATCATGCCTGCGCATCAAGGCAAAGCACCTAGGAAATTCCAGTTTTCAAACCAATGACATTGTACAAGTAAACATCGACAATTCTTTTGAATACCTCGGTCGTTACGATGAGATAATTAATTCTGGAGGTGTAAAAATTAATCCTCAAAAAGTAGAAAATAAGTTGTCAAGTGTAATCAATGAACGTTTTTTTATCACTGCTGAAGAAAATGATGATTTTGGTCAAATCGCAATACTCGTTGTGGAATCAAAGAAGAGTAAATCCTATTATGAAGAACTTTTAAATATTAACGATTTCGATCCCTACCACAAACCAAAAAAAGTATATACGCTCGCAGAATTCAAAACTTCTCACACCAATAAGATTGATAAAATCCAAACCCTGAAAAAGCTAGGTGTTCAAATACGGGAGAATTAACAGTTAGTGAATCGTTAAAATTTACAAAGTCAGGATTTAATATTTTAATTTTATAAAAAATAAATGTTATGAAATACAATTGTATTCTACTTGTTTTTTTATCTCTTTCAATTTGGAACTCAAACGCTCAGCAGATATTACCTATGCGCGAGAGAGCTCGAGTTATTGATGAAATCCTAGAAGAGCGTTTCGAATTTTTATTGCCCCAATTGATGGATAGCAATGGTATTGACATGTGGTTATTGATTTCAAGAGAGTATAATGAAGACCCCGTAGTTAAAACAATGTTACCGGCCAACTGGCTTAATGCACGTAGAAGAACTATTCTTCTGTTCTACAGAGATCGAAAAAGCAATACAATAGAAAAATTAGCAATAGCGCGATACAATGTAGGTACTGCGATTAAATCCGCTTGGGATAAGGAAAAAGAACCCGATCAAATGAAAAGATTGGTAGAGGTCATTCGCGAGTTCAATCCAGAAAAAATAGGATTAAATTATTCCAAAGACTTTAATATAGGTGATGGAATCGTAAAAACAGATTACGAATTATTGATGTCTTATTTACCTTCTAAATATCAAAAACGCATTGTTTCTGCTGAAAAATTGTCTACTGCTTGGATAGAGACTCGAACACAACGCGAAATGGAAATATATCAGCAGCTTGTGGCTATTACTCATCAAATTATTGAAGATGCTTTTTCAGAGAAGGTTATCACTCCAGGAGTAACCACCACCACTGATGTTGAGTGGTTTTTTCGTCAAAGAGTAAATGATTTAGGACTTAAAACATGGTTTCATCCGACGGTAGATATACAAAGGTCTTCTTCAAAGTTAGTATCACATATTGAATCTTTTTCTAATCGGCCAGATGACCTGTTGATTAGGGAAGGTGATTTGTTACACTGTGATTTTGGTATTACGTATTTAAGACTCAATACTGATTGTCAAGAAATGGCCTATGTACGTCGTTCTGATGAGACACAAATTCCTCAGTACTTGGTCAAAGCATTTCAAACAGGTAATAAAGTCCAAGATGTACTTACAGCGAATATGAAGAAGGGGAAAACCGGAAATGAAATATTGAAAGCGTCTTTAGATCAAGCTAAAGAGGCCGGACTTCGTCCATCGATTTATACACATCCATTAGGATCTTATGGACACTCTTCAGGTACAACTATTGGGATGTGGGACTCACAGGGAGGTGTAGAAAAAGCAGATGGATATTATCCGCTGAACTATAATACTGTCTATGCCATTGAATTGAATAATACAATATACATTGATCAATGGGAAACTGATGTTCGCATTATGTTGGAAGAAGCCGGGTTTTTCGGAGAAGATGGATTTAGATACGTCGGAGGCCGTCAGAAAGAAATGTTTATAATCCCAAGATTAAGTTCACATTTAGGAAATTAAATGAGAAAATTAGTAGTAGTATTTTGCTGTTGTCTAGCTTCAGCCACTTTTGGACAGAAAGATAGTATTAACATAGCCTGGGATCGATCTATTTCCATGGAAAATAGACAGATACAAAAAGACTTTCAAGTTTTAGATTCCCTTTTTGGTTTATGGAAGAATGTTCATGTTCGTTTTGTTGACTTTAGTACGGACAAAAGGTCGAAATCATTTGACGTTTCAAATGCGAATTGGTCTGAGCTGAAAACATATATCAAGTCCTTAAATTACAGCGGTACAGCACTCTACAATCAAATCAATGATGTGTTTGGAAAACAACCGATTT
The DNA here is from genome assembly GCA_049596955.1 of Flavobacteriaceae bacterium. GTDB lineage: Bacteria > Bacteroidota > Bacteroidia > Flavobacteriales > Flavobacteriaceae > UBA3478. Next base: position 53,987 of record JBMYMD010000003.1, read on the forward strand.
ATATTTTTTCGGATTTGACAAGCCGTTATAAAAAGAATAAAATCAGGATTGGTCCAAAAAGTGTTATTGTCAATTCCAATTTATTTTCAGATCAAAGGGCATTACAAAGAACAGCACTCATCTCAAGAGCTAAGTTGATTGACTATTCAAGCAATAAGACAGCAGAGAGTTCCCTTGTAAACGGTGTTGTTTTTGTTGATAACATCCCAACACCTGGTGTTCAATTTTTAATAAATGGATTAGATTCTATTTTCAATTCAAATTCACAAGGTGTATTTGGTATTCCAGCTAGAATAGGTGATAGTGTTTTGGTCACCTCAAGAGCCTACTTAACTTCTAAATGGCTAATTGTAGGCCAGGATTTCACTGATCAACTATTTTTAAAAAGTGGTATTTTTCAATTAGACGAGGTCATACTTACTGAAGAAAAGGCATTTGGGTTTTTGAAAGGTCAGGCAGATTTCGAAATCACAAACAAAATCGGAGTGGCTACTCAAAAAATTAGTGGCGACGATTTTGGAGCAATAAACACAGACGTAGGTACGGCTGTTCAAGGACGATTTTCAGGAGTTCAGCTCAATAATGCCTCTGGTAGTCCTGATCTGTCTAAAATTACCATGCGAACGCAGAATTCCATATTACTCAATAATTATGGATTAGTAGTAATTGATGGTGTACCACAGCAACAATCTAGCTCTGTTGGAGGAAGTCCAGATGCAAAATTCGATTTTATCGATCCAAATCAAATTGCCGAGATTGAAGTTCTTAAAGGATTATCAGCAACTAACCGCTATGGTTCCCTAGGATCAAATGGGGTTATTTTGATTACCACTAAAAGTGCAAAAACCGGCACAGTGAAATCTAAGAATTCAAATTTGAACAAAAACACCTTTGAGCAAACTGTTCAAGAATGGTCTACAGCAACTCTCATGTACTACAGTTTACTGTCTTCACAGGTTGATTTACAGTCTGCTGTAAACGAATATTTCAGATTAAGACAAACCAATGCATTTGATGCAAACTTGTATTTACAGGCGGCTCAATTCTTTATGAATAGTGAACAGGACGAACTAGCCATCAATTGTTTAAGCTCCATTTTTGATAAGTTTGGGGATCCCTTAATATTAAAATCAGCTCTTTTACAAGTGGTTAGCTTAAACAGCTCGTCTCAATATTACAAGAATTTGTTGGTCTTATCTGAGGCTGTTGTATCATCATTAAATCCTTCAATTGATAGAGATTATTTAATGTATCAACTCAATGAGAAGCAAGAAAATTTTAAAGATGCATATAGTTCATTAGAATCAGCTGAAACAAAAATTGAGGGTTCTATACGAAATACAGATCTCAAAAAAATAATAACACGAGATAAAAAAGACTTGGTTTCGAAATCTGAGAAGTTAAAAAACGATAGTCAGATACCTGCTTTTTTAAAATCTTCTACGAGTCTTAAAATGAGAGTTTTATTTCAGTGGAATAATCCATTGGCGGCATTTGATATATCAATAGTAAATCCAAGTAAACAACTCTTCACTTTTGAACATGCTACAGACCAAGAAATCAACGAGTTTGGCGATGAAGTCAGAGTAGGTGGTTCTTTTAAAGAGTTTGAGTTTTATGACGATAGCATCAAAGGAGAATGGCAATTCTTAACCGAATTTAAAGGGAATTTAGACCCAAACAGTTCAACGCCATTACTCTTGCTATGCACTTTTATAACAGACTTTGGTTCATCCAATCAGACTAAAGAGCAGTATGCTATCACTCTAAATGAATTAAATAAAGTTGTTAAAATAACATCTGTTGAATTATGAAAAAATTAAGTTTATTAGCATTATTGTTGGTTTGTAATGCAGTTATCGCACAGATTACGGTCAGAGGCGTTGTAGAAACCGACTACGGGAAATTAAATGGTGTTCACATCAAAAATCAGAAAAACAAAGAGCTTTTAACAGTTTCTACAAACGATGGAGTCTTTGAGTTTGAATTGAATGAACCTAGTTTAGTTGGGTTTTCCTATATGGGAATGCAAACACAATTGATACGAATTGAAGAATCCGAAGAAAATTTAGAGGTCAATCTGTTTGCCGAGGTGGAGGAGTTAGAAAATGTAGAGATCGTTAAAAAGCGTAAAAAAACATATTTAGACAAGTACAGAGAGTACAATATCAATAAAAATTTAATCAAAACTTTTTGGGGTTTTCTGGACAAAGAACGCGCAAGTTTTCAAATGCGAATGATTAATGAAGATGAAATGTCACAAACAGGAGGAGACTTGGCATTGATGTTAAGAGGTAAGTTTCCTGGAATTTATATCAACAATGACGCCTATGGGGCAAGGGAGATTTATTTAAGGCCAACTTTTAGCTTAGATGCTGTAGCTGCAGGCTATGATATTGATGGGCAATTGTTTGATACCTATCCGAATTGGTTAGACACAAACGATATTATGCGAGTAGCAATAATTCCCTCTAGATCTGCAAATGTTCGTTATGGAACTTTTGGAAAAGGTGGGATTATTCTAATCAATACCTACAGAGCAAATACACATCCTATAGGAGAAAATGGAAAACCAATTGATTTAGCACTTTTAAGATACAATAAGTTCAACCAAGAGGCTATTACGTATGAGGATAATCAAAGAAATTTTCAATTGACAAATGTTGATTCAAATAATGGAATGAATTCCAAAGAAAATCACTACACTTCTACTCTTGCTCGATTATTTCAAGAGAGCGATATGAGCGAAAAACGAAAGGCCATAAGAGATCTAGAAAATAAAAATACGTACTCAGCGAGGAGAGCTTTAGGGCAATACTTATTAGAACAGAATAAATTTGAAGAGGGTTTAGTTATATTCAAAGAGCTTTTTAAAGGCCACACAGACGCCCTTCAATCTTATTTAGACTTATCTTGGGCCTATCGCTTGAATAATGAAAAAGATAAGGCGGCTGCACTCTTATTTAGGGCTGCCGAATTAGGTGGAATATCTTACTTTAATTTTGAACGCACCCCAGTTCGAATAGAGCGAGAAATTGAAGCTATAATTGATGAATCGTCGGAAGCAGAAGAACTCAATACAAAAAGAATAGTAATTGAGTGGTCTGATCCAGAGAGTGAATTTGAATTAGTATTTGTAAATCCAGAAAATAAGTTTTTTTCAAAGTCATACACCTCTGTTCAAAGTTTAGCTGAAGTATCTGAAAACAAGAGATTAGGACTTTATTCAACTGAATTTGAAATCGATGAAAACTTACCCGGGAAGTGGAAAGTTCTGGTACGGTATCTAGGAAATAAGAAAAAGACTCCGACAGTCTTCAATTTGAGGGTAGTAGGTTCTAACTACAACGATCTGAAACAGAAAATGGGAGTGCTACACCAAACTTCAAGCTTAGTGCACTGGATTGACTTAGAGATTTAAACTTGTAAAATTCCTGGGTTATAAGTATCAATGTTTGCGTTGTAGCTGGCGATTTCAATTCCTTTGGAGATGAGCTCTCTAGTTTTTGAGGGATCAATAATGCCGTCTGTCCATAATCTTGACGCCGAATAAACGGGTGAAATTTGGTTGTCATAGGCAGCCTTTATTTTGTCGAATAGCGCTTTACTTTTTTCTTCACTCAACTCATGACCACTTTTGGTTAAACGTGAAGATTCAATTTGTAGTAATACTTTGGCAGCAGAATTTCCGCTCATTACAGCGAGTTGAGCACTTGGCCATGAAAAAATAAATCTTGGGTCATAAGCTTTTCCGCACATGGCGTAATTTCCTGCTCCATATGAGTTCCCCAATATAAAAGTAAACTTTGGTACGACAGAATTTGACACAGCATTGACCATTTTGGCACCATCTTTAATTATACCTTCGTGTTCACTTTTACTTCCAACCATAAAACCTGTTACATCTTGAAAGAAAATCAAGGGTATTTTTTTCTGATTACAGTTTGCAATAAATCTTGCAGCTTTGTCGGCAGAGTCAGAATAAATCACACCTCCAATTTGCATTTCGCCCTTGGCATTTTTAACGATTTCTCTTTGATTGGCAACAATCCCAACTGACCAGCCGTCAATTTTTGCATAAAGTGTCAAAAGTGTCTTTCCATACTCTTTCTTGTATTCTGTAATACTACCTTGGTCTACAATGGTTTTTATGATCTTACGCATATCGTATGGCTTAGATCGATCCGAAGGGAAATAGTCCAAAACCATGTCGCTTTTAAACTCTGGCATTTTTGCTTTTGAGCGTTCAAAAGTACTTGCACTTTGAACATTGCTTTTATCAAGAATGGACTTTATCGTATCCAAAGCCTCGAAGTCATCTTTTACTTTGTAATCTGTTACACCCGAAATTGCAGAATGCGTATGGGCTCCACCCAATGTTTCATTATCAATGTTTTCTCCTATAGCTGCTTTAACGAGATAAGAACCAGCTAAAAATATACTCCCTGTTTTTTCTACAATCAGCGCTTCATCACTCATAATAGGTAAATAAGCACCTCCTGCGACACAACTTCCCATGATTGCCGAAATCTGTAAAATACCCTGACTGCTCATTTTGGCATTATTTCTGAAAATCCGACCAAAATGTTCCTTATCGGGAAAGATTTCATCCTGCATCGGTAAATAAACACCAGCACTATCAACCAAGTAAATTATTGGAATTTTATTTTCTATGGAAATTTCTTGTGCCCTCAGGTTTTTCTTAGCCGTCATAGGAAACCATGCACCAGCTTTTACTGTAGCATCATTTGCAACAATAATGACCATTTTAGAAGAAACCTTTCCAATTTTCACTACAACACCAGCTGATGGGCAACCTCCGTGTTCAGTATACATTTGGTGAGCAGCAAATTCTCCTATTTCTATCGCATCTTTTGGATTGTCCAAAAGGTAATCAATTCGTTCTCGGGCTGTTAACTTTCCCTTTTCTTTATGTTTTTGAATTCTTGATTTACCTCCACCTAATTGTATCTCTGAAGACAGTTTAGATAATTCTTTAAGTGCACTGGTATGTGCATCACGATTAGTCATATGGTCTGAAGCCTTTGTCATTTCTTTGTTCATAGCAAGCACATAAAATTAAGTATATTGCATCGTATTTTCGATATTTACTAGCTTATTTGCACTTTTCTTATGAATAAAAACAAAATTTTAGCATTTGCCACTATACTGATGATTGTTATTGGTTTGATTTTATTGGCTTTAGCTGCCTTTAGATATGATGATGTTGCTGGTTGGGGATTCGCTTCAGTAGCCCTTGGTTTTTTTGCAAACGCATGGGTGTTTAATGCCCTTAAAGGACGAGTTTAATTTATTTCTTTTCATATGTCTGATCAAAAAGTCATTTTTTCAATGTCAGGGGTGACTAAAACCTTTAAAAATGCCAACACTCCCGTACTCAAAGACATCTATTTAAGTTTTTTTTACGGTGCAAAAATTGGAATTTTAGGACTTAACGGTTCTGGAAAGAGTACACTCTTAAAAATTATAGCTGGATTAGATAAAAACTATCAAGGTGATGTTGTTTTTTCTCCTGGATATACCGTTGGTTTGTTGGAGCAAGAACCTCAGTTAGATGAAAATAAAACAGTAATAGAAGTAGTTAGAGAGGGAGTATCGGAAATCATGAGTATTCTAGACGAATACAATGCTATAAACGACCAATTCGCCTTACCTGAAGTCTATGAGAACCCCGACAAAATGGAGGAGTTAATGAATAGGCAGGCCAGTCTTCAAGATCAGATTGATGCCACAAATGCTTGGGATATAGACACTAAACTTGAAATTGCAATGGATGCGCTTCGCACTCCTGATTCAGATCAAAAAATTAGTGTATTGTCAGGTGGAGAAAGAAGGCGAGTAGCCTTATGCCGATTACTGCTAAAACAACCTGACGTGCTTCTTCTCGACGAGCCAACAAACCACCTCGATGCAGAATCAGTGCTCTGGTTAGAACAACACTTGGCTCAGTATAAGGGAACCGTAATTGCGGTAACACACGACAGGTATTTTTTGGATAATGTGGCAGGATGGATATTAGAACTCGATAGAGGAGAGGGAATACCATGGAAAGGGAATTATTCTAGTTGGCTCGATCAAAAGTCCAAACGATTGGCACAAGAGAGTAAACAAGCTTCTAAGCGTCAAAAAACACTTGAACGAGAATTAGAATGGGTTAGACAAGGTGCAAAAGGAAGACAAAGCAAACAAAAAGCGCGTTTAAAGAACTATGACCGTCTCTTAAATCAAGATCAGAAACAACTTGAAGAAAAATTAGAGATTTACATCCCTAATGGACCAAGATTGGGAACTAATGTCATAGAAGCTGCTCAAATAAGTAAAGGTTTTGAAGACAAACTATTATATGAAGATCTAACCTTTAATCTTCCTCAGGCAGGTATCGTTGGTGTTATTGGTCCTAATGGTGCAGGTAAAACTACACTCTTTAAGATGATAATGAATGAATTAGAACCTGACAAAGGTAATTTTACCGTTGGAGATACGGCAAAAATCGCTTATGTAGACCAGGATCATTCTTCTATAGACAATAATAAATCAATTTGGGAGAATTTTTCTGATGGACAAGAGCTTATCATGATGGGCGGAAAACAGGTAAATTCAAGAGCATACCTAAGTCGTTTTAATTTTTCTGGGAGTGAGCAAAACAAAAAAGTAGAAATGCTTTCAGGAGGAGAGCGCAACAGGCTCCATTTAGCCATGACTTTAAAAGAGGAAGGTAATGTATTACTCCTAGACGAACCTACTAATGATTTGGATGTCAACACATTAAGAGCACTTGAAGAGGGTCTTGAAAATTTTGCAGGATGTGCAGTAGTCATATCCCACGACAGGTGGTTTTTAGATCGAATTTGCACACACATTTTAGCATTTGAGGGAAATTCTCAAGTCTATTTTTTTGAGGGTTCGTTTTCAGAATATGAAGAAAATCGCAAAAAACGTCTTGGAGAAGACAGTACTCCGAAAAGAATTAAGTACAAAAAGTTGATTCGTTAAAAATCCAAAGCTTGATTTATATCGTATATAAGGTATAAACAAGTTAATATGGAAAACAATTCAAATTCAATGAAGGTGATTACCGGAATCCTTGCGGTTCTTTTTATTGCCACTGCTGTATATACATTCAGCTTATATTCTAGTAAAATAGAAACGGAAAAAGCCCTAACTGCTGAAAAGGAGTTGGTTATTCAAGAGTTAGAGAGTTTAAAGTCTGATTACGAGAAGGCAATGATTGCTAGTGAAGAAATGAGCCAGGAGCTTATGAATGCAAGAACTGAAATCGCATCATACATTGACTCAGTACGCACGATGAAGGCGACAATTGGAACGATATCAAGATATAAAAGACAAATCTACCAGTTGAAAAAAGATAGAGAAGTACTAATGGCAAAAGTTGATTCTTTAACCCAAGTCAATGCTAGTTTAGCTTCTTTGAATAGTGAGCAATCAGAAGCTCTTCAAAAAATGACGCTTTTAAATGACTCAATTGTACAAATTAATCTAGTACTAGAGCAGGAAAATAGAATTGCATCACAACTTAAATTATCAAGTATTGCTCTGAGTGGAGTGAAAGAAAAGAGAAATGGAACATTGAGAAACGTCAAGCGTGCAAGAGCAACAGACCAGCTTGAAGTTTGCTTTACGGTTACCGAAAATGAAATCGCTAAAGCTTCAGATCGCAGCTTCTACATCGAGGTATTAGACCCTCAAGGAGACGTTGTAGGAAGTGGAGATAAATACATGAATGAAATTACCAATAGATCGGTAGCAATCAGTAAAGTCACAAATTTTTACTATGAGAACAGCCAATTAGACGTCTGTGATTTCGTAGAGTCCACAACAGGTGAATTTGAAAAAGGGACTTATATGGTTAATGTATACGATAGTGAACTAGAACTTATCGGTTCTTCAAAGTATTTGTTGAAATAAGTACAGTTCTCAATTCGAATAAAAAAGGCTTTTCAATCGAAAAGCCTTTTTTATTTAGTGTCCTATCATATCTTCAGGTTTTACCCACTGTTCGTATTCTTCTTCAGTGACATAACCTAATCTAATAGCCTCTACTTTTAAAGTAGTTCCGTTTTGGTGTGCAGCATTCGCAATTTCAGCTGCTTTGTAATAACCAATCTTAGTGTTAAGAGCAGTAACTAACATTAAGGAATTATCCAATAATGTTTTGATTCGCTCATAATTTGGTTCAATTCCTTTTGCACAATTAAGATTAAAACTCAAACAAGCTTCACCAAGTAATTGAGCGGATTGAATAACATTGGCAGCCATCATTGGTTTAAAGACATTAAGTTCATAATGTCCTTGTGTTCCTCCAATTGTTACAGCCACGTCATTTCCCATGACTTGGGCGCAGACCATAGTAATTGCTTCTGCTTGTGTCGGATTGACTTTACCCGGCATAATTGAGCTTCCTGGTTCATTAGCAGGAATAATTAGCTCTCCGATACCAGATCTTGGACCAGAGGCCATTAAACGAATATCATTTGCAATTTTATTTAAAGAAACAGCCAACTGTTTTAAAGCTCCATGTGTTTCTACTAGAGCATCGTGAGCCGCCAAGGCTTCAAATTTATTTCTGGCCGTTTTAAAGGGTTTTTGCGTAAAATCAGAAATATATTTTGCAACTAAAACATCGTATCCTTTGGGGGTATTTAGTCCAGTACCAACAGCTGTACCTCCCAGAGCTAGTTGTGATAGATGTTCAAGTGAATTTTCGAGAGCTCTAAGACCAAAATCAAGCTGAGTCACATATCCAGAAAATTCTTGGCCAATAGTCAGTGGCGTGGCATCCATTAGATGAGTTCGTCCAATCTTTACAACATCTTTAAAAGTTTCTGACTTATCATTGAGGGTATTTCTTAAACCTTGAATGTAAGGTATTGTCTCATCGACTATTTTGGTGTAAGCCGCAATGTGCATTCCCGTCGGAAAAGTATCATTTGAAGATTGTGATTTATTTACATCGTCATTAGGACTCAAAAAGCGATTTCCTTCTCCTAATTTATGACCTTGTATAACATGAGCTCTATTGGCAATAACTTCATTTACATTCATATTTGATTGTGTTCCTGAACCGGTCTGCCAAATTACAAGTGGAAATTGATCGTCGAGTTTTCCTTCAATAATTTCATCACATACTGTTGCTATTAAATCTCTTTTTTCTATTTCTAAGACTCCAAGTTCACAGTTCGTGTAAGCTGCAGCCTTTTTTAGGTAAGCAAATCCAACAATAACTTCCCTTGGCATTGAAGCTTCTGGGCCTATTTTAAAATTATTTCTAGATCGTTCTGTTTGTGCGCCCCAGTATACATCAGAAGGAACTTTTACTTCACCTATTGTATCTTTTTCAATACGATATTCCATATTTTGTTCTTATTGGTACCTTTTGCAAAAATACTTCGGCTTTAGATACAGACAAAAATCTAGACAGATTATATTTTATTGACGAAAAGCGATTATCTTCGCATCATCAATAAAAGAAACCATGATTGAATTTGACCAATATCTAGGATTTATTGCATTTCTCACCATTTTAACCATAGGATTCTGGTTGATGATTTTTCTGCTCACCTTTGTAATTCCCTATTGGCTGACAGGAAATATAAAGGAGTTTATCTCTGAGAAATTAAAAGCAAGAAAAGAAAAGAATTAAAAAAAGCCCCATTTAGGGGCTTTTTCATTTATTACTGGAATTCATATTCTCCTTCGTCCATTTCGTAATTGTTTCTTCCTCTTCTGTTTCGTTGATTCTGAGGATCGTTGAAACGATACAAGAAGTTTAAGGTAAATTGCCTTTGTCTCCATTGAAATTCACTCTCACTAAAGACCCGTTCTGTTCTGGTTTCACTGATTCTTTTTCTAGAGTTAAATAAATCACTCACATTAAAAGATAGCGTAGCCTTGTCTTTGATGACTTCTTTACTCATGGCTAGGTTCATTGATATGTTACCTTTATTAACACCCTGAGGATTAATTGAACGACCTCTATAAAAAGCATTGGTTTGAAAATCGATTTTACCAGGTAAGATGAACTTACCACTTAATCTTGTAAACCAAGTGAAATTATCCGCATCAAATTTTTGACGTACCAACTCGTTTTGGGAATTGGTATACGTATATTCACCGTCTAAAGTCTGTTGGTAAAGATTTAGATTCCAAGATATACGTGTTCCTCGTTTAGGAGTTAGGGTAGAGGTAAGTTCAAAGCCCATCCTTGTTTCTTCTCCCAAGTTTAAAGGACTTCGTAACTGGATTGGAACAGTGACTGGATTAGCAGGATCATTTGGATTTTCTAATTCCACAAAGTCTCCTGTTTCTCTAGTTATAAATTGAAATACTCCAGTAGAGCGATTCATATAAACAGAACTGTTCAGTGTGAACTTATTCCATCTTTTTAAATAGCCCAAGTCAAAAGAGTTGGTGTAAGTCGGATCCAAATCAGGATTACCTGTGAATAAATTGGTATTGCTATCTCTTCTTACAAAAGGATTAATGAACCAAGACCTAGGTCTTCTCAATCGCTTAGAATAACTCAAGGATAGTTGTGAGGTTTCAGTGAACTCGTAACCCAAGAATAAAGAAGGGAACCAATTGGTGTAATTTTTTTCGTTTAATTCTCCGGTATTGAGCAAATTGACATCAATATTTGAATTTTCAACTCTCAAACCACTTAATACACTGAACTTATTGAATTTGTTCCCTAATTGAGTGTAAGCAGCATGAACGTATTCCTTATAGAGTAAGTTGTTACTGAAGTTTGGATCTACTTGAAGTTGATTGTTTTCATCGAGTACACCGAATACAAAGTCTGTATTGAGATCATTAAATGTTCCCCTGTATCCCAATTCAAACTGACCTTGGTTTTTTGCACCTAAGGGAAGAACGTAGTCAAATTGAAATAAACGATCTATTTGACGCTCTTTGCTAAAAGTTTGTTCATTAGGTAGCACATATGAGGCCCCTTCAACATCTTCTTCAATAATTCCATCCTCAATCTCTTTACCTTCAGAGTATTGAAAGTCGGCGGTGAGCTGATGACCATCCTTTTCAAATTTTTTGATAAAATTGACAGAATACTGCCAGGATTCATCGGTTTCTATTTGACTGTTGACACGTGTTCTGCTAATCGTCGGCACTTTATTGGCATCAAAATTTTCGAAATCTAAAATAGAGATATCGTCGCCATCTGATTTTCTAACCACAAATGACTGGGTTAAAGAGGTGTTTTTGTCAAATAAATATTCAAATCCAACATTGGTATTGAAGCTGTTTCGAATTCGATCAGAATTTGAAAATTCATTTTGATAAGATTCTAAAATACCTGAGCTATCAAAATTTTGCTGTAAGTTTTGTCCACGTCCTGGAGAATTAGAAGTACGGTAAGATGTATTGGTGAAAATATTGAATTTATCTCTTCTGAGATTTAAACTTAAATTCCCTCCAAGTCGTTTAGGAAATCCAACATAGGTGTTGATCGAACCATTCAAGCCAGTTGTTTTACTTTGTTTGAGTATAATATTGAGAATTCCCGCGGTTCCTTCGGCATCATAACGCGCAGAAGGGTTTGTGATTACTTCAACCTTTTCAATGGCATCGGAGGGAAGCTGCTGCAGCGCATTAGTACTCAATCCTGATAGCGCAGAAGGTTTGCCGTTTATTAAGATTCTGACGCTCTCATTACCTCTTAATGAAATATTGCCTTCAACATCTACACTAACAGATGGTACATTGTCTAACACATCGGTAACGCTCCCACCCTGAACGGTAAGATCTGAACCGACATTATATACTTTTTTATCGAGTCTGAGCTCAACTGTAGTTCGTTCTCCTACAACTTCTACATTTTCGAGTTGTTCTACGTCTGGACTTAGTTTAAGCACTCCTAAATCTGTACTGTTTCGATAATCCTGGTTGGTGAAATTTATTGTTTTGTAAGAGAGAAATTCAACTCTCAAATTGTACTTGCCAGGGTATACTTCTATACTAAAATTTCCATTTTCATCAGTAAGACCACCAGTGACACGGTCTGGAAAGCGAACACTTTGCAGCACAATGGTGGCGTATTCAAGTGGATAGTCTGTACCTTCTTCCATAACACTTCCACTTATGTTAATAGGTGAGAAATTTGAATTTCCCTTAAAGTTTTGAGTAAAGGCAAACAGAGGACATAAAACCAACAAAGCGGTTTTATAAAATCTTTTTAGCATAGCAATTTTTAATTCAGTTTAGTCGGTTCGTTTCTTCTTTTTCTTCTTCTTCTTATTCTTTTTGTCGTCTTTGTCTTTTTTTCTGGCTTTAGGATTTTTTAAGTCCAAAATCTCCTGAAATTTTTCTGCACTAAGGTTTTGTCTTAATCTGTTTTCTTCATCTTCAGCAATTTTTCTAGCTGCTTCTTGCGCTTCTTCTGGGCTTGGTTTAAGAATCTGTAATTCTATTCGTTTTTTAGTGAATTCAAGAAGTGTACTTTGAACAATTGCGGTCTCAAATGGATCAAGATCTACACTTTCTTTAATTACTAGAAGTTGCTGTTCAACAATTTCTTCAGCAGTGGGTGGTTCAGCCTCTTCATTTGGAACACTGGGCCTTGGTATTCCTGTGGCACCCCTACCGTATCGGTTATAGCCATATCCTCCATATCCTCCGTATCCTCCATAGCCATACCCTCCATAACCATACTGGCTATATATTGGAATTGATGTCATTAGAACAATTAGGAACAAAAAAAGGTTTTTCATATTTCTTGGACGAATATCTTTCATGTTCGTTTAGTTTAAAGATGTTAATGTTATGTTAATATTTTCGACTCGAAGCGGGCCGATAAACAAACAAAAATAGTCATAGTTAATCAAATAGGTATTTAGAGGTCTTACATTACCTTTTACGCGATTAAATGTTCTTTAAAACAGAAATATTTCAAAAATTAAATAGGGTAAAAGGAGATATAAAGTGTTTAATACTAAAACAAGTTTTCACATCTTATTTTAGTTAGATTCAAAAGGCGTTTAATTTTTGGTATTGATTAAGCGCCTTTTACACTACTTATGAGGTCTCATTTTGTCCGTTCATCATTAAAAATGATTTGAGAAAAGCATTGATGTCGCCATTCATTACAGCCTCTACGTTTCCAGTTTCTTCTGAAGTACGAACATCCTTAACTAATTTATAAGGATGCATCACATAATTTCTAATTTGCGAACCCCATTCAATTTTCATTTTAGAATCTTCAATTTCTCTGCGCGCTTCTAGTTTTTTACGCAACTCTATCTCGTACAACTGCGACTTGAGCATATTTAAAGCTGTTGCTCTATTATCGTGCTGAGATCTTGAATCTGAGCAACTTATTTGAATACCTGTAGGTTTATGCACTAATTGCACTTTTGTTTCAACTTTATTCACATTTTGCCCACCAGCTCCACTTGATCGCGCTGTAGTTATCTCAATATCAGCAGGATTAATTTCAATCTCAATGCTATCGTCAACTAGGGGGTAAACATAAACGGAGGCAAAGGAAGTATGCCTCTTTGCATTACTGTCAAAAGGGGAAATGCGAACAAGCCGATGTACACCATTTTCGCCTTTGAGCCATCCAAAACCAAATTCGCCATCAATTTGTAACGTTACTGTCTTGATTCCTGCCACATCACCTTCTTGGAAATTGAGTTCTTTGAGGGTGTAGCCATTCTTTTCTGCCCACATTTGGTACATTCTCATTAACATTGAAGCCCAATCGCAGCTTTCTGTTCCACCTGCTCCTGCAGTTATTTGAAGCACTGCAGACAGTTCGTCACCCTCTTCGGACAACATGTTTCTAAATTCCAAATTTTCAATTAAGGATTCGGTAGAAGTCAGCTGAACATCAATTTCTTCAGCAGTAACCTCTGCTTCTTTAAAAAACTCCAAAAGAACTTCTGAGTCCTGAACAGCCTGTTGGGCCTGATTGAAAGATTGAACCCAAAATTTAAGACCTTTTAGTTTTTTCATGTGTTTTTGAGCTTCGATTTGATTTTCCCAAAAACCGGGTTCTAAAGTTTTTTCTTCTTGATTTTGGATGTCGATTATTTTGGCATCAATGTCAAAGATACCTCCTTAACGCACCTAGGCGATCGATAAGATTCTTACACTTTTCTTCTTGTACCATAACTGTAAATTACATCAACAAAAATATAAAGGGTGATGTTATCAAGTGTATATTTGATAAATTTATTCTTCTAAAAATTATAGCGTCATGAAATCTATCTATGCGATTGGTCTTTTCTTTTTGAGCACCTCCTTATTTTCACAAAGCTTCGAAAACATTGAGAATTATCAAAAAAACGAAGGTTTTTTCAATTATTACATCGATCAGCAAACCGACAAAGTCTATCTCGAAGTAATAGATTTAGAAAAAGAGTTTTTATATGTGCACGCTCTAAGCAGCGGTATAGGAAGTAATGACATCGGTTTGGATCGAGGCCAACTAGGGGGTGAAAAAGTGGTGTACTTCAAAAAAATGGGAAACAAACTCATGATGCTTGAACCAAATCAAGATTATAGAGCATTAAGTTCAAATAAATTGGAAGTTAAAGCTGTTGAACAAGCCTTTGCCAAATCCATTATACATAGTTTCCCAATTGCAGACCAAAGTGAAAATGGATATTTAATTGACCTTACACCTTTTTTGTACAGAGATGCTCATGGAGTTTCTGCTCGTTTAAAACGTGCTCAACAAGGAAACTACAGTTTAGATTTAAAGCGAAGCGCGCTCAATACAGAACGCACAAAAGCTTTTGAGAAAAATATTGAATTTGACGTGTATTTGACATTTGCAGGTACACCTACTGGGAGCTATATCAGATCCGTGACCCCTGATGCTAGCGCTGTTACGGTAGCACAACACCATTCCTTTATAGAATTACCTGACTTGAATTTTGAGATGAGAAAATTCGATACAAGATCTGGTGTATATCCATTTACTTTTATGGATTATGCGACTCCAGTAGAAGAGCCTATTATGAAGAGATATGTCCGAAGACATCGATTGGAGAAGGTAGATCCCAATGCCGCAGTTAGCGAGGCTGTAGAACCTATAATATATTATTTAGACAATGGTACACCTGAACCTGTTAAATCTGCATTACTCGAAGGGGGTCGTTGGTGGAACCAGGCATTTGAAGCTATTGGATATAAAAATGCATTTCAGGTTAAAATGCTGCCAGAAGATGCAGACCCTCTAGATGTAAGGTACAATGTTATTCAATGGATCCATCGTTCTACACGTGGTTGGAGTTACGGAAGCAGTGTGACGGATCCAAGAACAGGAGAAATCATCAAAGGCCATGTGAGTTTGGGTAGTTTAAGAATTCGCCAAGACTTTATGATCGCTCAGGCTTTAATGAACAGTCCGTACAAGAGCAATGATAAAAATCACAATACCATGCTTGAATTGGCAATTGCCCGTATTCGTCAACTCTCTGCACACGAAATTGGACATACCTTAGGTTTTGCACATAATTTTGCTTCGAGCACTAATTCTAGGGCTTCTGTGATGGATTATCCTCATCCTATGTTCGAATATGATAGAGATGGCAATTTGCAAATTAAAGAAGCCTATGACACAGGAATCGGAGAATGGGACAAGGTTTTTGTGGCTTATGCCTATAGTGATTTTGCCGATGGTGTAAATGAGAATGAAGCGCTCAATGCGATTTTAGACAATGCGCATCGTCAAGGCCTTGAGTTTATAAGTGATTCAGATGCACGACCAGCTTCAAGTGCTCATGCGAATGCACATTTGTGGGACAATGGAAATGATATTACAGATGAATTAAATCGGGTTTTAGATGTTCGAAAAAAAGGTATTGCCAATTTTTCAGAAAGTAACATTCCAAGTGGTTTTGCCTATTCTGAGCTTGAAGATGTTTTTGTACCACTCTATTTTTTTCATCGTTACCAAACAGAAGCGGTAGCAAAATTATTGGGAGGAATGTATTATGAATATTCAAAAGTGGGCAGTCCTACCAATAAACCGAGTTATGTATCAAAAGAGCTTCAAAAAAAGGCAATGTCTGCACTCCTGAGAACTTTAAAGGCTACTGAAATTGCGATTCCTGAGGAAAAACTGAGCTTGTTTCCTCCCAGAGCCTATGGCTACCCAAGAACTCGCGAATCATTTAAGTCGAAAACAGGAGTGGCTTTTGATCCCTATGCTGCAGCCGAAACCTCGGCTAACTTTACCCTTGGTTTTTTACTCAATGCTGAACGTATGAATAGAATGGTACAGCAAAAAGCTATAGATTCAAAACAATACGGTTTTGATGATTTGCTAAAAGAACTCTTAAATCAAACTGTCAAGAGTAAAAATGACAAAGGATATTACGCAAACATTCAAGAAATAATTAATTGGAGCGTATTAGAACATCTAATGGTTGTTGCTTCAGATGAAAATGCTTATCCACAGGTGACTGAACAAGTCGTATTTGAAATGATGCGATTAAAGACATATCTGAGTGATAAGCCGACTGATCCTACTGCTATTTATATGTTGAAAAAAGTGAATTCTTTTCTCGGTAATCCAAAAGGTTTTAAAAGCAATCAAAAGGTAGTTAAGATTCCTGATGGTTCGCCCATAGGAATGCCCGCCCTATATCAATGTTTTGAATAATGATCAATTTAATTAGCGACACGGTAACAAAACCAACGCCAGAAATGCTCCATTTTATGATGAGCGCAAATGTGGGGGATGATGTATTCAAAAATGATGAGAGTACCAATGCTCTAGAGGAAAAAGTTGCACATTTCTTTAACAAGGAGGCTGCTCTTTTCTTTCCAAGTGGAACAATGGCCAATCAAACCGCTATTAAATTACACACTGAACCTGGTGATCAAGTGATATGTGACCATTATTCACACATTTATAATTATGAAGGTGGCGGCGCAAGTTTTAACAGTGGTGTTTCTTGTAAACTTATTAGAGGTAATCGGGGAAGAATTTCTGCTGAACAAGTAAAGCAAGCGATCAATCCACCCGATTTTTACCACTCACCAAGAACCCGTTTAGTGAGTTTAGAAAACACAACAAATAAGGGGGGTGGAGCATGTTATGAACTCGAAGAAATAAAAGCTATTAGAAAGGTCTGTACTAAAAATCAATTGGCGTTTCACCTGGACGGAGCTCGTTTATGGAACGCCTTGGTGGCCAAAAATCACGACCCAAAGGAGTACGGAGCAGAATTTGACACAATCTCCGTTTGTTTTAGTAAGGGATTAGGAGCTCCCATTGGTTCTGCCTTACTCGGTTCTAAAGCTTTTATTGATAAAGCACTTCGCATAAGAAAGATTTTAGGAGGGGGCATGAGGCAAGTTGGATATTTGGCAAATGCGGCAAGTTTTGCCATGGACCATCACTTTGAAAGGTTAGCTATAGATCATCGTAAAGCAAAAGAGCTTTCAGAAGCATTATCAGCTATAAAATGGGTGCAATCTGTAGAACCAACAGAAACCAATATTGTCATTTTCAATATCGACACAGAAAATAGAACTGCAGAAGATATTATTCAAAAGTTTAAAGCCCAGCATATCGATTTAATTGCAATGGACAGTTCTAAATTGAGATTTGTAACCCATTTAGATTATTCTGATCAGGATCACGATCACGTCTTACAAACGCTAAAAAACATGGCATTATAGTGAAGACCCCTAAAGCAGCAGAACATCCAAAACTTTTAGAAAACCACGGGATCACAAGAGTGGATGAGTTTTACTGGATGAATGAAAGAGATCATCCTGATTTAATTCCCTATCTCAAAGCAGAAAATGCATATTATCAGCATCACATGAGAGATTGTGAAGAACTCGTCGATAAATTATATACTGAAATACGATCACGCATTAAGGAAGACGATGAGTCTCTACCCATTTTCAAAAACGGTTACTGGTACATCAGCAAAACAAAAAAAAATTTACAATATCCCATTTTCACCAGAAAAAAAGAGTCTTTATCCGCAAAAGAAGAATTACTTTTTGATGTAAATGAGATGGCTCAAGGATATACTTATTATCAATTCGCCTCTTATAAAATAAATGAAGAAAATAACATTGCTGCATTTTGTATAGACACCGTTTCCAGACGCGAATATCAGTTGCGTTTTAAAGATTTAAGTACCGGTGAATTATTGGCGGATAAAATTGAAAAAACAACAGGGAGTTGTTGTTGGTCAAACGATAACAAGGCTGTTTATTACACTAGAAAAGATCCTGTAACCCTGAGGGCGTATCGCATATACAAACATATTCTCGGTACAGATAGTGAGCAAGATGAATTGATTTATGAAGAAAAAGATACAGAATATTCCGTAGGCGTTTACAAATCCAAGTCTAAGGCTTTTATTATCATTGAAAGTGCAAGTACAAATTCAACCGAATATCAGTATTGTGACGCCAATTTTCACGATGCATCCTTCGAAATTTTTCACAGGAGAGAAAAAGGACTTGAATATTCAATAGCACATTATCGAGATCACTTTTACATCTTGACCAATAAAGATGGTGCGTTTAATTTTAAATTGATGCGCACATCTATTCATAGAACAGATAAAATAAACTGGACGGAGTTCATTGAACACAAAGAGGATGTTTTAATTGAAGATTTTGAATTTTTTGAATCATATTATTGCATAGATGAAAGAGTTAATGGTTTAAGCAGACTCAAAATAATAAACTGGAAAACAGAAGAAACCTATTATATTCCTCTTTTAGGTGAGACTTATGTCGCTCATTTTCAAACAAATTTAGAATTTAATTCTCAAAAACTGCGCTACTATTACAGTAGCATGACAAAGGCGCCCTCTGTTTTTGAAATTGATTTACACTCTAAGAATATTGAGCTTTTAAAGCAACAAGAAGTATTGGGTACATATGATGAAACTCAGTACGAATCAAAGCGAATTTGGGCGACCTCAGAAGATCAAAAAAGTATTCCGATCAGTTTAGTTTACCACAAGAAATATCGAGCTGAGGATTCTAAAAAATTAGTCTTGTATGCCTATGGTTCTTACGGATCAACCATAGACCCTTATTTTTCAATTGCTCGTTTATCACTGCTTAACAGAGGGTTTACATTCGCCATTGCACATGTTAGAGGAGGGGAGTATTTGGGAAGGCCTTGGTACGATACAGGCAAATTACTGCAAAAGAAAAACACCTTTAATGATTATAAATCTTGTGCTTTACATCTCATAAATGAAGGGTACACAAATGAAAGTAATCTAATCGGTATGGGAGGTTCAGCAGGAGGATTACTTATGGGTGTTGCATTAAATGAATATCCAAATCTGTTTAAGGCCATTATTGCACAGGTACCTTTTGTAGATGTGGTAACCACTATGCTTGATGAAAGTATTCCCTTGACAACTGGAGAGTATGAGGAATGGGGAAATCCAAATAACCCTACTTTTTTTAACTACATGAAGTCCTATTCACCTTATGACAATGTCTCGACTCAGGATTATCCACATTTATTAGTTACTGCTGGATTACATGATTCACAAGTGCAATACTGGGAACCGGCCAAATGGGTAGCTCGTATTAGAAAAAAGAAAACAGATCAAAATTTACTCCTTTTTGAAATCAACATGGATACAGGACATTCAGGAGCTTCAGGTCGTTTTGAGTCCATTAAAGAGATCGCCAAGGAATATGCCTTCATGTTAAAAGTTTTAGACGAACATTTAGTGTAAAAATCCACGTACGGTTTCAGTTTATCGAATTGAGCTAGTTTTCTTATATTTGAGGGCTTTTAACCAATACTTTTTTCCATGCAAAAACCAATAGATGCCTACAACAATGTTCTCGAACTCGTAGGCAACACTCCTTTGGTCAAGTTAAATCGCATTGTATCCCATATTCCAGGAGCACATTATGCAAAAGTAGAGGCTTTCAATCCTGGTCATTCGGCAAAAGATCGCATTGCTATTTTTATTATTGAAGAGGCAGAACGAAAAGGGATATTAAAAAAGGGAAGTACTATCGTTGAGACCACATCCGGTAATACAGGATTTAGCATCGCTATGGCTAGTATGATTAAAGGATACAAGTGTATTTTGGCGGTCAGTTCTAAGTCTTCCAAAGATAAAATAGAGGGATTAAAAGCCATGGGGGCTGAAGTTCATGTTTGTCCTGCTCATGTTTCTGCTGAGGATCCTAGGTCGTATTACGAAGTTGCTAAAAGAATACACAAAGAGACACCGAATTCTATCTACATCAATCAATATTTTAATGAACTCAATACTGAGGCGCATTACAGAACAACAGGGCCAGAAATTTGGGAACAAACAAAGGGACAAATTACCCATTTAATTGCTTGTAGTGGAACCGGAGGAACGATTTCGGGTACAGCACGCTTTTTAAAAGAAATGAATGCTGATGTGAAAGTTTTGGGTGTAGATGCTTATGGTTCAGTAATCGCAAAGTATCATGAAACTGGAACGTTTGATGAAAAAGAAATTTTTCCATACCGAATAGAAGGTTTAGGTAAAAATCTTATTCCTACGGCAACTGATTTTTCAGTCATTGATACCTTTACCAAGGTGACCGATAAAGAAAGTGCACTTATGGCTCGAAATATATCTAAAACTGAAGGACTATTTGTAGGATACACTTCTGGAGCTGCTCTTCAAGGTATGGAGCAGTATGCAGCTCAAGGATATTTTAATAAAGACAGTGTTGTTGTAGTAATTTTTCCTGACCACGGATCTCGCTATATGAGTAAAATATACAGTGAAGATTGGATGAATGACCAGGGCTTTCTCGACAAAAAAACACAAGCGCAAGAAACCGCCATCAACTACATTAAATAGGCTAAACGAAATCTTAATATTAGACTTAAAAGTATTAAGTTTGCCAACCGAAAATTACGTTTGACGATATATTGATATGAGAGATTTATTCGACAGAATTATTGAAAATAAAGGTCCTTTAGGAAAATGGGCTTCAATTGCAGAAGGCTATTTTGTATTTCCAAAATTAGAAGGTCCTATCTCAAATAGAATGAAATTCCAAGGAAAAGATGTTATCACTTGGAGTGTGAATGATTATTTGGGTCTAGCCAATCTTCCTGAGGTAATTGAAGAAGACGCAGAGGCTGCGAGAACTTATGGTGCTGCCTATCCAATGGGAGCGCGTATGATGAGTGGTCACACGGATTATCACGAACAATTACAAAATGAATTAGCTGACTTTTCACATAAAGAAGCGGCTTATCTATTAAATTTTGGTTACCAAGGAATAATGTCTGCCATAGACGCTTTGGTTTCGAAAGACGATATTATCGTATACGATGTGGATTGTCACGCCTGTATTATTGACGGTGTTCGACTGCATATGGGTAAGCGTTTTACCTTTAAACACAATGACATTGAAAGTCTTGAAAAAAACCTTGAACGTGCAACAAAACTTGCAGAACAACAAAACGGAGGAATCTTAGTCATTTCTGAAGGCGTTTTTGGGATGCGAGGAGAGCAAGGTAAACTCAAGGAAATTGTTGAACTCAAAAAGAAATTCAATTTTAGACTTCTAGTTGATGATGCTCATGGATTCGGAACGCTAGGTAAAACTGGGGCAGGAGCTGGAGAAGAACAGGGAATTCAAGACGATATAGATGTTTATTTTGCAACATTCGCAAAATCTTTAGCAGGAATAGGCGCTTTCTTATCGGCTGATAAAGAAATCATTGACTATTTAAAGTATAACTTGAGATCACAGATGTTTGCTAAGTCTTTACCAATGATTTATGTCAAAGGGGCTTTAAAACGTTTGCACATGTTGAGAACCCAACCTGAACTCAAGAATAAATTGTGGGAAAATGTAAATGCGCTGCAAAATGGTTTAAAAGAAAACGGATTTGATATTGGAAATACATCGTCTTGTGTCACACCTGTATATCTCAATGGAACGATTCCAGAGGCCATGGCCTTAGTAAAAGATTTGAGAGAAAACTACGGTATTTTCTGTTCAATTGTAGTGTATCCGGTAATTCCTAAAGGTTTAATTCTTTTAAGGTTAATACCTACGGCTACACATACTATACAAGATGTAGAAGAGACCTTAGTTGCTTTTTCTAAAATTAGGGAACGATTAGAGTCAGGTGTTTATAAAAGGTTATCTGCCTCCGTTAAGGCAGACTAAAAGTCTTTTCTATAAGTATTTCGTCTTTTTACGATTTTAGGATCGAAATTCTCCCATAATCTATGCACTGCATGATTATCCTCAAGTTCAGGAGTTCTGTGGCAATTCTCTACACCTCTAAGGTCAAAGGTTTTCTTCATATCTGTGAATAAAAGTGTAGTCACTCCTTTATTTTGATAATCAGGACGTATTCCTATCAAATAAAAAGTAACATCCTTTGAGTGTTTCTTAGCTTGAAGAAGATGATAAAATCCAAACGGAAATAATTTTCCATTGGCCTTTTGTAATGCTTTTGAGAATGAAGGCATTACAATTGCAAAAGCGATGAGATCGTCATTTTTATTGACTACAAATTTAATGTATTCAGGGCTTAAAAAATTAAGGTATTTCTTTTTAAAATAGGCCTTTTGTCGATCTGAAATAGGAACAAAAGAGGAGAGCTTTGCATAACTTTCATTGAATAGATCAAACATTTTATCTACATAGGGCATCAACTCTTTTGAAGTTGTGAAGTTTTTGGTCTTAAGCTCAAATCGTTCCGCAATTATTTTACTGTGTCGAACAAAAAATTTAGGATCCGCGTTAACCGCAGGGAAATGGCTTTCTAGATAGCCTTTTTCTTTACGCATTCCAAAAGCTTCGTAATGTTTTTGATAGTATTCATGATTGTACCAAGTGATCATTGTACCGAGCACATCAAAGCCAGAAACTAATACACCTACCTTGTCGAGATTAGAGAATCCCACAGGACCTTCCATATATTTTAAATTCAAGCTGTTTCCTATTTCATAAACCTTATTGAGCAATGCTTTTGAAACCGCTAAATCATCTACAAAGTCAAACCAACCAAAGCGCATTTTCAGGACATTTTGTTGTTTTACTTCCGTCCAATTCACAATAGCTGCTACGCGACCTACGACCTCGTTGTTTTTATACGCTAGAAAGAAACGAGCTTTGGCGTGCTCAAAGACAGGATTAAGGTCTTCATTAAATGTTTCTAATTCCTCATTAATAATGGGTGGAACCCAGTATTTGTTTCCCTTGTAGAGCTTAAATGGAAATTTAACAAAGGTCTTCAGGTCTTTTTGTTTTATGACTTCAACTACATTAATCATTGACACGATTTTAAGTTAATATCTTGTTTTTAGTCGTTTTTGATCACTTTTATCTATTCTAAACGAACCCCCAAATCCGACCGATAACAGTCTGGGCGTACTCTTCACATTGTAACCAGCATACAAATCAAATTGAAGATTTTCATAAGACAAATAAGCTACACCAGATCTTAAAATCAAATCTGCGTACTGATCTCCATAAATTGTATTTTGCTCTATAAAGATACTCCATCTGCTATTTTTAAATCCTTTTATAATCGAACTTCTAAAGTCATAATAAAAAGCGGGTTTATCTAAAAGATTAAATACAAACACATTATTGGTCCAGGTCCAGTAATCATTCAATTGGCTTTGTGTAATGATTCCTGCGGCTGGGGAAAATTTACTTACTCTTGGATTGCTCATAAAAGCATTACCCTCCATATTGAAACTCGTTGAAGCCCATAAGGCTATTGATGGAATGAAATTTCGGAGTCTAATGACTTTATTTGCACGCCAGCTGTATATGTTTCTTTCTCCTAGATTAGTTCTTTTATAGGGATCCCATAACAAATACTTAAGTCCAATTCTAAGTTCACTTAAATCGCTCACCTGTCTTCTGTAAGAGTTGGTAAGTCTATTGATTGTGCTGTCCGATTGAGTAAATCGTGCATTTATAAATAATTCTAGATTATCCTTTAGCACTCCTTTACGAATGTCTAGCTCATATTGATTGGAATTTGCCTTATAATTTTTAACACTGTGTGTACTCCAAATACCTTGAAAGCCGTATTCCATTTGAAAAACACTTTTAGATACGCCAAATGCACCTATGGTTACTCCAGGACGATTGGTATTGATCACCTCAGTGTACTGCGCATAAGACGTAAATACAAAACCAATAAAAAGTAGGATGAAGTGAATGAATTTCTTTGAGGGGTACCAAAGCATAAAAGGAAATTTCTATTGCTTAAATTTACACCTTAAATAGCCTTTGAATGATTAAAATCTTGACCAATAAGCTTTTTTTAACACACTTTTTAGTTTTAGTGGCTTTTGCCCTTGTATCCATAGTGGTATTTAATCCGGTATTAAAAGGTGATGCCTTGTTTCAATCAGATATTATTCAGTACAACGGGATGGCTAAAGAAAGAAACCAAATACGAGAAAGTGAAGCTAGAGAAGTGTATTGGACAGATGCCGCTTTTGGAGGAATGTATACCTATCAACTTGGAGCACAATACGGCGGACATTTCATCAAAAATATAGATCGTTTTATTCGATTTTTGCCCAGACCCGCAGACTATCTTTTCTTGTATTTGATTTCATTTTATGTGTTAATGCTGGTTTTAAATGTTGATATTCGAATAGCCATCTTAGGAGCACTGGCATTCGGATTCTCAACCTATTTTATGATCATTATCGATGTTGGACACAACGCCAAAGCTCACGCGATAGGTTACTTCCCTTTACTACTCTCGGGATTTATATTGCTGTTTGAAAAATCTAAATGGTTAATAGGAGTACTACTCTCTTCCTTAGGATGGGCTCTGGAACTTGTTGCCAATCATTATCAAATGACCTACTACTTTGGTTTTTTATTGTTGATTGCTGGTTTATTTTATTTCTATGAGGCGGTCAAATCCAAAAACTTCAAACCCTTCATCAAAGCTTCATATTTGTTTTTAGCAGCCTTAATTATTGGAATTTTATGCAATACGGCAACCTTGGTTACCACTAAATTATACTCAGAATGGAGCACCAGGGGGACCTCTGAATTAAAATTAAATGCTGATGGTCAAGCAAAAGAAAATTTAAATGGATTAGACTATGAGTACATCACCCAATACAGTTATGGAATAGGAGAGACCCTTAATCTTATTTTTCCAAGGTTTTACGGAGGTTCTAATGCCGAACCTTTATCTGATAATTCATCGACCTACAACTATCTTAAAAGATTGGGAGCTACCACGAAACAAGCCAAGGACTTTGTGCAAAGAGCTCCCCTTTATTGGGGAAATCAGCCTATTGTTGCAGCACCTGCCTATTTGGGTATACTTGTTGTCTTTCTCGCTTTTCTAGGTTTTTCAAAAAAGATGAGACGACTCAATAAAATACTTTGGTTGACCGCTGGGATAAGTTTAATGCTTTCATGGGGTAAAAATTTTGAATTACTCACCTCTTTTTTTATTGATTATTTTCCGCTCTACAACAAGTTTAGAGCTGTTTCCTCTATTCAAGTTTTAATCGAATTCTGTCTCCCTATTCTTGCAGTATTAGGTCTTGTAGATTATTTAAACAAGCCGAATCAAAAAAAATTAGTGCAAACCTCAGGAACATTTCTCATCCTTGGTGTTCTTCTTTTGCTGGGAAGAGGTTTGTTTTCGTTTTCAGGTTTGAATGATTCCTATTATGCACAAAACTTCGGCGCTGGTTTTGTGGAAGCGCTAATTGATGACCGAAAAAGTGTTTATTCAAATGATATTCTTCTGGGAATAATCTTGGTTTCGTGTATGGCATCACTGCTATGGCTTCAAACGAATTCCAAGCTTAAAAACGGCTTATTGCTTTATGTGGGCTGCGGTATTTTAATACTTTTCGATTTGGGAAGAGTAAGCGATCGTTATTTTACAAGTGATGATTGGGTCAGTCAAAATACCATTGAGATACCCTTTCAACAAACAGCAGTGGACCAAGCTATCAAAGAAGACCAATCGTATTACAGAGTGTACAATTTAAGTGAAGGCCTCAATGGAGCCAAAACTTCTTATTTTCACAATTCACTGGGAGGTTATCACGCGGCAAAACCTGGATATGTTCAAAATCTTTTCGACTATCACATCTTTAATGGAAATCCTCAAATACTGAACATGCTCAATGTAAAGTATTTGATCAATCAGACCGAAGAAGGCCCGGGATATAGTATTAACGAAAACAATTTAGGACCTGCTTGGTTTGTAGATTCTTTGGTTATTACAAATAATGCAGATGAGGCGATTCAGACCATAGCTAACATTGACTTGAGTAATACCGCAGTAATTCAAAATCCTACCAAAGCCTTAGCTTTAAGTTCAAGTGAATCCAGGAGAATAACAAGTGTCTCCCATAGTCCTGATTTACATGTCTATGAATATCAAAGTGATACAAACTCATTTGTAGTGTTTTCAGAATGGTATCCCATGGCCTCAACAGAAGATTGGCAATTATACATAGAAAATAAACCCATAAATCTTGAACGTGTGAATTATGCGCTTAGAGGTGCATTCTTGCCCGCCGGAAGCTATAAAATTGAAATGCGCTTTAATCCTGTGATTGTTGCAAAGGCCGAGATAGGACATTGGATAGGGCACGTTCTCTTAGTATTCTTATTTTTCTTTTATGCGTACAATACCATA
The DNA here is from genome assembly GCA_049596955.1 of Flavobacteriaceae bacterium. GTDB lineage: Bacteria > Bacteroidota > Bacteroidia > Flavobacteriales > Flavobacteriaceae > UBA3478. The sequence continues at coordinate 80,664 of JBMYMD010000003.1, forward strand.
AAACTAAAGGAGACTTGAAGAAAAAAGTTTTAATAGTATCTTATTATTGGCCTCCAGCTGGTGGACCAGGGGTTCAACGTTGGTTAAAGTTTGTCAAATACCTTCCTCAATTTGATATTGAACCTATTGTGGTAATTCCACAAAATGCGAGTTATCCTATTGTTGACAATGATTTAGATAAGACCGAAGAAAGCAGTCCAGAGCTAATTCGTGTACCTATTTTCGAGCCAAATCAAATTTTCAAGTTTTTTTTAAGAAAAAAAGCAAACCAATTGTCTGCTGGTATGCTGAGTGCCAACCCTACTTTTTTTGAAAAAGCACTTCTTTACTTCAGAGGGAATTTGTTCATTCCTGATGCACGTAAGTATTGGAAAAAAAATGTTGTTAAAACTATTGAGGCTTATCTAAAGAAGAATCCCGAAATAGACACTTTAATTACCACGGGGCCTCCGCACAGTGTTCATCTTATTGGTAGGGCGCTAAAAAACAAAACACCCTTAAGATGGATTGCAGATTTCAGAGATCCATGGACAACAATTTCGTATCATCAATACTTGAGATTGTCAAAAAGTTCAAGACAAAAACACAAAAAATTAGAAGAACAAGTACTTAATTCTTGTGATGACCTTATTGTGACCAGTCCCAAGACCAAAGCCAACTTCGAAAAGTTAACAGACAAGCCTATACATCTCATTACAAATGGATATGATTTTGACAATCCGAAACTCAAACCAAATCCTGAGGTGTTTAAAATGTCGTATGTCGGTAGTTTACTTCGTGATCGTAACCCTCTTTTATTATGGGAGGTTTTATCAGACTTAATTAATAAGAATAAAGATTTCCGAGCTTGTTTTGAACTTCATTTTTATGGGAAACAAGCAAATAACTTCAAAGAAATCATATCACATTACAAATTGGATTCAAATGTTCACTTTCATGGATATCTTCCGCATGAGGAGGCTATTAAAGTCATGTCGAGCAGTCAAGTATTATTACTTATTGAAATTAATAGTGAACAAACGAGCGAGATTATTCCTGGAAAGCTATTTGAATACTTAGGTGTAAACAGACCTGTTTTAGCCCTTGGTCCTGAAAAATGGTCGGCAGGTGAGTTGATCACAAACTTAAAGGCAGGCGCATACTTTAGCTATTCGCAAAAGAATGAATTAAAGGGTTTTCTTTTAGAGATTTTTGATCAATTCAAAAACAATACTTTAGATCTAGCGTTAAATGAATCAGCGCAGTTTCACAGAAAGAAATTGACTGAAGATTTGGCGACTATTATTGTAAATAATGCAGTACATATTTAGACAAACAACGTACAATAGTCTTTTGACTCTAGGGGGATTCGTATTTGGAGCATTAAATACGTTGGTCTTTTTTGTGCAATTTCTCGATGTAACTTCATACGGAATTATCGCTTTTTTGTTGGCGAGTTCCACACTTATCTCTCCAATTCTAAGCGGAGGTGTGCAGCAAACTTTAATTAAGCACCTACAAAGAGATTCTTCTGAAGAAAATGAAAAGATTTATAAAATTCTTCTGCAATACTATGCTCTTTATCTTATTCTTCTTGGACTTGTGTTTTATCTAGGCCAAGGAGCATTCAAGTCTTTGATAGGGGTCACAACCACAGAGTTAGAAGAATTGATGGTATTTATATGGATTTTTGGACTTGCTATGGCCGCATTTGAAATCTGTTTTGCCATAAGTAAAATACATTTAAAAACAATTTTCGGCACCTTTTTAAAAGAATTATTTGTTCGACTTGGAATAAGTCTACTATTGTTAACTCATTTGTATGTGAATTTCTCGTTGACCACTATTATTGTAATTATCTGTGGAATCTATATACTACGAGTTTTCCTGATGCTTGTTTATTTTCAAAAAATGAAAATTAAAATTCGTTTTGCCAAGGGATGGGTTCCCATTGAAAATGATATTTTAAAGTACAGCTTGTTAGTGATTTTCGGCGCATTTTCAACTGTTGTCTTTCTAGAATTAGACAAGTTCATGATTGGACGTTATTTGGAGGTTGGTCAGGTAGCAGTATATGCTGTTGGTGTTTACATAGCCACTGTAATTGCTATTCCCTATAGATCGATGCAACATATAACCAATACAGTTACCGTGGATTATTTGAAGCACAAAAACCAAAAAGCTTTATATGATTTTACTAAAAACAGTAGTTTTCATCTGTTCCTTGTAAGTGGATTTATTTTCTTTGTGTTGCTAACCAATATGCCTCTAATTACATCTTTTTTACCAAAGGCTTATGAAGGTCTTTATTTTGTTGTTTTACTAATTGGATTTACAAGATTACTTGAGGCGATTATTGGTATTGGTAATGCGGTTTTAATATTCTCAAATACATATACCTCTTTTCTAACAGGCGCATTAATTTTTGGAATACTCGGCGTTTATTTAAATGTAAGTATCATTCCTATTTACGGTATAAACGGAGCTGCTCTTGCCACTGCGCTAACCCTTTTAGGTTTTTTTACATTTAAACTCGTTTTACTTTGGAACAAACATCACATACAACCCTTCAGTCTAAATTTATTCAAATCTATTGCAGTGCTCTTTATTTTAACTGTGGTATTTTCGCTCAGTTTATTTAATGCCCTAGACCTTTGGTCTGGATTACTCAAGCTCACTGCTCAAACCTCAATCTATTTAATCATCTGCTATAAGCTTAAATGGGTTTCTAGCCTACAGGCTGTGCTTAAATCATTACGAGGTCGTTAATTTCTCTCTTAAGAACTGAGCAGTATAAGATTGTTTGTGCTTTGAGATGTCCTCAGGAGTACCGAAACACACTACCTCTCCACCATGTTCACCTCCGTCTGGTCCTAAGTCGATGATATAATCAGCACATTTAACTAAATCTAAATGATGTTCAATCACTAGAACAGAATGTCCGTTTTCGATGAGTTGATTGAAAGCGTAAAGCAATTTCTTTATATCGTCAAAATGAAGGCCTGTAGTAGGTTCATCAAAAATAAAAAGGCAGTGATCTTTGTGATTTCCTTTTGATAAAAAATAAGCTAATTTAATCCGTTGTGCTTCTCCTCCAGACAAGGTTGAGGATGATTGACCTAGACAAATATAACCCATGCCAACCGCGGCTAATGGCATTAGTTTTTCAGCTATTTTATCTTCACCATGGGTATTGAAAAAAGTAATGGCCTCGTCAATGGTCATATCCAAAACGTCAGCTATATTTTTTTCGTGGAATTTAACTTCTAAGATTTCTTTCTTAAAACGCTTTCCTTTACAGACATCACAGACAATATTTACATCTGCCATAAACTGCATTTCTATAGTAACTACTCCATCTCCTTTACATTTCTCACAACGACCACCATCTACGTTAAAAGAAAAGTGTTTGGCTTTGTATCCTTTTAATTGGCTTCTTTTCTGCTTGGCAAAAAGAGTTCTGATTTCATCATAGATTTTTAAATAGGTAACCGGATTAGATCTAGATGACCTACCTATTGGGTTTTGATTAACAAACTCAATTTGCTTGATTTCAGAAAGTGCACCTGTGAGTTCAGAAAATTCACCGGGTTTATCTCCATGACCATAGATGTGCTTATGTAGAGCAGGATAGAGGATGTCTCGTACCAGCGTGCTCTTGCCACTACCAGAAACCCCTGTTATTACACTTATGCATTCGAGAGGAATTGAAACATCAATATTTTTCAAGTTGTTCGCTCGAGCACCTCTAATCTCAATCTTTAGTTTAGGGGTCCTTCGTCTTTTGGGTATTTCAATATGCTCGATACCGTGTAAATATTTGGCAGTTAGACTTGAAGAAGATCGCAGTGCATCGAATGAATCCTGCGCCACTAATTCTCCTCCTAAACGTCCTGCTTTTGGACCAATATCAATGATTTCATCGGCAGCCTTCATAATATCCTCATCGTGTTCAACAACGATTACAGTGTTACCCAAATCTCTTAGCTCGCATAATATTTGAATGAGTTGCTCTGTATCCTTACTGTGCAGACCAATACTTGGCTCATCGAGAATGTACATTGATCCTACCAAACTACTTCCCAATGAAGTTGCAATATTTATGCGTTGCGTCTCTCCTCCAGACAACGTATTTGACTTTCTATTAAGCGTTAGATATCCAAGACCAATTTTCACAAGAAAGGTCAAACGAGATTGTATCTCATATATCAAGCGCTCTGCAACCTTCCGCTCGTAATCATTAAATTCAAATGAAGAAAATAAATCGTGTAATGCTGAAATGGGTAGGTGAACTAAATCAGTTATTGCATACGTATTTATTTTCACAAAACTCGCATCTTCACGAAGTCTGCTTCCTTGACATGAACTACAAATTGATTTGCCCCTGTAACGGGATAGTAAAACTCGATTTTGTATCTTATAATTTTGAGATTCTAGTTCTTCAAAAAAGGGATGGATACCTATAAATTCTCTAGTGCCATTCCAAATCTTTTGTTTTTGTACATGACTTAACTCGAACCAAGGCTTGTGAATAGGAAGCTTGTGCTTGCTAGCAGTAGCTATAAGCTGCTCTTTATACCACGAAAATTTTTCTCCTTTCCATGGCGCTACGGCTCCCTGATAAATAGATTTGCTGCTGTCGGGAATCACTAATTCTGGATCAATACCTAGAATGTCACCATAACCTCCACATTTAGGACAAGCTCCAAAAGGATTATTAAAGCTAAAAAGGTGAATATTAGGTTCTAAGAATGTTCTACCGTTTAGTTCAAATTTAGATGAAAACAACTCGGTTGTGTCATTTTCAAGTTGCATCAGTTTTACGATTCCCTTTCCTTGATAAAAGGCATCATCAATTGCTGCAGATAGCCGATTTAAAAAAGCTTCATCATTTTGTTTTACAACGATTCTATCTACTACAAGATCAAACTTAAAACTGTTAAAGTTTTTGAGTTTATCTATTCGCTCGACAGCACCGTCTAAAAATATTCTTGCGAAACCCTGCTTTGCCAAAAGAGCTAAAACCTTATTAGGTTCTTTCTCTTCAGAAACAACAATAGGAGATAACAAAAGACATTTACTTCCTTCGGTTAATTGAGTAACACGATTGACAATGTCCGTAGTAGTATGTCTTTTAATGAGTTCTCCACTAAAGGGATCGTAGGTTTTTCCAATTCTAGCATAGAGCAATTTTAAATACTCATAGACCTCAGTAACCGTTCCTACAGTAGACCTTGGATTTGAAGAATTAACTTTTTGTTCTATAGCAATGGCTGGAGCAATTCCATTTATGGAGTCAAATTTAGGTTTATCAAGTTTGCCCAAAAACTGTCGCGCATAAGAGGACAAGCTTTCAACGTAACGTCGTTGACCCTCAGCGTATAAAGTGTCGAAAGCAAGACTGGACTTCCCAGAACCAGACACGCCGGTAATGACGGATAGTTTGTTTCTCTTGATCGTTACATCTAATTTTTTGAGGTTGTGCATGCCTGCACCTTTGATCTCGATATCAGATTTACTCATTAATCTAAAGACATTTCTTAAGCCATTTAAGACCGTTCATAACAATTTTCTGCAAGTTAACATCAAAATTCCATTCACTCACAACATACTTTTCTAATCAGTAAAGGCTTCAGATAGATTTGGTCACGTAATAAATAACCAACAACAACAATTTAAAACGTGATTATGAAAACGATAACAGAAGATTCAATTTTAGTAAAGGAGTATATCAGTGGTAATGAAAAAGCTTTGGAAATTTTAATCCACAGACACTCCGCCAGAATTAGCAGCTATATTTTTAATAAGATTCAAAATCAAGAATTGGCTGAAGACATCTTTCAAGATACTTTTATCAAAGTCATTAATACTCTAAAAAAAGGAAAGTATAACGAGGAAGGAAAGTTTCTTCCTTGGGTATTGAGAATAGCTCACAATTTAGTCATTGATCATTTTAGAAGTAACAAAAAAATGCCTAGCTACAATACTGGAGAAGATTTCGATATTTTCGAAATTATCAAAGATGAGGACCCGTCTATTGAAACAGAACTCATTAAGGAACAAATTAATATGGACCTTAGAGTGTTGATTGACGAGTTACCAGACGATCAAAAAGAAGTCATTATTATGAGGTTGTATAAAGACATGAGCTTCAAAGAGATTGCCGATATTTCAAATGTAAGTATCAATACGGCCTTAGGTAGAATGCGATATGCACTTATCAATCTCCGCAAAATGATTGAAAAGCATAAATTAGTTATGACAACTTCATAAGTTATTGATAAAATTGATACAATAAATACCAAATAGTTACGTTCTTATAGCTAAACATTATCTATATGAACACTATTGAACACCAAAAAGCAGAGCATTTTACCACTACTTTTAAGGTCAAACAAAAAAGTATCGACTTTATCTTAAACTATTCAAAGGCCTATCGTTGCACAAAGACAAGGCTAGGAGTTTTCGAGCATTTTCAGAATTAATTTTTGCGAGCTTTGTGATATTCTTTGATCACAGATTTTCTACCTATGGTTCGGGTAATAATGTCGTTTTCTAATCTCCAGCCTCTAGCAGGGGAGTATTCACGTCCATACCATATAATTTGAAGATGTAAGTCATTCCATTTCTCTTTAGGAAATAAACGTTTGGCATCCCGTTCAGTCTGAACTACGTTCTTGCCAGACGAAAATCCCCATCTATACATCAAACGATGAATATGTGTGTCGACAGGAAATGCGGGAATTCCAAAGGCTTGTGAAATTACCACTGAAGCAGTTTTATGTCCCACTGCGGGTAATTCTTCGAGCTCTTCCAAATTTTGCGGCACCTCACCATCGTGTTTGTCAATTAGTATTTGAGATAAGCCGTGAATACCTTTAGATTTCATGGGAGATAAGCCTACAGGTTTAATTATACTGCGAATTTCATCCACACTTAATTTAACCATATCGTAAGGGTTATCAGCTCTTTCAAATAACAAAGGAGTAATTTGATTCACTCTAACATCTGTGCTTTGAGCAGACATTAGAACAGCGATTAATAGGGTATAAGGGTCTTTGTGATCAAGAGGTATGGGTATTTCTGGATAAAGAAATTCCAGTTGTTCAATACAAAATTTAACTTTTTCATTTTTGGTCATAACCTAGTATTTTTACAAAAAAAAACACTATGAATATAAGTAAAGTAGGGGAGCAGATAAAAGAATTTAACACCCTTAATCAAGAAGGAAAAGAAGTGCGATTAAGTGATTTTAAAGGTCAAAAGTTAATCGTATTCTTCTATCCAAAAGCTAGTACTCCTGGTTGTACTGCAGAAGCCTGTAGTCTAAGAGATCATTTTGATAAATTGAAAAGTTTAGGATATACTCTTCTTGGAGTAAGCGCTGATAGTCCAAAGAGACAAACAAACTTCAGAGATAAGTACGAGTTCCCTTTTGATTTACTGGCAGATGAACAACACGAAGTCATAAATGCTTTTGGCGTTTGGGGACCGAAAAAATTCATGGGGAAAGAGTACGATGGTATTCATCGGGTAACCTTTGTGCTAGACGAAAACGCAACAGTCACTCATGTTGTCAACAAAGTCACCACAAAAACACATGGTTTACAACTACTAGAGTTGCTTAATGCTTAGGCGTTCAGTAATTTCTTGGAATTCGGTAATTCTTTAATCGATCTAAAAAGTTCTTTTTCTTTGATGATTTCCGCAATACCTTCAGGGAGTAATTCTTCCCAACCTTGTTCATTGGCAATGATCATCCGCAGCACTTCTCTTGAATAAATATCGAGTACATCAGGGTCATAATCAATGATGTCCATCACCTTTCCATTGTATTTAAAGAACTTATACAATTCTTTCATTCTAGGATGTACCTTGACATTGTTACTGGTCAATAGTTCTTTAGTGTCCGGATGAAGCATTGGATAGAGATATATCTTGAGATTTTTAAAGAATAACTTGCCAAAAGCCTCCAAAATACCTCCACTTAAATGACGGTAATATTTTTCGTCAAATACTTCTACAAAGTTGTTAATACCCATAGTTAGGCCTATTTTATTCTTTGTATACTTATTGAAGTATTCTACGAGTTTGTAGTATTCCTGAAATTTTGAAATCATTACTGTGTGACCTAATGAACACAATAGTGTAGCACGGTCTATAAAGTCAATTTCATCAATTTCTCCCAAGGATTTCAAATTTGAAAGTGTGATTTCGAATATTACTTCAGTGTCTTTGTAATTTACAGTGGTCTCTTGCACAAAAATTTCATAAGACTTCTTAAACATGTCCATGTTTACCTTGGTTACAGGTCTAAAACTACCTCTTAAGGCCAGGATATTTTTCTTGTACAGTACTGCAGCCGGCAAAACATTAAAGCCATCTGGGTTGAACATGATCGCTTCTGTCATATTGTTTTTAATAAGCTGCAAACTCATTAAACGATTATCGACGGTTTCAAAGTGTGGCCCTTTAAAGTTGATCAGATCAATTTCGATAGTATCTCTATCGATATGGTCGTATAAATACTTTAATAATTTCTTGGGTTTATCGTGCTTGAAAAATGCACCGTAAATGAGATTGACTCCTAGTATCCCGAGTGTTTCTTGCTGTAATCTCGCTTCATTTTGCTTAAAACGAATGTGCAAAATAATCTCGTCATAGGTTTCTTGATTTGGTTCTAACTGAAATTTAATTCCTATCCACCCGTGACCCTTATAGCGTTTCGAAAAATCAATTGTTGCCACCGTATTGGCATAAGAGAAAAACAAATAATTCGGATTGTTTTTACGATCAATTCGCTCAGTCATCAAATTCATCTCGTGATTGAGCATTTTTCGAAGACGCGATTCTGTTACATATCGATTGTCTTCTTCAGCTCCATAAATAGCGTCTGAAAATGCCTTGTCATACGCACTCATCGCTTTAGCTATAGTCCCAGAAGAAGCTCCTGCTCTAAAAAAATGTCTGGCGGTTTCTTGACCGGCACCTATTTCGGCGAATGTGCCGTAAATGTCTTCGTGTAAATTGATCCGAAGCGTTTTGGCATCTACCGAAGGAATATTTTCAAACGCATTTTCTTTAAATGAAATCTGAGCCATGAATTATTCTTTTCTCAAAGGTAAAACAACCTGTGCTGTCTTCCCTTCATTTTGTGCTATTTTTACACTAAATGAATTTGAAAATTACATTTTTGGGAACAGGAACATCACAAGGAATACCAGTAATAGGTAGTGATCACCCTGTTTGCCTAAGCTCAAATTCAAAAGACAAAAGGCTGAGGAGTTCATTATTAATAGAATCCTCCGAAGGAACATCAATCGTAATAGATTGTGGTCCTGATTTTCGCCAACAAATGTTAAGAAATCCCATAGAAAAACTAGATGCGATTTTACTAACACACGAACATGCTGACCATACGATGGGAATCGACGACATAAGACCTTTCGTCTTTAGACAGGGAGGAGTTGATTTTTACAGTTCAGAAGAAACTTTTAAGGCCCTAAAAAAACGTTTCGATTACATCTTTAACCCCGAATATCAATATCCAGGAATTCCGAAAATTGCATCCCATATATTTAATAGAGATCAAAGCTTTCAAATTAACGAACTAGAAATATCTACTATACTCGCTAGCCATGGACGTTCAGATGTATTCGGTTTTAAAATCGGAGGCTTAGTTTATTTAACTGACGTTAAGGAGATTACAGAAAGTCAATTGAAATATTTAATCGATTCAGATATATTAATTATTAATGCCTTAAGACGGGAATCCCATCATTCACATTTAAATTTAGATGAGGCCATAAACCTTTCAAGACAAGTTAATGCTAAACAAACCTATTTTACGCATATAAGTCATCACTTGGGCTTTCACGATGAAGTACAAAAAACCCTAGCGCCAAGTTTTAATTTGGCCTATGATCAGCTTCAATTAACATACACTTATTAGAATGAAAAAATCACTGTTTCTATACTTATTTGTTTTTACCCTACTCATTTGTTTATTTCAATTGGTTCAAGGAAACAACCAATTCAATGCCCTTTCGGCTGAAATTCAAAAACTCAACAAGAAATTAGATGAAAAAAATGAATACATTTCTAATTTAGAAACAGTAAATGAAAGCTGTACTTATTTTGACTACGATAGCAATCAAGAAGCCCAAAATTATCATCAAGACAAGAACATATCAGGTTCTTTAGAAAAGTACATATGGGATGATTTACTTTCCTATAATGACGCTGAAAACAGTAACTCACTTATTCCCTACAAGGGAGATGAGAGTAACTTTATGATTAATAAGGTTAAACTATTAAATCACAAATGGCTAATCGCAGATTTTAGTGACTCCAAAAATTGGGGTGAAATCACTCTTCGATACTTTATCAATGAAGACAATACGGTGGAGTATGAGTTAATGGATGCCTTGATTTATTCGACTAAATAGTACCATTGTACCAAGGAATTCAAATTTTCTTGATTTATAGTGTGCCCCATATCTTGAAAAACAAAATGTTCATATTCGATATTGAGCTTGCTAAGTGCTGCTGGTATTTCGGCACTCCAACTCAGTGGAATTACGGGGTCTTCAGCACCATGAGAAGCATAAACTTTTAAATGACCGAATGAATTGTCCTTTGAAATTTCATTCAAGTCTTTATTAAAATAGCCGCTTAAAGCCATTATTTTAGAATACTGCTGAGGATATTTTGTAGCCAAAGCATAAGATAATATAGCACCCTGGCTAAAGCCTAAAAGATCGATATGACGAACTTGATACTGCTCTTTAAGGGCTTGAATAAAAACGTACAATTGCTCGACTATTTCTTTGGCTTGCTCAATATCAGACCATTTACCTTTGACCTCGTCAAAATGTATTGCATACCATGCGTAAGACTCCGGATACAATTGGTAGGGTGCTTGTAAACTAACCACATGGCTCTTACGTATAAAAGCATCTGACAGTTGAAATAAATCATATTCGTTCGCGCCATAACCGTGAAGTATGACCAGTAATCTATCCGAAGAGCTAAGTGCATTCTTTTCGAGGTAATTAAAAGACTTCATTCAGGCATTTATTTAATAAAGGTGAACCAATTTTGAAAATAGTAACCCAATAAGGGTAATGAATTACAACGTTCATTTCGAACCGACACAACACCAAAAATCAGAGCACTTAAATAAACTACATAAAGTATGTAGAACGGAATTAGAAAGGTGTAAAAATTCAATAGATAAGAAGAAGCATGATAGAATAAATGTGCTCCAAATGCTTGTCTTAAATGAAAACTTGAAAAGGCAGTAGGTCGATCTGAATGACGACTCCAACTGATCAACAAACCAATAATTGTGATATACGAAATAAGGGCGGTGGTTTTTCCCAAATCAGATTTCATACTTTTCTCAGGAATTTAAATAAGCTTTACCCTTGTTTAAAATACCTAAAGGTTTGAACTCAAATTGTTCATTCTTCCATATTGAAGTGCTATTTGCAGTACTCGAATTTTTGATGTGTTTGCAAAAAAGACTTAAGGACGCTTCACTATTCACCGCGATTTGAGGTTTAGGCAAGTCAAAAATTTCATAAGCCTTTGTCATTAAGTCAACTGCCTTCTCAACGGACACTGTTTTGGTGAGCGCTCCAAAGGACACACCGAGACTTTCAACACCGAATTCAGCTTGTTCAAATACAGTTTCTTTCATATCTGCATGTAGTGCAAAATGGTCAGAATGAACAAAATCAATCAATCCTTTATTGAGTTGAGCGATTAACTTTTCATTATTTTCTTTAGTTCGTAAGGGAGGTAGCGTTTTAAAGAGCGTATCAAAATTGCTAATGTCGGAGTCACTGAAAAAGAGGTGATGAGGAGTAACACTGCAACTGACTTCTAGTCCTTCGTCTTTGGCTTTTGCCACATACTCAACAGCTTTTGCAGAACTCAAACAAGCAAAATGCATTTTGCCTTTAGTATAGCGCAGTATTTCAAGGTCTCGTAAAACCCGTACTTCTTCGCTCAAATACGATATACCTTTAAGCCCTAGATGTGTGGATTGTTTTCCCTCATGCATCAATCCATTATTCATTAAATTTTCGTCTAGTGGATAATTGACCACCAGACCTCCGAAATTTTGAGTGTATTGCAATGCTAATTTTAAGAGTTGGGGGTTGCCAAGACCTTTTTTATAATCCGTAAAAGCGATAGCTCCATTTTGATTTAAATCAAACATTTCACTGAGCTGTTCACCTTGCAGATTTTTACTAATACTTCCGTTTACGTAGATATTAACTTCAGCTTTGTTTCTATTAAAGTAATCCAAGATACTTCCGTGATCAATAACGGGTTTTGTATTGGGGAGGATGCCTATAGTGCAAAATCCACCATGAATGGCTTCTTTAATACCAGCTGCAAGCCCTTGTCGCTGTTCAAAACCAGGCTCTCCAAAGTCAACTAAAGGATCAATCCATCCTGGAGAGACCATTAAATCCTCGTCTTGAATGATTTCAACTTCAGTATCACTTAGCTTTATTTCATCTTCAATAGCAGAAATAATACCGTTTTCAATAAAAATATCTTTGTTTTGGAGGTGGAACTCTGAAGTGGAGTCTATGATTTTCGCTGAACGCAGTAAATAACTCACTAAAATTGCCTTTTACATTGCGAAATTACAAAACTAAAGTGAATAATCACCACCTATTTTAAATAGGGGAGCAAAATAGACTCCATTTTTAAATAGCCTTCTAAGGTTGGGTGAACACCGTCATAGGCATAATTCTCATCTAAGCCCATTTTATCGTTTGTCATCTGAGCAAACATATCCACGTATTCTATCTTGTGATTTTCGGCCAACACCTTAAGTAAATTATTCAATTTCGGAATCTGAATATTAGGCTTTAAATGAGTACGCCACGGATAAATTTCTGCAGGTAGAACACTAATCAAAATAACCTCAATTTGATTCGCCTTTGCGAGTTCGACCATACTTTCTATATATCCTGCTATTGCCGATAAACTGACCTTACCGTTATTTTCAGCAATGTCGTTAGTCCCGGCGAGTATCACCACTTTTTTCGGGTTTAAGGCAATCACATCGGGTCTGAATCTCAACAACATTTGATCGGTGGTCTGTCCGCTTATACCACGACCTATAAAATTGTTGTCGGCAAAAAACTCAGGTCTCTGTTGTACCCAACCTTCTGTGATTGAGTTTCCCATAAAAACTGCCTCTACACCTTTGGAATATCTTGACTTATCGATTTCATTTAAAGAGTCATATCGTTGAAGAAAAGGATAATCTTGAGCCATCGTAAACGAGCTAAATCCAATTGCTAGAATCAATAAAAACCTAGTCATACTTGGCACTTTCTCCATTTGACAAACTGTTTTTAATAAAATCACGTATATCATCATTGGCGTTTTTTAAATCTTCTCTTCTCAAATACATCATATGACCAGATCTATATCCCTTAAAGGTAAATCGATCTTTCATTCTTCCACTAGGGTCAACTTGCCACATGGTATACTTTGCATTAAAATAGGTCGTTGCACCATCGTAATAACCAGATTGTACTAAAACTTTCAAATATGGGTTTTGTGCCATTGCTTGTCTAAGGTCATCTCTAGTATTATCGTTATCATTATTCCAAGGGCGAACTGGACCGAACATATTGTATTTTACATCCGTTTTAAACTTCAATTCTTCTTGTAAATAATAATTGATAGCCGGGGTAAAGCTGTGTAGCCAAGAAGTTATTTCAGAATTATAGTCAGGTCTCGCCCCGAATAATTGTCGGTCTATTCCTTTATACCTAGAATCTAAACGTCCTATGGTATATCCTCCGACCTCCTTCATTGCATTTTTCCAAAAAAACGAAGTAGGCACATCTAAGTTGTGATCTAAAATGTCTTTTCGTTCAAGTGAAGAATACTCAGCCATCTTAGAAGCGATGTTTTGGCGCTCATTTTCAGAAATAAACCCACCTTTTGCAATTGCCGGAATCAGCTCATTTATGGTGAAATCTTCAACTTCTGGAAGAAAATCTTCAAGCTCTTTATTTTGAAAGGCATCATCTAAGAGTTGGTGGTGCCATGCTGAAGCAGCGTAATAAGGTAAATTTAAAGCTGACGAAACAGGGCCACCTACTCGAATCACCTTATAATCAGCAGGGCTTACCATAATTACACCATTGAGGTACATCCATTGCCTGTTTTGAAGTGCAAGAGAAAGCCCCATAACACGCGTTCCTCCATAACTTTCACCGATGATATACTTAGGGCTGCGCCATCTATTGTGTCGGGTGACAAACGTATTGATCCAATCCGAGAGATAGGCGATATCTTCGTTAATGCCGAAAAATTTAGATCGATCAACTTCTTTACCACTCTCAGGAATGGTTCTTGAATAACCTGTGTTGACAGGGTTTACATAAACAATATCAGTTACATCCAATACAGAATATGGATTTTCTTTAACCCCATAAGGTTGAACGGGATATCCTTCATCATCTATTTTTAAAATCCTTGGGCCTGTATACGCCAAATGCATCCATACAGAACCCGAGCCTGGACCACCATTAAAACTGATGAGTAGGGGTCTTGCCTCATTATTTTTGACGTCATTTTTGGTGTAGTAGGTGTAATGCACGCTTGCAATTGGTTTACCTGCCTCATCCCAAACAGGTTGAGTGCCCGTTTCGGCGGTATACTTTATCAATTTCCCATTGATAGTTACCTGATGTTGTGTTGTAACTGTTGTATCTACGGGTAAGCTTCTTTGCCCAAAACTAAGTGCGCAAATTATAAACGAAAAGAAAAATAAGCTTGTTCTCATGTTAGTGGTGTTAGTTCCTCTAATGTACAAAAGATTGCAGAAAATCAGAACTGTTCGAAAACACCAAGTCCGAAAAGTGCAAAGTCAAACTTCACAGGGTCTTTGGGGTCAAATTTACGCAGTGCTTTATCCAATTCCATAACAGCAAGATGGTCGTTCTGTTTGCGTTTTAAAAGCCCTAATTTTCTCGCGACTCGACCTGAATGAACATCCAGTGGTATAGACAAAATTGATGGGTCAACCTGTTTCCAAATGCCAAAATCAACACCTTTTGCATTTGGTCTTACCATCCACCGCAAGAATAAATTGATTCGTTTGGCGGCGGATTTATTTAAAGGATCAGCGATATGTTTGAATGATCGATGCTGTGGATGTTTTGAAAAAAATGTAGACTTGAATCGACTTATTGCAAACTGTAAATGTTTTTCATCCTCCTGATTTAAAAAGTACGATTCAAGTGAATTCTGCTTTTCGTACAACGCTTTTAGATTTTGAACGAAACAGATAAGATCTTGACCATTAAATGTTCTGTGTACAAAAGAACCTAAATTATTGATTTCAGCTTCATTTGCGTTCATGATGAACTCATAAGGGCTATTGTCGAACAATTCGATTAAGCGCTCTCCAGATTTTATAATGGAATTTCGATTTCCCCAAGCTATTGTAGCCATTAGAAAGGCCATTATTTCAACATCCTTTAAATCGTTAAAACGATGAGGAATCAGAATAGGATCAGTCTCTATAAAGGATAAAGATTCATACTGCTCTGCTTTGTAATTTAAAAAAGACCGAAGTTCGTCTTTATTGGAATAGCCCATCGCGCATACTCAATTTTCTGTCAACCATCTCAGCTAAATCATTATTGTGGGTCACAATAACAAAGGTTTGATTGTACTCATCACGCAACTTTAAAAACAATTCATGCAAAAATTGAGCATTCTCAGAATCTAAATTACCGCTTGGTTCGTCGGCTAAAACTATAGAAGGGTCATTAATAAGCGCTCGAGCTACCGCGACTCTCTGTTGTTCTCCACCAGAGAGCTGATTTGGATGATGATTCAAACGATGACCAAGCCCTAAGTCAGATAGTATAGTCTTAGCCTTTTCCGTAGCCTGTACTTTCGAAATGCCGGATATAAAGCGCGGCAACATCACGTTTTCTAAAGCCGTAAGTTCAGGAAGCAATTGATGAAATTGAAACACAAAACCAATTTCTTTATTTCTAAAATCAGCTAATTCAGAATCCTTTAATTGATGAACGGGTATCTCGTTTATCCTTATTTCTGTGGAGGGATGCCTATCAGGCTGATCCAAAGTTCCAAGAATTTGTAATAAAGTGGTTTTACCTGCACCAGATGGACCCACTATGGCAACAATTTCTCCTTGTTTTACTTCTAATGAAATTCCCTTAAGTACTTGATTAGAAGAATATGTTTTAAATAAATTTGAAACTTTAATCATAAATGCTAATTTAAAGAATCTCTATGGACAAGAATACAAATACCGAAATCATATTTTTTGCTAGCGGCTGTTTTTGGTGCACAGAAGCGGTGTTTAAACGCGTGAAAGGAGTAGAGGAGATAGTACCCGGGTACATTGGAGGTTCAATTAAAAATCCTGCTTACCGCGAAGTATGCACAGGACGAACTGGACATGCAGAATGCATAAAAATTGAATACGATCCAAGCTTCATAAAACTTGAAACCCTTTTAGCAGTCAATTTTAGCACACATGACCCTACAACTCTAAATCGTCAAGGCCACGATGTAGGTACACAATACAGAAGTGGTATTTATTATACTACAGATGAACAAGAGCAAATCATCCAAGAATATGTGGCGTATTTAGAAAATGAAAAGGTTTTCGACAATTCAATAGTAACTGAAATCAAACCTGCAGAAACTTTTTATACGGCAGAAACAGAACATCACGATTACTACGATCAAAATTCAGAGCAAGGTTACTGCGAGATCGTAATAGCTCCTAAAATTGCGAAATTAAGAGCGTCTTTTGTAGATTACTTAAAATAAAACCTTCGACAGAAAACCACAAAACACCTTTCTAAAGTGAATACAATAAATGATAAGCTCAAATTTTTCAAAAAATTTATTTTCGAAACTTCGGTAATAATAATTGGTATATCTATTTCTTTTTGGCTTAATAACACACAAGCCAAAGCTGAAAACTCACGAAAAGAAATACAACTATTAAAGGCCATACAACTCAACATTAACGAAATTGAAGTTTATGTACTTAATCGTGAAAAGAAATTGACTGCAGAGAATGAACTCATGGATTATTTATCTGATAATTGGAATAATATCAATTACGACTCTGTTACAAAAGTGCTGTTAACAGGAGGGAACACGAAGTCATTTCACAATTTATTTTTAGATTATAGAGAGTTTCATCCTCCAATTTCTGAAATTACTTCAATCATTGAAGACGGTTCATTAGCCTTGATATCCAACAATGAGATTAAGTTGAAAATTATTTCCCTTCTAGACAATCACCTTGAATTTTTAAATCAAAACGTAAGCAGTGAGATCGCATTGCAGCAAGAATTTAGAATCGCCTTACTTCAAAGCGATAATCAAGAAATTAAAGCGATATTAAAAACAAGTCAGAATGAACTAAGAGAGCGTTTTTATCAAGAAGATGATTTTACAGAGAAAACACGCTCAGAACTCCTTGCCATAAATAAATTGAACTCTGGAGAGAATTATTTAAGTCTTAAAATAAGGCAACGCTTTTTTGTGATGTATTATCTCGGTGCGTTTAAATCTAAATTGAAAGAACTCGAAGAGGAAGTAAATGCAGAATTAGCCTTAAAACATAAATAAATTATTGTCCAATGTCTAATAAAAACCCCATTACCTATTTGGTTTTAAGTATTTTACTCGATGCCATTGGTATGCTCTCTTACCTTGTACCTGTTATTGGAGAATTCTCAGATTTTTTATGGGCACCTCTTTCTGGTTGGATCATGAGCAGAATGTATTCCAATAAGCAAGGTAAGGTGGCAGCAGTAGTTCAGACTATTGAGGAGCTTATTCCTGGATTTGATGTTATTCCTACTTTTACAATCATGTGGATTTACACCTTTGTTCTTAAAAAAGACGATTAGCCTTGTATGATAAAATTAACAGTTGCATCAAAAACGATCAATCCTTCTGCAGAATTAAGGTTTGAGTTTGGTTTTATAGGGTCGTAAACCAATACAACTCGCATATCGACAAATCCGGTAATTGCTGTACTCATTTCCCATTCTAATCCTAATTTATTTTGATTTTCGTCGGTATCAATTGCCTCTAAAGTGCTTACAAAAGAATTATTCTCGTTTTCTAAAATCAAAAAAACTTGATAATCATTAGATTTTAATAGAATTGTATCATTTCTGTCAACTCGTTCTTCTTCATCAAGTACAAAATCATAAGCAAAATTCAATCGAATGGTGTAATCTGAATTATTTTTTAACTGTATCGTATTTGTTTGCGGATTTAAAGGTCCTTCTAAATCTGGATCTATATAAGACAAAAAAGACTCTTCATTATCTTCTTTGGCTGTAAAAGTCAATTCTGCAATATTGTACTTTTCAGGTTCCGCATATCCCAAATCGTCCAAATCACTACAACTCACAGTAATTAAGCAACAAACAACTAGAAAACCTATTCTCATTATTAATATTTATAGATTAAAGAAAATTGAAGATTGCGACCTGGTTCATCTGCAAAATAACGTAGTTGATTTAGGTAATTTCTATACGTTTCATTTAGAACATTCAATACTGTAAGGCTTAGTTTAATACTTCTTTTTTGTTTTAAAAATAAACTGTAATCAATTGAGCTGTTGTAATTCACAAATGAAGGTGGAGCATCATTAAGTTTTAACTCTACAATTTCGTTAGGTCTGATTTCTACCAATAAGTTAGGCGGAGTATTTTTTTGTTCGAAAACGATTTGTTGTTCAACACTAAATTGTAGTTTGTTTTTCTCGCCAATTGTAAAACGAAGACTATTATTAATTTCAGCTGAGGGTATATTGATTTGTGGTTCATTTAATTCGAGGTTTGTTGCTTTAATTGAACTAAATTTTGAAATAAATGTCCAATTTAACCCTAATGGTTTGATCACTTCTGATGAAAAACCTAGGAATCTTGAGTCAGCTTGTTCGTAAGTCCATACGGGAAAGGCACCTCTTAGGGTGTATTCGGTATCAGAAGGGTAGAGGTAAATAAAATCTTTAATAGTGTTGTAATATGAATTTAATCTTAGAGAAAAATGAGGATTATTATAAGATAACCCTAAGTCAAATTTTAGCGCTTTTTCACTTTTAAAACCCAACTGTCCTAATTCTATACGAGCGGCTGTATGATGTAGACCATCAGAAAACAATTCAGCTGCATTAGGAGCCCTTTGAAGCGCACTTACTTGAAAGTCTGCCGCTAATTCATTACTCGGTTCAAAAGTCAATCCCAAATTATAAGCTTGATTGAGGTAATCCCAATTTGATTTGGTCAACACTTGTGTGCCCAAATCTTCGGTTACGATATCAGGATATTTTTGGTCATAGCCCAATTGTTCAAACCTTGATTTTCTATAAAATTTTTGAACGTCATATTCAGTATAGTCAATTCGTAGCCCTGAACTTAAGAGAAAATAATCGCTCAAATTTTTATTTAAAATGACGTAGTAACCCAACTGCGTTTTTTGATAATCGGGAATAAAACGTCTTACACCGGTTTCAGGATTAGGTTCGTTTTCTTGGTATTGTAAATTAATTCCAGTTTTAAAAAGACCATTATCCAAGACATTTTGATAACTTATTCTTGTATCATGAGTGTTGAGAATCATATCCATAGCAGGTATCTCATTTCTTGGACCTCTTCTTATATCAAATTCTTTTCTTCGATTGTATTGCAAGCTATAGGCTATATCTATCTTAGACTTTTCTGTTAAATTTTTAAAATAGGAGCCTGAAAAAGTTCCGTGTAAGATATCCTGTTTAGGGGTGTAAATATCATATCTAAAATCTTCGATATATAATGGAGTTCTGGAATTAATACTCCGTTCTAAATCATCGAGATTACCTATATGTGAAGATCTGAGAATACCAATTTGGTCTAAGAGTAATGAAAAATTTAGTTCCCAGCCCGATGATAATTTATTTTTGCCATATATCAAATTGACCGATTGACTTTTATTTCCGGTATTGGTGAGATTATAATCTGGAGCAGTTCGATCACCAAAGCGCTGATAATTTAAGGATGACTTGAAATAGGAGCCGTTGGTATTCGTCTTTTTTATTTGATGAAAAATATATCCACCACGACCATTGGTATGGTAACCAGTCCCAAATTCCCTTTTTTCAGAATCAACTGGATAGAATTTTTGATGATCTAATACAATTACACCTCCAATAGCATCTGTACCATAAGCCAGAGCATTTGCCCCTTTCTCAATTTTGATTTCATCAAAAGAGCCCATCTGAATGCTTGGAGCATGTTCGTCTCCCCATTCCATATCTTCTTGCCGGGTACCATTAGAAACTGTAATTATTCTACTTCCTCTCATACCCTGTATGATTGGCTTTGAAATAGTTGTTCCTGTTTGGAGTGTAGTCACACCACTTAGGTTCTTAAGAGCTTCTCCTAAAGATTTTGAGCGATTAGACGAAATCCAATCTTCATCTAATCGTTTTACGAGTTGCTTTTTAGCACGTTCAATATTTGAACCTATTAATTCAACTTCATCAAGTTGTTCAAAATGGTGTTCTAAAAAAAAGACATCCGATTTTGAACGATTGAGTTTTACTTCGAAGGTTTGTGGATTGCATTCAGGATGATCAATATAAACAGTAAAGCTTGATTTACACAAGTCTGGCACAAGCAATCTTCCTGAATTATTCGTCTTTGCCGAGAAGCCTAATTCGTCAATTTTTATCTCGGCGTCAGCTAAGGGCTCTTTGTTGTCGTGATAGTCTAAAACAATAAGTTCATAGGTTAAATTACATTCTTCTTCAACCTCCTGAGAGTAAGCTATACTGTAACTTAAAAATATGCAGACGAAAACTATTCTAAAGCTCTTCATTTTACTTAATGCAACTTTGTTGCAGTTAAAATTAAGCATATTAATTTATAAAACATCTTCAATTGACATGTTCACGCTCAAATGCGCTTAAAATTTCAACTAAATATTCGACACTATTTAAAGTTAATGCATTGTACAAGGAAGCACGAAAACCGCCTAGTGACCTATGGCCCTTAATACCATGAATGCCCTTTCTTGCAGAAAATTCTAAAAAATCAGTACTTAAATCTGGATGGATTAAATCAAATGTTATGTTCATACTCGACCTTGAACCAACATCAATCTTAGGCGTAAATAAAGAGTTTCGTTCTAATTCTTCATAAACCAGAAAAGACTTTTGCCTATTGTAAGAATCAAAATAGAACAAACCACCCTGGTCTTTAAGCCAAGTCAAGTTTAACATGGCCACGTATATTGAAAAAACCGGTGGTGTGTTTAACAATCCACTTTTTTCAATATGATTTTGATAATTAAACATGGTAGGTATAGTTCTAGATTTGACCAGTTCATCTAAAAATGTCTTTCGAATTACCACCAGAGTCATTCCGGCGGGACCAATATTCTTCTGAGCCCCAGCATATATTAAATCAAATAAATTGAAATCAATTTGCTTTGAAAATATATCGGAACTCATATCGCAAACAAGAGGACAATCTGTCTTTAGAACATCTTCAAATTGAGTTCCATAAATGGTATTGTTAGAAGTGTAATGAACATAATCATAATCTTTTGAACTAAATTGGGAAAGATCCGGAAGTTTTAAATATCCTTCTGAAGAGGAGTTTTTAAGAACCTCTACCTGTCCAAAATTGCGTGCCTCAACTATTGCTTTGGCACTCCAGACACCAGTGTCTATATAGAGCGCTTTTTGTTTTAAAAAATTCATTGGAACCAAAGCAAATTGCGAGGATGCTCCACCTTGTAGAAAAAGAACTTCGTGCGTTACATCCGACAATTCCATCAATTCTAAAACTATTTTTTTAGTTCGATCGAAAATGGATTGAAACGTATTAGAACGATGCGAAATTTCTAAAACCGAAAGACCTGAGTTGTCTAAGTTTAAAACACCTTCAGAGGCCTTTTTAAAAACCTCTTGTGGCAATATACATGGACCCGCACCAAAGTTGTGTATTTTCATTTATTGTAATTGAGTTAGAAATTCAATAGTATCGATTTGATCTGCATATTGGTCTAATCTAGGAGACTGTGTTTCACCTAAAGATATACTATTTTCAAACGACACATCTGAAGAGATCAATTGTAATTCCTTGTGTTGTTCTATCTCCTCAATACAGATATTTAAGTCCTGGTAATATTCATAATACAAACATCCCATTGGTGAGAAAACTGCTTCATTTTCAATTAATAAAAGATGACCAAAGTCTATGAATTGGGTCTTATTAAGTAAGTGTATTGAGCGTTGATAATCAAGATTATTACAAAATTTATGATGATGCAACAATCGATTATAATCCTCAAAGGCGACTCTCAACCGTTCAAAATCAAAATTTTGAGGCAGGTAAATTTTTGTAATACTCCTGCAACCTAAACCAAAGTAATTAAAGACATCCTCTGCCAATAATGAAAGCTCCTGATCACTCACAGATGAACTTAAAATACTTATAGAGGTTTTGTTTGGTCTTATAATTTTTGGATAATTTTTAAAATAAAACTCAAAATACCTTGAAGTATTGGCACTTCCAGTGGCAATTACAGCGTCAAATTCCTTAACCGGCTCATGTACCAAAGTGTAATTACGACTAAAAGTCGAATCTAGATGTTCAAGTTTTTTCAACAAAAAGAGGAATAGCTTTTGATCTTTGCTAGATAATTTGAGCAGCACATGATGTCCTGATAAAACAACTGAGATAAAATCGTGAAAGCCAACAAGTGGAATATTACCAGCACAAATAAGTAATATTTTTTTGGAAACTTTATTCTCATCAAACTTGTAGGAATTTAACCATTGACGCACAACTGATTGGCGTAAATTAATAGACCAATAATTTAAAGCTCTTCTAATTTCAGATGCTATAAACCATGGGTTCTCAGCGTTTACACTTGAAATAAGTAAATCAAATTCATCGGAAGATGTAGAGAGCAATGCTTCAATTTCTTGAGCTAAATGATCGAATAATGTAATATTTAAGTCCTGAGCTGACATGATAAAATTTGTTATCTAGGCCTTCTGTTTTATTTTTGCACAAAAATACGCTAATGGCCATTATAATCACCGACGAATGTATTAATTGTGGAGCTTGTGAACCAGAGTGCCCAAATACGGCAATTTACGAGGGAGCTGACCAATGGAGGTATTCTGATGGCACCAGTTTAAAAGGAGTCGTCGAAACAGCAGAAGGTTCATTCATTGCCGACGAAGCTCAAATGCCTGTTTCTGATGAATTCTACTATATAGTTCCAAGTAAATGTACAGAGTGCAAAGGGTTTCATGAAGAGCCACAATGTGCCGCCGTATGTCCCGTAGATTGTTGCGTTCCCGACGAAAATGTAGTCGAAACAGAAGCTGAACTTTTAGAAAAGCAATCATTTTTGCATCAAAATAGTTAACCAAACCACTCCTAATAAATGAAAGCAGGTATAGTAGGTTTACCCAATGTCGGAAAATCAACCCTTTTCAATTGTTTATCAAACGCAAAAGCACAGAGTGCAAATTTTCCGTTTTGTACCATAGAACCTAATATAGGTGTTGTAAATGTGCCGGATCCTCGATTGGAAAAACTTCAAGAATTGGTGGATCCAGAAAAAGTTATTCCGGCTACAGTAGAAATCGTTGATATTGCGGGTCTTGTAAAAGGAGCAAGTAAAGGAGAGGGGTTAGGAAATCAATTCCTAGCCAACATCAGAGAAACCGACGCAATACTCCATGTTTTGAGATGCTTTAACGACGATAATATAGTGCATGTCGATGGCTCTGTAGATCCTATTCGAGATAAAGAAACCATTGATGTAGAGCTTCAATTAAAGGATTTAGAGGCTGTTGAAAAACGATTAGATAAAGTAAAGAGAGCTGCCAAAACTGGAAATAAAGAAGCACAAAAAGAAGAAGAGATTCTGGTGCGTCTCAAAAGCAACCTAGAAGCTGGTGTATCCGTACGGGCTGTAGATTTGCAAAAAGAAGATTATGTGGATTACGTCAAACCATTACAACTCATAACAGATAAACCCGTTTTATACGTCTGTAATGTCGATGAAAAAAGTGCATTAGACGGCAATGAATACGTATCTAAAGTGAGAGAGATGGTACAACATGAAAATGCCGAAGTGTTATACTTAGCAATAGGTACCGAAGCAGATATCAATGAACTAGATGATTACGACGAACGACAACTCTTTTTAGAAGATATAGGACTTGATGAACCCGGTTCTGCAAAATTGATAAGATCCGCATATGCGCTGTTAAATCTTGAAACTTATTTTACAGCAGGTCCCAAGGAAGTTCGTGCTTGGACTATTAAAAAAGGTGTTTCAGCACCACAAGCCGCTGGAGTAATACACACGGATTTCGAAAAAGGCTTTATTCGTGCCGAAGTCATTTCTTATGAAGATTACACTTCTTATGGTTCTGAATCAAAAGTCAAAGAAGCTGGTAAAATTCGTGTTGAAGGAAAGGACTATATCGTCAGTGATGGCGATGTCATGCATTTTAGATTTAATGTATAGCCTTTACGGTTCAAGAGTTGAGGCAGTGTGTAAAACATAAGCCTTTATCTTTTCAACATCTTTCTCGCTAAGTCGATCCTCAAATGAAGGCATTCCCTTCGGAAGAAAAACACCTTTTAAAACAATATTTTCATACATATCGAAAACTGCTTCTGTAGAATAGGTTAAATCTGGAATCGTTCCACCGCCGTTTCCTAAATTGTGGCATTGCGAACAATATCTAGAGAACATTTGACCACCGTGTGAAATATCGTCCATTGACATTGAGGTATTCAAGGCAATTCGACTTTTCTTCAATGCCTCTTCAAATTCAGGGTACTTTGCCTGTCCGTTAATTTTAAAAGTATAAATCGTTCCTGGATTGATTTGTTCGGTGTGTTTATTTCCATTTCCGTAAGCACCTCCCCAACCAACAGGTATGGTTATATATTGCTCACCATCAATCATATAAGTCATAGGAGGCGCAATAATTCCAGTATTTAAATTTTTAGACCATAATTGATCTCCATTAAAAGCGTCAAATGCAACAAAATTACCCTCAGCATCTCCTTGAAAAATCATGTTGTTGACAGACAAAACACCGGAATTCCATACATTGTCTTGTTTATGTAACCAAACTTCGACACTTTTTACTGGATCCCAGGCCAGAAGTTTCCCATAACTTTCACCTTTTAAAACCGAATCTAACAATAATTCTTTACCGTTGTTCTTCCCAGAAGCACCAGGCACTAATTCAGCACCTGTGTTCCATTGCTTAGGTTCAAATTCAAAAGCTGACTCTTTACCGTAGGGCATTGACATTTCTCGTGCAGGTATGTAAACTAACCCTGAATTTGGATTATATGCCATAGCCTGCCAATTATGTCCGCCAAATGGTCCTGGATATATTTCTACATTTTCATTAATATGTCGTGCAAAACTTGTTTCTACCGGACGACCTGTTTCTAAATCTACTTTTTCAGCCCAATTGGCATAAACAAACTTTTCAGCAGAAATTAATTCTCCAGAAAGACGATCTAAGACGTAAAAAAATCCATTTTTGGGTGCTTGCATTATAACCTTTCTGTTTTCTCCATTAATTAGCAAATCAGCTAACATTAGTGGTTGCACAGCAGTATAATCCCAAGTTTCACCTGGTGTAGTTTGGTAATGCCACTTGAGTTGGCCTGTTTCTACATCCAAGGCAAGAATAGAAGATAAATAAAGATTATCTCCACCTCCAGGACTTCTAATTTCCCTATTCCAAGGAGATCCATTACCTGTTCCTACGTAAATTAACTTTGCCTCGGCATCATAAACAAATGAATCCCAAGCAGTTCCACCACCTCCATATTTCCACCATTCACCAGTCCAAGTCTTTGCCGCCTCTTCTAATTCGGGATGCTCAAATCCATTTTCAGGATTTCCAGGAACAGTATAAAATCTCCAATCCAACTCACCAGTCTCTGCATTATATGCCGAAAAAAAACCTCTAACACCGTATTCTGCTCCACCATTTCCTATAAAGACCTTTCCGTCAAAAACTCTTGGAGCACCTGTGATAGTGTAACTACCTTCAAGTCCTACAAGGGTGTTATTTTCCCATATTACCTCGCCATTAGATGCATTTAATGCTATAAGCCGACCGTCTAGGGCGCCTAAATATAATTTACCCTTATACATGGCAAGACCTCTATTTACAACATCACAGCAGGCCTTTTCTCCATGTGACTTAGGAACCTTTGGGTCATAGGTCCATAACAATTCTCCGGTTTTTGCATCTACACTATACACCAAACTCCATGGTCCAGTAAGGTACATAACACCATTTACCACAAGTGGAGTAGATTCTATTCCGCGCTTTGTATTTAAATTTAGAGACCAGGCTAATTCGAGATTTTCTACATTTTCTTTATTGATAAGATTGAGTTCACTGTGTCTATTTTCGCCGTAATTTTTTCCATACGTAAGCCAATCACCTTGATAAGCATTAGCATTTTCTAAAATCTCATCATTTATGTTTTCAACGCTAAGACTAGAAGATTGTTTACAAGAAACCAATAAACAAAGAGTGAAGACAAAAAGAAAATTTTTCATAATTGATATAGTTGTTGTATTTAAATATACAATATAATAGGGATCGAGTGTGCAAAACTCTCAACGTTTTTGTTAATTACTTTATTGTTTGCCTAAAGCAACTTCCGTTAAACCACCTTATTTTAGATGACTCAATTTTAATCAATGAGTCAAGTTCAATACACAGAAGAGAATATCCGTTCCTTAGATTGGAAGGAGCACATCAGAGTTAGGCCTGGAATGTATATCGGGAAACTTGGTGATGGCTCATCTGCTGATGACGGTATTTATATACTTCTTAAGGAAATCCTCGACAATAGTATAGATGAATTTGTCATGGGTGCGGGTAAGCGCATTGAAATTCAAATTGAAGACTCAACAGTTCATATTCGAGACTATGGGCGTGGCATACCTCTAGGCAAGGTAGTCGATGTTGTATCGAAAATGAATACGGGAGGAAAGTATGACACTCGAGCCTTTAAAAAATCAGTTGGATTAAATGGAGTAGGAACAAAAGCGGTAAACGCACTCTCTAATTTTTTCAAGGTTACTTCTGTAAGAGATAAAAAAGGAAAAACGGCTATTTTCAGCGCTGGTGAACTTCAAGAAGAATTTACTGAAGAAACTAAGGAAAGAAACGGTACTAAAATTGCGTTCACTCCAGATCAAAGTATTTTTAAAAATTTCAGATATAGAGCGGAATATATTGAGCGGATGCTAAGAAATTACGTCTATCTCAACCCTGGGCTTACCATTGTTTTTAATGGAGAAGAATTCTATTCTGAAAATGGACTCAAAGATCTACTTGAATTTCAAAACTCTCAGGAAGACTTCTTGTATCCTATAATACATCTCAAAGGTGATGATATTGAAGTTGCCATTACCCATAGTCGTTCTCAATACAATGAAGAATACCATTCATTTGTCAATGGGCAACACACCACACAGGGTGGAACTCATCAATCCGCTTTTAGGGAAGCTGTGGTCAAAACAGTAAGAGAATTTTTTGGAAAAAATTACGACGCATCAGATATAAGAAAATCTATCATATCAGCAATCGCAATAAAGGTCATGGAGCCAGTTTTTGAATCTCAAACAAAAACCAAATTAGGATCGACAGAAATGGGGGATGGGTTGCCTACAGTTAGAACCTATATCAATGACTTTATCGGCACTCAGCTCGATAATTTTCTGCATAAAAATGCCGGAGTTGCAGAACTCATTCAGCAAAAAATTGTTCAAGCTGAAAAAGAACGCAAAGAATTATCAGGAATTCGAAAATTAGCAAGAGAACGAGCTAAAAAGGCAAGTTTACACAACAAAAAACTAAGAGATTGTAGGGTTCACCTTAGTGATATGAAAAAAGACAGAAGACTAGAGACAACACTTTTCATCACAGAAGGGGACTCTGCCTCAGGTTCAATTACCAAGTCTAGGGATGTCAACACACAGGCTGTATTTAGTTTGAGAGGGAAACCCTTAAATTCTTTCGGAATGAGCAAGAAAATTGTTTATGAAAATGAAGAGTTTAACTTGCTTCAGGCAGCACTTAACATTGAAGAGTCTTTAGAAAATTTAAGATATAACAATATTGTAATAGCAACAGATGCAGATGTGGATGGAATGCACATCAGGCTCTTGCTCATTACCTTTTTCTTACAGTTTTTTCCCGAACTCATCAAAGAAAATCATTTGTACATATTACAAACCCCACTTTTTAGGGTGAGAAACAAAAAGGAAACCAGATATTGCTACACTGAAGAAGAACGTTTAAAAGCCTTGAGTGAGTTAGGAGCTAATCCAGAAATCACGCGATTCAAAGGATTAGGAGAGATTTCACCAGATGAATTCAAAAACTTCATTGGAGATGACATACGTCTTGAACCTGTATTAGCAGATAAATCCTTGAGTATTGATCAGTTATTGACTTTTTATATGGGTAAAAACACCCCAGATCGCCAGCAATTTGTCATCAATAACTTGAAAGTAGAACTAGATGCCGTCGAAGAATTATGATCGAAGAAAACGAAGAATTAATAAACCATCAAAATAACGAAAAAGATCGTCTTATCACCGTTAGTGGAATGTATCAAGACTGGTTTCTTGATTATGCCTCTTATGTTATATTAGAACGGGCGGTACCTTCTATTGAAGACGGTTTCAAACCTGTACAACGAAGAATTTTACATGCCCTAAAAGAATTAGATGACGGACGCTACAATAAAGTAGCGAATGTGGTAGGTCATACCATGCAATATCACCCGCATGGTGATGCTAGTATAGCAGACGCTATGGTTCAAATTGGCCAAAAGAGTTTGCTTATTGATACTCAAGGAAATTGGGGAAATATTTTAACAGGAGACAGTGCGGCCGCTTCTAGATATATCGAAGCAAGGCTTTCAAAATTTGCACTAGATGTAGTATTTAGTCCAAAAATAACAGACTGGCAACTCTCTTATGACGGTCGAAAAAAAGAGCCAATTCATCTACCTGTTAAATTTCCATTATTACTCGCTCAAGGAGCTGAAGGTATAGCCGTTGGTTTATCGACTAAAATACTACCTCATAATTTTAATGAGCTCATACAGGCAAGTATCAACTACCTAAAAGGCAAGTCCTTTGAACTCTTTCCTGATTTTCCAACTAGTGGCATCATCGATGTAACAAATTATAACGAAGGTCTTAGAGGAGGGAAAGTGCGAGTTCGAGCGCGAATAGAGGTTTTAGATAAAACTACTTTAGTTATCAAAGAAATACCCTACGGAACAAACACGAGCTCTTTAATTGATTCTATTTTAAAGGCCAATGATCGTGGGAAAATTAAAATCAAAAAAATTGAAGACAATACTGCTGCGGATGTTGAAATTTTAGTTCATCTTCCCAATAATATTTCTCCAGATAAAACCATTGATGCCCTTTACGCCTTTACCAATTGTGAAATGTCAATTTCACCCTTAGCATGTATCATTGAAGACAACAAGCCCGCTTTTATAAGTGTAAAGACAATACTCGAACGCTCAACAGATCATACGGTTGATTTGCTTAAGCAAGAATTAAATATTAGAATTAGTGAATTAGAAGAGCAGTGGCATTTTGCATCACTAGAAAAAATATTTATTGAACATCGTATTTATCGAGATATTGAAGAAGAAGAAACATGGGAAGGAGTAATCTCGGCAATTGATAACGGACTAAAGCCTCATATTAAAAATTTAAAAAGAAAAGTTACCACTGAAGACATTGTTCGCCTGACTGAAATTAGAATTAAGCGCATCTCAAAATTTGATTTGGATAAAGCTGCTCAGCATATTGAAAATTTAGATGCTGAATTGCAAAAAGTTCGAAATGATTTAGCTCATATTATAGACTACAGTATTGATTATTTCACCAAACTCAAAAAGAAGTATGGTAAAGAACGGGTTCGAAAAAGTGAAATAAAGGTTTTTGATGACATTGAAGCAACCAAGGTGGTCATTCGAAACACTAAACTTTATGTCAATAGGGAAGAAGGATTCATTGGAACGTCTTTGAAAAAGGATGAATACGTAACGGACTGCAGTGATATTGATGATATCATTGTTTTTACGGCAGATGGAAATATGACTGTCACTAAAGTAGATTCAAAGGTGTTTGTTGGAAAAGAAATAATTCATGTCGCTGTTTTCAAAAAGAAAGATTCGAGAACAGTTTATAACATGATTTACAAGGTACACAAAGGGATTACCTACATTAAACGATTCAGTGTTACCTCTGTTACAAGAGATAAAAAATACAATTTGTGTGGTGATCAAAAAAACACCTCTGTACTCTATTTCACAGCTAATCCTAATGGAGAGGCTGAAAAAGTGATGATTCATCTCAGAAAAACAGGTAGCGTCAAAAAATTAAATTGGGAATTAGATTTCGCTGATTTAGCTGTAAAAGGACGAAATGTTCGAGGAAATATTGTATCAAAACTACCGGTAAAGAGAGTAGATTTCCGTGAAAAAGGCATATCAACTTTAAAACCAAGAAAAATTTGGTACGACAAAATTGTGGGTAGACTTAACGTAGATGAAAGAGGAGATCTGTTGGGTTCTTTTACTCCTAAGGATACTATTCTTCTAATCTCAAATGATGGAATTGTAAAAAGAATTACACCAGACTTAAATCTTAGAATAGATATCGAACAATACGCTTTAGTAGATAAATTTGAAAACAATAAACCGATTTCAATCATTTACTTTGATGGACAAAGAGAGCGTTATTTCGTAAAAAGATTCAATTTTGATGTCCTTGATAAAGAAGAACTTCTTGTTACGGAACATTCCAAGACAAAATTAATTCAAGTCGCCTACGAGTGGAGACCTGAAATTGAAATAGTATATCAAAAGAAAAGAGGTCAAGACAGAATACCTAATGAATATTTCGATCTCAATGATTTTATTGCTATTAAAAGCCACAAGGCACTTGGAAATCAACTCACTAAGAATGCCATTTTAGAGATTAAAGTAAAAGCACTTCCTTACGAACAAAAGGAGTCACATCCAACAAACTCTAATTCAGAAGACCTTAACCTTAAATTATTCTAAAAAGTTAGAGGTCATTGGTGTTGCGTTTCATGCGCATATCCAAAAACTCGACTAAAAGTGAAAAACAAATGGCAAAGTAGAGATATCCTTTAGGGACACTTCCTATTTCTTGCTCAAAAACAATCAAATGAGAAAGGTGGGCTGCTTCTGTTATTAACATGAATCCAATAAGCAAAAGAAAAGAAAGCCCTAAAATTTGAATTGAAGGATGTTTTGAAACAAATGCACCTACTGGGTTTGCAAATAACATCATAATCAATACGGATAAAATCACAGCTATAATCATCAATATTAAAGCATCATTTGGATTTTCTGAAATATTATTGGTCATACCAATAGCCGTTAATATAGAGTCTAACGAAAAAACCACATTAATAATAGTAATTTGAACAATGGCACTGGTAAATGTGCTCTTTTTTGTCGAAGCTGCTTCTTTTTCAACAAGTGATGAATGCTCTACTTTTTCACGTATTTCTTTTGTGCTTTTGTAGAGTAAAAAAATTCCACCGATAAATAAAATCAACGCTTGCCCACTGACTGCACCAGTAATCCAACTCGTTTCTACATGCCAAAACGCCTTATTTAAAGAAGTCAGATATCCGATTCCAAATAGGAGAATTATCCGCATCAACATGGCTAAAAGAAGTCCAATATTTGTGGCTGATTTTCTTTGATTTATATCAAGTTTATTCGCGGATATTGATATAAAAATGATATTGTCTATTCCTAAAACAATTTCAAGAAAAATAAGTGTAATTAAAGCAACCCAGGCATCTATAGAAGATAAGATTTCGAACATGATAAAGTATTATTTCAATTTAACAGCAGTTCCAATAAGTCGATTTTCAGCATTTAAAAGACCATATTCAAAGGTATAGGAACTATCTGTTGTACTCAAAATCTTAAAATGTAAGGGCTTTTTTTCTGATATTGATTTAGGGTTAAGACTTTTGAGTATATACTCACAGTCGTTAATCCATTTTACACTAGCCGAATCTATCTTTCCGTTATAGTCATCTATTTCTAATGCTCCAAAACGTCTAAAAGTAGATTCTTGTAATTCCCCATTCAACTCCGTTTTAAATATAAATTCACCATTTTTGTATTGAGAACATTCTCGGCTTGGACCACTTACACAACTCAAAAACAGTAGAGTATATATAGAGAAAAGTACATGCTTCCATTTCATAGCAAAAACCTATTAAATCAGCCATAAAGATACATGCAAATCAAAGAATTAAAAGGTAGATACATTAATAATGCTCATTTAGAGCCTGTTTTAAAAAAATATTTTCCTGAGAATTACCAAGTTGTAGGTTTTTCAGAAGAAAAAAGACCTATTTATGCATTAAAAGTTGGGGAGGGAAGCACAAAAATTTTAATGTGGTCACAAATGCATGGAGATGAGTCTACCACTACTAAAGCCGTATTGGACTTTGCCAATAGTTTTAAGTTGAATACGAATTGGATGACCCAATTTGAACTGTTAATTATACCCATCCTAAATCCAGATGGCGCATGCAATTATACCCGAGTGAATGCTAATAAGGTTGATTTGAATAGAGACGCATACAAGGCCTCTCAATTAGAAATGCAAGTTTTACATCGAAAATATCGAGAGTTCAAACCGAATTTCTGTTTTAATTTGCACGATCAGCGCAATATGTACACTGTTGGGGATTCAAATGAAAGTGCAAGCCTTTCTTTTTTAAGTCCTTCAGCCGATGTCGATAAGAGCTGGACTACATCCAGAATTAAATCAGCTTTTTTAATTACAACATTGATTCAAGGACTTCCGGATGATGTAAAGTCGAATATCGCTCGTTATGACGATGAATTTAACATCAATTGTACAGGAGATTATTTTCAATCATTGCATACGCCTACTTTATTAATAGAAGCAGGACATTGTAAAAGCGATTATACTCGAGAAAAAACAAGAAAGTTTATCAATAATTCCCTGGAACAAGCTATAATAGCATTAGTTAAGATAGATTTCAAAAATCTTGAAAACAACCTTATAATAAAGAAGTATCAAGACCTTCCAGAAAATTCAAAAAAGTTTTACGATGAGATATTGATTTTTGAGTCAGAGACTATAGGGGTGCGATATATACTTGAAAAGCAAGGTGGGTTTCTAAATTTTAGACCTGAATTCTTTAACTTAAATAAAGAACCATACGTTTCAAATCTTGTATTTGAAGCTTCAACACTAACAGAAGAGCTTGCTAAACAACATTTAAATTTTAGAAGAAATCAAATAAAATATTACGGGATTGTTTAAAATCAAACGAAATAGTTAAATAAATTTCAGCAAATCATTAGATATTGTTAATTTTGTTGAAAATTTAAAAAATGGCAGGAAAAGTTAAATTAGACGATTTAGATCATCAGATTCTCGATATGCTGATTGATAACACGAGAACTCCCTTCACTGATATTGCAAAAAAACTTCTTATTTCGGCAGGAACCGTACACGTTCGTGTAAAGAAAATGGAAGAAGCAAATATCATTAAAGGGTCATCCTTAACTTTAGATTATCAAAAGCTAGGTTACTCTTTCATTGCCTACGTAGGTATTTTTTTAGAAAAAACTCATCAAACAAAATTCGTCCTTGAGCGACTAAATAGTATTCCTTTTGTTACTGTTGCTCATATAACAACTGGAAAATTTAATATTTTCTGTAAAATACGTGCCAAAGACACTACACACGCTAAGAATATCATTTTTAAAATTGATGACATTGAAGGCGTCAGTAGAACAGAGACCATGATATCGCTGGAAGAAAGCATTAACGATAAACGTCGATTAATGCACACGATATTCAATGAGTTATAATTTAAAGGTTACGTTTTTACTAGTAAAACCTTAGCGCTTAAACCCTTTGATAATAATCAAAGGCCTCTATAATGTGATGTTTTTCTACTTCGATATCATAGTTAGCCTTACCAATACCTTCTAATAGAACAAACATTACTTTACCTTTTTTGTTTTTCTTATCATGAAGACTTAATCTAAGAATCTTCTGGATGTCTTCAGCGTTGAAACTAACCTTATCGTAAAGGGGAATTAAACTTTGAGTAATAAATATCAAATCACTTTCTGAAAGTTTATTCAATTTAAAAGAAATATAAGCCTCGAGAATCATTCCTATTCCAATGGCTTCTCCATGAAAAAGACTTTCTTTTTCGGGCTCATCCATCATATAAGTTTCTATGGCGTGACCTAAAGTATGTCCAAAGTTCAAAATCTTACGCAAGCCACTTTCTTTTGGATCTTCGGTGACAACACAATGTTTGATGTAAACAGATTGAGCAATCAGTTTTCGAAAAGCATTTAAATCCTTAACTACCTCATTAAAATGCTGCTCATCGTAGATTAGGCCGTGTTTTATCATTTCAGCCATTCCATTATTGATTTGTCGTTGATCTAAAGTTTCCAAGAACATGGTCATGACTAAAGTCATTTTAGCGTTGCAAAAAACACCTATGTGATTTTTTAATCCTTGAAAATCTATTCCTGTTTTACCACCGACAGCAGCATCAACCATAGAGAGTAAGGTAGTTGGGATATTTACAAAGTCAATTCCTCTTTTATAAGTTGCTGCACAAAACCCACCTAAATCTGTCAGAACCCCACCTCCTAAGTTTATCAATAACGATTTTCTGTCTGCATTGTTTTCTGTTAAAACATTCCACACCTGCTCACAACTGTCTATGTTTTTATGTTCTTCTCCTGAAGATATTTCAATACAGATATACGAAAAAGATGGCGGTATAAGAGACTCAAAATGTTCTAAACAGTACCGTTTTGTATTCTCATCAACTAAAACAAAATAAGTTGAATAATAATTGCTTGAAGTCAATTTTTTTAATTCTACTCGTGCTTGATGCTCAAAATAAACATCATAGGATGATGAAGAGATATGATTCATAATAAATTACATGATCTTATTTGATTGAAATCAATCAGCAAGATTTATTTTTGTAATGCAAATTAAGGCAAAAGAATGGTAAATTTTGATAACACGGCAATTGCCTTTCAAATGAAAAATGATGCTGCTCTGGACCGCGCCTATTTTTTATTTAAGTTGATCAGTAATGAACCTTTGGTAAAAATTGGAACAGCGGCAACAAATTTTGCGCTCAATGCGCAGTTACCTGTTGAAGGTCTAATTAGAGCTACTGTTTTTGATCATTTTTGTGGAGGTGTGAATGAAGAAGATTGTCTACAAATTATAAAAGAGTTGGGATCTTATGGTGTACAATCGATTTTAGATTATTCGGTAGAAGGTAAGGTTGAAGAAAATCAATTTGATTTGGCTGTTGAAAAGAATTTAGAAATCCTTTCATTTATTAGATTAAAAGAAAAAATTCCATTTGCAGTTTTCAAACCTACAGCACTAGGATCCTCAGATTTATTTTACAAGGTGAGTCAAAAAATAGATTTAAACGAGTCTGAAAAAAAGGCTTATAATCGTATTGTTGACCGCTATCACACCTTATGTTCAAAGGCAAAGGAATTAAATATTAAGTTGTTGGTAGATGCAGAAGAAAGTTGGTTGCAACAGGCAGCTGATGATCTTTGTCTAGAGATGATGAAAACTTATAATACCGAGCAGCCGGTCGTTTACAACACTTATCAAATGTATCGATGGGATAAAATGAAAGATTTAGAAAAACTCTTCGATTTAGCTCATCAATATAATTTTCTACCTGGCATAAAGCTTGTTCGAGGAGCTTACATGGAAAAAGAAAGAAAAAGAGCAAGTGAAAAAGGATATACCTCACCCATTTGCAAGGATAAAAAAGAAACAGATCTCAATTTTGACAAGGGTGCACAATTCATTTTAAATCACATTGAAAAGTCCTCGATTTATGTCGGCTCACACAATGAACACAGTACTTTGTTGGTTTTAAATTACATGGAGGAATACAATATCCCTTCAGATCACAAACACATTTGGTTCGGTCAATTATACGGAATGAGTGATCACATTTCTTTCAACTTAGCTAAAAATGGCTACAACGTGAGCAAATACATTCCTTATGGACCTGTTAAAGATGTCATGCCTTATCTCATAAGACGTGCTGAAGAAAACACCTCAGTTGCGGGTCAAACTAACAGAGAACTTGAACTAATTAAAAAAGAGAGAGCGAGAAGAAAATTACTTTAAGTATTTTACAATACTATCACAACGTTCAAAGCGATATTCTTCATTGGAATATTCTACTGTATAGCGCTGGCAAGGCGTTGATCTTGTGTCACTCTTATTAAATAGCACATTACCCTCAACGAGAACACTATCTTTTATAAAGGGGGCAACGTCGCTGTTTTTTCTTAAATCTTTTAAAACTCTGCAATTGGGGAAATAACAGTAATCTATACCTTTTCCATCGGTTTTTTGATCAATTATAAAATTTAAAAAGAGCAGACCAAAAAAAAGACCGATAGAAAAAAAGAGCAAGCGCTTTAAAAAGACTTTTTTCATTTAATACATCAATAATCTAATATCATTATACCTTTTTTTAAACCAGCGAGCGACACGCTCATTTGTTACCAAGCCTTTATAGGAAAAAACACTATCGCGTAAACCGTCATTTAATCGTAGTGCATGCTCCATATGGCCATCTACACCAATTTGCATCAAAAGCGGAACCAAAACATTATTTATTCCAATAGAGGCGGTTTGAGCGTAATTTGAGGGCAAATTATACATGCCATAATGTACTACATCGTGTTTAACATAAGGATTAGTTTTAGGTTGAAGCTCTATAGTTTCAACGCAACCACCTCTGTCTAATGTAAGGTCAATTACAACCGACCCTGGTTTCATCTGTTTGATTAAATCCTCAGAGATAATAATATCCTTAAAATTGTGTGCATTCGATGTAGCAACAATTACATCACTTGATTTAATAGAGGATTTAAACATTTCACTATTGTATATTCCTGTTTCTATTTGAGAAGATAGTTGGGTACTTATTGTGCGCAAACCAGAAACTACTTCGTCAAAAATGGAAACTGTAACTCCTAAATTCAATGCGTATTTAGCAGCTGTAAGTGCTGCTTGATTTGTACCGATAATGCACATTTTAGAAGAGGGTATACCGTAGATATTTCCAAATAACATTCCTTTTCCGCAATTGTCACTTGATAAAAATTGAGCGGCTAAAAATACCGATGCTAAACCAGAAATTTCTTCTAACATCTCAAGAATTGGGTATTTATTTTCATTATCCTTGAGAAAGTCATATGCACAAGCTACAATTTTCTTTTTCTGTATAATTTCAAGAGATTCAGCTGAGAGTGTGTTGATTTGTAATGCTGAAAAAATAGTTGAATTTGGTTTAATTTTACGAAGCTCTTTTTCCGAAGGAGGAGAAATTTTTAGAATAATAGAATGAGACAGAACTTGATCTGAATTACTACTTATCTGAGCCCCAGCATTTTCATACATTTCATTTGTAAAATGTGAGT
Source organism: Flavobacteriaceae bacterium (assembly GCA_049596955.1). Lineage (GTDB taxonomy): Bacteria > Bacteroidota > Bacteroidia > Flavobacteriales > Flavobacteriaceae > UBA3478. Next base: position 118,349 of record JBMYMD010000003.1, read on the forward strand.
TTAAACCCGCATCCTTTTCAATTACAACCGAATGACCATTTTCAACTAAAGACTTCACGCCAGAAGGTGTGAGTGCTATTCTATTTTCCTCAGAAAAAAGTTCCCTCGGTATACCTATATGAAGTTTTTTGGAAGATTGGAGAACAGCGAGACGTTCTTCTTGGGTGAGAACACCTTTGTCTTGAAATAAAATTGGATCTAATGATTCTCCTGACAATTCTTATCGATTATACCGTCGAAATTAGTCATTTTTTTCAAACAATATGCGTTCATTCTTTGAACGAGATTTAAGATAACGTTCTTTTCGAATATTCAGAATTTCACGTTCTTTTTCAAGTGCTTCTTTCTCTTTCATGAGGTCTAATTCCTGCTCTATTACGCCTAAATCAATTCCATGTACAAATCGATCATACAGACGTATTCTTATGAAATAGACAAGTGGGATAATGACCATACAAATCGGTAATAACCAAAGTAAATTTTTGGTATCTACAAATTCATCGGAGGAATAATAAAGTTCGAATAATTGGAAGGCATACATTGTTAAAGGAATAAGTAAAATGTGATACCACCAATGCTTGCAAGTCAAAAACCAAATCAAAATAAGGTAAAACGGAATAAACTTACTCAACAGAAACCACACATATGTTTCAACATCGTAAAAACCATGACTATCTATGGTAAAACCAAATACAGTAAGAACCTCGTCTGGTTGATCCGGTAAGTATGTATGGAACTTGTACAAGAAAGGAGCAAGCAGAATGAGAAAAACAATAAATGATTCAATAATTAGTTTGTGTTTTACCCTAATAGAATTATTGCGAAGCATAAACGATTTTATATACTTCTGTAACGAAAAAAGGACGGTAATAGTACCATCCTTTTTAAAAAATCCGATAAAGTGCAATTATTTTCGCTTATGTGGTAAAATAATGCGACTTTTACGCACGTCTAGTTCTTTTGAATCTTCGATAGTGACAACTGTTCCCACAGCAGAAGCCGCTAAAATTACAAAAGAAAAAAGACCCGCTACTACTCTTTTAGTGTACATAATACTAAATTTTAGAAGTGAAGTGAATCTTTCACAAAACAAATATAGTATTTTTCTTACAAATAATGTAATTCAAAGATTAAAATTGTATTACATCGATAGATTACAATAATTAATTCAACTTCAATAATCGAAGTATTCTTGAGTTTAAACCATTAATTTCGATTTCTACACATAACGCATCATTAGGCTTAAATAATTCCAAACGTTCTGCCCATTCAATCAAAACTGTGCTATTCCCGTTAATATAATCTTCAAAACCAATGTGAGTTAATTCTTCTTCCTTTTCTATGCGGTACAAATCAAAATGGTAGATGAAATCTTGTATTTCATTTGAAAAATACTCATTTAAAATTGAAAACGTTGGACTTTGGACATTACCGTCAATGTTGAGATTCACAAGCAGCTTTTTAATTAAGGTAGTTTTACCTGCTCCCATAGGTGCATAAAATAAAACCTTCTTTCCCAGCAACAAAGGGAGTAGCAAGGAGCATAAATCCTCAATCTCCTCTAGATTATATTCTTTCGTTAAAATTAACGTCGATTTCACTTTTTTTTGACAAAAATAGAACAAGCTACTCTATTTGAGATTATTTATGATATTTGCAGCAAGTTTGAACAAAACATTGACACATCAAAGGAAACTTAAAGTATTTAACGACCCTGTCTACGGCTCAATAGGGATTCCCAACGACTTTATTCTTCAACTCATAGCACATCCATTTTTTCAACGTCTGCGAAGGATTTCACAGATGGGCTTTTCTTATTTATCCTATCCCGGCGCACACCACACTAGATTTCATCACGCTTTAGGAGCTATGCACTTAATGACTAAGGCAATTACCACCCTTCGATATAAGGGAGTAGAAATAACATTAAAAGAAGAAAATGCGCTTTTAACGGCCATACTATTGCATGATATAGGGCATGGTCCTTTTTCGCATGCACTGGAAGAAATACTTATTCCTGAGATTCATCATGAAACGCTTTCTCTGAAGTTTATGACAGAATTAAATTGTCTTTTTAACGGAGAAATAGAGATGGCCATTTCAATTTTCACAGGGACGTATTCGAAAAAATTCTTGTCGGCCCTAGTTAGCAGTCAACTTGACATCGATCGTCTTGACTATTTAAAAAGAGACAGCTTTTTCTCGGGAGTCGCCGAAGGAAACATTAATTCGGAACGATTAATTACGACAATGAATGTGCGTGATGATCATATTGTGATTGAAGAAAAAGGAATTCACTCGATTGAGAAGTTTTTAATGGCCAGACGATTTATGTATTGGCAAGTTTATCTTCATAAAACTAGTGTGGTTGCTGAATTAATGTTGAAAAATGTAATAAAAAGGGCGCGGTTCTTAATTCAGAAAAGACCGGACTTCATGCTAGGTACTGTTGTCGGAGAGTTTCTCAGACAGCAAATTGAAATGAATCATCATGATTTTTTGACAAAATTTGCACAACTAGATGATACTGATATTATAATCCTATTAAAATCATGGATAAATGACTCAGATTCAATATTGGCATTTTTATCATACGGGTTAATACATAGAAACCTATTAGATATTCAATTTTTTGATAAAGCGCCAAGTGATGACGACTATTTGAATATTTTAAAAAAAGTGGCAAAATCTTTTAAAATCAATACGATAGATGCTAAATTTTTAGTTTATCAAGGTGTTTTAACCAATACGGCCTATGAACAAAATAAACAACCCATTTCAATCCTTAAAAGAAATGGGGAAGTTGCTGAATTTTTAACTCTTAGCCAATTTAGCTCAAATAGCGGATTTACTGCCCAACATCTACGCCATTACATCTGTTTTCCTAAATCTATAATTTAATCAAAATTGCTAAATTTGCAACCTATGAATTTTTCGGCCCATCAAATTGCCAATTTTGTCGATGGAAAAATAGTAGGTGATCAAAACCGTTCAGTAACTTCAATTAGCCCTATTGAAAACGCTGAACCTGGAACACTTTCCTTTCTTTCAAATCCTAAGTACAGCAATTACTTAGAAACTACCAATGCAAGTATCATTCTAACCTCTGAGGAATTAGTCAAAGACCATAACTTTAGCGGTACACTGATTTTAGTAAAAAGTCCTCAAGACGCAATAGCGCATTTAATTTCACTATATAGTCAAATGAACTCAAAACCCAATAAAAAAGGGGTGCATTCCAATGCTGAAGTTCATCAAACAGCACGAATAGAAGACAGCGTTTTTGTCGATGCTTTTTCCATTGTAGAGGAAAATAGCTCGATAGGAGAGAACACACAAATCCATAGTCAAGTAAACATAGGGCCTAACGTTAAAATAGGTGCAAACTGCATCATATATCCTGGAGTAAAAATTTACAAGGATACCCAAATTGGTGATTATTGTATTATTCATGCCAATACAGTTATAGGTTCTGATGGATTTGGTTTTAATCCTGACAAAGAAGGTGTGTATAAAAAAATACCTCATTTAGGTAATGTTGTACTAGAATCAAATATCGAAATAGGTGCGAATTGCACTATTGACAGAGCTACTTTAGGAAGTACTAAAATAAAAGAAGGTGTAAAACTAGATAACCAGATTCACATCGCCCACAATGTTGAAATAGATAAGCACACGGTAATAGCTGCTCAAACTGGCGTGGCGGGTTCCACCAAAATTGGTGCTTATTGTATGATAGGTGGCCAGGTTGGATTTGTAGGTCACATCACTGTAGGTGATCAGTCGAAAATACAAGCCCAATCCGGAGTTACTAGAAGTATTAGAGACAATTCAATGGTGCAGGGAACACCATCTATTGAATACAAAAATTACAATAAATCCTATGTACATTTCAAGAACTTGGAAAAAATTGAAAATCGTTTGAGAAAAGTAGAAAAGAAATTAAAATCAAATCAATAGTGAAACAAAAAACGATTGCTAAAGAAACTTCACTAAAAGGAGTCGGTCTTCATACAGGAAAAGAAGTAAGCCTAACATTTAAACCTGCTCAAATCAATACTGGTTTTGTATTCTGCAGAGAAGATCTTGAAGGTCGTCCTAGTATTCCGGCTTTAGCTCAATATGTCACTCGAACTGAAAGAAGTACCATTTTAAGCAATGGCAATATTGAGATTCATACCTCTGAACATGTATTGGCTGCATTAACAGGTATGGATTTAGACAATGTTTTGATTTGTTTAGATTCGGAAGAGCCCCCTATAATGGATGGATCATCAATCCAGTTTGTCAATGCAATAGAAGAAGCTGGAATTGTGGAACAGGATGCAGAACAAGAGGTGTTTGAAGTCACCGAAATTATTGAATTCAAAGACGAAAATACAGGTAGTGAGTTGATATTATTACCTCATGACAGTTATGAAATCAATGTAATGGTTGATTTTGGTTCTAACATCATCGGAACACAGAATGCGAGTATTACAGATATTTCACAATTCAAAGATGAAATAGCAGATTCTAGAACCTTTAGTTTTTTGCATGAAATTGAAATGCTTCTGGACAATGGACTAATCAAAGGTGGTGACTTAAACAACGCCATCATCTATGTTGATAAGGAGTTGTCAGACGGAACCATGGAAAAGTTGAAAACGGCATTCAACAAAGAAGAAGTGGCTGTTAAACCTAATGGAATTCTAGATAATTTAAATCTGCATTATCCAAACGAAGCGGCGAGACACAAGTTACTAGACGTTATAGGTGATTTAAGTTTAGTCGGAAGTAAGATAAAAGGTAAACTCATTGCAATTAAACCTGGTCACCACGTCAACACAGAGTTTGCAAAGAAAATAAGCAAACATATTAAAGACAGTAAAAGAAATAGAGCACCTCAAATTGATTGGAATAATCCTCCTTTAATGGATGTTACTCAAATCATGAATATGCTACCTCATAGACCTCCTTTTCTTCTCATTGACAGGATATACGAATTGACGACTTCAAGAGTAGTAGGCACAAAATCTGTTACCATGAATGAAGATTTTTTTGTAGGTCATTTTCCAGGAGCTCCAGTAATGCCAGGTGTTTTACAAGTTGAGGCTATGGCTCAAACCGGGGGGGTTTTGGTATTGAGTACGGTTCCAGACCCTGAGAATTATCTGACTTTTTTCATGAAAATGGACAATGTAAAGTTTAAACAACCCGTTGTTCCTGGAGATACACTTGTTTTTGATTGTGAGTTAATTACACCTATTCGTCGTGGAATTTGTCACATGAAAGCAAATGCTTATGTTAATGACAAGCTAGTATCTGAAGCAGAACTTATGGCACAAATCATAAAGAAAAAATAATGAATCAGCCCTTAGCTTACGTACATCCAGGAGCCAAAATCGCCAAAAACGTGGTAATTGAACCGTTTGCAACCATACACAATAATGTTGAAATTGGAGAAGGTACTTGGATCGGTTCAAACGTAACCATAATGGAAGGCGCCAGAATTGGAAAAAATTGCAATATTTATCCAGGAGCTGTAGTATCTGCTGTACCACAGGATTTAAAGTATAAAGGGGAAGAGTCTGTCGTTATTATTGGGAATAATACAACCATTAGAGAATGCGTAACCATCAACAAAGGAACTGAAGATCGCATGAAGACGGTCGTAGGTGACAATTGTCTAATTATGGCCTATTCGCATATAGCCCATGACTGTCTTGTTTCAAATGGATGTATTTTCAGCAACAATTCCACCTTAGCAGGGCATGTTACCATAGGTGAAAATGTTGTTTTGGCTGGAATGGTCGCTGTACATCAATTTGTTTCAGTGGGTCACCATGCGTTTGTAACTGGGGGATCTTTAGTTCGTAAAGATGTACCACCTTATGTCAAGGCCGCTCGAGAACCCTTATCATATGTGGGAATCAATTCGATAGGATTGCGAAGAAGAGGGTTCAGCACAGAGAAAATAACAGAGATTCAAAACATTTACCGCATTCTGTATCAGAAGAACTACAATAATTCACAAGCAATGGAAATTATTGAAGCTGAGATGGAGGCCACTCCAGAACGCGATGAAATTTTACAATTTATCAGAGATTCTCAACGTGGAATCATGAAAGGATATTTTAGCAACACATAACATATGGCAAGTACATCAGACATTAGAAAAGGATTATGCATCCGTTACAATAGTGACATTTTTAAAATCATTGAGTTTTTACATGTAAAACCAGGAAAGGGTCCTGCATTTGTTAGAACGAAACTCAAAAGTGTAACCACAGGAAAAGTCATCGACAACACCTTCTCAGCGGGTCATAAAATTGATGATGTTCGTGTTGAAACTAGAAGTTATCAGTACTTGTACAGTGAAGGAGACAGCTTTCATTTTATGAATACCGTTGACTACGATCAAATTAGTTTGCAAAGAGATGCCTTAGATGCTGCTGATTTACTCAAAGAGGGTGAAATCGTAACCATTATGTTCAATACCGAAGACAGCATGCCCTTATCAGTTGATATGCCTGCATCGGTTGTTCTTGAGGTAACGCATTCAGAACCGGGTGTAAAAGGCAACACAGCTACCAACGCAACAAAGCCTGCGACAGTTGAAACAGGCGCAAGAATTAATGTTCCTCTTTTTATCAATGAAGGAGATAAAATTAAAATTGATACAGAAAAGGGAACTTACATGGAACGTGTTAAAGAGTAGATGAAGTTTCCCGCTGCACTTTCTGCGCGTTCTATAGCCAAAGAATTCAATTGCTCTATAAAAGGAGACGAAACCCTTACATTAAAGGGAATCAGCGAAATTCACAATGTCAGCGAAGGTGACCTGATATTCGTAGACCATCCTAAGTATTACGATAAAGCACTAAAATCAAAGGCTAGTGCAATCATAATTAATAAAGAGGTAGAAGTACCTCGAGGTAAGGTTGTATTACTCACAGAACATCCCTTTCATGTTTTTAATGCGATTCTAAAAAGATATAGTCCTCATACGCACTTTCAAGAAGATGAAAAAAACATTGATGCTTCTGCTGTGATAATGCCTAATGTCAGCATTGGCAAAGGTGTTTCTATAGGAGCAGGGAGTGTTATACATCCCAATGTGGTCATTTACGATGGCGTTCAAATTGGCAAAAAAGTCATTGTACAGGCGGGAACAATATTAGGCTCCAATGCGTTTTACTACAACAAGAAAAATGACAACTATCATTTAATGCATTCAGCCGGAGGTCTAGTGATTGAAGATCATGTTGAAATAGGTGCACTTTGCAGCATTGACAAAGGGGTAACAGCAAACACAATCATAAAAAGTGGAAGTAAACTTGACAATCAAATACAAATCGGTCATGACTGCGTAATTGAAGAAAATTGTCTTATTGCTGCCCAATGCGGTATTGCTGGGTGTGTAACCATTCAAAAAAACAGTGTGTTGTGGGGACAGGTAGGAGTAACTAGTGGCGTAACTATTGGATACAACGTGGTGGTTTTAGGTCAAACCGCAGTAACAAAATCATTAGCACCTGAAAAAACCTATTCTGGAGACCCCGCAGTACCTTATAGAACTAATTTAAAACAAAAGGCTGCAGTTAAACAATTACCCGATTTTTTTGAAGGCTTAAAAAAGCAGTAATATAGTTCTACATTTAACTTTCATGTTCTATTTTTGTGCCAAATTTTAACCATGAGCGTACTCGTTAATAAACATTCTAAAATTATAGTGCAAGGCTTTACAGGCTCTGAAGGAACCTTTCATGCCGAACAAATGATTTCATACGGAACTCAATTAGTTGGTGGAGTTACACCCGGAAAAGGTGGACAAGAGCACCTTGGGCTTCCTGTTTTTAACACTGTTCGAGAGGCGGTAGAAAAAAAAGGGGCTGATACATCGATATTATTTGTACCTCCAGCTTTCGCTGCCGATGCAATTATGGAAGCCGCTAATGCTGGTATTAGGGTTATTATTGCCATTACAGAAGGTATACCAGTTGCTGATATGGTCAAAGTCTACGACTACATCCAAAAATTTGACTGTACCCTTGTTGGACCAAATTGCCCAGGAGTCATTACTCCAGATGAGGCTAAGGTTGGTATTATGCCTGGATTTGTCTTTAAAAAAGGAAAGGTTGGAATCGTATCTAAATCAGGAACTCTTACCTATGAGGCATCAGACCAGGTAGTAAGACAAGGATTAGGTGTTTCAACAGCCATTGGGATTGGTGGAGATCCTATCATTGGAACAACCACTAAGGAAGCACTGCAAATGCTCATAGAAGATGAAGAAACAGAAGCTGTTGTAATGATTGGAGAAATTGGTGGGCAGTTAGAATCAGATGCTGCTCATTGGTATGCTGAAAGTGGAAGTTCAAAGCCTGTTATTGGATTTATTGCCGGTGAAACAGCACCTGCAGGCAGAACAATGGGTCACGCAGGAGCTATTGTTGGTGGAAGCGATGACACCGCTCAAGCAAAAAAGAAAATCATGAGAGAGAAAGGCATTCACGTGGTAGATTCTCCTGCTGAAATAGGCCTTAAAGTAAAAGAAGTGTTATCATGAAAATGTTAGAAGGCAAAAATGTCATTTTAACGGGTGGCAGCAGAGGAATAGGAAAAGGAATAGCTATTGAATTTGCAAAGAGTGGAGCAAACGTTGCATTTACTTATAGTTCAAGTGAAGCACCGGCCAAGGAATTAGAAAATATACTCCGCACAGAATACGGAGTTCAAGCTTATGCGTATAAGAGTAATGCAGCAGTTTTTGAAGATTGCGAACAACTAGTCAAAGATGTACTAAGCAATTTTGACAGTATAGATGTTTTGATCAACAACGCAGGAATCACTAAAGACAACTTGCTAATGCGGATGTCAGAGTCTGATTTTGATGATGTGATCGATGTCAATTTAAAGTCCGTTTTTAATATGACCAAAGCGGTGCAGCGCAGCATGCTCAAACAACGTAAGGGCAGTATCATTAATATCTCTTCTGTCGTTGGAGTCAAAGGAAATGCTGGTCAAGCAAATTACGCTGCTTCAAAAGCGGGCATAATTGGATTCACTAAGTCAATAGCACTTGAATTAGGCTCAAGAAATATACGCTCCAATGTTATTGCACCGGGATTCATTGAAACTGAAATGACCGCCAAACTAGATGAGTCTGTCGTGGATCAATGGAGACAGGGAATTCCACTAAAAAGGGGTGGAACAACAGAAGATATTGCTAACGCTTGTTTATTTTTTGCATCAGAAATGTCCTCTTACATCACAGGTCAAGTCTTGTTAGTTGATGGAGGTATGTTAACTTAATTATATCAAATGGAAAGATTACCAAAATTAGTATTACCTATTACCGCGATTACTTTTTTCGTGCTCATTTTAGTGTCGAAATCGGCATTAACCATAGGTTCAGGAGAGGCTGGAGTCCTCTATCGAACTTTTGGTGGTGGAGTCGTAACCGATGAAGCACCATTAGGAGAGGGGTTTCATTTAATTATGCCTTGGAACAAAGTTTATATTTATGAAGTTCGACAACAAGAGGTTTTCGAGTCTATGAAAGTATTATCCTCTAATGGATTAGACATTCAGTTAGATGCCTCTGCTTGGTTTCAACCGAAATATGAATCATTGGGTAAACTGCATCAAGAAAAATCAGAAAAATACAAAGAGCGTATTCTTTTACCTGCCATTCGATCCGCTGCGAGAAGTGTGGTTGGTAGATATACGCCCGAACAACTTTATTCGAGTAAGAGAGATGCCATACAAAAGGAGATCTATGAGGAAACCAAAAACATCGTAGACGATCAATATATTCAATTAAATGAGATCCTGGTTAGAGATGTAACGCTCCCTCCAACAATTAGAGAAGCTATCGAAAGAAAACTCAAACAAGAGCAGGCTTCCTTAGAATATGAATTTAGACTTGTAACGGCAGAGAAAGAAGCTGAAAAACTGAGAATTGAAGCACAGGGTAAGGCAGATGCAAACCGCATACTAAGTGCCTCACTTACAGACAAAATTTTAAGAGACAAAGGTATTGAAGCAACATTACAATTGTCTAATTCTCCAAACTCTAAAGTAATAGTTGTAGGTTCTTCTAAAGACGGACTTCCTTTAATCCTAGGAAACAATTAATATCCATGAGTATAAATCATATTCATCATATTATAATTTAGCAAACGAGTTTTAACAATTCGCAAAACCCGTTTGTACCTAATACAATCGGGTTTTTTTATTTACTATGAAAAAGATCAGATTAGCATTACAAAAAAGTGGAAGACTCCACGACGAGTCTTTACAAATTTTAAAAAATTGTGGAATTGAAATTCAAAATGGGCAAAATCAACTCAAAGTTTCTTCTTCTAATTTTCCATTAGAAGTGTTTTTTCTAAGAAATAGTGACATCCCAGGATACCTTCTTGACAATGTTGTAGATATAGCTGTAATTGGTGAAAATTTATTGCATGAAAAAGGGGAGGGTATTGTGATAAACGAACAGCTAGGATTCTCAAAATGTAGAGTGTCTATTGCAGTTCCAAACCAAAGCGATATTGAAAACATCTCTGACCTTCAGTCAAAAAGTATTGCAACTTCTTACCCCAATACCCTCAAAAAGTTTCTTGAAGAACATCAGATTGAGGCTAAAATTCATGTCATCAACGGTTCTGTTGAAATTGCTCCTAATATTGGACTTGCAGACGCTGTATGTGATATAGTTAGCAGTGGAAGCACCTTATTCAACAATAACCTCAAAGAAATTAAATCCATTTTAAAAAGTGAGGCTGTTCTATGTAGTTCTCCATCTTTAGATGAGCAGAGAACGGAACTATTAAATCAATTAATTTTTAGAATTAGAGGCGTACTTAGTGCGAAAAGGTTTAAATACTTGCTAATGAATGCTCCTGCTGATCAAGTAGATAAAATCACAGGTCTTTTACCTGGAATGAAAAGCCCAACAGTAATGCCTTTGGCAGACAAGTCTTGGGTTTCAATTCACACCGTTATCGAAACCGATGAATTTTGGAATGTTATTGACTTACTCAAAGAGAATGGAGCTCAAGGAATATTAATATGTCCAATTGATAAAATGTTCGTATGAAAAAGATCTACCAAAATCCTTCTAGGAATTTATGGGAGAAAATTTGTGAAAGACCCGCTATAGATGATTCAACTCTGGGAGAATTGGTGGCAGAAGTCTTCAATGAAGTTAAAATACATGGTGATAAAGCCATTCAAAATTATACGCAAAAGTTTGATGGAGTTTCAATTTCAAAAGTTGAATTAAAGGATTTTGAAAATCGCAAAAATGACGCTATAAACGCCTCTTTACAACGAGCTATAGAAAGAGCGTATAAAAACATCTACAAATTTCACAAAGCCCAAAAAACGCCACTAATCAGAGTCAATACTGACTATGGTGTAGAATGCTGGCAAGATAAAAAGCCAATTGAAAATGTTGGAATTTATATCCCAGGTGGGAGTGCTCCACTTTTCTCAACTATTTTAATGTTAGCTATTCCAGCAAAAATCGCAGGTTGTAAAAATATTATTCTGTGTACTCCACCAAACAAAGAAGGTGAAATTCATCCTGCAATTCTCTACACCGCCAAATTATGTGGCGTAACTGCCGTGATGACTGTTGGAGGTATTCAGGCTATCGCAGGACTTACTTTGGGAACAGAAAGTATCCCTAAGGTTTCTAAAATTTTTGGACCTGGAAATCAATACGTCACTAAAGCCAAACAATACGCACTTAACTTTGGTGTAGCAATTGATATGCCGGCTGGACCAAGTGAGCTCTTAGTAGTGGCCGATCAAAGTGCAAATCCCGTATTTGTTGCGGCAGATTTATTATCTCAGGCCGAACACGGTAAAGACTCTCAGGTGGTTTTAGTTTGTCCTTCACCTGAAATCGTAGCTAAGGTTCAAAAGCAAATAACCCTACAAACCCAAAAACTAGAACGTCAAGACATCATAAATGCTGCCTTGCAAAACAGTTTTGCGGTTTGTCTCGAAGACGAAAAAGATCAGGTTGATTTTATCAACGCTTACGCTCCAGAACACTATATAATTAATGTCGAAAACGAATCCTATTTTGTTGAAAATTGCGCAAATGCTGGTTCTGTTTTTATCGGAAATTACACTCCTGAGAGCGCAGGGGATTACGCTTCTGGAACAAACCACACCCTGCCTACAAATGGCTATGCAAGACAGTACAGCGGGGTTAATTTAGACGCCTTTCAAAAAGCGATAACTTTTCAAAAGATACAAGCGCGTGGTATTCGATCTTTAGGACCAGACATTGAGACCATGGCAAAAGCTGAAGGCCTACAAGCACATAAAATGGCTGTAACCTATCGTCTAGAAGCACTTAAGGAAAAAGAATTTGACAAAGAAGAAGCAGGTTCAATAGAATTACAAGGAAAACCATCCTTCATTGATCTAAAACCTTACCAATCTGCACGAGATGATTTCAGCACTGAATCTGAAGTTACATTCTTAGATGCCAACGAAAACCCCTATAATTCATTAACTAATAGGTATCCAGATCCACACCATAATAAATTAAAGACACTGCTGGCTGACTATTTTCGAACAACCCCAAATCAACTGCTCATTGGTAACGGAAGTGATGAGATTCTAGACTTGGTTATGCGAGGTTTTTGTACTCCTGCGGTACATAATTTACAAATTGTAGACCCAACTTATGGGATGTATGAAATTCTTGCAGAGCTCAATCATATTGAGGTTAAAAAAATACCCTTAAACAATGATTTTAATTTTCCTAGTCAAAACTGGGATACTTCAAATCAAAAAGTGGGACTGAGTATCATATGTAATCCGAACAATCCCACCGCAAACAAAGTTGCAATAGATCAGCTTGAAAAGATTATAGTCGCCACTGAACACATGATTCTCATAGACGAAGCCTATATCGAATTTAGTTCTGACAGTAGTGCAATAGCACTCATTTCGAAATATAATAACCTTATGATTTGTCGAACCATGTCAAAGGCTTTTGGTCTTGCTGGAGCGCGAATAGGTACCCTTATATCAAATCCACAAATCATAGGTTATTTATCTAAACTCAAGCCACCCTACAACTGCAGCAGTTTAAATCAAAAAGCAGCCATTGATCAATTGAGAAAAATCGAGATTGTTCAGGCCGAAGTTGATCAAATCATTGAACAAAGAAGCATTTTAATGAAGGAATTAACGAAACTTTCTTTGATTAAACGAGTTCTACCGTCAGAAACAAATTTCATCATGGTAGAGGTGAAAAAGCCTAATGAATTGTATTATGAATTAATTGAAAAAGGCTTTGTGGTAAGAAACAGATCAAGACTACATCTATGTAAAGGGATGCTTCGAATAACTGTGGGAACCGAAAACGAAAACAAAAGACTTCTTCAAACACTTCAACGCTTATGAAAAAAATTTTATTTCTCGACAGAGACGGCACCTTAATCAAAGAGCCTAAGGACTATCAAATTGACAGCTTTGAAAAATTACATTTCTTTGAAGGTGTTTTTGACAATCTTAAAAAGATATGCGCACTCGAAGATTATGAACTTGTCATGATTACGAATCAAGACGGTTTAGGCACAGCTTCATTTCCCGAAGAAAGCTTTTGGCCCGTTCAAAATTTAATAGTCAACACCTTTAAAGATCAAGGAATACATTTTAGAGAAATTTGTATCGACCGCAGTTTTCCAGAAGAAAATAAACCCACAAGAAAACCTAAGACTGGACTTTTAAACCACTACCTCTTAGGTGATTTTGATATCGCCAACTCTATGGTCATCGGAGATCGACTAACTGATATGGAACTGGCATTGAACCTTGGCTGTAAAGGTATCTTAATCCAGTACAATTCTATTGGTGAAGATGAACTCTCTAATAAAACTGAGGCCATTCGAAATGAAATTGCACTTAACGCCGATTCTTGGTCTGAAATCTATGAATTTTTAGTACGTAAAAATCGAATTGTTAGGCATCAAAGAAATACAAAAGAAACTGAGATTTCTATTGAATTAGATATTGACGGGCAAGGACAATCCAATATTGATACAGGTTTAGGTTTTTTTGATCATATGCTTGATCAACTGGCCAAGCACGGCCAGTGCAATTTAAAAATTGAAGTCAAGGGTGATCTTAATGTTGATGAGCATCACACTATAGAAGATACTGGTATTGCACTTGGAGAAGCATTTAAAAAGGCATTGGGTAATAAGTTAGGGGTAGAACGCTACGGGTACTGTCTCCCTATGGACGATTGTCTAGCTCAATTTGCCATAGACTTTGGAGGTCGTAGCTGGATCGTCTGGGATGCAACTTTCAAAAGAGAAAAAGTAGGAGATATGCCTACTGAAATGTTTTACCATTTTTTTAAGTCTTTCGCAGATGGGGCTTTGGCAAACATCAACCTTAAGGCTGAAGGGGAAAACGAACACCACAAAATTGAATCCATTTTTAAAGCCTTCGCCAAATCAATCAAAATGGCAGTCAAACGAGATATAGATCACATGATTTTACCAAGTACCAAAGGAAGCTTATGAAAATTGTCATTATAGATTACGGTTCAGGTAATGTACAGAGTGTTCAATTTTCATTGCAACGTTTGGGTTACACGGCGTCCTTATCCGCCAATAAAAATGAAATTAAAAGTGCAGACCGCGTCATATTTCCTGGAGTAGGCCACGCACAAATGGCGATGAATAATCTTGAGAAAAACGATTTAGTAGAACTGATTGCAAACCTGAGTCAACCTGTATTAGGTATCTGTTTAGGTATGCAATTGATGTGTAATCAAACCGAAGAAGGAGACGTAAGAGGTTTGGGTGTTTTTGATACTAAGGTCAAAAAATTTCAAGACTTAAAAGTTCCTCAAATCGGATGGAATACCCTGAGCTCGTCATCCGATAAATATCACAATAATTACGTGTATATGATTCACAGTTATTACGCCGAAATCTGTGAACAAACCCAGGCCAGTTGTACTTATGGATTAAATTACAGCGCTGTACTGCAAAAAGATAATTTTACGGCATTTCAATTTCATCCTGAAAAAAGCAGTCGTTATGGTGCAAAACTCATTAATGAATTTATTACACAGAAATGAAATTAATACCAGCAATTGATTTGATCAACGGAAAATGTGTTCGACTGACAAAAGGGGCTTATGATACCAAAAAAGAGTACCATTCAAACCCCACAGAAGTCGCGTTAAATTTCGAAAAACTGGGTATCACACATCTTCACTTGGTCGATTTAGATGGAGCTAAGCAAAAAAAGATTGTGAACGCTTATGTTTTAGAGCAAATCAAATCTAAAACCAATTTAACCATTGACTTTGGAGGCGGTTTACACGATATACAAGAAGTTGAAAAGGCATTTGATTTAGGCGCGAGCTATGTTACACTTGGCAGTATGGCTGCAAAGTATACTGACAAAGCCAAGAAGTGTATTGAGCGCTTTGGAGCAGATAAAATTATTCTTGGAGCAGATTTCTTGAATGAGCAAATAGCCGTTTCAGCATGGAGTGAACAATCAAATATTAATTTATTTGACTTTGTTCAGTATTACATGAATTTAGGCGTTAAAACAGTGATATGTACTGACATTTCAAAAGACGGCATGCTACAGGGACCTTCTACAGCCATTTATCAAAAACTCATTTCTCGATTTGACGACATCAAACTTATTGCCAGTGGAGGTGTTTCAAGTATTCAAGACGTTTTCGCGCTTGAAGCCATTGGTTGTCATGCTGTCATTTTAGGAAAAGCCATTTACGAGAACAAAATAACGCCATCAGAACTCCAAAATTACTGTAACAATGGTCTGTAAAAGAATTATTCCTTGTTTAGATATCAAAGACGGTCGTTGCGTAAAGGGTACCAACTTTATC